>NZ_ARVW01000001.1:5878500-6552500 GCF_000384315.1 Amycolatopsis nigrescens CSC17Ta-90 | reverse complement strand
GGTTCACGAAGTACTGGTACCAGGCGTAAGGCGAGGTCATCGACGGGTCGAGCCACACGCTGCCGCCGCCGGTGGACTTGCCGATCTTGCGGCCTTCGGAGTCGGTGACCAGTGGCGTGGTCAGCGCGTGCACGTGCGCGCCGTGCACCCGGCGGATCAGGTCCGTGCCGGCCACGATGTTGCCCCACTGGTCGGAGCCGCCGATCTGCAGCCGCACCCCGTGCCGCTCGAACAGCTCCCGGTAGTCGTTGGCCTGCAGCAGCATGTAGCTGAACTCGGTGTAGGACATGCCGTCGGTGTCCAGCCGGCGGCGGACCGTCTCCCTGGCCAGCATCGTGTTGATGGAGAAGTGCTTGCCCACGTCCCGGAGGAAGGTGCTGACCGGGGTCCGGCCGATCCAGTCCAGGTTGTTCGCCTCGATCGGCGGCACGTCCGGGTGACCGAAGTCGACCATGGTGGCGAGCTGGCCGCGCAGCCGGTCGGCCCACTCGCGGACGGTCTCCTCGGAGTGCAGCGCGCGCTCCCCCACGTCACGGGGGTCGCCGATCAGCCCGGTGCCCCCGCCGGCGAGCAGCACCGGGCGGTGGCCGGCGTTCTGGAAACGCCGGAGCACCAGCATCTGGACCAGGTGACCGGCGTGCAGGCTGGGCGCGGTCGGGTCGAAACCGCAATAGAGGGTGAGCGGGCCGTCGTCGAGGTCTCGCCGCAGCGCGTCGAGGTCGGTGGACTGCGCGATCAGGCCGCGCCAGGACAGCTCGTCAAGGATGTGCTCACTCACGACGCTTATCTTCGCCGACGGCGGTGGCGCGCACGCAACGGGTTTGCGCGGGAGCCGCTCAGCGCGTCTTCGACCGGACCTTGCCACCACGCCGGTAGGCCGACACCGCGGCCGAACCGGCCACCCAGAACCGCCACGGCGTGTCCATCGCGGCCGCCACGCCCACCCGCGGGCCGCTGCTGATCTCCGCCGGCGGCACCCGCTCACCGCGGAGCAACCGGACCGGCGACGCGGGATCGAGCAGGTCGGCGCCGTTGTGCTCGGGGCCGATGCCGAGCGCGGAGGTCAGCCTGGCCGGGCCCTGGGCCAGCTGCTCGTCCTTGCGGGCGGCCTTGCGCCTCGTCCTGGCCAGCTCGGTGCCGGAGATCGTCTCGGCGGCGCGCAGCAGCACCGCGCCGGCCTCGCCGTCGGTCCTGCCCACCACGTTGGCGCAGAAGTGCATGCCGTAGACAAAGTACACGTACAGGTGACCCGCCGGGCCCCACATCACCTGGTTGCGCGGGGTGCGCCCGCGATAGCAGTGCGAGGCCGGATCGTCCTGCCCCCGGTACGCCTCGACCTCCACCAGCCGTGCGGCCACGGTGCCCTGCGGGCCGGCCGCCTCGATCACCGCGCCGAGCAGCAGCCCGGCCAGTTCCACCGGTTCGACGGAGAGCTCCGCCCGGCTGAACGGCCGTCCGTTCGCTGAAATTTCGCGACTCCTCTGGGTTTGTGACGTCCGCCAGTATCCACGGCCTCAGCTCAGCACGAGCTCACCGGTGCGGGTGGCCAGCGTGGCGGTGAGCGAAGGCCGCGCGGCATCGGTGACCTCGAGGTCGACGCCCAGTGTGCGCAGGATCGCCGAGATCGCGGCCGGGTCCGGGTGGGCAAGGCGCAGCTCCAGCAGGTGGGCGCCCTTGGCCGCGGTCTCCGCCGGATGCGCTGAGTCCGCCCAGTCGATCAGGAACGGCACCACTCCACCCTGGTCGTCGACCGGCCAGGCCAGCCGCCATGCCAGCAGGACCCCGTCCGGCCGCCGCCTGGACATCCCGAACGGCTCGGCGTAATCGTGCCCGGCGGCCACCGCGTCGAGGTCACGTACCCCGGCCGCCCAGGTGACCAGCCGCGGCGCGGCGAGGTCGTCGATGCCGAACATGCGAACGCCGTCGAACCCCGGCTGGCCGAGGTCCGGGCCGACCACCTCCAGGTACCGACCGTCACCGAGGTCGGCGAGGCAGTTGCGGGTGCCGAGGCCGACGTGCGGCCCGCCCTGGCTCAGTTCCACGCCCCGCTCCCGCAGCTCCCGCTCGGTGCCGGCCAGGTCGGGGGTGGCGTAGACGAGGTGGTCGATCATCCGCCCAGTGTGCCGCGGCTGCTTCAGCCGGTCTTCAGCCAGTCGCGGAACTCGGCGGCCTTGGCCACCAGCCGCTCGCGCTGCTCGGCGACCCGTTCGGGCGCGGTGCCGCCACGGGCGTTGCGGGAGGAGACCGAGCCCTCGACGGTGAGCACCTCGCGGACCTGCGGGGTGAGTGCCGGATGGATCTTCGCCAGCTCGTCGTCGGTCAGCTCGTCGAGGCCGGCGCCGCGCGACTCGGCGACCCGGACGCTCTCGCCAGCGGCCTCATGCGCCACCCGGAACGGAACCCCTTGGCGGACAAGCCATTCCGCGATGTCGGTGGCCAGGGTGAAGCCGGCGGGGGCCAGTTCGGCCAGCCGGTCGGTGTGGAAGGTGAGCGTGCCGACCATGCCGGCGATCGCCGGGAACAGCAGCTCCAGCTGCTCGACCGAGTCGAAGACCGGTTCCTTGTCCTCCTGCAGGTCGCGGTTGTAGGCCAGCGGCTGCGCCTTGAGCGTGGCCAGCAGCCCGGTCAGGTTGCCGATCAACCTGCCGGACTTGCCCCTGGTCAGCTCGGCCACGTCCGGGTTCTTCTTCTGCGGCATGATCGAGCTGCCGGTGGCCCACGCGTCGTCGAGGGTGACGTAGCCGAACTCGGCGGTGTTCCAGATGATCACTTCTTCGGCGAGCCTGGACAGGTTCACCCCGAGCATGGCCAGCACGAAGGCGAACTCGGCGGCGAAGTCGCGGGACGCGGTGCCGTCGATCGAGTTCTCCACACTGGCACCGAAACCGAGCTCGGCGGCGACCGCGTCCGGGTCGAGCCCGAGCGAGGACCCGGCCAGCGCCCCCGAGCCGTACGGCGACTCGGCGGCGCGGGCGTCCCAGTCGCGCAGCCTGCTCAGGTCCCGCAGCAGCGACTGGGCGTGCGCGAGCAGATGGTGCGCGAGCAGCACCGGCTGGGCGTGCTGCAGATGGGTGCGGCCGGGCAGGATCGCGTCCGGATGCCGCCGCGCCTGCGCGACCAGCGCGTCGAGCACGTCCAGCAGCCCTGCCCCGACCCGGCGGGCGGCGTCCCGCAGCCACATCCGGAACAGGGTGGCCACCTGGTCGTTGCGGGACCGGCCGGCCCGCAGCTTGCCGCCGAGCTCGGTGCCGGCGCGTTCGAGCAGTCCGCGTTCCAGCGCGGTGTGCACGTCCTCGTCGGCGACGGTGGGCGTGAACGCACCGGAGGCGACGTCCTCGGCGAGCACGTCCAGCGCACCGAGCATGGCGTCGAGCTCGGGCCCGGACAGCAGCCCCGCCTGGTGCAGCACCCTGGCGTGCGCACGCGAGCCGGCGATGTCGTACGGCGCCAGCCGCCAGTCGAAGTGCGTCGACGCGCTCAGTGCCGCCATCGCCTCGGCGGGCCCGCCGGCGAACCGGCCGCCCCAGAGCTGCACGGGGGGCTGCTGTTCCATGATGGGCGCTTTCCTCTCGGAGCTAGTTCTTCTGCTGACGCTTGGCGGCGATCTTGCTGGGCAGGCCCCAGAGCTGCACGAACCCCTTGGCCAGCGACTGGTCGAAGCTGTCGCCCTCGTCGTAGGTGGCCAGGTTGAAGTCGTACAGGGACTCCTCGCTGCGGCGCCCGTTGACCACCGCGGTGCCGCCGTGCAGCACCATCCGGATCTCGCCGGTCACGTGCTCCTGGGTCTTCGCGATGAACGAGTCCAGCGCCTCCTTCAGCGGCGAGAACCACAGGCCGTCGTAGACCAGCTCGCCCCAGCGCTGGTCCACCGTGCGCTTGAACCTGGCCACGTCCCGCTCCACGGTGACGTTCTCCAGCTCCTGGTGCGCGGTGATCAGCGCGATCGCGCCGGGCGCCTCGTAGATCTCCCTGCTCTTGATGCCGACCAGCCGGTCCTCGACCATGTCCAGCCGGCCGACCCCGTGCGCGCCGGCCCGGCGGTTCAGCTGCTGGATGGCCTCCAGCACGGTCACCGGCTCACCGTCGATCGCGACCGGCACGCCCTTGTCGAAGGTGATCACCAGCTCGTCCGGCGCCTGCCAGTGCACCGTCGGGTCGTCGGTGTAGGAGTAGACGTCCTTGGTCGGCGCGTTCCACAGGTCCTCCAGGAACCCGGTCTCCACCGCACGGCCCCAGACGTTCTGGTCCACCGAGAACGGCGAGGACTTGGTGACGTCGATCGGCAGGTTGCGGTCCTCGGCCCAGGCGATCGCCTTCTCCCTGGTCCACGCGAAGTCGCGCACCGGGGCGATCACCTTCAGGTCCGGCACCAGCGCGCCGAGGCCGACCTCGAACCGCACCTGGTCGTTGCCCTTGCCGGTGCAGCCGTGCGCCACGGTGGTCGCGCCGTGGTACTTGGCCGCCTCGGCGAGGTGCTTGACGATCACCGGCCGGGACAGCGCGGACACCAGCGGGTAGCGGTCCATGTAGAGCGCGTTCGCCTGCAGCGCGGGCAGGCAGTACTGCTCCGCGAACTCGTCACGGGCGTCGGCCACCACGGCCTCGACCGCGCCGCAGTCCAGCGCGCGCTGCCGGATGGTGTCCAGGTCCTCGCCGCCCTGGCCGAGGTCGACGGCCACGGCCACCACCTCGGCCCCGGTCTCCTCGGCGATCCAGCCGATCCCCACCGAGGTGTCCAGCCCGCCCGAGTACGCGAGCACCACCCGCTCAGTCTGCTTGCTCACCGTTGTTCTCTCCATTCAGGTCAACGTCCAAAGTAGACGATCGCTGCGCCAGTGCGGCGAAGCGTTCAGCCAGGTCCTTTCCGGTCAGCGGTTCCCTGGCGATCACCGCTACCGTGTCGTCGCCGGCGATCGAGCCGACGACCTCCTCCAATGCCGCCCGGTCGATCGCGCTGGCCAGGAACTGCGCCGCACCGGGTGGCGTGCGCAGCACCGTGAGGTTGCCCGAGGCGTCCGCCGAGACCAGCAGCTCGGCCAGCAGCCTGGACAGCCGGGAGGTGCCGCCCTGCACCCCGCGGACCGGGCTGCCGTCCTCCGGGATGACGTACACCGGCGCACCGGAGTCGGCACCCCGCAGCTTCACCGCGCCGAGCTCGTCGAGATCCCTGGACAGCGTCGCCTGGGTGACCTCGATGCCCTCGGCCGACAGCAGCTTCGCCAGCTCGGTCTGGCTGCGGATGGCCATGGTGGACACCAGCTCGGTGATCCTGGCCTGGCGGGCACGCCTGGTGGTCATCGTCGACCGCTCTGCTCGCTGAGCCAGACGAGCAGCGCCTTCTGGGCGTGCAGGCGGTTCTCCGCCTCGTCCCAGACCGCGCTGGCCGGGCCGTCGATCACCTCGTCGGTGATCTCCCAGCCGCGGTGGGCCGGAAGATCGTGCAGCACGATGGTGTCCCGCCCGGTCGCGGCCAGCAACTCGGCGTTGACCTGGTACGGCCGGAACGGCGCCACCCTGTCCTTGCCGTCGTTCTCCTGTCCCATCGACGTCCAGGCGTCGGTGGTGAGCACGTCCGCGCCGTCCACCGCGGCCCGCGGGTCGACGAAGACCTCGGCACTGCCGCCGGTTTCCGCGGCCCGCGCGCGCACCGCGTCCAGCACCCACGGCAGCGGGTGGAAGCCCTCCGGGGCGGCCACCCGGACGTGCAAGCCGGCGGTCACCCCGCCGAGCAGCAGCGAGTGGGCCATGTTGTTCCCCGCGTCGCCGAGGTAGGTCAGGGTGAGCCCGGCCGTCTTTCCCTTGCGCTCCCTGATGGTCTGCAGGTCGGCGAGGATCTGGCAGGGATGGAACTCGTTGGTCAGCGCGTTCACCACCGGCACCGACGCCTCCGACGCGAAGGACTCGATCCGCGCCTGGGCGAAGGTGCGCCAGACCACGATGTCCACATAGCGCGAAAGCACCCTGGCGGTGTCCTCGATGGTCTCTTCGCGGCCGAGCTGCATGGCACGCCCGTCCACCACCACCGGGTGCCCGCCGAGCTGGGCGATGCCGACCTCGAAGGAGAACCGGGTGCGGGTGGAGTTCTTCTCGAAGATCACCGCGACCGCCTTCGGCCCGGCGAAGGTGTCGCGGAACGGCTGCTTCTTCAGCTCGCCGGCGAGGTCGAGGACGGCGCTCTGTTCCTCGGGGCTGAGATCGTCGTCGCGCAAGAAGTGCCGCATCAGTGATGGTCCTTCAGTTCGTGGTGGAGTCGAGTGCGGCCGGGAACGCGGCCAGGAACTTCGTCACGTCGTGGTGGCTCAGGATCAGCGGCGGGGCCAGCCGGATGGTGTCCGGGGCGACCGGGTTGATCAGGAAACCCGCGTCCTGCGCGGCTTTGGCCACCGCCGGCGCGACCGGCTCGCGCAGCGCGATGCCGAGCAGCAGGCCGATCCCGCGGACCCCGGCGACCAGCGGGTGCGCCAGTTCCTCGATCCCGGCGGCGAGGTCCTTGCCGAGTGCGTCCACATGGTCGTTCAGGTTGTCCTTCGCGATGGTGCGCAGCACGGCCAGCCCGGCCGCGCAGCACACCGGGTTGCCGCCGAAGGTGGTGCCGTGCTGCCCCGGCCGCAACAACTCGCCCGCCTCGCCGACACCGATCACCGCGCCCAGCGGCAGGCCCCCGCCGAGCCCCTTGGCCAGGGTGATCACGTCCGGGATGATGCCCGCGCGCTGGAAGGCGAACCAGCCGCCGGTCCGGCCGATCCCGGTCTGCACCTCGTCCAGGATCAGCAGCGCGCCCGTCTGCTTGGTGATCTCCCGCGCCGCCTGCAGATAACCGTCCGGGGCCGGCACCACGCCGCCCTCGCCGAGCACCGGCTCCAGCACCACGGCCGCGGTCTGATCGTCCACAACGGACCGGAGCGCTTCGGCGTCACCGAACGGGACATGCGTGACCCCGGGGACCAGCGGCTCGAACGGCTCCCGCTTGGCGGGCTGGCCGGTGAGCGAAAGCGCGCCCATGGTGCGGCCGTGGAAGGCGCCCTCGCAGGCGACCACCTGGTGCCTGCCGGTCAACCTGCTGATCTTCAGCGCGGCCTCGTTCGCCTCCGCGCCGGAGTTCACAAAAAGGATTCTGCCCTGCCCGCGCAGGCCCGCCACGTCCAGCAGGGTCTCGGCCAGTTCGACCGCGACCGGGTTGCCGTACAGGTTCGAGGTGTGCCCGAGCGAGGCGATCTGCTCGGACACCGCGCGGACCACCTCGGGATGCGCGTGCCCGAGCGCGTTCACCGCGATGCCGCCGACCAGGTCGAGGTACTCGCGGCCGTCGGCGTCCCGGACGTACGCGCCCTCGCCGCCGACCAGGGTCAGCTGCGGGGTGCCGTAGTTGTCCATCAGCGCGGACCGCCAGTGCTCCTGGCCGTCTACATTGGACTCGATTTCGGCGGTCACCTTTCCTCCTCCGGCAGCACCATGGTGCCGATTCCCCTCGACGTGAAAACCTCCAGCAGCAGCGAGTGCGCCAGCCTGCCGTCGATCACGTGCGCCCGCCGCACCCCACCGCGGATGGCGCGCACGCAAGCCTCCATCTTCGGGATCATGCCGCTGGCCAGTCCTGGCAGCAGCCGCTCCAGCCGGTCCACCCGGATCCGGTCGATCAGCGAGGACCGGTCCGGCCAGTTCGCGTACAGGCCCTCGACGTCGGTCAGCACGACCAGCTTCTCCGCGCCCAACGCGGCGGCGAGCGCACCGGCCGCGGTGTCCGCGTTGACGTTGTGCACCACGCCGTCCACGTCCGGGGCGACCGTGGACACCACCGGGATGCGCCCGGCGTTGACGATGTCCAGTACCGCGTCCGGGTTCACCGTGGCCACCTCGCCGACCAGTCCGATATCGACGGCTTCACCGTCCACCACGGCCTTGCGGCGGCGGGCGGTGAACAGCCGGGCGTCCTCGCCGGAGATACCCACGGCATACGGCCCGTGCGCGTTGATCAGCCCGACCAGCTCGCGGCTGACCTGACCGACCAGCACCATGCGTACGATGTCCATGGTCTCCGGAGTGGTCACCCGCAGCCCGCCCTTGAACTCGCCGACCAGCCCGAGCCGGTCCAGCATCGAGGTGATCTGCGGGCCGCCGCCGTGCACCACCACCGGGCGCAGGCCCGCCATCCGCATGAACACCATGTCCTGCGCGAAAGCGGTCTTCAGCTCGTCGTCGATCATGGCGTTGCCGCCGTACTTGACCACCACGGTCGCGCCGTGGAACCGCTGCAGCCACGGCAGCGCCTCGATCAGCACCCCGGCCTTGTCCGCGGCGGTGGCCAGCCGTTCGTCTGCAGGCCCGATCGCTTCGGTGTTTGTTTGAGAACTCGCACCGCGATCACGTCGACGGGGCGCTCCTTGGCGGGTTCGCCCACCTTCCACAGGCGGGCGCCCCGCCACCGCGCTAGCGGGGCCTTCGGCCGGGCGAGTTCCGTGGCCCCGGTTGTCCAGGCCCCCACGGTTTTCCGCGCTGTCATCTGCAGGGCTCATGTCGAGTAGGCCGAATTCTCGTGCACGTAGGCGTGCGTGAGATCGTTGGTCCAGATGGTCGCGGCCGCGACCCCGGCCTTGAGATCGACCCGGACGTCCACCGCGCGTCCGGTCAGGTCCACCTTTTCGCGGGACTCCCCCGGCTCGCCGCCGCGGCAGACCCAGACCCCGTTGAAGGCGACGTCCAGCCTGGACGGCTCGAACACCGCGCCGGTGGTGCCCACCGACGCCAGGATGCGGCCCCAGTTCGGGTCCTTGCCGAAGACCGCGCACTTGAACAGGTTGCTCCTGGCGATCGCCCTGCCGACCTCCACCGCGTCCGCCTCGGAGGCGGCGTTGACCACCTCGATCGCGATGTCGTGATCGGCGCCCTCGGCGTCCCCGAGCAGTTGCTGTGCCAGGTCGTGGCAGACGTCCCGCAGCGCCTCGCCGAACTCGACCGGGCCCGGCTCCACCCCGGAGGCGCCGTTGCAGAGCAGCACCACGGTGTCGTTGGTGGACATGCAGCCGTCGGAGTCGAGCCGGTCGAAGGTCAGCCCGGTGGCCTCCCGCAGCGCCCGGTCCGCGGTCTCCGCGCTGACCACCGCGTCGGTGGTCAGCACCACCAGCATCGTGGCCAGTGCCGGGGCCAGCATGCCGGCGCCCTTGGCCATACCGCCGATGCGCCAGCCGTCGCCGTGGTGCACGACCTCCTTGCTGCGCGTGTCGGTGGTCATGATCGCTTCGGCGGCGGCAGGGCCGCCGTCCGCGGACAGCCGCTCGGCGGCCTGGTCCACCCCGGCGGCGAGCTTGTCCGCGGCGAGCTGCTCACCGATCAGGCCGGTGGAGCACACCACGACCTCGATGGCGCCGATGCCGAGGTGCCCGGCGACCTGCTCGGCGGTGGCGTGCGTGTTCTGGAAGCCCTGCGGGCCGGTGTAGCAGTTCGCGCCCCCGGAGTTGAGCACCACCGCGCGGGCCCGGTTGCCGTCGAGCACGCGTTCGCTCCACAGCACGGGGTTGGCCTTGCAGCGGTTGGCGGTGAACACCGCGGCCGCGACGTCGGCAGGGCCGTCGTTGACCACGAGCGCGACATCCGGTTTGCCACTGGGCTTGAGCCCCGCGGTGACCCCGGCGGCCCGGAAACCCTGTGGCGCAGTGATCGTCATGGTGCGACTCCTACCGTGGAAAGTCCGGTGGTCTCGGCGAGCCCGAGCGCGAGGTTCATCGACTGCACGGCACCGCCGGCAGTGCCCTTGGTCAGGTTGTCGATCGCGGCTACCACGACCAGCCTGCCCGCGTCGGCGTCGACCGCCACCTGGAGCTGGACGTTGTTCGAGCCGACCGTCGCCGCGGTGGACGGCCAGCGGTCGGCGGGCAGCAGCTGCACAAAAGGCTCGGTGGCGTAAGCCTTCTGGTAGACCGCCCTGGCCGCCGCACTGTCCACTCCGGACACCAGCGGTGCGCTGGCGGTGGTCAGGATGCCGCGTGGCATCGGGGCCAGCACCGGGGTGAACGAGACGGTGACCGGCCTGCCGGCCACCGCGCCGAGGTTCTGCGCGAACTCCGGTGTGTGCCGGTGCGCGCCGGCGACCCCGTAGACACTGGCCGAGCCCATCACCTCGGAGCCGAGCAGGTGCGGTTTGAGGCTCTTGCCCGCGCCCGAGGTGCCGGTGACCGACACGAAGGTGACGTCGGGTTCCACCAGCCCTTCGGCCAGGGCCGGCGCCATCGCCAGGGTGCCGCCGGTCGGGAAGCAGCCCGGCACCGCGATCCGCTTGGCCCCGGCCAGCAGCGACCTGGCCCCCGGCAGCTCCGGCAGGCCGTACGGCCAGGCGCCGGCGTGCTCGCCGCCGTACCAGCGCTGCCAGTCGGCGGCCGCGGTCAGCCGGTGGTCCGCGCCGAGGTCAACGACCAGCACGTCCTGGCCGAGCTTCGCGGCGAGCTCGGCGGAATGCCCGTGCGGCAGCGCCAGGAAGACCACGTCGTGCCCGGCGAGGGTTTCAGCGGTGGTTTCAGCCAGCACCCGGTCCGCCAGTGGCGCCAGGTGCGGCTGGTGCCCGCCCAGCTCGCTGCCCGCGCTGCTGGCGGCGGTCAGCACGCCGATCTCGACCTCGGGGTGCGTCAGCAGCAGGCGAAGGAGTTCTCCGCCCGCGTATCCGCTCGCCCCTGCCACCGCGACCTTGACCGTCATGCGAATGATTATGCATCACTACGCAAGATCACTCAACCGGGGTGTCTCCAAGCCGGGCAATGAGGTCGGTGAGATCGGTGAGCGCCCGGCCGAGCGGAAGGTCGACCCGGACGGCCGCGTACTGGTCGCCGCGGGTCTCGCCGTGGTTGACGATGAGCACCGGCTTGCCCGCCTTGGCCGCGTACCGGACGAACCGGAGGCCCGACATGACGGTCAGCGAGGAGCCGAGGACCAGCAGCGCGGCGGCTTCATCCACGAGGCGGTAGCACCGTTCCACCCGCGATCGGGGCACGTTCTCACCGAAGAACACGACGTCCGGTTTGAGCACCCCGGACCCGCAGCCGCCGCAGGCGACCAGCCGGAACCCGCGCACCACCTCGTCGGCGAGCTCGACGTCACCGTCCGGGTTGATCCGGGTGGCCGTGCCCCCGAATTCCGGGTTCGCCGCCCGCAGCCGCCGGTCCAGGTCCTCCCGCGCACTCGTGCGTCGGCAGCCGAGGCAGATCACCCGGTCCAGGCTGCCGTGCAGCTCGACCACGCCTGGCGTACCGGCCGCCTGGTGCAGCCCGTCGACGTTCTGGGTGATCACGCCGGAGAGGTAGCCCTCGGCACGCAGCGCGGCCACCGCGAGATGCCCGTCGTTCGGGCTCGCGCGGGCGATCGTCCGCCAGCCGAGGTGGCTGCGGGCCCAGTACCGGCGACGGCCCGCTTCGCTGCCGACGAACTCGTCGTAGGTCATCGGGGTATGCCGGCGAAGGCTGCCCTCCGCACCGCGGTAGTCGGGTATGCCGGACTCGGTGGACAGCCCGGCCCCGCTCAGCACCACCACCCGGCGCCCGGCGACGACCCGGACGACCTCGTCCAGGCTGGTGGTCCGCGGCGGTGATTCGCCCGTGGATTCGCCCGTGACCGTCCAGGTGAGTGTCGGTCGTGTCCGCACGATCGCAGCCTACGTGCCGTACCGCCCGGCCGGGGTCAGCCGATGAAACCGCTGGCCTTCAACCAGTCCCTGGCCACCGCATTCGGGTTCTGGCCCTCGACGCTGACCTTTTTGTTCAGCTCCATCAGCGTCGGCGTGTCGAGCTTGGCCGCGATCGGCGCGAACAGCTGCTCGAGCTGCGGGTACTGCTGGGCCACCGGACCGCGGACGGCGAGGGCCGGGTTGTAGATCGGGAAGAACTGCTTGTCGTCCTGCAGCACGGTCAGGTTCTGCGCGGACACCCGGCCGTCCGTCGAGGCGACCTCGCCGAAGTTGCAGGTGTCGCCCTTGCCAAGGGTGGGGTAGATGACGGCGTCGTTAACCAGGTGCTCCTGTGCCTCCGGCAGGTCGAAGCCGTAGGTCTTCTCCAGACCGGGGAAGCCGTCGTCCCGGCTGCGGAACTCGGGGCCGATGCAGGTCGAGGCGGCGGCCGGGTTCTGCTTCACCAGCGCCGCGTACTCGGACAGGGTCTTCACGCCGAACTGCGCGAGCGCCTTCTGGTTCACCGCGATCGCGTAGGTGTCGTTGGCAGGTGAACGGGCCCACCAGGTGACGTTGTTCGCGGCGTCCTCCTTCTTCACCGCGTCGAAGAGGGCCTGCGGGTCGGTGACCGGTTCGGTCTTGTTGAGGAAGCTGATCCAGCCGGTCCCGGTGTACTCCCAGTACAGATCCACGGCGCCGGTGGTGAGCGCCTGGCGGACGTTGCTGGAGCCGGTGATGTTGGTCCGGTCCTCCGGCGCCGCGCCCGCGGCCTGCAGGACGACCATGGTGAGCTGGCCGAGCAGCAGCTGCTCGTCGAACTCCTTCGAGCTGACCTTGATCGGCGCACCGCTGAGCGCCTCGATCTTCTGGATCGAGCCGCCGCCGGCCGGCGCCTGGCCCTTGTCGTCGGAGATCGTGCAGCCGGCGGTGAGGGCGGTGGCCGCGATGAGCGCGAGCGCGGCCGCCACTCGGCGTTGGATGCGCATGGACTTCTCCTCGTGGTGTCGGTCGGGACGATCAGATGCCGCGGGGCCGCAGGACCTCCTCCGCGAGCAGGCCCAGCCAGTCGGCGAAGAGTGCGAGTACGGCGACGAGAATGCCGAAGGTCAGACTCAGCGTCGGCCGGTAGAGGCCGACCCCGGCGACGAGCCCGCCGCCGAGACCGCCGCCGCCGATGAAAGTCGCCAGTGTCGCGCTGGCGATGGTGAGCACCAGCGCGGTCCGGATGCCGGCGAGGATCACCGGGACCGCGAGTGGAAGCTCGATGCGGGCCAGTACGGCCAGTCTCGACATGCCCATCCCCCTGGCCGCGTCGGTGACCGTCGGGTCGATGCCCTCGATGCCGACGATGGTGTTGCGCAGCACGGGCAGCGTCGCGTAGACCACCAGCGCCGCCAGCGCCGTGCCGAACCCGGTGCCGACCCACAGCGCGAGCAGCACCACCAGCCCGATGGACGGAATCGCCTGCCCCAGGTTGCCAAGCCCGAGGCCGACCGGTCTGATCCACCTGGCGGACGGCCGGGTGAACAGGATGCCGAGCGGGACGGCGATGACGATGGTGAACAGGGTCGAGAGCAGCGAGAGCCCGATGTGGTCGAACAGCTCGGCCTTGATCTCCTGGCCGTTGAGGTAGCGCTGCTCGATCGAGTCGATCGGCCGCGAACCCACCACGAGGTAGAGCACCAGCAGCACCAGCGCGAGCAGGACCGGCCGGACGAGCAGGCCGCGCCAGCGCGGGCGCCGCCGGGCGGCGACCTGCGGAACCGGGCTGGGCGCGGGATCGGGTAGTGCCTCCAACGGCTCGGGCGGCCCGCTCTCGCCGGGAACGACCGCGCGGTCCGGCGCCACCGCCGAGGGCCGCAGCGCGGAGACCACGCCCGGCAGGTCGAACACCCCGAGCGCGCGGCCGGTGCCCGCCCCGTCCTCGGTCACCAGCACGGTTTCCCGGCCCGTGCTCAGCATCGTCTCCAGCGCGTCCCGCAGGGTGGCGTCGGCGGACACCGACGGCAGGCCGGCGGTGTCCGCGGGCACCGCGCCGAGGGTGGCCTCGCGCAGCCGCATCAGCGCGAGCCGCTTGAGCCTGCCGCCCGCGCCGATGAACCGCGCCACATAGTCGTCGGCCGGTGCGGCGAGGATCGCCTCCGGAGTGTCGTACTGCGCGATCACCGACTGCGGGCGCAGCACCGCGATCCGGTCGCCGATCTTGAGCGCCTCGTCGAAATCGTGCGTGACGAACACGATCGTCCTGCGCAGTTCCCGCTGCAGGCGCAGGAACTCGTCCTGCAGGCGGGCGCGGGTGATCGGGTCGGTGGCCCCGAACGGCTCGTCCATCAGCATCACCGGCGGGTCCGCGGCCATCGCCCGCGCCACGCCGACCCGCTGCTGCTGGCCGCCGGAGAGCTCGTGCGGATAACGGCGGGCGTACTCACCGGAAAGCCCGACGCGTTCGAGTAGATCCGCGACCCTGGCGGCGACCCGATCGCGGTTCCAGCCGAGCAGGCGTGGCACCAGCCCGATGTTGCCGGCGACGCGCAGGTGCGGGAAAAGGCCGACCTGCTGGATCACGTAGCCGGTGTTGCGGCGGTGCTCGTCCGCGTCGAGCGTCAGCACATCGGTACCGCCGATCGTGATCTCACCCGACGAGGGCTCGATCAGCCGGTTGATCATCTTCATCGTGGTCGTCTTGCCGCAGCCGGACGGCCCGACCAGCACCACGATCTCGCCCGCCGGGATCCGCAGGCTGACCCGGTCCACCGCCGGGTCCCGCTGGCCGCGGTAGCGCTTGGTGACCTCGCGCAGCTCGATCGTCTCGCCGTGGCGCCCCGCCGGGCCCTGCACCGCCTTCGGCCCGCGAGCGGCAGCCGCGGGCGTGCCGGACGCCGACCGGCGCACCGTGGTCAACCTGCTGATCAGCACGAAGGCAAGGTCGAACAGCAGCGCCAGCACCACGATGCCGAGGGTCCCGGTCAGCACCTGGTTCAGCGAGTTGACCGAGCCGAACCGGCCGAGGCCGTCGAAGATCTCGTTGCCGAGACCCGGGCCCTTCACGTAGGCACCGATGGCCGCGATGCCGATGGTGATCTGCGTCGACACCCGGATCCCGGACAGGATCACCGGCCAGGCCAGCGGCAGCCGCACCCGCCACAACAGCCTGCCCCGGCCGAGTCCCATGCCCAGCCCGGCATCGACCACGGCCCTGTCGACGCCGCGCAGCCCGACCACCGTGTTGCGGGTGATCGGCAGCAACGCGTAGAGCACCAGCGCGATCAGCACGTTCGTGGTGCCGAGGCCGACCACGCCGATCAGGATGCCCAGCAGCGCGATCGAGGGGACGGTCAAGAACACCGCCGTGGTGGTCGTCGCGAAGGCCGCCAGCGCCGGTCGCAGGTAGGTGAGCACCCCGATCGTGACGCCGATGAGCACGGCGAGCGCCATCGCGGCCAGGACCAGATCGACGTGCAGGATCGCGTGGTTGAGGATGGCGATCCAGTTTTCGCGGAGATACTCGGACCAGCTCAGTGCCTTACTCCTCCACGTCAGGGGACCCGGGCAAGGGTGATCGTCGCTCGTGCGGGGTCAAGCCGATCACGACGACGGCCGTCCTGTCCACTGGCCTTTCGCGTTCCGCGCGGGAATCCGGTGGCTGGTGGCCCCTGGCAGCACCAGGGGCCACCAGCCACCGCGATCAGTAGGGCTAGTCGCCTTCGAGCACCGCGCTCACCTCCTCGGCGGCCCGCCGGCTCGGTGGCTCCGGCAGGTAATGGCCGGGGCGCTCGGGATCGCAGCCGACCCTGGGCAGCCGGGACCGGATGGCGCCGGGGGTGCGCTCGAAGTGCTCAGCGACCTCCGGCACGCCCTCCCCGGCGAGCCAGCGCCGCTCCAGCTCGGCGTCCATCTCCTCGGTCCACGGCTGACCTTGGCGGGCGGCCCGCCGTGGTGGTCTTCGACGACCGGGCTCGCTGAGCACCGAGTGCTGCCGCAGCACCTCCGACAGCACGGTGCCGAGCATCGCCGCGGCCGCGGTGTCCACCTCGAGCCTGCCGTCGGCCACCGGCTCGCCCTCCGGCCCGGCCGCACCGACCTGCACCGAAATGCGGGCCGTACCGTCCTCGTGCTCTTCGCCCCGCAGCGCCGCGACCGCGATGCGGAAGGTGTGCGCGCCGACCCGGAGCTCGGTCCGTTGTTCTTCGATGATGTTCATGGTGCGACGCTAACCCGGGGCACCGACAGTTTCGTCACCCATCGCGCTCGGGTGACTTCGTTCTGAAGTGGCACAACGGAAAAGTGGATTCGGGACGGCTCAGCGGCCCACGAGCACCCGCCGCAGTTCGGCCGGTTTCGCTGAGTCTTCGGCGTTCTCGGCGTTTCCGGACCTCGGCGCCGCCACGCCGTCCGGGACCGGATCCGGCAGCGGCGCGCATTCGGTGTCCGCCCGGTCGCCCGGCTTGCGCGGCGGCAGCTTGCCGTCGGCTAGGTAGGCCGCGATCTGGTCGTCCACACAGGCGTTGCCGGCAAGCGAATCCGCGTGCGTCGCGCCGCCCGGCTCCGCGATCAGGCTGGCCTTCGGGAACCTGCGGCGCGTCTCCAGGCTGCCCTCGAACGGTGTCGCCGCGTCCAGGGTCTCGCCGATCAGCAACGCGCCGGCCACCTTCCGGCCGTCCACCTCGACCGGCTTGCCCGCCTTCGCCGGCCAGTATCGGCACGGCGCGTTGAACCAGGCGTTGCCCCAGGTGTTGAACGGGGCGCGGAAATGCGTGGTCCAGTTGTCGAACCGCCACTGCTGCCAGCTCGGCGGCCACTGCACATCGGTGCACTGCACCCCGTTGTAGACGGCGAACCCGTTGTCGTCGCCCGGCGGGTTCGAGTCTTCGAACATCGCCTTGAGGGTCTGCCAGTCACCGCCGTGCACCCAGCCTGCGAAGGCCCCGGCGATGTCCTTCCAGGTGTCCCGGTAGTACCCGGCCTGCAGGAACACGTCGGTCCACTCGTCCGGGCCGAACACACCACCGGCCGGGGTCTCGGCCAGCTTCTTCTGCTCGCTGTAGAACAGTTTCTCCACGGTGGCCCCGGAATCACCGAGGTGGTAGACGCCGTCGTACTGGGCGACCCAGTCGAAGAAGATCTTGATGTTGCGGTCGAAGGCGACGTCCTGGTCCAGGTTGGCCTGGTACCAGACCTTGCGCGCGTCGACGTTGCTGTCCAGCACCATCCGGCGGACCCGGTCCGGGAACATCGTGCCGTACACCTGCCCGAGATAGGTGCCGTAGGAGAAGCCGTAGTAGTTGATCTGCCGCTCGCCCAGCGCCTCGCGCAGGCTCTCCATGTCCCGCGCGACGTCGGTGGTCTTGAGGTGCTCGAGCAACGGGCCGTTCTTTTCGCATGCCTTGGCGTAGTTCTCGGACCGGGTCAGCCAGGCGCGCTCCAGTTCCGGGGTCGAGGGCACGTACTCCGGACGGTCGTAGCCGAAGTAGTTCCCGTCGCAGCTGAGTGCCGGCTTGCTGGAACCGACCCCGCGCGGGTCGAAACCGATCCAGTCGTAGGCGTTCCCCGCGCCGCCGGGCACGGCCCCGCCGAGGACCGAAAGGCCGAGCCCGGAACCACCGGGACCGCCCGGGTTCACCAGCATCACGCCCTGCGAGTTCGGGGTCTTGTGCCTGACCCGCGACACCGCGAGCGAAACCCGCGGCCCGTCCGGTTCGCGGTAGTCCATCGGGACTTCCAGGAAACCGCATTCGGCACCGGCCTTCTTCAGGCGATCCGACTGGCAGGCGCCCCAGGCGATCGGCGCCGGGCTGAACCCCTGCGCCGCGGTGGCCGGACTGCCGGCGGGGGCGAGCAACAGGCCGCCCGCCAGTGCGCCGACGACCATTGTCGCGGCAGCTGTTCTGATCACTTCGGTCCTTTTGTCGGCGTGTTCTTTCCCGATCGGAGGCTAGCGAACAGCCAAGCCGAAGCCGTGCACATTTCCATCCCCCATTAGTCGGTATTCACGCCAGGGAACCGGTCAAAGCGAACTTGTCGGTGCGGCGCAGTACGCTCGCGATGACCGGGCCGGAAGGGGACTCAATGGACCCAAAAGACACAGTGGACACACGAGACGTCGGAGAACCGGTGGGCGCGCTGGTCCGCGCGGCGCGAGCGGGGCTCGCCGAACTGGGCGATCCGGAAAAGGCCACCGAGATGCGGCGCTACATGAAGTCCGAGATGCCGTTCCGGGGAGTGCCGAAACCGGAGCGCGCCGGCCTGGCGCGGCGGCTGTTCGCCGCGCACCCGCTACCGGACGCCGGTACCTGGGCCGCCACCATCCGCACCCTGTGGCGCACCGCGGAGTTCCGCGAGGAGCGATATCTCGCGATTGACCTGAGCGGGCACCGGGCCTACGCCGGCTGGCAGGGCACCGGAATGCTGCCGGTCTACGAGGAGATGATCGTGACCGGCGCCTGGTGGGACTTCGTGGACGAGGTGGCCATCCGCAGGGTCGGGCCACTGCTGCGCGCCGCACCCGAGACGCTCACCCCGATGCTGCGGGGCTGGGCGGTGGACGAAGACCTGTGGCGGCGGCGCACCGCGGTGATCTGCCAGATCGGAGCCAAGGACAAGACCGACACCGAACTGCTGACCGACACCATCGAGTCCACAGTGTCCACTCCGGACGGACTGGACTTCTTCATCCGCAAAGGAATCGGCTGGGCCCTGCGGGACTACAGCAAAACGGACCCGGACTGGGTGCGCGCCTTCGTCACCGCACATCCCGCCCTGTCGCCACTTTCCGTCCGCGAGGCGCTGCGCCGTCTCCCGGCCCGGACAGACTGAAGGCCGCCTTGCCGAACACGGCGAGGCGGCCTTCACCCTGAGTCAAGCGCGCAGGGCCGCGCCGAAACGCTCCGCCGCCACGGCAACCGCCGCGTCGCGGGCGGTGGTGGCTTCGTCCACGGTCAGCGTGCGGTCCGCCGCCCGGAACCTCAGCTTGTAGGCCAGTGAGCGCTTGCCCTCGCCGACCTGATCCCCGGTGTAGGCGTCGAACAGCCGGACGTCCTCCAGCAGCTCGCCGCCGCCCTCGACGAGCGCACCGGCCAGCTCGGCCGAAGGCACCCCGGCGTCCGTCACCAGCGCCACGTCCAGCAGCACCGGCGGGTACGCCGACACCTCGGGGGCCGGCCTGCCCTCGGGCAGCGGGATGGCGTCCAGATCGAGCTCCATCGCCACGGTCCGCTTCGGCAGGCCGAGCGCTTCGACCACCTTCGGGTGCAACTCGCCGGCGTGCCCGACCGGCCAGTCGCCGACCCGCAGCTGCGCGCAGCGGCCAGGATGCCACGGCGGCAGGTCGGCCGCGCGCACCTGGAGCTCCACCCCGGCCGCGGCGGCGACGGTACGGGCCGCCTGCACGGCGTCCGCCCAGTTCGCCTGCTCGCCGGGGCCCCACCAGCCGGACCGCGCGCGCTGACCGGTGAGCACCACGGCGACGTGCTGCGGCTGGTTCGGCAGCGCTGCCTGCAGCGCGGCCAGCTCCTCATCGGTTGGCCGCTGGTCGACACCGAGCACCGGCACCGCCCGCTGCTTCGCCTTCGGCAGCACGACCTGCCCGATGTGGTACAGCGCGACATCCTTGAAACCGCGGGAAGTGTTGCGCTGCAAGGTTTCCAACAGACCCGGCAGCAGCGTGCTCGCCAGCTGGTCCTTTTCGGACTCCAGCGGGTTGCGCACCCGGACGGTGTTGCGCCGGGAGTCGTCCTCGGCCAGCCCGAAGGCATCCCAGACGGACGCCGAGATGAACGGGAAGGGCAGCACCTCCACGTAACCGGACTCGGCCAGCGCGCGGGAGACCGTACGCCGCCGCCGCTGAACCTCGGTCAGTCCCCGTCCCGCGGGCGCCGGCGGCAGGATCGACGGGATGCTGTCGTAGCCCTCCAGCCGCAGCACCTCCTCGACCAGGTCGGCCGGCTGCAGCAGGTCGCCCCGCCAGCTCGGCGGAACCGCGGTCACCAGCCCGGTGCCGTCGTCACCGGTGCCGATGGTGACCTTGCAGCCGATCTGACCGAGCCTGCGCACAGTCACCCCGCGCTGGTAGCGCACCCCAGCCACCTGGTCCGGCAGGTTGATCGGCATGGTGATCGGCGCGAGCGGGACGACCTCGCCCTCGTCGGTGCGGCCGGGCTGGATGCTGCCGTCGCCGTACTGGCGCAGCAGCCGTGCCGCGAACTCCACCGCCGCCGCGCACAGCTGCGGATCGGTGAACCGCTCGAACCGCTTGGCCGCCTCCGAGTAGAGCTTGTGGCGGCGGGCCGTGCGGCTGATCGACGCCGGGTCCCAGTGCGCGGCTTCGAGCAGCACGTCGGTGCTCTCGGTGCCGATCTCGGTACCCGCGCCGCCCATGGTGCCGGCCAGCGAGACCGCGCCGGTGTCGTCCGCGATCACCACGTCGTCCTGGCTGAGCTCGCGCTCGACATCGTCCAAAGTGGTCAGTTTCTCGCCGGCCTTCGCCCGGCGCACCACCAGATCGCCCTTGACCGACGCGGTGTCCCAGGCGTGCAGCGGGTGCCCGAGCTCGATCATCACGTAGTTGGTCACGTCCACGGCCAGCGAGATGGACCGGATCCCGGCCAGCATCAGCCGCCGCCGCATCCACCACGGCGTCGGCGCGCTCGCGTCCAGGCCCTTGACCCGGCGCAGCACGAACCGCGGGCAGCCGAGCGGGTCCTCGATCCGGACCGGCCAGGCGTCGCCCTCCGCCTCCGGGATCTCCACGTTGGCCGGGTCGCCGAAGGGCACGTCCAGCGCGTTCGACAGTTCCCTGGCCAGGCCGCGGATGGACAGCGCGTAGCCGCGGTCCGGTGTCGGCGCCAGCTCGAGCACGGTGTCGTCGAGGCCGAGCACCTCGTGCGCGTCGTCGCCGGGGCTGGCGGTGGCCGGGGGCAGCACCATGATGCCGCCGTGATCGTCACCGAGGCCGAGCTCCCTTGCCGAGCAGATCATGCCGTCGCTGACCCGGCCGTAGGTCTTGCGGGCCGTGATGGTGAAGTCGCCGGGCAGCACCGCGCCCGGCAGCGCCACCACGACGAGGTCGCCCTCGACGAAGTTCGAGGCGCCGCAGATGATGCCCCTGGTCCGGATGCCGGTGGGACCGCCCTCTTCGTCGGTCTCCTGCTCCTCGGAAGCCTCCTCGCCGACCTCGACCCGGCAGTACCGGATCGGCTTCTTGAACTCCGTCAGCACCTCGATCTCGGCGACCCGCCCGATCACCAGCGGGCCGGTGACGGTGCCGAGCGGCTGCACGTCGTCGACCTCGACGCCGATCCGGATGAAGGCGTCGACCAGCTCCTGCGCTCCGACGGCCTCGTCGAGTTCGAGGTGGCTCTTCAGCCAGCTCACCGGGACTCGCACTCAGGCCTCCGTTCCGAAGGGAAGGGTGAAGCGGATGTCGCCCTCCACCATGTCTCGCATGTCCGGGATTCCGTTGCGGAACTGCAGGGTGCGCTCCAGCCCCATGCCGAAGGCGAAGCCCGAGTACACCTCGGGGTCGACCCCGCAGGCCCGCAGCACGTTCGGGTTGACCATGCCGCAACCGCCCCATTCGACCCAGCCGGGCCCGCCCTTCTTGTCCGCGAACCAGACGTCCATCTCGGCGGACGGCTCGGTGAACGGGAAGAAGTTCGGGCGCAGCCTGGTCTTGGCCTGCTCGCCGAAGATCGCGCGGGCGAAGGCGTCCAGCGTGCCCTTCAGGTGGGCCATGGTCAGGCCCTTGTCCACCGCCAGCCCCTCGACCTGGGAGAAGACCGGGGTGTGCGTGCTGTCCAGCTCGTCCGAGCGGTAGGTCCGGCCTGGGCAGACCACGTAGACCGGCAGGTCGCGGTAGAGCAGCGACCTGGCCTGCACCGGCGAGGTGTGCGTGCGCAGCACCATCCCGGAGCCTTCTTCGCCGGCGTAGAAGGTGTCCTGCATCTGCCGCGCGGGGTGGTCCTTGCCGAAGTTCAGCGCGTCGAAGTTGAACCACTCGGCTTCCAGCTCGGGGCCTTCGGCGACCTCCCAGCCCATCGCCACGAAGGCGTCCGCCACCCGCTCGGCCACCGTGGTGACCGGGTGCCGGGCGCCGCGGGGCGTCCGGTCCCATGGCAGCGTGACGTCCACCGTCTCGTCGCGCAGCACCCGCTCGTCCCGCTCGGCGAGCAGCACGGTGCGCCGCGAGTCGAACGCGGCCTGGATGGCCTGGCGGGCCTCGTTGACCCGCTTGCCCGCCTCGGCCTTCTCCTGCTTGGGCAGCGCGCCGATCTCCCGGCGGGCCAGCATCAGCGGCGCGTTGTCCCCGAGGTGGGCCGGCTTGATCGCGGCCAGCGCGTCCAGGTCGGTGGCGGCGTCGAACTCCGTCTCGGCCTTCTTGACGGCCGCCTGCAGCGTTTCCGGCGCGAGCGTGTCGGCCGTGCCCGTCTTGGGCTCCTGCTTGTCGTTGGCTCCCGACATAACTCCTCGGCGTCCGCTTTGACGGGGTTCTCGGCGCCGGCATGGCGCGGCTGAACGTGGGCGATTACCCGCAGATTCTAGGCGACCCAGCTCGACCGACCACCGGGAACCCTCACCTGGCCGCGCGGGTGGCGCCAAGATCGACACCGGCAGGCTAATCCACCTGCCGCCGTGCCGCCATCGCGGTTCCGTACAGGCAGACCGCCGCGGCGGTGGCCAAGTTCAGGCTCTCCGCCTTGCCGTAGAGCGGGATCCGGACGGCTTCGTCCACCGCCGCCAGCACCTCGTCCGGCAGGCCGTGCGCCTCGTTGCCGAACACCCATGCGGTGGGCGCGGCCAGGTCCATCCGGTCCAGCTGCTGTTCGGCGTAGCCGTGCGCGGCCAGCACGCGCAGCCCGGCGTCCCGGCAGGCGCGCAGCGCGGCCGCGGTGTCGCGGACCCTGGCCACCGGCAGCTGGAACAGGCTACCCGCGGAGGCGCGCACGCATTTGCCGTTGTGCGGATCGACACTCGTGCCGGCGAGCAGCACCGCGTCCGCCCCGGCCGCGTCGGCGACCCGGAGCACGGTGCCCGCGTTACCGGGATCCGACACGTCCGCCAGCACTGCGACCAGGCGCGGCGCGGCGGGCAGCACGGTCTCCAGCGGCTGGTCCAGCAGTGCGCATACCGCCACGATGCCCTGCGGCGTCACCGTTTCGGACAGCCCGGCGGCGGCGCGGTCGGTGATCGGCGAGACCGGCACGTCCAGTTCCCTCGCCAGCTCGACGAGCTCGGCGTACTGCTCCGCGGCCCGTGCCGTGACGAACAGCTCGCGGAGGAAACCGGGATCGGCGCGGTGCTTGGACAGCGCCGGGCCGATCGCGTTCGCACCCTCGGCCAGGAACCGACCGGTCCGGTCGCGCTCGGCGCGCCGGGTCAGCCGCCCGGCAGCGACAACCCGGGGGGTCCGCTCGGTGAACGGATCCGCCCCGGGTTGCGGGTGCTGGTTTCGCCGGGTCAGGCCGACTTCTTCGCGTCGGTCGTCACGTTCTGCTTGGCCAGCTCGGCCAGCGCGGTGAACGCGGCGGCGTCGTTGACCGCCAGGTCGGCGAGGATCTTGCGGTCGACCTCGACCCCGGCGGCCTTCAGGCCCTGGATGAACCGGTTGTAGGTCACACCATTCTGCCGGGCGGCCGCGTTGATCCGGGTGATCCACAGCTGGCGGAAGTCACCCTTGCGGGCACGGCGGTCCCGGTAGGCGTAGTTGAGCGAGTGGAGCGTCTGCTCCTTGGCCTTGCGGTAGAGCCGCGAACGCTGGCCGCGGTAACCGCTGGCCAGTTCGAGAGTTGCGCGACGCTTCTTCTGGGCGTTGACCGCCCGCTTGACGCGTGCCACGGGTCCATCCTGTCGATCTCAGGGGGCGCGGGGAGCGCCCCGGGGTTTACAGCAAGTTCGATTCGGTCAGCGACCGAGCAGGCGCTTGACCCGAGGAACGTCGTTCTTCGCGATCTCGGTGGTGCCCTCCAGCCGGCGGGCGACCTTGCTGGCCTTCTTCTCCATCAGGTGACGGCGGCCGGTCTTCTGCCGGCGGAGCTTGCCGGTGCCGGTGATGCGAACCCGCTTCGAGGTCCCGCTGTGCGTCTTCATCTTGGGCATGCTCAAATTCCTCTTTCATGGGGCAGCACACCGGAAAACCGGTGTGCTGCCGACTGCGTCGGGGCTATCCGGCCGTCAGGACTCGACGGCTTCCGGAGTCGCCTTCGGCTTCGCCTTCAAGTTCTTGTGCGGCGCCAGCACCATGATCATGTTGCGGCCGTCCTGCTTCGGGGAAGACTCCACGAAGCCGAGCTCGGCGACGTCGTCGGCGAGCTTCTGCAGCAGCCGGAAACCGAGCTCCGGCCTGGACTGCTCGCGACCACGGAACATGATCGTCACCTTGACCTTGTTACCAGCCGCGAGGAAGCGGGACACGTGCCCCTTCTTCGTCTCGTAGTCGTGCTGGTCGATCTTGGGACGCAGCTTCTGCTCTTTGATTACGGTCAGCTGCTGGTTACGACGCGACTCACGGGCCTTCTGCGCGCTCTCGTACTTGAACTTGCCGAAGTCCATGAGCTTGCATACCGGCGGCCGTGCCTGCGGTGCGACCTCAACGAGGTCGAGATCCGACTCCTGAGCGAGCCGCAGCGCATCCTCGATCCGGACGATGCCGACCTGTTCGCCGTTGGGTCCGACGAGACGGACCTCCGGCACCCGGATTCGGTCGTTGATGCGTGTCTCGGAGCTGATGGGGCCTCCTTGGTCCGAGTTATAGGGGTACTACTCGTTCTCGACCTGGTGCCCACACAGATCGAGCCCCGTCACCAGTACCGTCCGGTACTGACGCGCGGGGCCCTGTTTTCCGATCGCGTCCGGCAACGGGTGCTCGGACGCTCCGCCGAACGTGCCACCTGAAGGTGGGTCATGTTCAGCGAGACCGGACCCGGCCGCCTGATGGAGCTCGACGGCGACGCGGGTGGGAGCGGGGCTCCACTTGCGGCCCCCGATCGCTCAGGGGCTGGTCGCTCGTGGAAGGGTACCAGACGTGTCGGACAACGCTTCTCGCCAGCCTGAAAATTCCCCTGCCCCCGACCCCGCCGACGTGCGCGGGCTGGAGGAGATCCCGAGTGTAGAGGTGATCAGCAGGGCGGCGGTCATGCTGCTGTCCGCGGCGGCCGAACGGCTCGGTCTCGCCGACGCGGACCCGGAGTCCAGCCCGCACCGCGACCTGGACGAGGCGCGGCGGCTGATCACCGCACTGGCCGGGCTGGTCACCGCCTCCGCGGAGTACCTCGGGCTGCACGCGGCCCCGCTGCGCGACGGGCTCCAGTCGCTCCAGAAGGCGTTCCGCGAGGCGTCCTCCGTTCCGGATGCCCCTGGCCAGGGGCCTGGAGAGAAGTACACCGGCCCGGTCTACTGACCCCTGCGGAGCGGAACGGAAATCGCTTTCCGTTCCGTTGACTGGCAGCTAACATTTCAGATGTGAGTGTGCTTGAGCCGGTCCGGCGGACCCTGCTGCGCGACGAGGCCTACGAACTGATCCGCCGCGCCATCATCGAAGGCGAGCTCGCCCCCGGTGCGCCACTGCGCGACGGGGAGCTGGCCACCGAGCTGGGGCTGTCCCGCGCGCCGGTGCGCCAGGCACTGACCCGGCTGGTCTCGGAGGGGCTGGCCGAGTCGAAGCCGCAGAGCTTCACCAGGGTCGCGCCGGCGGTCAGCGACGACGTGCGCGACGCCCTGCACCTGGTGCGCACGCTGCACGAGTTCGCGGTCCGCACCGCGCTGCCCCGCTTCACCGCGGCGGAGGTGGCCAGGATGCGGGCGGCGAACCGGCGATTCGCCGCCGCGATCGAGCGCGGGGACGTGCCGGCCGCGATCGCCGCGGACGACGAGCTGCACGGCATCCCGGTGGCCGCCTGCCGAAACCGCGCGGTCGCGGACACGCTCGACCGGTACACCCCGCTGCTGCGCCGGCTGGAGCGGGCGCGGTTCAGCACGCTGCCGGCACATCGGTCGGTGCGCCGGCACGAGCAGCTCATCGACGCGATCGCCGCCGGCGACGCGGACCAGGCCGCCAGGATCGCCGGCACCATCTGGGCCGACCTGGCTCCCCTGCTGGAAGTCTGAGAGGCGCCCATGTCACTGGAGTCCTTCCCCCGCTACCCGTTGCTGTTCGGGCCGTCGCCGGTGCATCCGCTGGACCGGCTCACCGGCCACCTCGGCGGGGCGCGGATCTGGGCCAAGCGCGAGGACGTCAACTCGCCGCTGGCCTTCGGCGGCAACAAGACCCGCAAGCTGGAGTACCTGGTCGCGGACGCGCTGGCGACCGGTGCGGACACGCTGGTCTCGATCGGCGGGGTGCAGTCCAACCACACCAGGCAGGTCGCCGCGGCCGCCGCCAAGGCCGGCCTGAAAGCCGTGCTGGTGCAGGAGAACTGGGTGGAGTGGGCGGACCCCGGCTACCACCGGGTCGGCAACATCCAGCTGTCCAGGCTGATGGGCGCCGAGATCCGGCTGGGCGACGAAGGTTTCGGCATCAGCTTCAAGCGGAGCTGGGAAGAGGCCGTCGCGGAGGTCGAGAGCCGCGGCGGCCGTCCGTATCCGATTCCGGCCGGTGGTTCGGACCACCGGCTCGGCGGGCTCGGGTTCGCCAGGTGGGTCGCCGAACTGGAGATACAGGAGCGGGAGCTCGGCGTCTTCTTCGACACCGTGGTGGTCTGCTCGGTCACCGGCAGCACCCAGGCCGGCATGATCGCGGGCGCCGCGCTCGGCGCACGGCCACGGCGGATCATCGGCATCGACGCCTCGGCCAAGCCGGCGGAGACCAGGGCGCAGGTCGCCAGGATCGCCCGCGACACCGCCGCGCTGATCGGGTTGCGCCGGGAGCTGCGGGACGACGAGATCGAACTGGACGAGCGCTATCACGCCGGGGTGTACGGCGTCCCGGACGAATCCACCGTGCACGCGATGCGGACCGCCGCCGAACTGGAGGCGCTGATCACCGACCCGGTGTACGAGGGGAAGTCCATGGCCGGGCTGCTCGACCTGGTCGGCGGCGGGGAGATCGGCCTCGACTCCACCGTGCTGTTCGCCCACCTCGGCGGCCAGCCCGCCCTCAGCGCCTACAGCGCCGTCCCCTGACATGCAGCGAAGGCCACCTTCACTGCGTTGAACGCAGGCAAGGTGGCCTTCACTGCATGCGGGGGGCGGGGGTCAGTCGAGGACGGCGAGGGCGTCGATCTCGACCAGCAGCGGGGCCGGCAGGCCGACGTAGACCGTGGTGCGTGCCGAGTAGGGCTCGCTGACCAGTGCGTTGTACGTCTCGTTGAACTCGGCGAAGTGCGCCGTGTCGGTGAGGTAGACGCGGACCATCACCAGGTCGTCCAGGCTCGCGCCGGCGGCCGCCAAGATCGCGCCGATGTTCTTCATGGTCTGCTTCGTCTGCTCCGCGACCGTCGTGCCGACCACGTCCCCGGTCTCCGGGTGGAACGCGACCTGCCCCGCCACCTGCAGGATGTTGCCCTTGCGCACGGCCTGCGAGAAATTCGCCACCGGCTTCGGCGCGTTGTCCGTGCTGATCGCGACCTTGCCCATCGATAACCCCTTAGCTCGTGATTACTTTCCCGGTTCCGTCCATCCACTGTGGACGGAAGCCTGTTCGGCGGCGCTGACCAGCGCCGGGACCAGTGCCAGCAGGCCCTCGAAGTCCAGCAGCACCTTGGGCACCGACATCGACACCGCGGCCAGCAGCTCTCCCCCGGAACCCCGGATCGGCGCGGCGACGCAGTGGATGAAGTCCTCGTGCTCGGCGTTGTCCACCGCGTAGCCCTGCTCCGCCACCCG
The DNA here is from genome assembly GCF_000384315.1 of Amycolatopsis nigrescens CSC17Ta-90. Classification (GTDB taxonomy): domain Bacteria; phylum Actinomycetota; class Actinomycetes; order Mycobacteriales; family Pseudonocardiaceae; genus Amycolatopsis; species Amycolatopsis nigrescens. The sequence goes on along the minus strand of NZ_ARVW01000001.1, from coordinate 6,525,040 downwards.
CTCCAGCTCGGCGAGGTAGTCCGCGGCGTTGGTGATGGTATTGCCGGTCAGCACCACGTAGTCGATCGACTCGGCGACCTCGGCCCGGCGCTGCGGGCTCAGATCGGCCACCAGCACCTTGCCCACCGCGGTGCAGTGCAGCGGGGCGCGTTTGCCGACCCTGGAGTACATCCGCACGGAGTGGTGTCCCTCGTACTTGTCGATGTACACCACCTCGCCCTCCTCGTAGCTGGCCAGGTGCACGGTGTGCCCGGTGCGGGCGTTCAGCTCGGCGAGCGCGGGCCCGGCGCTGCGCCGCACGTCCCGGTCCTCCAGCGCCTGGTTGGCCAGGTCGAACAACGCGCTGCCGAGCCGGTAGTGGCGGGTGCCCTCGCGGCGCACGAAATGGTGCGACTCCAGGGTGCGCAGCAGCCGCAGCACGGTCGACTTGTGCACGCCGATCTCCTCGGCCAGCTGGTCCAGCGTCTTGGCGCCCCTGGCCAGTCCGCTCAGCAGGGTCAGCCCTCTGTCCAGGCTCTGGCTCATGTGCGGACCACGCCGTCATCGGTGAGCCTGGCCGCGGCCCAGTCCCGTTCGTCGGCGGCGAGCAGCTCGGCGACCACCGGAGCCGGCAGCGGCTGCCCCACGTCGTCCTGCGTGCGCAGGGTCGACGCCGCCTGCAGATGCCCGCTGCGAAGCCGTTTCCCGGGTTCCGCGCCGCGCAGGGTGGCGGCCAGGAAGCCCGCCGCGAAGGCGTCCCCCGCCCCGACCGGCTCGACCACGTCCACGCGCAGCGCGGGCGCGAACACCGGCGCGGTGTCCCGGCCGTCCACCCGCTCGATCAGGGTGGCGCCGCGGGCGCCGTGCTTGACCACCAGCGCGGCCGGGCCGGGCAGGTGAGCCCGCAGCCGCACCGGATCACCGGTACCCCAGACCACTTCCGCCTCGTCGTCCCCGACCAGCACCAGGTCCGCCAGGTCGGCCAGCTCGGTGAGCACCGCGGGGTCGCGCCCGGCCCACAGCGCGGGCCGCCAGTTGACGTCGAACGAAACCAGCCCGGCGCGCGGGGCGGCGAGCACCGCGCGCACCAGCTCCAGGCAGCTCTCGGAAAGCGCGGCCGTGATGCCGCTGAGGTGGATCACGTCGGGGGTGCTCAGGTCCAGCCGCGCCAGCAGCTCGGGCCCCATCCCGGAGGCCGCCGAACCGGACCGGTAGTACCGCACCGGGCTGCCCTGCGCGCCGCTTTCCTTGATGTACAGGCCGGTTGGGCGCGCGGGATCGATCGTCACCGCGCCGACGTCCACCCCGGCGGCCGAGATCTCGGCGAGCAGCGCCTGACCGAACGGGTCCTTGCCGACCGCGCTGACCCAGGAGCTGCGCACCCCGAGTCCGGCCAGATGACAGGCCACATTGGACTCGGCGCCGCCCACGGTTCGCTTCCAGGTCCGTACCTGATGCGCGGGCAACGCTTCGGCCGGCACGAACAACGCCATCGACTCGCCGATGCAGAGCACCTCAGGGGTAGTGAGCCCCACCGCCGACCTCCCGTGACTTTCGGCCGTTGACCTGCCGCAGACCGGATGCTACACCTATGGCACTCAAAATGCGCAACAGCCATTGCACATGACGCAACGGAGCTAATGGTGTCGTCCCTGCCATCCTCGTCTTCCCTGCCTCCCCAGCCTTCCCGCGCCTGCACCATGGACACCGGTGCGCTGGACGCGGCCCGCCGCGAACAACTCGACTGGCGGTTCAAGGCGATCCCGACCTCGCTCTGGGGCTTGTCGATCGCGGAGGCCGCCGAGCGCGCACCGTCGCTGTTCGCCGACGAGTTCGTCGGCCCGTTCGTGGTGCTGGAGTCGGCCGCACTGGAGCACAACCTGCGCACCATGTCCGCCTGGTGCGCCGGCCACGGGATCGCGCTCGCCCCGCACGGCAAGACCACCATGGCGCCGCAGCTGTTCGCCGAGCAGCTGCGGCACGGCGCCTGGGGCATCACCGCGGCCAACACCGGGCAGCTGCGGGTCTACCGCGCGTTCGGGGTGTCCAGGGTGCTGCTGGCCAACCAGCTCCTCGACCCGGCCGGGCTGCGCTGGCTGGCCGCCGAGCTGGACAACAACCCGGAGTTCGAGTTCACCTGCTGGGTCGACTCGGTGCGCGGGGTCGAGCTGATGACCGAGACGCTGCGGGCCTGCGGCGCACGGCGCCAGGTGGACGTGCTGGTCGAACTCGGCGGCGACGGCGGCCGCACTGGCGTCCGGGACACCACGACCGCGTACGCGGTGGCCGAAGCCGCGCAGGACAGCCCGGCACTGCGCCTGCTCGGCACCGGCGGCTACGAAGGCGCGCTCGCGCACGACAGTTCCGAGGCGTCCCGCCGGACCGTGGAGTCCTATTTGGACTCCCTGCGCGCGCTGACCGTCTCGCTGGCGGAACGGGGTTTCTTCGACCCGGACGAGCGGATCCTGGTCACCGCCGGCGGCAGCGCCTACTTCGACCAGGTCACCGAAGGGCTGACCACCGGCTGGCCGGATGGGCTCGACGTGCTGCCCGTACTGCGCAGCGGCGCCTACGTCACCCACGACGACGGCTTCTACCGCGGCATCTCGCCGCTGGGCGGCGACCCGCGGATCGACGGGCAGCCGCCGCTGCGCTCCGCCCTGCGCGCCTGGGCGCAGGTCACCTCGCAGCCGACCCCCGAGCTGGCGCTGCTCACCATGGGCAAACGGGACGCGTCCTTCGACGAGGGCCTGCCGGAACCTCAGCTGCACCGGCGTCCCGGCGCTAGTGCAGCTGGGACCACTGAGCTGACCGGGCACCGCGTCACCGCGCTCAACGACCAGCACGCCTTCGTCGCGCTGCCGCCCGGCTCGCCGGTGCGGGTCGGCGACTGGATCGGCCTCGGCCTTTCCCACCCGTGCACGGTGTTCGACAAGTGGTCACTGCTCCCCGTGGTGGGCACCGACGGCGAGACGGTCGTCGACTTCATCCGCACCTACTTCTGAGCGAGGACGCCATGGACCTGGTATTCCGGGGGGCACGGATCGCGGACGGCACGGGAGACCCGCTCTTCCGCGGCGACGTCGGGGTGCGCGGGGGAAGGATCGCATCGCTGGCCGAGCCGGGCTCGCTCACCGGTGACCGGGTGATCGACGCGGCGGACCTGGTGCTGGCGCCCGGTTTCATCGACATGCACTCGCATTCGGACATCCAGCTGCTGGCCGAGCCGGGACATCTCGCCAAGACCTCCCAGGGCGTGACCACCGAGGTACTCGGCCAGGACGGGCTGTCCTACGCGCCGGTGAACGACGAGACGCTGGCCGCGCTGCGCGCGCAGCTCGCGGGCTGGAACGACGACCCGCCCGGGTTCGACTGGAACTGGCGTTCGGTGGGCGAATACCTGGACCGGCTGGATCGCGGGATCGCGGTGAACGCGGCCTACCTCATCCCGCAGGGCTCGGTGCGCATGCTCGCGGTCGGCTTCGCGGACCGCCCCGCCACCGAAGCCGAGCTGGACACCATGCGCGAGCTGGTCGCCACCGGGCTGGCCGAAGGCGCGATGGGGCTGTCCTCCGGGCTCACCTACACCCCGGGCATGTACGCCGGCACCGACGAGCTGGTCGCGCTGTGCGAGGTGACCGGGCGGCTCGGCGGGTACTACAGCCCGCACCACCGCAGCTACGGCGCCGGCGCGCTGGAGGCCTTCGCCGAGATGGTCACCGTTTCCCGCCGGTCCGGCTGCCCGCTGCACCTGGCGCACGCGACGATGAACTTCTCGGTGAACAAGGGCAGGGCGCCCGAGTTGCTGAGCCTGCTCGACGACGCGCTCGCCGATGGCTGCGACATCTCGCTGGACACCTATCCCTACCTGCCCGGCGCGACCTACCTGTCCGCACTGCTGCCGAGCTGGGCGAGCGAAGGCGGCCTCGCCGCCACCCTCGAACGACTGTCCGATGTAGACGATCGAGAGCGGATCCGGCGGGAGATCGAGGAGACCGGATCGGACGGCGCGCACGGGGTGCCGATCGACTGGGACGCCATCGAGATCAACGGGGTGCGCAACGAGGAGCACGCGCACCTGGTCGGGCATTCGGTCGCCGAATCCGCGCGCGCCGCCGAGACCAGCCCGGCCGAGCTGTACTTCGACGTGCTGGTGCGCGAACGGCTCGGCACCTCCTGCCTGATGCACGTCGGGCACGAGGAGAACGTGCGCACGATCATGCGGCACGTCACGCACACCGGCGGCAGCGACGGGCTGCTGGTGGGCAGCCGCCCGCACCCGCGGGCCTGGGGCACCTTCCCCCGCTACCTCGCGCATTATGTCCGCGAACTGGGGGTGCTGGAGCTGGCCGAGTGCGTGGCGCACCTGACCGGCAGGGCGGCCCGCAGGCTGCGGCTGGCCGACCGCGGGCTGGTCCGCGAGGGGTATGCGGCCGATCTCGTGCTGTTCGACCCGGACACCGTGCGGGACACCGCCACCTTCGACGAGCCGCGGCAGCAGGCCGAAGGAATCCCGTACGTGTTCGTCAACGGCGTCGCCACCATCGACGACGGCCGGGCCACCGGGGCCCTTCCCGGTCATTCCCTGCGCAACTCCGGGAGAGACAGATGATCGACTGGCTGCAACATTCCACCGGCGGGCTGCTCTCGCTCGCCGCGGTGTCCATCGCGGTACTGCTGGTGCTGATCATCCGGATCAAGATGGAGCCGTTCATCGCGCTGATCGTGGTCGGCTTGCTCACCGCACTGGCCGCCGGGCTGCCGGTGGGGACCATCGTCGGCTCCGCGCAGAAGGCCTCGGACTCGTTGCTGGAGAAGGGCTTCGGCGGGATTCTCGGGCATATCGCGGCGATCATCGGGCTGGGCACCCTGCTCGGCGCGATCCTGGAGAAGTCCGGCGGCGCCAGGGTGCTGACCGCCGCGCTGCTGCGGGCCTTCGGTGAGAAGCGCGCCCCGCTGGCGATGGGCATCGCCGGCCTGATCTTCGGCATCCCGGTCTTCTTCGACATCGGCATCTTCGTGCTGGCGCCGCTGGTCTACGTCGCGGCGAAGCAGGGCGGGCGTTCCCTGCTGCTGTACTGCCTGCCGCTGCTGGCCGGGCTGTCCGTCACGCACGCGTTCCTGCCGCCGCACCCCGGCCCGGTCGCGGCGGCCGGGCTGCTGCACGTGGACCTGGGCTGGATCATCCTGATGGGCGCGATCTGCGGGATCCCGGCCTGGTTCATCGGCGGGGTGCTGTACTCGTCCTGGATCGGCAAGCGGATGGACATCCCGGTGCCGGAAGAGATGATCGTGCAGGACGACACGAACGGCGAGGAGAACGGGAACCCGCCGTCGCTCGGGCTGGTCGCGGCCATCATCGCGGTCCCGCTGGTGCTCATCCTGGCCGGCACCTTCGGCAGCATCTGGCTACCGAAGGACTCCTTCTTCGCCGGGGTGGCCGCCTTCATCGGCACGCCGGCGGTCGCGCTGACCATCGCCGTGCTGCTGGCGTCCTGGCTGCTCGGCACCCGGCGCGGGATGACCGGCAAGCAGCTCTCCGAGTTGTCCGGCACCGCGCTGCGGCCGGTGGCGATGATCCTGCTCGTGGTGGGCGCCGGCGCGTTCTTCGGCGCGGTGCTCTCGGCCACCGGGATCGGCAAGGCGGTGGCCGGTTCGCTGGACGACGCCGGCCTGCCGGTCATCCTCGCCGCCTACGTGATCAGCTGCGGGATGCGGATCGCGCAGGGCTCGGCCACGGTGGCCATCGTGACCACCAGCGGGATCATCGCACCCACGGTCGCCGAGCTCGGCTACTCGCAGGTGCAGCTGGCGCTGCTGGTGGTGGCGGTCTCCGCCGGTTCGATCATCGCCTCGCACGTCAACGACGGCGGATTCTGGATCGTTTCGCGGTACTTCGGTCTGTCCGTCGCGGAGACGCTGAAGACCTGGACGGTGCTGGAGACCGTGCTGTCCGTCTCCGGTTTCGCGGTGGCGGCACTGATCATGTCGTTCGTCTGATCCCCTTTCTTTACTGCACGGCTAGTTGCGCAAGTCCTTCAACCAAGGAGAGAACTGTGGCAGAACTGGGTCGTCGTAAGTTTCTCGGTGCCGTCGGCGCGGCCGGTATCGGCACCATCGTGACCGCGAGGGCCGCGGGAGCGGAAACCGCCGGACGTGGTGGTGGTGTGGTGTTCGTCGGCAGCTACACGAGTTCCCCGCCGGCCGGGCACGGGCTGGACGTGGCGAGCAGGTCCGGGGCGGCGCTGCGGCTGGAGCGGACCGTGCCGTCGGTGCCGGACGCGTCCTGGTTCGCGCTGTCCGCGAACCGCTCCGTGCTGTATGCGACCAACGAGCTGGTCCCGGACGGCGCGGTCACCGCGCTGAGCCTGCGGGCCCCGGCGAACCCGCGGGTGCTGAACACCCAGCCGTCCAAGGGTTCCGCGCCGACGCACCTGTCCGTGCATCCGAGCGGGCGCTACCTGTTGACTGCGAACTACGGCAGCGGGAGCGTGGTGGTGCACCCGATCCGCCAGGACGGCTCGCTGGCCGAGGTGAGCGACCTCGCCCAGCACACCGGTGCCGAACGGGACGCGCATGCGCACCAGGTGGTGACCGACCCCAGCGGGCGGTGGGTGCTGGCGGTGGACCTCGGCGCCGACTCGGTCTACGTCTACCGGCTCGACCTCGGCACCGGGAAGCTCACCAAGCACGAGCAGGTCGTGCTGCCGTCCGGGGCCGGCCCCCGACATCTGGCCTTCCACCCCGGCGGCCGGGTTGCCTACGTCCTCGGCGAGCTGCGGGCCGAGGTCACCGTGGCGGCCTGGGACGCCGCGCGCGGCAAGCTCACCCTGGGCGAGGTGGTGCCGACCGTGGACGCGAACGCCCCGGTGCCGAGCTACCCCGGCGAGATCGCGGTCTCCCCGGACGGCGGGTTCGTCTACGCGTCCAACCGCGGTGAGGACACCATCGCCACGTTCGCGGTGCGCGACAGCGGCCGGGCGATCAGCAGGGTCGGCAACGTGGCCACCGGAGGCGTCTGGCCGCGGCACTTCACCCTGGACCCGTCCGGGCGGTGGATCTACGTGTCGAACCAGCGCTCCGGCACGGTGAACTGGCTGCCGCGCGACCCGAAAACCGGCCTGCCCGGCCGTTCCCAGGGTTCCCTCGCCGTCCCCTCCGTCGCCACCGTCCTCTTCCGCTGATCGAGTCCCTTAAGGCCACCTTTGCTACCTCTGAGGTAACAAAGGTGGCCTTAAGGGGCATTCGGGACTGGTCTAGACCCTTGTGCGGGTAAGGCGCGGCTCGTACGATCTGTTGCTAATAGCGAAACGCTCATTGCATATAGCGCAATGGAGAACCCGATGAGAGCCACCAAGACGATTTTCGCGCTGTCCGTGACCGTTCTGGTCGCGGCCGGTTGCGCACCGACCCAGTCCGCCGGCCCTGGTGGGCAGGGCGGCGACGAGAAGACCGGCACGGTCCGCGTCTGGCTGTTCGACGAAGCCAACCGGGCACCCAAGGAGGCGGCCGTCGGAGAGGCCATCGCCGAGTTCAAGGCCGCGCACGCCGGCGTCGAAGTGGACGTGCAGTGGATCCCGGTCGAAGGCAGGGCGGACAAGTTCTCCGGCGCCTTCAACGACCCCACGAACGCCCCGGACGTGGCGGAGTTCGGCAACACCGACGTGGCCAGCTACGCCGAGACCGGCGCGCTGGCCGACCTCGGCGGCGATTTGCAGTCCTGGAAGGAGGGCGCGGACCTGCTGCCGTCCGTACTGGACACCGCCAAGGTGAACGGGAAGGTCTACGGCCTGCCCTGGTACACCGGCATCCGCGCGCTCTACTACCGCACCGACGTGTTCGCCGAGCTCGGCCTGCAGCCACCGGCCACGCTGCCGCAGCTGGCCGAGACCGCGCGCACGATCCGCGCAGCGAAGCCGGACCTGTACGGGATCTCGGTGGGCGGCAAGTACACCTACGCGATGCTGCCCTACCTCTGGGCCAACGGCGGGGAAATCGCCAGGCAGGACGGCAGCCGCTGGACCACGGCGCTGACCGCGGAGAACGCGAAGGCGGGCGTGTCCGCGTACGCGCAGCTGATCAAGCCGGACATCTGCCCGCCGGAGAGCTGCGCCAACTTCACCGGAACGCAGAGCGTGCAGGCCTTCGCCGGCGGCAAGGCGGCGATGACCATCGGCGGCGACTTCAACCGCAAGGCCGTGGACCAGGGCGCGTCGGCCGGCAAGTACGCGGTGGTTCCGTTGCCGGGCAACGAACCCGGCTCGATCGCACCGGCGTTCGCCGGCGGCAACCTGCTCGGCGTGTTCGGCGGCAGCAAGCGCCGCGGGCTGGCGGTGGAGTTCATCGAGCTGCTGGCCAGCTCCAAGTACCAGGCCAAGATGTACGCCGCGATGGGCAACCTGCCCACCCTCGGCGGCGTCCAGCAGCAGCTGGCCGCGAGCGACCAGTTCCTCAGGCCGTTCGTGGACACCCTGAAGGCGGGCACCAAGTTCGTGCCGAGCACCCCGGCCTGGTCCAGGATCGACGCGCAGAACATCCTGCCAACGGCGATCCAGCAGATCGCCACCGGGGAGCAGAACGTGAACGCCGCACTGGGCGCTGCCGCCGAGAAGATGAACAACGCCTTCGGTGGCTGAGCTTTCCGTGACCGCACAGTCCGCGCAATCCGACCTGGCTCCCCCGACCCCGCCCTCGACGGCATCGCACGGCCCCGCGCCGCGCCGCCGGGGGCGGGGTCGCCGGGGGGACGGCTGGGCCGCCTCCCGCTACCTGGCGCCGATGGCGATCCTGCTGATCGGCGTGCTCGCCTACCCGATCTACCAGCTGGTGCTGATCTCGGTCTACGACTACGGCCAGGCCGAGGCGGCCGGTAACGCGCCGCTGGTGTTCATCGGGCTCAGCAACTACGTCCAGCTGCTGACCAGCAGCACGTTCTGGGTGGTGCTGGCGAAGACGCTCGGCTTCGCCGCGGTCTGCGTGGCGGGCAGCCTGTTCGTGGGCACCGCACTGGCGGTGCTGGCCAGCCGGGTCCGCGCGGTCCCGCGGATGCTGCTGTTCCTGGCCGCGCTCGGCGCGTGGGCCACCCCGGCGGTGGCGGGCTCCTACATCTGGCTGTTCCTGTTCGACGCGGATTTCGGCCTGGTGAACAAGGTTCTCGCCGGGATCGGGTTCGACGGGATGGCGCAGCACTCCTGGACCTACGACACCTACAGCGCGTTCGGGCTGGTCGCGCTGGAGGTGATCTGGTGCTCCTTCCCGTTCGTCATGATCACCATGTACGCCGGGATCAGGGCCATTCCGGACGAGGTGCTGGAGGCAGCCGCGCTGGACGGCGCGTCCGGGTTCAAGACCGCGGTGTCGGTGATCCTGCCGATGCTGCGCACGGTGCTGATGATCGCGACCGTGCAGTCGATCATCTGGGACTTCAAGGTGTTCACCCAGATCTACGTGATGACCAACGGCGGTGGACTGGCCGGGCGCAACCTGGTGCTCAACGTCTACGCCTACCAGCAGGCGTTCGCCGGTTCCCAGTACGGGCTCGGCGCGGCCATCGGGGTGGTGATGACGGTGATCCTGATGTCGATCACCGGCTTGTACGTGCGGTCGCAGCGGCGCAGCGCGGAGCTGGTGTGAACAGGGTGGTCCGCAAGCCGGGCCGGCTGGCCGCCGAGGTGCTCACCGTGGTGATCGCCGGGCTGGTCGCGTTCCCGCTGTACTGGATGGTGCTGACCGCGTTCAAACCGCCCGGCGAGATCCAGTCCGCGAGCCCGAAGCCGTGGACGCTGGCGCCCACGCTGGAGAGCTTCGAGCGGGTGCTGACCGTCTCCGGTTTCGGCGGCTACTTCCTGAACAGCGTGCTGGTGGCGGTCGCGGTGGTGGCGCTGTCGGTGCTGCTGTCGTTCCTGTCCGCGGTGGCGCTGACCAGGTTCCGCTTCCGCGGCCGCACGGTGCTGCTGGTGATGCTGCTGGTGGCGCAGATGGTGCCGATCGAGGCGCTGACCATCCCGCTGTTCTTCCTGATGCGCTCGGTCGGCGGGGTGGTGCCGGCGTTCGGGCTGAACGAGCTGGGCTCGCTGGTGCTCGTGCACCTGGCGTTCAGCCTGCCGTTCGCGATCTGGATGCTGCGCGGGTTCGTCGCCGCGGTACCGCTGGAGCTGGAGGAAGCGGCCACAGTGGACGGTGCGAGCCGGTTCCGGTTCGTCTGGCAGATCCTGTTCCCGCTGGTCGCACCCGGGCTGGTGGCGACCAGCGTGGTGGCGTTCATCCACGCCTGGAACGACTTCCTGTTCGCCAAGACGTTCATCATCTCCAAGACCGAGAACCAGACCCTGCCGCAGGCGATGCTGGTGTTCTTCAAACCCGAAGAGAACGATTGGGGTGCGATCATGGCGTCCTCCACGCTGATGACGATTCCGGCACTGGTCTTCTTCGTACTGGTGCAGCGAAGGCTGGTGTCCGGCATGGCCGGGGCGGTGAAGGGTTGACCGGCTGGCACGGCCTGCTGCCGCGGCCTGTTGACGTGCGCCCGGTCGAAGGCGAGTGCGTCTGGGACGGGCAGGTCGAGGTACGGCACGAGGAGCTGCCCGCCGAGGCGTACCGGTTGGAGATCAACCCGGCCGGGGTGACCGTCACGGCCGGGGACCACGCCGGCGAATGCCACGCCCGGCAGACCCTGCGCCAGCTCGCCGGGCCGGCCGCCTTCCGCACCGCGTCCATCCATAGTGGACCCGTCACGCTGCCGTGCGGCACGGTGTCCGACCGGCCGCGGTTCTCGTGGCGCGGCTGCCTGCTCGACGTGGCGAGGAACTTCCGCCCCAAGTACGAGGTGCTGCGGTTCATCGACCAGCTGGCCGCGCACAAGCTGAACGTGCTGCACCTGCACCTCACCGACGACCAGGGCTGGCGGATCGAGATCCCGCGCTATCCCCGGCTGACCGAGGTGGGTGCGTGGCGGACCGGGTCCATGGTCGGCCGGCACGACGGCCCGGAGCGCGACGGACGCCCGCACGGCGGCTTCTACACCGGGGACGACCTGCGGGAAATCGTCGCCTACGCGCGGGAGCGGGCGATCACCGTGGTGCCGGAGATCGACCTGCCGGGGCACTCGATGGCCGCCATCGCGGCCTATCCGGAGCTGGGCAGCAGCGAGCGGCCCGAAGTGTGGACCTCCTGGGGGATCAGCGACGACCTGCTCCGCCCAACCGAGTCCACATTGGACTTCTTCGCGGCGGTGTTCGACGAGGTGACGGCGATCTTCCCGGCCGAGATGATCGGGATCGGCGGGGACGAGGTGCCGGGGGCCACCGCGGAGCACGGCCGACTGCTCGCCGGGATCGCCGCGCACCTGGAGACCCGCGGGCGCCGGGCGCTCGGCTGGGACGAGGTGCTGGAGGCCGGCGCGGAGTTCCCCCGCTCCACGGTGATCGGGTCCTGGCGCGGGGAAGAGGCCGGGGTGCAGGCCGCTTCCGCCGGACACGACGTGGTGATGTGCCCGGAGCAGTACGTGTACCTGGACCACCGGCAGTCCGACCATCCGGACGAGCCGATCCCGGTGGGCTTCCTGCACACCCTGGAGCACGTCTACGGCTACGAACCTCTGCCGCCCGGCCTTCCGGAGGACGCGCACGAGCGGGTGCTCGGCGCGCAGGCACAGGTGTGGACCGAGCACCTGGACACCGCGCGCCGGGTCGACTACGCGACCTTCCCCCGGCTGGCCGCCTTCGCCGAGGTGGTTTGGAGCCCCCGGGAACACCGCGACTACGGCGAGTTCCTGCCCCGGCTGCGGGACCACCACCTGCCGCGGCTGGACGCGCTCGGCGTCGAGTACCGCCCGCTGGACGGTCCGCTCCCCTGGCAGACCCGCCCCGGCGTCCCCGGCCGCCCCCGCTGACAGCACCGACGTCGTGAGTGAAAAGTGTTGCCAGAGCAACACTTTCCACTCACGACGTCAGGGAGCGGTACCAGACCTCGGGGCGGCCCACCTGGCCGTAGCGCGGTTCGCGGCTGGCCATGCCGTTGTCGGCGAGGTACTCCAGGTACCGCCGCGCAGTCACCCTGGACACCCCGGTGGCGGTGGCCGCCGCGCCTGCCGAAAGCCCGTCGTCCGCCTGGCGCAGCGCGGCCCTGATCGCGTCCAGCGTCTCCCCGCTCATGCCCTTGGGCAGCCCCGGGTTGTCCGCGGTGCGCAGGGTGGCGAAGGCGCGGTCGATATCGGCCTGGTCGGCCGCCTCGCCCGGCTGACCGACGCTCTGCCGGAACCGCGCGTACCGCTCCAGCTTCTCCCGCAGGGTCGGAAAGGTGAACGGCTTGAGCAGGTACTGCACCACCCCCGCGGAAACGGCGGCCTTGACCACCGCGAGGTCCCTGGCCGAGGTCACCGCGATCACGTCGGCCGTGCTGCCCGCCGCCCGCAGCGCCCGGCAGATGGCAAGGCCGTGCGTGTCCGGCAGGTAGAAGTCGAGCAGGATCAGGTCGACCTGCTCCCGCTCGCAGAACCGGAGCGCGTCGCCACCGGAGTGCACCACCCCGGACACCGCGAATCCGGGGACCCTGGCCACGTACTGCCGGTGCGCCTCGGCCACCACCGGGTCGTCCTCCACCACCAGCACGCTGATCACGAGCCGGCCTCCCGCCCGGCGGGCAGCCGCACGACGAACACCGCGCCCGCGCCGGTGCCGCCCACCTCGATGGTGCCACCGTGGCGGCGCACCGCCTGGCCGACCAGTGCTAGGCCGAGGCCCCGCCCGGCCGCACCGTCCGCCGGCTTGGTGGACCAGCCGCGCCGGAACAGCTCCGGCATCGCCGCTTCGCTGATCCCGCGCCCGGTGTCGGCCACGCGCAGCAGCAGTTCGTCGCCCTCGGTCTTCGCTGTGACCACCACCTTCGGCCGGCTGTGTCCAACATGATGCTCCGCCGCTCCTTCGACCGCCGCGTCGATCGCGTTGTCGATCAGGTTGCCGAGCACGGTGACCAGGTCGCGCGCGGGGATCGCGGTCTCGCTGTCGTCGATCGCGGTGTCCGGGGTGAGCTCCAGCTCGACCCCGCGCTCGCTGGCCTCCGCTGCCTTGCCCAGCAGCAGCGCGGCCAGCACCGGCTCGGTCACCGCGTCCAGCACCCGGTCGGTGAGCCGCTGCGCGATCGCCAGCTCCGCGGTGGCGAACTCGACCGCCTGCTCCGGCTTGCCGATCTCCACCAGCGAGACCACGGTGTGCAGCCGGTTGGACGCCTCGTGCGCCTGGGAGCGCAGCGACTCGGTGAACCCGCGCACGGTGTCCAGCTCACCGGTGAGCGTCTGCAGGTCGGTGTGGTCCCGCAGGGTCACCACGGTGCCCATCGCCCGGTCCCGCGAGCGCACCGGCACGGTGTTCACCAGCAGGACCCGGGAGTCGGTCACGTGGATCTCGTCGGTGTGCGGCTCGGCCGCGGTGAACGTGGCCGCCAGCTCGGGCGCCAGGTCCAGCTCAGCGACCGGCTTGCCGCCCAGCTCGCCGCCGAGGCCGAGCAGCTCGCGGGCGCCGTCGTTGCACAGGGCGACCTTTCCGTTCGCATCCACCAGCACCAGGCCCTCCCGCACCGCGTGCAGGATCGCCTCGTAGTACTCGAACATGCGGCTGAGCTGGGCCGGCGCCACTCCCCTCGTCTGCCGCCGGAGCCTGGCGCTGACCAGCACGCTGCCGCCGATCCCGGCGGCCAGCACCGCACCCGCGACGATGAACAGCGTCCACAGCCGTTCCCGCAGCTCGGTGGAGATTGCCTGCACCGTGATGCCGACGCTGACCAGCGCGATCACCGCGCCGTGGTCGCCTTCGGGGCCGAAGACGGGCACCACCGCGCGCACCGACGCGCCGAGGGTGCCGGTATAGGTTTCGGTGAATACCTTGCCGCGCAAGGCATCCGCGGTGTTGCCGAGGAACCGCTGGCCGATCAGCGCCGGGTTCGGGTGGGTGTAGCGGATCCCGTCCGGGCTCATGATGGTGATGAAGTCGACGCCGTTGGCCACCCTGATCCGCTCGGCGAACGGCTGCAGCTGCCGGCTCGGCGCGTCGCCGGTGAGCGCGGCCGGCAGCGCCGGTGAGCCGGCGACCGTGGTGGCCACCGCGACCACCTCGTCGGTCGCCCTGCTCTCCGCGGCGTCCTGCGCGTCCAGGTAGGCGAGCACCAGTCCGCTGGCCACCAGCACGGCGAGCACCAGCACCTGGAGCACGAGCAGCTGCCTGGCCACGCTCCACGGCCGTCGTTCCAAGGTGCGCACCCGCACATACCAGCACACGGCTCGGCCGCCCCGGTCGGGCAACCCGCTGTTAACTCAATGAACAGAAGCGTGACCGGGCTCATAGCGTTGCGGATAGTGACCTGCGACCCACGCCGACGAGGGCGTGGCTGTTCCAGCTGGAGGCAACGGTGCCCTCACCGACTAGCACCGACCCGGCGGCACCGCCCCGCCGCCGGGATCGGATGCACTACCTGTACATCGCCGTCGTCGCCGCGGTGGTGCTCGGCGTCATCGTCGGCTTCGTGGCCCCCGACCTCGGCAAGGAACTCAAACCGCTGGGCACCGGGTTCGTGAACCTGATCAAGATGATGATCTCCCCGATCATCTTCTGCACCATCGTGCTCGGCATCGGGTCGGTGGCGAAGGCGGCGAAGGTCGGCAAGGTCGGCCTCCTCGCCATCGGCTACTTCCTGCTCATGTCCACCTTCGCGCTGGCCATCGGCCTCGTGGTGGGCAACCTGCTGCACCCCGGCGCCGGCCTGCACCTCGACCCCAGCGACGCGGCCAAGGTCCAGAAGCAAGCCGAAGGCGCCGAGGGCACCACCGACTTCCTGCTCGGCATCATCCCGGAAAGCATGGTCTCCGCCTTCACCGAAGGCTCGGTGCTGCAGACCCTGCTGGTCGCCCTGCTCGCCGGGTTCGCCCTGCAGAAGCTCGGTCCCAAGGGTGCCCCGATCCTGCGCGGGGTCGAGCACATCCAGCGGCTGGTGTTCCGCATCCTGGCGATGATCATGTGGGCCGCGCCGGTCGGCGCGTTCGGTGCCATCGCCGCCGTCGTCGGCGAGACCGGCTGGGACGCGCTCAAGAGCCTCGCCGTGATCATGCTCGGCTTCTACGCGACCTGCCTTGTCTTCGTGTTCGTCGTGCTCGCCGCGGTGCTCTGGCTCGGCGCCAGGGTCAACATCCTGTCCCTGCTGCGGTACCTGGCCCGCGAGTTCCTGCTCATCGTGTCCACCTCTTCGTCGGAGTCGGCGCTGCCGCGGCTGATCGCGAAGATGGAGCACCTCGGGGTGAGCAAGCCGGTGGTCGGCATCACGGTGCCCACCGGCTACTCGTTCAACCTGGACGGCACCGCGATCTACCTGACCATGGCCACCCTGTTCGTGGCCACCGCGCAGGGCAGCCCGCTGCCGGTGAGCGAGCAGATCACCCTGCTGCTGTTCATGATCATCGCGTCCAAGGGTGCCGCCGGGGTGAGCGGCGCCGGCATCGCCACCCTCGCCGCCGGCCTGCAGTCGCACCGGCCCGAGCTGGTCGACGGCGTCGGTTTCATCCTCGGCATCGACCGGTTCATGTCCGAGGCCCGTGCCCTGACCAACTTCGCCGGCAACGCGGTGGCCACCGTGCTGATCGGCAACTGGACCAAGGAGTTCGACCCCGAGCAGGCCAAACGGGTGTTCTCCGGCGAGGACCCGTTCAACGAGGCCACCCTCGTGGACGACGGCCACCCCGAACCCGATCCCACCCCCGAAAAAACCCTCACCCCCGCCTAACCCCCAGGCAAATAGCCGGCTTTTCGCCCTCACGTCAAAGGGCAAAAAGCCGGCTATTTGCCGTTCAGGTAGGCCTGGAGCTGGCGTTGGCCGCGCCGCATCATCAGCGTGTGGTTCACCTCGAACAGCGGACGGGCCACCGGGCCCAGCCGCCGGAGCAGCTTCTTCCGCGCGACCACCTCCTGGGTGATCAGCAGCCGAGTGCCGCCGTCCCGCGCGGAGACGTGCCCGGCCAGCACTCCCTCCAGGTCGCCGCTGAGGGTCACCCGGAGCCGCCCGGACGGCTCGTCCTGTTCCGCCCGATGCATCCGCAACACCAGGCTGTAGGGCAGGGTCGACCGGCAGAGCAGTTCGGCGGTGTCCTCGTCCACCTTGCGCACCGCCCGCACGTCCGGCCACCAGGCGGGGTAGTTCGCCAGGTCCACCGCGGCCGCGAACACCGCGCTGACCGGCGCCCGCAGCTGCCAGTCGGTGCGGAACCGGTACCGGTGCTGGCTCATCCGGCCAGTATGCCCGTCACGCCGAGGCGGACACGATCTTCCGGCCGTCCGTGGTGACCACGTCCACCGAGGCGACCTGGTCCGGCGGGATCAGCGCCGAGCCGTCCAGTCCGGTGCCTTCCTTCTCCGCCTTCGCCGACACCACCCAGCTGCCGGCGACCACCTGCTCCCCCTGCTTCGACCGCACGACCAGCCGGCACCGTTCGCCTTCGCGGACGCCTTCGACCGCGACGTGGACCCGCACCCAGCCGGCCGCCGGGGTCACCGTGGCCACCATCCTGGCCCCGGTGGCCGGGTCGGCGGCGGTGAGCGCACGCGCCCCCGGCGGGGTCGAGGTCGCGGGCGGTGGGCCGGCCACGTTGGTGTCCACCGTGCCCCTGCCGATCAGCACCCCGGCCCCGAGTGCGGCGGCCACCAGCACCGCGGCCGCACCGGCGACCAGCGCCCAAGGTCGGCGAGACGGCGCGGCCGCCGGCTCCCGCGCGGCCCGCAAGGTGCGCTGCAGCAGCAGGTCGCCGTCCTCCGGCGGCCCGTCCAGGAACGCCTCCGGCGGCACCTCGTCCAGTCCGGTGCGGAGCTCGGCCAGTTCGGCGACCTCCCGGCGGCACCGCGGGCAGGACGCGAGATGGACCTCGAACCGGGCCGCCTCGTCCGGCTCGAGCACCCCGAGCACGTAGGCACCCAGCTGGGCGTGGTCGTGTTCCACCGCGCTCATCGGGTCACCTCCGTTCCGCCGCCGGACATCGCCGCGCGCAGCGCGCGCAACGCGTAGTAGGACCGGGATTTCACGGTACCCGGGGCGACACCCAGCCTTTGCGCCGCTTCGGCGACCGTGCGGCCCCGGTAGTAGATCTCCACCAGCACCTCGCGGTGCTCACCGGAGAGCCGGTCCATCGCGCCGAGCACCGCCATCGAGTCGACGACCTCCTGGGCGTGGTCCCGGACCGCGCTGTCCGCCGGTCCGACCTGTTCGCCGACCTCCGGCGGCCGCGCCGCCCTGGCCCGCACCCGGTCGGTGATGATGTTGCGGGCCACGGTGAGCAGCCAGCCGCGCACCGAGCCCTTGCCGCTCTCCAGCGCGTCGGCGTGCTTCCAGGCGCGAAGCAGGGTTTCCTGCACGACGTCCTCGGCGGCGGCCCGGTCGCCGGTGAGGCGGGTGGCGTAGGCCAGCAGGCTGCGGCCGTGTTCCCGGTAGAGCTCGCGGATCAGTTCCTCACCCGGCGCCCGCCGCCTCCGCCTGCCTGCGATCGACACCCCTGTCCTCTCACCCAATTCACCCAGTTCACCCGCTGCCCCGGATGCCGCGAATTCCGCGGTAGGCGAAGACAGTACTGCAAGATCCGGGCCCGAAAAGGGTCTTTCCGCCGCAATCACCGCCGCGTTCATCCGCCACCGCCCGCTCCGCGTGTGAGCCGTCAGTAGCCGTAGCCGCCGCCGTCCCCTGGGCTCGGCTTGGGTAGCACCGAAGCGGCCTTCTTGCCTTCGGGGGTGGCGGCGAACCAGGTGCCGCCGACACCGTGGCCCTTCACATCCCCGGCCGCGCTGTCCTTGGCATACCGGTACAACGGCCAGCCGTTCAGGGTGACCTGCTCGGCGCCGTCCTCGCGGGTGGCGGTGCCGAGCAGGGCAGGGTCGATCCCGGCCGCCGGCGGCATGCTCTCTCCGGCCAGCAGCGGCGGCCACTGCGCCGCGCAGTCACCGTGGCAGTGGGACACCGGGGGATTCGCGGTGTCCTTGTCGAAGCGGTACAGCGTGCGGCCGTCCGACGCGGTGACGACCTCGCCGAGGCCGCCCACCTCGGCGACCGCGAGACTGCCACCGGTCGTGGCCGCGCCCTGCCCGCCGTCGGCGGTCGGCGACGCGGGAGCGTCACCGCTGGACGAGCCGTAGCCGTCGCAGGCGGTCAGCAGCGCCAAGGCGGCGGCCGTCGCGGAAACGAGTGCGATCCGGGTCCTGGTCATCGGGAACCTCCTGGTGTTCGGCCCCGCACCTGCCGCGGTGACCGGTCAACACCAAGCACACGTCCGCTTTCGCGGGACGGTTCAGGGGTTCCCCTGCTTTTTCAGGCCAGCACCTGCTTGAGGAACTGACCGGTGTAGCTCTCGTCCTGATCCGCCACCTGCTCCGGCGAGCCCTCGGCGACCACCATGCCGCCGCCGGAGCCGCCTTCCGGCCCCATGTCCACGATCCAGTCCGAAGTCTTGATCACGTCCAGGTTGTGCTCGATGACGATCACGGTGTTTCCCTTGTCCACCAAGCCGTTGATCACGCCGAGCAGCTTGCGGATGTCCTCGAAGTGCAAGCCGGTGGTCGGCTCGTCGAGCACGTACACGGTTTTGCCGGTGGACCGCTTCTGCAGCTCGCTGGCCAGCTTCACCCGCTGCGCCTCACCGCCGGACAGGGTCGGCGCGGGCTGGCCGAGCCGCACGTAGCCGAGCCCGACGTCCACCAGGGT
This sequence comes from Amycolatopsis nigrescens CSC17Ta-90, assembly GCF_000384315.1. Taxonomy (GTDB): domain Bacteria; phylum Actinomycetota; class Actinomycetes; order Mycobacteriales; family Pseudonocardiaceae; genus Amycolatopsis; species Amycolatopsis nigrescens. Next base: position 6,506,341 of record NZ_ARVW01000001.1, on the reverse strand, counting down.
CTGCAGGTGCCGGTGGATCGCCTTGATCGGTTCGAAGAAGTCCGCGGCCTCTTCGATCGGCATGTCCAGCACCTCGGACACGGTCTTGCCCTTGTAGTGCACTTCCAGCGTCTCGCGGTTGTAGCGCGCGCCCTTGCAGACCTCGCACGGCACGTACACGTCCGGCAGGAAGTTCATCTCGATCTTGATCGTGCCGTCGCCGGCGCAGGCCTCGCAACGGCCGCCCTTGACGTTGAAGGAGAACCGGCCCTGCTGGTAACCGCGGACCTTGGCCTCGGTGGTGGAGGCGAACAGCTTGCGGACGTGGTCCCACACCCCGGTGTAGGTCGCCGGGTTGGAACGCGGGGTGCGGCCGATCGGCGACTGGTCCACCCGGACCAGCTTGTCCACCTGGTCGAGGCCCTTGACCCTGGTGTGCCTGCCGGGCACCTGCCGGGCCCCGTTGAGCTTGTTCGCCAGCACGGTGGCCAGGATGTCGTTGACCAAAGTGGACTTACCGGAGCCGGAGACCCCGGTGATCGAGACCAGGCAGCCGAGCGGGAAGGACACGTCGATCCCGCGCAGGTTGTGCTCGCGGGCACCCACCACGGTGAGCTGGCGCTTCTTGTCCGGCGGCCGGCGGATCGACGGCAGCTCGATGGTCCTGCGCCCGGAAAGGTACTGACCGGTCAGCGACTCCTTGCTGCGCAAGAGTTTCTTGAACGGGCCGCTGTGCACGATGTGGCCACCGTGCTCGCCGGCGCCGGGGCCGATGTCCACCACCCAGTCGCTGGACCGGATGGTGTCCTCGTCGTGCTCCACCACGATCAGCGTGTTGCCGAGGTCGCGCAGCCTGGTCAGCGTCTCGATCAGCCGGTGGTTGTCCCGCTGGTGCAGGCCGATGGACGGCTCGTCCAGCACGTAGAGCACGCCGACCAGGCCGGAGCCGATCTGCGTGGCCAGCCGGATGCGCTGCGCCTCGCCGCCGGAGAGCGTGCCGGAGGCCCGGTCCAGCGACAGGTAGGTCAGCCCGACGTCGAGCAGGAAGCGCAGCCTGGCCTGGATCTCCTTGAGCACCGCGCCGGCGATCATCGCCTCGCGCTGGCCGAGCTTCAGCTCGTCGAGGAACTCGGACGCCTCCGCGATGGACAGCGCGCACACCTCGGCGATGGATCGCTCGCCGCGGGTCTCGTGCTCGAGGGTGACCGCCAGGATCTCCGGCTTGAGCCGGGTGCCCTGGCAGGCGGGGCAGGGCACCTCGCGCATGTAGCCCTCGTACCGCTCCCGCATGTACTCGGACTCGGTCTGCTCCTGGCGCCGCTCCAGGAACGGGATCACGCCCTCGAAGTTCGCGTAGTAGGAGCGCTGGCGGCCGTACCGGTTGCGGTAGCGGACGTGCACCTGCTCGTCGACGCCGTGCAGCACCGCCTTCTGCACCTTGGCCGTCAGCCGCCGCCACGGGGTGTCCATCCGGAAGCCGATGGTCTCGGACAGCGACTCGAGCAGCCGCTGGAAGTAGTCCGCGCTCTGTCCGCCGGCCCAAGGCGCGATCGCGCCGTCCCGCAGGGACAGCTCGTCGTCCGGCACCACCAGCTCCGGGTCGACCTCCTTGCGCACGCCGATCCCGGTGCACTCGGGGCAGGCGCCGTAGGGCGAGTTGAAGGAGAAGGAACGCGGTTCGAGGTCCTCGATGGCCAGCGGGTGGCCGTTCGGGCAGGCCAGGTTCTCGGAGAAGCCGCGGATGCGGTGCGGGTCGTTCTCCGGCAGGTCCACGAACTCCAGCTCGATCAGGCCGTCGGCCAGCCTGAGCGCGGTCTCCACCGAGTCGGTGAGCCGCTGCTTCGAACTGCTCTTCACGGAGAGCCTGTCGATCACCACGCCGATGTGGTGCTTCTCCTGCTTCTTGAGCTTCGGCGGGTCGGTCAGCGGGTAGACCGCGCCGTCCACCCTGGCCCGGGAGTAACCCTGCTGCTGCAGGTTGGCGAACAGGTCGAGGTACTCGCCCTTGCGGCCGCGGATCACCGGTGCGAGCACCTGGAACCGGAGGCCCTCGTCCATGTCGAGCACCTGGTCCACGATCTGCTGCGGGGTCTGCTTGCTGATCGCCTCGCCGCACTGCGGGCAGTGCGCCTTGCCGGCCCTGGCGTAGAGCAGGCGGAGGTAGTCGTAGACCTCGGTGATGGTGCCCACGGTGGAACGCGGGTTCCGCGAGGTGGACTTCTGGTCGATGGAGACCGCGGGCGACAGGCCCTCGATGAAGTCCACGTCCGGTTTGTCCATCTGACCGAGGAACTGCCGGGCGTAGGCGGACAGCGACTCCACGTAACGCCGCTGGCCCTCAGCGAAGATGGTGTCGAAGGCGAGGCTCGACTTGCCGGAGCCGGACAGCCCGGTGAACACGATCAGGCTGTCCCGCGGCAGGTCGATGTCGACACCGCGGAGATTGTGCTCGCGCGCGCCGCGAACAACGAGGCGATCAGCCACGCGTAGGTCCCTTCACTGGAAATACGACGGCCTAGATGGCAGGCCGCTTCCATGCTAAGTCGCACCACCGACAGAAACGGGAGCCGGCGGATTCTGCGGTTGTCCGGCCTGGTCAGGCGGCCGGCGAGCACCGGCGCGGTGAGCGCGGCCGGTGGCCGCTCCCCCTCCGCTGACGCTCGGGTCGAGCAGCGTCCCGACCAGGATATAGCGGCCCTCGCGGCGCCCGGGACGGACACCGGAAGAGTCGCGCGCGGCGGTACGGCCGATGCCGCTACGGTGAGACGGGTGAACGTCGTAGATGAGTACACCGGTCACGTCGAGCCGGGCGGGGACGCGGCACGGCGCACCCTGGACGCGCTGACCATCACCAAGATCTCGGTCGGCCCGATGGACAACAACGCGTACCTGCTGGTGTGCCGCGCGCAGAACGAGGCGCTGCTGATCGACGCCGCGGCCGACCCGGAACGGATCTCGGACCTCATCGGGCACGGCCCGGACCGCCCCGCGCTGCGCACCGTGGTCACCACGCACCAGCACGGCGACCACTGGCAGGCACTCGGCGCGGTGGCCGGCGCGAACGGCTCGAACACCGCCGCCCACCCCGAGGACGCCGAGCCGCTGCCGGTCCCGCCGGACTTCCTCGTGGAGCACGGTGACACCCTCACCGTCGGCGACTGCACCCTCGAGGTCATCCACCTCCGCGGCCACACCCCCGGCTCGATCGCCCTGCTCTACCGCGACCCGGCCGGTCACCCCCACCTCTTCACCGGCGACTCCCTCTTCCCAGGCGGTCCCGGGCGAACGACGAAACCCGAGGACTTCAGCAGCCTGATGGACGACCTGGAGTCGCGGGTATTCGGCGAACTGCCGGACGACACCTGGTTCTACCCTGGCCACGGCGACGACTCCACCCTCGGCGCGGAGCGCCCGAAGATCCCGGAATGGCGCGAACGCGGCTGGTGAGCTGGCCGGCAGCCACCAGCGTCACGTTCAGTTTCGCAGGAAGGCAGATCACCGCCAGGCATGCGATCAGCGAACCCGTCGACCGGGAACTCGGTCAGGGCACAGCCGAACGCGTCATCGAAGCCCAGGCCAGATTCGCCGAACGATTGCCCCAGTCTGAAGACCAAGCGAGGCCGGGCGACCCGAACGAGTTTTACTCGGCTACGACCGACGGAGCCAGGTCGGCGGGTCAGATCGACGCTGTTCAGACAGCGACGACTTCGACCATGTTGCCCAAGCCTTTGAAGTCGTCTGCGTTACGGGTGTAGAGCGGCAGCTCTCGCGAGGACGCGATGGCGGCGATCATCAGATCCATCCGGCGAGGCCGAGGGTCTCGCTTTGCCGAGAGAACCAGCGCCACCAATGTCCCGTAGCGGGCGGCCGCCTCACCGTCGAACGGCAGCGGCGCGAAGTCGACGATGGCAGCACCGAGTTTCTCGGTGCGCGCCGCACGGACGGCGGCGTCCTTTGCCATCGCCACGCCCTGATGCAGCTCAGCCATGGTGACAGCGGTGAGTTCTGGAATCTTGGGTAGTGCAGCAGGATCGAGCAGGCCAAGGTCGATGTAAGTGCAGGTGTCGAGCACGCCCACCTTGTGACGTTCAGTCACGAGACCGCTCCCACGCGTCGCCAGAATCCACACGATCGTCGGTGCCGAAGACCTCATCGGCCTCCCGGCGCATCTGAGCAGCCTCAACCGTGGGCAACCTTCGATGCCGCTCCACCAACTCCTCAGCAGTAAGGCGACGCCTACGCGGTATCGGCCGCAACTCAGCCACCTCAACGCCGTTGCGGGTGACGTAGTAGGTCTCGCCCGCTTCGACGGCGTCCATGACGGCAGCAGAGTTGTTGCGGAACTCCCGCTGAGTAATCACCTTCACAACACCAGCGTAGCCACACGTAGCTCAATGAGCTACATGTGGCTGGTTTGTTCACTCTGACGCGATGCTGGGTGAGCAGCGGGGGACCTCGCGGAGTGGCGCGAACGTTCCCGGCCGGGGCTGCTGGCCGTTTCGCCGTAGAGCAGCTAAGACCGGTCGTAGCCGGTGAGCATCAAGGTCATAAACCTCGTCTGGGGTTCACACTGCAGGGTTCTTCCAAGCGGTTCGCCCTGCTCACCGGCGTACCCGTCCACCTCCTGACCGATGTGATTGTGTCGCTCCAGAAGCGTCCGCAGCGCGTTCACCGCCGCACCTTCAGCGCGGAGTGGCCGAAGATCCCGGAATGGCGCGAACGCGGCTGGTAAGCCCTAGCGGATCAGCCTTCGTATCGTTTCGTCACGACGAAGGCTGTGCCGGCAAGCGCTTCTCCGACAGCGGTTTCCGCCCAGGCGGCCAGCACGTCGGATCGCCCGTCACTGCGGTTCAACAGTCCGACGATCTCCGAGAGGGCCGGTGGCTCGGACCGAACACAGTCGAGTACCGGCTCGTCCCTGTCGCCGTCCTCGGTTTGCGGACCGTCCGGAACCCATCGGCAGATCCCGACGTTCCAGTCGGTCCGCCCCCACTCGCCGTCCGGCATCGGCGCCTGGACGTTGAGGAAGTACCGGTCCGCATCTTCGTCGTAGGGATCGTCACTGATCTCGAAACCGTCGATGAGCAATTGCGCCTCACCGTTGGCACACCGCAGGTAGGCGTCAAGCAGCAGGCGCAGGTCGGCGACGGCCCGCTCGAAATGGGCCCGGCGCAGCCCCTGCTCCAGGCCGTTCAGGCTGTCGCGATCCCGTTGATCAAGCCCGGACACCGACTCGTCAACGACCACGAGCGGAGACTGGAAATCCCAGAAACGGCGCTTCTCCGGTTCCGGCGGCTCAACTCCCTCGGTGTACTCGGCCAGCTCATCTCGCAGTCCGCGAGCTTCCGCTTCCAACTCCGCGCTGATCGCGGTCCTGACGGGCGCCGGCGCAGCGGCCGCCGCGGTGTCCAGGTCGGCCAGTGCACGATGCAGAAGCACCATGGCCTGCTCGTACCAAAGGCTGTGCGTCCCCTCGACAAGGCCAGGCCGGGCATCTCGATCAGTCAAGGTGGTCAGGTGCTCCACGGGATAGCTGCGGAAGTGCCCGCCTCGCTCGTCCCACACGCTGACCGGCACCGTGGCGCAGGCGGAGATCCGGTTCAGCGCGTCGACGATCGGCGCCGCGAGCGCCGGGTCGTCAACGCTGGTGACAGTGGACGACAGGACACCGGCCGGCCCGTGGTAGGTGGCCAGGATCTGCACTTTTCCGCGATTGGCGTGCTGAGCGTAAATGGTCATGGGTATGCCCCTTCAGCCGACGCCACGGCGGGCAGGTCGGCGAGCAACGAGGAAGATCAGCGGACGAGGCGGTGGCGCAGGCGCTGTCCAACGCTCCATGCCTCAGAAGAAAGTCAGCGGTGGCTCAGGTCCGATCCCGGGCTCCTTGCAGCACGACCACGGTACCGAGAATTCAGCCGCCAGTCACGAACGCGGCCCATGCCACGGCCGAGCGAGGGTGCACAGCGCTACCGCCGAGAAGAGGACGAAGCCCAGCACCACGACGGACATCGACATTGCGGTGGTGCTGCCCAGAATTCCGGGTAGCGGTGCGGCCGCGGCGCCGAGCACGAACTGGGCGCCGCCGAGCAGGCCGGAAGCGGCGCCGGGGGAATCGCGACCGACGGCGAGCACGATGGTGGTCGACGCGGGCAGCACGATGCCGAACCCGGAGGTCAGGCCGAACAGGCAGGCCCAGGTGGCCGGGAGCGTGCTGACACCGATGGCGAGCAGGGTCACCAGGGTGATCGTGGCGGCCGCGGTGATGACGACGCCGACGACGAGCAGTGCGCTGAGGCCTACCCGCCCGGCCAGCCGTCCGAACAGCACGCCGGTCACCACCGTGCCGACGGCGTTCGTGGCGAAGACGAGGCTGTATCCGGTGGGCGACAAGCCGTAGACGTTCTGGAAGACGAAGGGCGAGCCGCTGATGTAGGCGAACAGGGCGGCCAGCGCGCAACCCATGACGAGGAGGTAGCCGACCAGTTCGCGGCGCCGGAGCAGGCCGCCCATCGTGGTGAACGCGGCCCGCAGGCCGCCGGTCCGGCGCCGCTCGGCGGGCAGCGATTCGGGCACCCATGCCCAGACCGCGATCGTCAACAGCAGCCCGGTCGCGGCCAGCGCCGCGAACACCAGCCGCCACGAGCCGACGCCGAGGATGAGCCCTCCGACGACCGGCGCCAGAACCGGCGCGGTCATCGCGATCACGCTCAGCGTCGCGAACCGGCGAGCCGCGTGGGTGCCGGTGAACCGGTCGCTGATCACCGCCCGCCCGATCACGAGCCCCGCGCCGCCGGCGATCCCCTGCAGCAGCCGGCCGACGTCGAACACGGCGACGGACGGGGCGAGCGCGCAGACCGAGGAGAACACGGTGAACATGCCGGAACCGGCCAGGAGCAGACGCCGCCGCCCCATCGCGTCGCTGACCGGGCCGAGCGCGAGCTGACCGATGGCGAGGCCGAGGAGGCAGGCCGTCAGGGAGAACTGGACGGCCGTTTTCGAGGTGCCGAACGAGGTGACGATCTGCGGGAAGCCGGGCGCGTACATGTCGGTGGCGAACGGCGAAACCGCGGAGAGCCCGGCGAGGACGATCATGAGCCGCCCGGTTCCGGTCCGAGCGGGCCCGAAGTTGACGCTGACGTTCATCGGCCTCCATCCGAGGATGTCCCTACGGCCGGTGCGACCGCCGGTCACCACATCGTCGGCACCGGGGCCGTGCGGCGGTGTGGAGCGACGGACCCGAAGATGTGGAGCGCGACGCTTACCCCGTCGGGGTCAGGAGTGGGCCCGCCTGAACCGCGCGGGGGTGGTGCCCCGGTCGCGGCGGAAGGCGTAACCGAAATTGCTGGGCGAGGCGTAGCCGACCTCGTGCCCTATCCGGGCTACCGGCCAGTCGGTCTCGACGAGCAGGGCCGCAGCGCGGTCGAGGCAGCGCCGTCGGTGGTGCTCCAGCACAGAAGTCCCGTACAGCGCGCGGAATCCGGTGGTGAGGCGCCGGACCGACATCGACGACGCGCGGGCCAGCTCGGCCAGCGACGGTGGTGCGTGGCGGTCCCGCCAGAGCAGTTCAGGCACCCGGTGCAATGCGGCCACCTCGTGGTCTTCCAGCTCCCGGATGTCCGCGGGCGGCGCGGTGACCGCGAGCCCGTCGATCAGCGCGGCCAGCGCCGCGGCGAGCCGCGATTCCAGGAACAGCAGTCGCCCCGGGGACGAATGCCGGTGCATGAAAATCTCCGCCAGCGGACCGGCCACCGGGCGCAGCGCGGCGGACCGGCCCAGATACCGCTCGCGTGCCACGTTCTCCGGTCCGGTGGCCGGGAGAGCGCCCGCACCGACACCGGTGAGGTAGGACTCCAGTCCGGTCCAGGTCCCGGTGATCGACACCGCCCGGTACCGCTCGCCGTCGCCGTGCGCGACGACGCCGTCGGTCGCGCATCGGGGGCTCAACGCCACCGAGCCGGCGTGCAAGCCGCCGGTGCTGCCGGCCTCGCTGATGTGCATGCGCCCGTCGACGCAGTGCTCCAGCTCGAAATGGTCACCCGGGAAGGTGTACCCGACCTGGTGCCCTCCGGCGAACGCGACGTCGTAGCGGACGATGTGGAACCCGTTCCGCAACGACGTCACCTCGATCGTGCCGTCGCCGACCTCCGGCCGGAGCCGGTGCCGGACGGTGCCGTCACCGCTCTTGTCGGACTGGGCGATCGTCGCGTAATACGCCGCCTGCGTCGCGTCGAACGCGGTGGAACCGGCCACGCCGGCGAGCTGATGAACCACAAGTTCGCAGGTTAGCCTTACCTGAGCGAGGAGCGCTCCTCCCAGCTGGTCAGGCGGTTCCGGTGGCTTCGGTGGCTTCGGTGGCTTCGAGCCCGAACTTCAAGGGGTTCAACACAAAACCGGCCTGAGGCGCGCTGGCGACCCGATCGCCGCCGTCATCAAGGAAGTCGACGGTGGTCTGCACGGTGAGCGTGAATCCGTGGAAATAAACGAATAAACAGGCTTCCCAGCAGGGCAGCGGCAAGCGCGATTCGCATGGCGGACCCCGCCTCGGAGATCAGTCCTCTTCGCGGAGGGTGGCTTCGAGCACGGCGCGGTGCGTCGGCTTGGCCTGCTCGTAGCGCTGCTTGCCGGCGTCGGTCAGCGTGACGAAGATGCCGCGCCGGTCCATCTCGCACATCGCGCGCTCGACCAGACCCTCGCGCTCCAGCCTGGCGACGAGGCGCGACGTGGCACTCTGACTGAGGTGCACGGCCTGGGTCAGGTCGGCGGCCCGGCACTTGTGCGCACAGGTGGCGAGCTGCTCGAGCGCTTCGAACTCGTTGACCCCGATGCCGTGCTGCTCCTGCAGCCTGCACTCCAAGGCGCTGAACACCACCGCGTGCCGCGCTTGCAGCCCGCGCCAGCGCCCTACCAGGACTCGTTCAGCGACATCGCTCACATCGGCAAGATAGCATGCAGGTGAATTTGATGCAAACGGATTTAATGTGTTGGCATTAGATGCGCGTGCATGTACTGTCCCGATCATGAGCTCTTCCGCGCAACTGTCCACGTCCTCGACCCGGTGGGACGCACGCCTGTGGGGCGTCCTGCTCACCGTGTCCACTGTCGTCGGCTTGGACGCACTCGATGTCTCCATGGTCGGCGTCGCGCTCCCGTCCATCAGGGCCGATCTCGGCCTCTCGACCAGCGCGCTGCAATGGGTTGTCAGCGGCTACGTGCTCGGCTACGGCGGGCTGCTCCTGCTCGGCGGGCGCACCGCCGACCTGCTCGGCAGGCGCCGCGTCTTCCTCGTCGCGGTCGCCGTGTTCGCGGTCGCCTCGCTGCTCGGCGGCCTGGTCGACAACGGCGCGCTGCTGATCGCCAGCCGCTTCATCAAGGGACTCGCCGCGGCGTTCACCGCACCGGCGGCACTGTCCATCATCACGACCACGTTCCACGAAGGCCCCGCGCGCAACCGCGCGATCAGCATCTTCGCCGTCTTCGGCGCCAGCGGATACTCGGCCGGTCTTGTCTTCTCCGGGCTGCTGACCGAGGTCGGCTGGCGGTGGACGTTCCTGCTGCCGGTGCCCATCGCGCTGGCCGCGCTGGTGTCCGCGATCAAGCTGATCCCGACCTACCGCCCGGAGAACACCGGTGCCGGCTACGACATCCCCGGCGCGATCACCGGCGCCGCCGGCTCGCTGCTGCTGGTGTTCGCCGTGGTCGAGGCCCCCGAGGTCGGCTGGGCCGCACCGCGCACGTTGATCTCCTTCGCCGTCGCGGCCGCCCTGCTCGTCACCTTCGTGTTTATCGAAAAGCGCAGCAGCCACCCGCTGCTCCGGCTGGGCATCCTGCGTTCGGGACCACTGGCCAGGGCCAACATCGGCGGGGCGTTGTTCTTCGGCGCCTACATCGGTTTCCAGTTCGTGGTGATGCTCTACCTGCAGTCGGTGCTGGGCTGGTCCGCGCTGGAGACCGCGCTCGGTTTCCTGCCGGCGGCCGTGATCGTGGCCTTCGGCTCCCCGAAGATCGAGCCGCTGATCGATCGGGTCGGCACTCCGCGCACCATCTTCGCCGGTGTCATCGCGCACGTCATCGGGTACGCGCTGTTCCTCCGCATCGATGAGCACTCCGGCTACGCGAGCTCGGTGCTGCCAAGCATGATCCTGCTCGGTATCGGCTTCACGCTGGCGTTCTCCTCGCTGAACATCCAGGCGACCGCGGGGATCAGCGACGACGAGCAGGGGCTCGCCGGCGGCCTGCTGAACACCTCGCTGCAGATCGGCGGTGCGATCGGGCTCGCGGTGGTGACCGCGGTGCTCACCGCGAACGGTGGCGCCGAGGCGTCCTCCGCCGCGCTGCTCACCGGGCTCACCCCGGCGCTGAGCGTGGTCACCGGCATCGCCGTGCTCGGCCTGTTGGTCGCCCTCTCCGGAATCGTCCGCCGCCGGCGCGCCGAAGCCCCGGTACAGGAACCGGAGTTCGCACTCGCCGACTAACACGGAATAAGCCGGGGCGGTCTGCCATTCGTCAGGGGGAATGGCAGACCGCCCCGGTGCGACATTCGGGCGATTACCACACGACGAGGTCGCACTCGGCGGCCCTAGCGGGAAAGATCAGCGCTCCGGACTTGGGAGGGACGGGATGTCTGATCATGGTGAATCAACCACGCGATCCGAAAACAGGCCGGTGGATCAAGAGCGGCACAGGGGTAGCCGCGGTCATTACCGGTGGAGTGGTCGCATTCAGTGGCACCGGCACTGGCACGGTGTCGATCGAATCGGGAACCGGATCCGGCATCGCCAAAGGGAAAACATCCGGTAAGGACGCGGCGCGCAAGGGACAACGTGACACCGCGTGGCAGCGCATGGGACTCAAGATCATCAAGAAGACGGCCAAGCAGGAATTGCTGTGCTCGAGCCGCTCATTCGGGGAGGTCCAGCAGTTCTTTGTACGGACACCGTGCCGCAAACTGGACCGGACGCTGCTGGCCATCGGCGATGGGCATGGCAATACCATCGCGGTGTCCATCGCCTGGGTACGAATGCGGTCGGTCGGCGAGGCCACGCGTCTGAAAGAACTCGCCGACACGCACGGAACCGGAAACATCTCCCCGCTCGGTACCGCGGCGCTGGATCTCACCGGCATCCATTTCACCGGTTACCACTACGACTCGCGACGGGATGGTTCGCTGGTCGTGATCGCCGAAACCGCCCCCGCGGGCGGACGACCGGACGACCAGGCGCTCGACGACGTGGCCGACGTCGCCGACGAGTTTCCGGCTCCGTGACCGGGCACGGAGCCTGCCGCTATGTGCAGGTAGGTTGCGCGGGTGGTGGAAAACGAGGACGGGCCGGTGGTGCAGATCTACACGGACGGCGCGTGCAGTGGGAATCCGGGGCCGGGTGGCTGGGGCGCGGTGCTGCGGTACGGGCCGCATGAAAAGGACCTCTACGGCGGGGACGCGGGGCCGACGACCAACAACCGGATGGAGCTGACGGCACCGATCCGGGCGCTGGAAAGCCTGAAGCGACCGTCTGTGGTGGACCTGTACACAGACAGCACCTACGTGCGCAACGGCGTAACGAAGTGGCTGCCGCGGTGGAAGACCAACGGATGGCGGACCAGCGCCAAGGAACCGGTGAAGAACGCCGATCTCTGGCAGCGGCTCGACGCGGCGGCGAAACCGCACGAGGTGCGCTGGCACTGGGTGAAAGGGCATGCCGGGCATCCGGAGAACGAGCGCGCCGACCGGCTGGCGGTCCGGGGTGTGCGGGAGGTCGCCGACGGGTGATTCGGCAGCAGCACGGTCGCGGCGCCCTGGTTCGGCAGAGGTTGTGCTAGACATGCCCTGACAAGGGAGCGCACGTGAATCAGCTCAATCTCGGAATCATGTCACGGTCGCGCAAGGAAAACGAACATCGTCTTCCGGTTCATCCACGCCATTTCGAGCGGGTCGACGCCGATCTGCGGCACCGGATCCACCTCGAGCAGGGTTACGGCGAACGGTTCGGGGTACCGGACGAGCAGTTGGCGCCCTACGTCGCCGCTTTGTGGCCCCGTGCGCGGCTCATCGCCGAATGCGACATCATCCTGCATCCCAAGCCGCAGCCGGAGGATGTTGCCGAGCTGCGCCACGGGCAGATCCTCTGGGGCTGGCCGCATTGCGTGCAGGACAACAAGATCACGCAGCTGGCCGTCGATGCGAAGCTCACCCTGATCGCCTTCGAGGCGATGAACCACTGGACCACCGACGGCGGCTTCAGCCTGCACGTCTTCCACAAGAACAACGAGCTCGCCGGTTACTGCTCGGTGCTGCACGGGCTGGAGTCCATCGGTTCGACCGGCGACTACGGACGCCGCCGGCGCGCGGTGGTGATCGGGTTCGGCGCGACCGCTCGCGGCGCGGTCACCGCGCTCAACGCGCACGGGATCCACGACGTGCACGTGCTCACCAACCGCGGGGTGACCGCGGTGGGCTCGCCGATCCATTCCGCGCGCATAGTGCATTTCGACCACAACGACGCCGATCCGCGCCGCAGCCACGCATTCTCCGAGCGCGGGCGGATACCGCTGGCCGGTTTCCTCGCCGAGCACGACATCGTGGTCAACTGCGTGCTGCAGGACCCCAACGCGCCGCTGACCTTCCTGATCGACGAGGATCTGGCCGCCTTCGCGCCGGGCAGCCTCATCGTCGACGTCTCCTGTGACGAGGGGATGGGCTTCAGCTGGGCGCGGCCGACGACGTTCGTCGAACCGACGTTCACCGTCGGGAACAACGTGCACTACTACGGCGTCGACCACAGCCCGTCACACCTCTGGGACTCCGCGACCTGGGAGATCAGCGAAGCCCTGCTGCCCTACCTGCGCACCGTGCTCTCCGGCCCGCAGGCGTGGGACGCCGACCAGACCATCCGGCGGGCCATTGAGATCAGGGCCGGCGTGATCGGCAACCCGGATATCCTTGCCTTCCAGCACCGTTCGCCGGACTATCCGCACCCCCAACGGAGCTGACCCGGCTCAGCGCAGTTTTTCCGGGGTCGCGTCCAGCGCGTGCAGCAACCGGATCGCGAGCGCGTCCGCGTTCTTGGCGTCGAGTTTGGTGTCCTGCTTCAGAATTCCCCGCACCAGCTCGACTCGCTGGTCGTAGCGTGAGACGAACTTGGCTTCAGCGCTCATTTTTCTTCCTTATCGGGCTGTTTCTTGACGACGCCGGCGCAGACGCACCCGCGGTCGAACGCACCGGCCACCGTCGCGGCGCAGTACCGGAGCGAGATCGAATCGTGTGCTTCCCGAGGGTGCGAGCACGCGGGGCAGGTGGCGTCCACCTTGCTCTCCGCATCCACCCCGGAGGTGCCCGGTTTGAGGTCGGTCGACATATCCCTGCTCTCCTCGATCAGTGGACATAGTTGGCACAAGAGTCACTGAGTCGGGCAGGGGGTCAGAAAGGGTGGCGGCAGACCATCAGAACTCCCGTCTCGGCCGGTACGCGGCCGAAGTCAGGGATAACCGGGAACGGCGCCAACGTGGCTGCCGATGCCGAGGTGCTCCCGGTGGCACTGACGGTACACCGCCGACCCCGTCCGGCTATCGGCGGCCAGGTGGACAGGGAGAAAACGACGAACTGTACCCGAACAGAGACAATGTTCCACAAATGAGCCCGGACGCTGACCAAGACGTGACCGCGTCGCAATCGATTCCGCTCGACCTTACCGGCCCGAGCGGGAAGTATCCGGGGAATGGACGATCTGGTCGCGTTCCTCACCGCTCGCGTCAACCAACGGCAAGCCATGATCATGCAGGCGGTGCAGAAGGCCAGAATCGGCGAACGGCTCAGCTACGGTGAGGCGAAGGTGGCCATCGAGCAGCGCGTGCACAGTCTCGACGACGACGAGCTCGACGTGGTCAACCGCATGGTCCGGGAAACCGAGGCGACCCAGGGAATTCTTCAGGAGCACCGGACCACCACCGCCGACCGGGTGCCCGGTTTTCCTTCGCACGGAAGCGAATACTGGTGCGTCACCTGCCATGTGCCCGCGGACGAGGCGGGCACGAACTGGTGCCGCACGCTGCGGCTGCTCGCCCTGCCCTATTCCGATCATCCGGAGTACCGGGAGAGCTGGCGGCCCTGAGCTCCGGCTAGCCTCCGGCACGTGACTATTCCCGAAGAAGAGGTCGAGTACCGGCAGCACCGTTTCAGCCCGCCGCCCGGCGCCACCGAGATCTTCCTGGTGCGCCACGGCGAGTCCGCGCCGGCCAGGGCGAGCGAGCCCTTCCCGATGATCGAGGGACAGGCGGACCCGGACCTGGCTCCGGACGGCCGCGACCACGCGGAGCGGGTCGGGCAGCGGCTGGCCGGTGAACGGCTGGACGCGCTCTACGTGACCACCCTCCGGCGCACCGTGCAGACCGCGGCGCCGCTGGCCGCGAAGCTGGGCATCGAACCGCGGGTCGAGGCCGGGCTGCGCGAGGTGCACCTCGGCGAGTGGGAGGGCGGCCAGTTCCGCCGCAACGTCGCCGAGGGCCATCCGGTGGCCATCCGGATGTGGACCGAGCAGCGCTGGGACGTCATCCCCGGTGCCGAGCCGACCGAGGCGTTCGACGGCCGGGTGCGGGACGCGATCGGCCGGATCGCCGCCGCGCACCCGGACCAGCGGGTGGCCGTGTTCACCCACGGCGGGGTGATCGGGTCCGTCTTCGCGCAGGCCAGCGGTTCGCAGCCGTTCGCCTTCCTCGGCGCCGACAACGGGTCCGTCTCCCATCTGGTGGTGACCGGGGACAACTGGATCGTGCGCCGGTTCAACGACACCGCACACCTCGCCGCCCCGCTCGGCTGATCCGGCCGGTCGCGACCAGCTGCACCGCGACCAGCACCGCGACCGCCTGCGCGGCGAGCAGGCCGATCAGCACCAGCAGCTGGGTGACGCCGGCCTGGATCGGGCCGGCGCCGCCCAGCAGCATGCCGACGTAGGCGCCCGGCAGGGTGACCAGCCCGACGGTCCTGGTCTGGTCCATGCCCGGGATGAGCGCCTGGCCCGCGGACGGGCGGCAGATCTCCAGAGCCGCGGCGCGGTCCGAAAATCCCAGTGCCAGCGCGGCTTCGTACTCGCCATACCGGCCGTCCAGCTCGTCCAGCGCGCGCAGCGTCGCCTGCGAGGTCGCGGACATCGCCCCGCCGATCACGATGCCGGCGATCGGCACCACCGCGATCGGCCTTGGCGGCAGCACTCCGGCCGCGAGCACCAGCGTCAGCACCGGCGCGACGCCCGCGCCGATGGCGGTGGCGAACCAGCCCAGCTGCCGGAGAACGCCGACCCGCCTGGCCGAGGTGAGCGCGGCGACACCGAACATCAGCAGCACGAAAAGCGTGGTCAGCCCGCCGGACCGCAGCACCGCCACGATGACCAGCGACACCGCCGCGAGCTGCAGCACTGCCCGTGCGGCGGCGAGCAGCACGTCCCGGCCGGAGCCGAGTTCGCCCAGCCGGACCACGGCCGCGGCGAGCAGGGTGAGCAGTGCCAGTACCACCGCCAGTGGCGGGCCGAGCGCGATCGCGGCATCCTTCACAGCAAGATCGTGCCGGTTGCCGGGCCGCCTCGACAGGCACGACCACGCGAGAAATCAGACCGACCGGGTGTCCGCCCAATCCCTCGCCCAGCCGGACAGCGGCAGCAGCGTCTCGGCCAGCCTGCGGCCGAGGCCGGTGAGCCGGTACACGCCGTCCTCTCCGGTCTCCATCACATTCGCTTCGCGCAGTTCGCGGAGCCGCTCGCTGAGCACGCTGGACGACATGTCGTCGCAGCGCCGCCGTAGCTCGCGGAACCCGACCGGTCCCTGCTGCAGCTCCCAGATCACCCGGAGCATCCAACGCCGGCCGAGCAGGTTCAACACCGCGGTAACGGGTGTGTCAACGCTGGTCACGGCACCTCCGTCTGTCGATTCGATTTCAGAAGTATTGCGGACGGTCACATGATCGACTTCGCGCACATCACCACACCGTTCGGGCCGGCGGTCCGTTCGCTGACGACCTCGCCGTCCAGCAGGATCCGGCAGGTGAGCCTGCCGGCACCGGAGTTCTGCGCGGACACGGTGAGGTAGCCGACCTCGTCCTCGGTGCCCTGCCTGGCAACGGACTTGCGCCACGGAGTGCTCGAAGCCCGCTCCTGTTCGAGTACCGCGCCCTGGCCGACGTAGGTGATGTTGAGCGCCCCCGCGCCGCCGCTCAGTTCGTAGGTCACCGCGTACAGCACCGGCTTGACGTCGCCGGCCGGCTGCTCGGCCGGCACTGCCTGGAAGGCCGGGACGTCCTCGCGCGGCTGCGCCTGCGGCCGCGACGGCGACACGCTCTGCCTGCTCGCGGACATCAGCACCGCGAGCACCACCCCGGTCATCACCGCGGTGAGTCCGGTGAGCGCCAGGTTCGAGCCCAGCCGTCTGCGGCCGGACGGTTCGGTAGGAATGACCGCTGCGGTATCACCCATCGCGAGGTCTTTCTCTCGGCACATCGCGCCCCCTGTGAAGCGCACTTACTACTACTCGCCGGAGTCTCCCCACCTGTTACCCAGAGCAAGTCGGAATAATCGTAATTCACTCGTTCGGGCGCGCAACCGCCTGTTCGGCAGTCCGCACGAGGTTGCGCACCATGCCGCCGAAGACAATCCCGTGGAAGGGCGCGATGGCCCACCAGTAGGCATGTCCGAGCAGACCTTTGGGCAGGAAGACGGCCCGTTGGTGATACCGGGACCGGCCGCCGTCGAGCGGCTCGGCCCGCAGTTCGAGCCAGGCACCGCCGGGCACCTTCATCTCGGCGCGCAACCGGAGCAGCTTCCCGCGCTCGATCTCCTCGACCCGCCACCAGTCCACCGCGTCGCCGAGATTGAGCCGCTGCTGATCGCGCCTGCCGCGCCGCAGCCCGACTCCGCCGGCCAGCCGGTCCAGCAGCCCGCGGACCGACCAGGCCAGCGGGAACGAGTACCAGCCGTTACCACCGCCGATGCCCTCGATCACCTGCCACAGCCGCCCGGCGTCCACCTCGCAGTCGGCCTGCCGGGTGTCGGAGTAGAGCGAGCCACCGGACCATTCCGGGTCGCTCGGCAACGGATCGGCCGGGGCGTCCGGCACGGCCGCGTTCGACCAGCGGGTCTCCACCCGCGCGTCGCGGATCCGGGCCAGGGCCAGTTCCACCGCGCGGTCGTAGCCGATCAGCCCGCCGTCCGGGTCGGGCACGTACTTGGCGATGTCGTGTTCGGCGCAGACCACCTCGTGCACCAGCGAGTCGATCAGCGGCCCGGCGATCCCCTTCGGCACCGGGGTGACCAGGTTGACCCAGTACGAGGACAGCTTCGGGGTCAGCACCGGCACCGGCACCGGCACCATCGTCCGCCGCGGCAGCCCGGCCACCCCGGCGTAGCGCCGCATCATCTCCAAGTAGGTCAGCACGTCCGGGCCGCCGATGTCGAACGCCCTGTTCACCCGCGCGGGCAGGCCGGCGCAGCCGGTCAGGTAGCGGAGCACGTCGCGGACCGCGATCGGCTGGATCCGGTTGCGCACCCACTTCGGCACCACCATCAGCGGCAGCCGCTCGGTCAGGTACCGCAGCATCTCGAAACTCGCCGAACCGGACCCGATGATCACCGCGGCCCGCAGCACCGCGGCCGGCACCCCGGAACGCAGGAATATTTCACCGACCTCGGTCCTGGACGCGAGATGCTCGGACAACTCCTCCCCCGGCGGCCGTAGTCCGCCGAGGTAGACGATCCGGCCAACCCCGGCGGCCCGCGCGGCCTGCGCGGTGATCAGCGCGCCGCGCCGGTCCACCTCGGCGAAACCGCGCTCCGCCAAGGAATGCACCAGGTAGTAGAGGACGTCCACGCCCTTGGTCGCCTCGGCCATCGCGTGCTCGTCGAGCACATCGCCGCGGACCACCTCGACCTCGCCCGCCCACGGCACGTCCCGCAGCTTCGCCGGATCGCGCGCCAGGCAGCGCACGGCATGACCGTCCGCCAGCAGGGCGGGCACCAGCCGCCCGCCGAGATATCCGGTGGCACCGGCGACCAGGCAGCGCATACCGGTGCTGGTGCCCGGTACGCCCGACGGCGAAACCCCGGTCATTCGCTCGTGTCGTCGATGTCTCCGGTGTGCACCGACAGCACGCCCGGCTGTTCGGACAACACGGACAGCAGTTCGTTGACCGTGCGCGGGCCGAGCAGCCGCAACCTCAGGTCGATCACGTGCCGCGCGCGCACCAGCGTCCCGCCGCCGGGGTCGTCCTCGTCCGGCTCACGCCGTTCGGTGGCGGCCTGCTGCACCGAGTAGCCGGACCGGGTGGCCAGTTCCAGGATGGCGCGCAGGGCGCCCTCCCCGTCGCGGTAGCTCACCCGCACCACGGTGGTCGCCGGGCGGGACCTGGTGAACAGCCGGATCAGCGGCGGATACCCGTAGACGACCAGGAAGTGCGCGGCGGTGACGAACACCGCCAGCCACGGCAGCCCGGCAGCGCAGGCGCAGCCCACCGCGGCGCTGACCCAGACCACCGCGGCCGTGGTGAGCCCGCGGACCACGTCACGCCGGACGAAGATCAGCCCGCCGCCGATGAACCCGATCCCGGAGACGATCTGCGCGGCCACCCTGGACGGGTCCAGCACGACCCGGCCCTCGGTCAGCACATCGGTGAAGCCGTACTTGCTGATCAGCAGGAACAGTGCCGCGCCGAGGCCGACCAGGGTGTGCGTGCGCAGCCCCGCGCTCTTCTGCTTGAGCTCGCGCTCCAGCCCGATCAGCGAGCAGAGCACCAGCGCCGTGGCCAGCTCCGCCACCTGCGTCCAGCCCTGCCCGGACGGTTCGCCGAGACTCCACACCATCGATCACCCCTTCCGCATCCCGTAATCCACTGTAGACAGTCAGGGAACCGGGCGGAGGTCTCAGGAAGTGACCGACGCCTTGTCCGCGGGCACCCGGTGCCGCGCGCTGAGCCGGTAGCCGATCGCGAGCACGACGCCGACCACCGGCGTGACGTACAGCGCGATCCTGGTGTCCTCGGTGAACCCGAGCAGCACCACCACCAGCGCCAGGAACGCGAGACCGAAGTAGCCGGTCCACGGCGCACCGGGCATCCGGAACGCCGCGGCGGGCAGCTCGCCGGCGTTGACCTTGCGGCGGTAGCGCAGCTGGCAGAGCAGGATCACGCCCCAGGTCCACAGCACACCGACGGTGGCCACACTGGTCACGTAGGTGAAGGCCTTCTCCGGCACCACCGCGTTGATCAGGATGCCGAAGGCCATCACCGCGGCCGAGGCGTAGATGCTGTTCGCCGGCACCTTGCGGGAGGAGAGCTTGGCGAACGGCTTCGGCGCGGACCGCTGCACGGCCAGCGTGCGCAGCATCCGCCCGGTCGAGTAGATGCCGGAGTTGCACGAGGACAGTGCCGCGGTCAGCACGACGAACTGGATGATGCCGGCCGCGCCGTGGATGCCGATCGCGTCGAAGGCCCGCACGAACGGGCTTTCTCCCTTGTGGAACTCGGTCCACGGCACCAGCGAGAGCAGCACCACCAGCGCGCCGACGTAGAACACCGCGATCCGCACGACCACGTTGTTGATCGCCTTCGGCAGCACCTTCTCCGGGTTCTTCGCCTCGCCCGCGGTCAGGCCGATCAGCTCGACCCCGAGGTAGGCGAACATGACGCTCTGCAGGGCGAGCAGCGCGCTGCTGCCGCCGTTGGGGAAGAAACCGCCCTGGTTCCACAGGTGCGCGAAGCTGGCGGCCTCACCGGCCGGGCCGAAGCCGAAGATGATCACGGCCAGGCCGAGCAGGATGGCACCGATGATGGTGACCACCTTGATCATGGAGAACCAGAACTCGAACTCCCCGAACACCTTCACCGAGATCAGGTTGGCCAGGAACAGCGCGCCGAGCACCACCGCCGCGGTCACCCACTGCGGGATGGACGGGAACCAGTACTGCACGTAGATCCCGGCCGCGGTGATCTCCGCCATCGCGGTGACCACCCACATCAGCCAGTACACCCAGCCGGTGGCGAAGGCGGGAAAGCGGCCGAGGAACTCCTCCGCATAATCGGCGAAACTACGCGAAACCGGGCGATACACCAGCAATTCGCCGAGCGCGCGCATGATCAGGAAGATCACCACACCGGCCACCGCGTAGCTGGCGATCAGCGCCGGGCCGGAGCTCTCGATGGCCGCACCGGCGCCGAGGAAAAGGCCGACGCCGATGGCGCCACCGATGGCCATCATGCTGATCTGCCGGTTCTTCAGGCCACGCTCGTAGCCCTCGTCGTCGACACGGTCAAGGCCCACCGGCTCGCTGGCTGATGCACTCATCGTCGGCCCTCCACGCCCCACAGGCGGCTGTTCGATTGGTTAGCAGCCGTTCACTTGACCACCGGAACCGCACGATAACCGTCTGGGTGACCCGGGCCACCGCGGGGGTCGGCCGAGCGGGGCGCGGTCAGACCGCGGCCGGGGCGACGGTGGGGTCGCATTCGTCGAGGCCGACCTGCGCACCTCCGGCGACCATGATCCGGCCTGCCGTCCGGCTCGGCTCGCGGCCGTGCGCGGTCAGCAGGTTGTCCACCAGCAGCAGGTCGCCCTGCCGCCAGCGCTCCCGGAAGGTGGCCGCATCGTACGCCTTGTTCAGCGCGGCCACGTCCTCATCCGTGATCACGTCGCCGTTGCCGAACGCGGTGTCGCACAAGGGCTCGCCGCCACCCGGCCCGGCACGGAGCCTGGCTTCGAGCGAGCGCGCGTTGGCCGCGGTGACGTGGTTGAACCACAGCTCTTCGCCGGTGTGCGGATGCCGGATGATCGCCGAGCGCAGCCGTCCGGTGCGCAGCCGTCCCGACTCCCAGGCACAGGAGATCAGGTTCTCCGCGCAGTAGCGCTCGACATCGGCCCTGGACCGGATGCGGCATTCCGAAAACTCCGACCGGCGGCGCTCGTGGCTGCTGGTGAGCCGCCAGCCGAAGGTGCGGAACTTCTCCGCGAGCCCTTCCGGCAGGTTGCGCAGCACCGCGCGGCAATCGGCAACCTGGGTCGCACCACCGTGTTCGGGCGCGACCAGGCAACCGAACAGCAGGGTGCCGGGGAAGGTCAGCGCGTAGCTGTTCTCGTTGTGCATCCGGATCGGCCGCGCCGGGTCGCGTTCTTCCCGGAAGCAGATGTCGTCCCCGAAGGACGGTCCGCGGCGCACCTCGCCCGGCGGCGGCAGGATCACGTCACGGACGGCGACGAATTCCCGCACGCTGCGCACCGGCAGCCCGCGCAGCACGAGCGCGCCGTGTTCGTCGAGTGCCGCCCTGATCTCGGTGCGAGCGGCGCACAACCAGGTGCGCGCCTCGGCGAGGTCACGGATGCCCGGCGCCTCCACCCTCGCCGGCCGTCCCCTCTGCAGCAGTATTTCCAAGGCCTGGCCTCCCCCGCCAAATTTCTCCCCGCCGTGGAAAGAATTCTTCCCCCAGACGAAACCGTTCAAGCAGTTCCCCGATCCTCTCACGACCGGGTGCCGCCATTTCCGCCGAAGGCATCCGCCGGCCCATTCGACGGAGGGCGGGGCGGGCCTCGCGGTGCCGCCGAGGGCCCTTGGCGAGGGGTGCGGACAGTGTCCCCAACAATCGCCACTCACTCGTTAGTGTGAACTCTGCGTGATTATTGTTGCGTATCGGAAGCAAACAAGTGGTCGGCCACCCCGGCTAGGGCCAGGTGAGTGAGCACGGGATCAGCGACCACCCCCGCACCCACACCGAGAGTCGTCAAAGCCCAGGTGAGAGGCGGTTTGATCGATCAGCGCCGGCCGCGCCACGAGCTTCGATCCGGACCGGAAAAGGGTCGCACGGGCAGATGCACGAGCAGGTGGGCGATGCAGATGGAGCGTGCATCTGGTGACCGAGCGTTAGCGACGAACTCCCACGACCGTTTGTCGTGGCTCCCCGACCGCTGACCGAAAACCCGGCTGCTTCGCGAGCGCGTACGCGTCCTTCTTCGTCATGATTAACCGTGCTGAAACGGCACACAGGGGCCCGACAGTAAAACGCGACCCCCTGCTGACACAGGGAGCCGCGTGGATGTCCACAACTTCTTAGCGGATAACCAGGAAGATTGAGAACGACAGTGACTGTACAGCTTTCTCACGGCGCAACGCCAGATGAACCACCCAGCCAACGCACGGTGGGCGGCGCCTTGTCCTGCCTCGCCCATCGGGTGCTCGGCAGGTGGGCGACCACCCTGCGCGCGGCCGTCCTGCTCGGCCTCGTCGTGGTCGGCGGGCTCGCCGCCTCGATGATGCTGCTGCGGAGCGCGCCGGCGGTCAGCCTGTCCGTCTCGGTGACGGTCGTGGCCAGCCTCATCGTGGCCATGCTGACCGGACCGCGGCACCGCGCCAGGCTCTGACCCGACCGGTGCCCGCGCCGCGGATCGGCTTCCCCGGTGCGGGCACCTGGCCCGTTTCACGCCGGCGGCGCGAGTACCACCACGGCGTTGTGCCCGCCCATGCCGAGCGAGGACTTCACGGTGAGGCCGTCCGCGAGCGGTGTCGGCCCGTCCAGCAGCTGCGGGTGTCCCGGCGCGACCCTTGGCGGTGCCGGGATGAGCCCGCGCTCGTAGCCGAGCGCGGCCGCCGCCACCTCTACCCCGGCCGCCGCGGCCTGGCAGTGCCCGGCGAGCGGTTTGACCGAGTAGACCCTGGCGGTGGCCGGGAAGAACTCGCCGAGCAAGGTGGCCTCGGCCCGGTCGCACTGCCGGGTGCCGGGGCCGTGCGCGTTCAGATAGCCGAGCGCGTCCGCCGGCACGCGGGCATCGGCGAGCGCGTCGCGGAAGCACTCCCGCACCTGGGTCAGGTTCGGCTCGATCGACGTGACGTGATGCGCGTCGTGCGACATCGCCCCGCCCACGACCCTGGTGTAGACGTTGGTGTCGCGGTTGGACAGGACGAACGCGACCGAGGCCTCACCCATGATGTAGCCCCGGCTGCCCTCCTGGAACGGACGGCAGGCGTCCAACGGCTCCGCGTCGGTGACGGCGACCCCGAGCCGTTCGAAGTGCAACAGGTTCTCACAGGTCGCCGACACGTCGGTGGACACGAACACCACGTCGTCGACGAGGCCGCCGTCCAGCCAGGACTTCGCCGTGATGAGCCCGGCGTTGCCGGAGGCGCACATCGCGGACACCACCATGGACGGGCCGTGGAAGCCGTACTCCTGCGCCAGCAGGGACATCGGGGTGGACGGCATCATCGCCAGGTAGCCCCGCACCGACTGCCGGCCACCATGCTCCACATAGAAGTCACGCCACAGGTCGACCTCGCCCTGCACCGTCGCGTGCAGCAGGCCGACTCTCCGGCCAGGCAGCCAGCCGCGACGGCCAGCGTCGGTGATCGCCTCACGGGCGGCCGCCCGCATGGCCCTGGCGAAACGGCTCGGCCCGTCCTCGGGGTCGCCGCCGTCCGGAATGCGCGCCACCCAGGCGGTTTCGTCCTCCTCGACGCCGTAACCTTCGACGAGTGCGGCGGCCGGTTTGGCTTCGAGCAGCCCGTCCCACAACATTTCCCGTCCCCAGCCGTAGCCGGTGACAGCACCTATGCCGGCAATTCCCATCCCTTGGGGGCTCATGGTCGCCCTCTCTTCCTTCTCCGCGCTGGGTCCACCTTAGGGGGACATGTATTGACAATCGCTCACCGAACCGATATATGCACAGCCAGTGATCGCAACCGCGGGTATCCAGGTCTCGTTGAGGGGTGTTCACGCGGTCCACGCCGCCTAATGTGGGGACAAACAAACCACCGTGATCGAGACCCGGCACGGATGACTGGCGGATCGGACTGAACATGGAGGCTCACGCCCACGAGACCGAGGAAACCGGCGGGCTGGCCATGGACGCGGAGCTCAGTTACGAGCTCGTCGCCGATCTGGCCCTGTCCGCCGAGTCCGCGGCGATGTGGTCGTTCGACCTGGCGGCGGACACGGTGGCCTGGATGCCGGAACTCGCGGCCGTGCTCGGTGTCCCCGATAACTCCGCGGCCGAAGAGAACGAGATCAGCGTCCGCCTGGTCAAGCTGATTACCCCGTTGGTGGAAGCGGCCCGTTCCGTCAAGGGCGGGCAGGACCTCGAGCTCGAGCAGCCGTACCAGACCCCGGACGGCGAGTCGCAGTGGATCCGGTTCCGGGCCAGGGTGTTCGGCGAGCAGGCCGCGCGCGGCCTGCTCGGCATCGCCAGCAACGTGACGGAACGGCACAACGACCGCCAGGAGCTGAGCGACCTCGCGGACCGGTACCGGCTGCTGGTGGAGCTGAGCCCCGACGGTATTTGCGTGCACGAAGCAGGAAACCTGGTCTACGCGAACCCGGCCGCGGTCCGGCTGGTGAACGCGAACTCCGTGGCCGACGTGCTGCAGCAGCCGATCGTCGGTTTCGTGGACGCACACTCGGTCCGGCAGATGCAGGAGCGGATCAGTTCCCTCGAAACGCCGGGGGCCCGCTCGGACCCCGCGGAGGCCGAACTCAAGCGGTTCGGCGGATCCACCATCACGGTGGAGTCGGTCTCGGTGCGGACCACCTGGGAAGGCCGCCCCGCGTACCAGGTGATCATGCGCGACATCACCGCGCAGAAAGCGGCCCAAGCCGCCCTTCGCTACCAGGCCGCGCTCATCGAGCACGTCAGCGACGCGATCATCGCGACCGATGGCGACGGGGTGGTGACGAGCTGGAATCCCGCCGCGGAAATGGTCTACGACCGTCCGGCCACCGAGGCCATCGGGCGTCCGGTGGACGAGCTGGTCGGCGCCGAGCTGCTGCCCGGCGCCGTGGTCGCAGCCGGCGGGTTGACCGAGGCGATGCACCGGCGGCCGGACGGCACCGCGCTCACGATCCGCGTCTCGGCGGCCCAGATGGACAAGGGCTACGTGCTGGTCTGTGCCGACGAAACGGCGCGACGGCGCGCGGAGCAGCAGTTCAGCACCGTGGTCGCCGCGCTCGACGAAGGTGTGGTCGTGGTCGGCCCTGCCGGTCTCGTCGAATCGGCGAACCCCGCCGCGCAACGCATTCTCGGCGTCACCGAAGCGGAGATCTCCGGGATCGCGCTGTCGGTGCTGCTGCCGCTGTACGACGAGGCGGGATCGGCCCTGCCGCCGCACGCCTATCCCTCGGCGCAAACCCGCCGCACCGGCATCCCGCAGAACGGCAGGGTGCTGCGCGTGCAGCGGCCGGACGGGCAGAGCGTGTGGGTGTCGCTGACCTGCCGGACGCTCAACCCGGACGACGACGCGCCGCCTTCGGTGGTGCTTTCGTTCACCGACATCACCGAACGGCGCGCGATCGCGGAACGGCTGGCGCACGAGGCGACCCACGACCCGCTGACCGGGCTGGCCAACCGGACGCTGGTGATCCAGCGGCTCGGCGCCGCCATGCGCACCCGCAGCCCGGCCGAGATGACCGCGGTGCTGTTCATCGACCTGGACAAGTTCAAGGTCATCAACGACTCGCTCGGGCACAGCGTCGGCGACAAGGTGCTGCGGATGGCCAGCGAACGCCTGCGGGCCGGGGTGCAGCCCGGCGACCTGGTCGGCAGGCTCGGCGGGGACGAGTTCGTGGTGGTCACCCTCGGCGCCGGCGACATCGAGGCGATCACCGCGCTCACCCACCGGCTGCGCAAATCGCTGGCCGAGCCGATCACGGTGGACGGCAGGCAGCTGCACGTGGACGCCAGCATCGGCATCGTGCTCGCCGAGGCCGAGGACACCAGGGCCGCCGAGGACCTGATCCGGGACGCCGATGTGGCCATGTACCAGGCGAAGACCCTCGGCCGCGGCCGCTGCGAGTTCTTCGACGTCGAGCTGCGCGAACGCATGCAGCGGCGGCTACGGCTCGAACAGGACCTCCGCGACGCGCTGCGCTGCGGGCAGCTGTGGATCGCCTACCAGCCGGTGGTCGACGTGCAGACCGGCCGGATGGTGTCGGTGGAGAGCCTGCTGCGCTGGAACCACCCGGCGCACGGCGTGGTGTCGCCGACCGAGTTCATCCCGCTGGCCGAGGAAAGCGACCTGATCAACAGCATCGGCTCGCACATGCTGCGGGCCACCACCAGGGAGCTGGCCGACCGCCGGGAGCGGCACCGGCTCGACACCCACCTCAAGGTGAACCTGTCCGCGCGGCAGCTGGACGATCCCGAGCTGGTGTCGCTGGTGCAGGAAGCGCTCGCGGACACCGGGCTGCCGCCGGAGGCGCTTTGCCTGGAGATCACCGAAAGCGCGCTGATGCGGGACTCCGCGGCGGCCACCGAGGTGCTCACCGCGTTGCGCCGGCTTGGTGTCCGCCTCGCCATCGACGACTTCGGCACCGGTTACTCGTCGCTGGCACAGCTCCAACGGCTCACCCTGGACACGCTGAAGATCGACCGCTCCTTCGTCGCCGACCTCGGCCAGTCGAAGGACGCGGAGGCGATCGTCGCCAGCATCATCGCGATGGCGCACGCGGTGGACCTCACCGTGGTGGCCGAAGGGGTGGAGAACGAGCGGCAGCTGGAGATCCTGCACCGGCTCGGCTGCGATCAGGCGCAGGGCTTCTACCTCGGCCGCCCGGCCGCCGCCGACGATCTCTTCCCCTCCATCCCACCCGACCGTCCGTGAAGGGCCCCTTGCCTACCTTCAACGTAGGTAAGGGGCCCTTCACGGACAGTTCAGGACGGACAGGTCAGGACTGGTGGAGCAGGCGATCGCGTAGCTCGGGGCTGTCCGCCAGGCCCTCGCGCAGCATGTGCTCGCGGAAACCGGCCCACAGCTCGCGCGGCGCCTGCTCCCAGTCGAGAGCGCCCTGCGGCGGCTCCGGGTCGTACTCGATGCCGAACTGGATCTGCTTGGCGACCTCGGCCCCGGCGAACCGCTCCACCAGGTGCAGCGCCATGTCGATGCCGGCGGCCACCCCGGCGGCGGTCAGCACCGGCCCGTCCTCCACCCAGCGCCGGGACACCGGGGTGGCCCCGAACTCGCTGAGCAGGTCCACGAACGACCAGTGCGAAGTGGCTTCCCTGCCCTTCAGCAGCCCCGCGGCGCCGAGAATCATCGAGCCGGTGCACACCGAAGCCATCACTTCGGCCTTTTCCGCCACGGACCGCACGTAGCCGATCAGTTCCGGGTCGACGGCCGCCTTGGCGGTCGGTACGCCACCGCCGGGCACCACCAGCACCGCCGGTGCGGGGACCTGGTCGAAGGTGTGGCTCGCGGTGATCCGCAGCGGGGTGTCGGTGTCCCACCGCTCGATCCGGGCGCCGACCACCACCACGCGATAGCCGGGGTCGAACGCGGCCAGCGAGCTGAACACCTGGAGCGGCCCGACCAGGTCGAGCACGGTGAACCCGGGGTAGAGCAGGAAGGCGACGGTCTTCGGTTCATCGGTCATACGGCCCAGACTGGCCGAACCGGCGGTACCGGGACGGCCGATGGCCGGATCCGGGGACAACCCGTCCCACCGCCGTTCGGCCTATCGGTGGTGGTGCGCTCGGGCCCCGGGGCGCCACGATCTAGGCTGAGGCTGATGCGTTCATACTTTTGGGCCGTGCCGGTGCTGGCCGGGGTCGCGCTCTTCTTCTCCGTGCGATGGCTGGTCGGCTCGCTGCCCGACGCGCATATCGACCTCGAGGTCTACCGGTTCGGGGTCGAAGCCTGGTGGCGCGACGGTGACATCTACGGTCCGCTGCCGCCCACCACCGGCGGGGCCGAACTGCCCTTCATCTACCCCCCGTTCGCCCTGCTGGTGCTCAGCCCGCTGGCCATCCTGCCGTTCGACGCCGCGGTGGTCAGCCTGTTCGTGGTCAGCTTCCTCTGCCTCGCGGTCACCCTCTACGTGGTGACCAGGCAGGCGTGGCCCTCCGGCGGCGCCCGCGGCGCGATCGTGGTGTCCTCGGCCGCGCTGCCGCTGACGGTGTTCCTGGAACCGGTGGCGCAGACCTTCGAGTTCGGCCAGGTGAGCCTGATCCTGATGGCCGTGATCGCGGTCGACTGCCTGGCCCCGAAGACCTGGTGGCCGCGCGGGCTCGGGGTCGGCATCGTGGCGGCGATCAAGCTGACCCCGCTCGCCTTCCTGCTGTTCTTCCTGGTCCGCAAGGACTACCGCGCGGCCATCACCACCGTGGTGACCGCGGTGGTCGCCTCCGCGATCGGTTTCGTGGTCGACTTCGGCGCGTCCACCGCCTACTGGTTCGGTGGGCTGGCCGGCGCGGCCGGGGTGAGCGGTTCGGCGTTCCGCACCAACCAGACCATCGAGGCCACGCTGACCAGGATGAACCTGTCCGACGGAGTGACCAAGGTGCTGTGGCTGGTGCTGGTGGCCGTGCTGGTAGTGCTGGTCGCGGCCGCGATGCGCCGGTCGGAACCGGTGCTGGCGCTGATGGCGAACGCGGGGCTCGGCCTGGTCGCGTCGCCGACGTCCTGGTCGCACTACTGGGTATGGGCGGTGCCGGCGATGCTGGTGATGGCCGGTTACGCGGCCCGCCGGTGGCGCGAACGGTCCTACGCCATGCCCGGCTGGATCGCCGCCGCGCTGCTCACCGCGGTGGTCTGCTACCTGGCCCCGTTCCACCAGCTGCCGCCGTCCGGGTTCCCGGTGGTCAAGCAGCACTGGACGGTGCGGGAGCAGCTGCTCGGCGCGTCCTACGTGCTGCTCGGGGTCGGCCTGCTGCTCGCCTACGCGCTGCCCCGGCTGCGCGGCAAGCGTGCGCCCGCCCCGAAGGTCACGCCCGCAACGCTGCCCGCCGATGCTGCCACTCCGTGACCGCGTCGCAGCCCGCGTCCAGTTCCGCCCGCAGCAGAGCGGTCTGCTGAGCGGCCACTTCGGTGCCCAGCAGCTCGGCGACCCGGCCGGACGTCAGCTCCTGTAGCGCGTCCCACGGTGTGCTCGCCAGCCTGCCGGTCTCCCGGCCGGGTTCCGGCGGCGGCAGCTCGTCCTCGATCCCGGCCCGTCCGGCCGCGAGCAACGCGGCGACCACCAGATGCGGCTGGGCGTCGGCGCCGGCGAAGCGGAATTCGAGCCGCAACGAACGGTCCTGCCCGGCCACCCGCACCGCCGCGGTCCGGTCGTCCACGCCCCAGCGCAGCACCAGCGGGGAGAACGGCGCGCCGCGCAGCCGCGCGTAGCTGTTCCAGCCGGGCGCCCACAGCGCGGTCAGCGCCCGCGCGTCGCGCAGCACCCCGGCCAGGAAAGAGCCCAGCACCGCGGAAAGCCCGGTGCCACCGGCAGAGGACGCACCTTCACCGTCCACAGTGGACAATGAGAGGTGCACGTGGCAGGAACTGCCCTGCCCCGGCGCCGGTGCGGCCAGATAGCTCGCGGTTACCCCGTGCTCGGCGGCCGCGGCACGGACGATCGACTGCTGGAGCATGGCGTCGTCACAGGCCGCCAGCGCGTCCCGGTGACGCAGCACGATCTCGTACTGGCCGGGATGGCATTCCGCGCGCGCCGACTCCACGCCGAGCCCGGCACGCGCCAGCGCGGCACGGACGGTGCGCAGCACCGGGGTCATCCGCTCGGTGCCGCCCACCGCGTAGTCGACCCCGTGCGCGGTGAGCGGATTTCCTTCCACGTCAAGGAAAGTGACCTCGTGCTCGATCCCGGCCGACGGCACAAGGCCGATCCGCTCCAGTGCGGCCAGCTGCCCGGCGAGCACGGTACGCGGCGCGGCGAGCACCGGCGCGCCGCTCGGCCACTCGACGTCGCAGACCACCGCCATCGCCCGCTCGTCACCGGGCAGCGCGCTCAGCGGAGTCAGCGTGGCCAGGTCGGGCCGCATCCTCAGGTCGCCGTAACCGCCTAGGTAGGCGGCGAGTTCGCCGTCCGCGTCAATGGGCAGCGCGTCCCGTTCGAGGGTCCACGCGAACACGTACGAGCACAGCCCGTACCCGCCGTCGAGCACCTCCTCGGCGACGAACCGGCCGTCCAGGTCCACCGCCGCGAACCGGCCGTGCGGGTCGGGCACCAGCAGGCTCAGCCCGGTGACCGCACCGGCGGCCAAAGCCTCGCGCAGCGCCGGTTCGGCGGCGCGGGCCGCCTCCGCGCGGGCGGCCAGGGTGCGCGGACCGAGCGGACGGGCACCGTTCACCACGCGCCGGCCGGATCCGGCGCGTGCAGCGGGTTGGGCACCCTGCCCCAGCGCACGTCGAACTCGTCGTCCCGCTCCACCTTGTCGAAACCCTTGCCCGCCAGGTGTTCCCGGTTCAGCGTGACGCGCTCGACCTCGGGCGCGAAGAGCCGGCAGGCGTCGAACCGGTCGGCCAGGGCGGGATTGCGCTCGCGGAACCGGGTGACCACCTCGCGGACCAGCTCCCAGAACCGCGGCCGGGGCAGGCCGAGGTCGTCGGCCATGATCTCCGCCCAGAACCGCAGCTGACCGGAGAACACCGAGCTGAACAGGGACTGCGCCAGCAGGTGCGCCGGCCAGCGCAGCATCTCCCCCGCCGCGTCGGGGTCCAGCGACTTGTAGCACTCCAGGTCCTCGTCCAGCAGGTCGACGCCCTGCGCGAAGTCCTTGATCAGCACCCGCAGCGGCCTGCCTTCGGGGTCCACGATCAGGATCAGGTTCTGGCCGTGCGGGCAGAACCCCACCCCGTAGTTCAGCAGCCACTGCAGCAGCGGGGTGAGCAGCAGGTCGAACACCTTCGCGCACCACTGCTCGGCGGACCAGCCGGAGCGGTTGACCAGCTCGGCGAGCACCGAGACGCCCTCGGTGTCGCGGTAGGGCAGCGCGGCGAACGAAAGCGCCTGCTCGTCCTCGCCGACCCTGGCCCGCAGCGGTTCGCGCCACAGCGCGCCGAGGGTCTCGTGGAACCGGTAGGGCAGCTCCTCCAGCGCGCCGAACAACGGGTGCCGGACCGAGACGCTGGCCACCTCGCCGAGCAGTCCGAACCGGTACTCCTTGGCCAGCAACGGATCCGCGTCGCTCAGCCGCCGCAGCCAGCTGGTGATGGCCGGCCCTGCCAGCGTGGCCGCCGAGTTCAGGCCGCGGTAGACCAGTGTGTTGCGCACCGACAGGGCGGTTTTCACGTCGCGGCGATCCGGACGGCCCACGTTCGCCAGCGTCCGCACCGTCTGATGTGGACGGTAGTGGTCGTGTCCCTGGCCGAGGTCGATCAGCGCACCGGTACTCAGCTCGGCCGCGTACAGCGTGCCGATGATCTCGTCCGCCTGCCACGGATGCACCGGCACCCAGTGGTAGTCCGCCGGGTCGCCCACCTCGGCGATCCGCTCGGTGAACTCGGCCCGCTGCGCGGCGTCCAGCTCCTCGTGCAGCAGCACCTGCTCGCTGAGCTCCTCCACGCACCGGAACTCGGCGAGCTCGCGATGCACCGCGAACCAGTTCAGCACGATGTCCGCGCCGGACTCGGGGGCGTATGCCTCGCGGTCGGCGGCGGAGAAGCCGATCCTGCCCTTGTTCAGCACCAGCCTCGGATGCCCGGTCAGGTGCCCGTCCGCCAGGTCGTAGTCCATTGTGGACAGCTTTTCCGCGCTGGGCGCCCGACGCAGCCTGGCCGCTTCGTTCGCCACCGTCGCGGTGAGCTCGGCAAGCACGTCGGCCAGCCTGAGCCCGGTCAGGCCGAGGGTGGCGCGCGCGTCCACCACCAACATGCGGGGATCCTCCGCGGGCGCCGGCGCTGCGTCGCCCTGCTGCCTGGTGGCGGTGCCGGGCGCGACCGCGAGCGAGTCGAACGCACCGCGGCGGGCCCGGAACTCGTAGCGCACCCCGCCGGGCAGGTCGAGCCGCCACAGCCGGTGCCCAGTGCCCTCCGGCTCGACCGGTCCCGGTTCGAGCAGCCCTTCGTAGCAGAGTTCGCCGAGCATCTTGTGCACGATCAACGCGCCCGCGTCGCGCCACGCGGTCTCCTGCTCGGGCAGGTCGTCCTGCATATTCACAGCGCCTCCGTGTCGGGGAGTCCAAATCTAGTGAAAGCGGTGCGTTCCGGCAGCCGGTAGACCTGACGCCCGCAGACCGAGTTGATGATGGACGCCGCCCGCCAGGCGGCGAGGCCGAGGTCGGGGGCGCCGACACCGTGCGTGTGCCGTTCCGCGTTCTGCACGAACACCGAACCGGTGATCTCCGGCGGCAGCTCCAGCCGGTAGTCGCGGCTCACCACCGGCCTGCCGCCGCCGTCGGTACCGAGCCGTCCGGCCAGCGGCCCGAGCAGTCGTCCGGTCGAGGTCTCCGCGTAACCGGTCGCCGCGACCACCGCGTCGGTGCGCACGGTCGCGCTCCGACCCTGCTCGCCGTGTCGCAGCCCGAGCGCGAAGCCGTCGGCGTCCCGTTCGGCCGACACCACCTCGACCCCCGGCATGACGGTGACCTCGGGCCAGCCGCCGCCGACGCTGCGCAGGTAGAGCTCGTCGTGGATGGCTTCGATGGTCTCCGCGCCGATCCCCTTGTACAGCTGCCACTGCGTGGGCAGCATCCGGTCGCGGACCGGCTCCGGCAGGCCGTGGAAGAACGTGGTGTAGTCCGGGGTGAACTGTTCGAGCCCCAGTTTCGAGTACTCCATCGGCGCGATCGCCCTGGTCCTGGCCAGCCAGCGCAGGCCGCGCGAAGTCGGGCGCCGGCGCAGCAGGTCGAGGAAGACCTCGGCGCCGGACTGGCCGGAACCGACCACGGTGACCGTGCCGGCCGCGAGCAGCCGCTCCCGCTCGGTGAGGTAGTCCGCCGAGTGCAGCACCAGCGCGCCCGGGTCGTCCACCCAGTGCCGCAACGGTTCCGGCACCTGCGGCGAGGTGCCGAGGCCGAGCACCACGTTGCGGGCCAGCACCGGTTCGGCGCCGTCGACGGTCAGCCGGAACGCCTTCTCCTCGGCCGCCCAGGCGACCTCGGTCACCTCGGCGCCGAACACGCAGCTGGACAGCCGGTCGCTCGCCCACCGGCCGTAGTCGTCGTACTCCGCGCGCGGGATGTGGAAGCGCTCCGCGAAGTAGAACGGGAAGAGCCGGTCACGGTCCCGGAGATAGTTCAAAAAGGACAGTTCGCTGGTCGGGTCGACCAGGGTGACCAGATCGGCCAGGAAGGGCACCTGCAGCGTGGTGCCCTCGATCAGCAGCCCGGGATGCCAGCGGAACTCCGGGCGCCGGTCGAACAGTGCGACGTCCAGCCCGGACACCGGCTCTGCCAGCGCGGCCAGCGACAGGTTGAACGGCCCGATGCCGACGCCGGCGAGATCGAGAGGCTTCACAGGACCTCTACGCTCTCCGGGTCCACGCCGGCCGAGGAGAGCACCGCGAGCTCGGCGTCGGCGGTCTCCGCCACCAGCCGCAGCAGCCCCGTGTAGTCGGCGGCACCGGCGTTCGGGTTGAGCAGGGTCAGCTTGAGCCAAAGCTCGTCCGTGTCATCCCTGTCATCCCTGTCGTCCGGTCCGCCCGGCATGGTGGCCCTGCCGATCACCGCGGCGCCGGACTCCAGCAGCGTCCGGCGCACCCGCGCGATCAGCGCGTCCGCCATCGGCGCGGACAGCCGGTCCGCGACCGACGGCCGGAACAGCACCGTGGACAGCGCCGGTCGGCCCCAGAGCCGCAACCGGGGATGCTCCGCGATGGACTCCGCGACCTCGGCGGCCGTGCGGCAGCAGCGCAGCACCAGCTCACCGATCCCGGCCGTGCCGAGCGCTCGTGTGGTCACCGCCATCCGGAAGGCGTCCGGCCTTCGCGAGGTCCGGATGGAACGGCCGAGCAGATCCGGCAGTCCGGCCTCGGTGTCGTCGTCGGCGTTGAGGTACTCGGCGCGCACGGTCAGCGCGCCCAGCCGCCGCGCGTCGCCGGTGGCCAGCAGGCCGGCCGAGATCGGCTGCCAGCCGAACTTGTGCATGTCCAGCGCCACCGAGTCGGCGAGGTCGAGACCGTCGAGCAACGGGCTGAGCTCGTCGCTGCACAGGGCCATGCCGCCGTACGCGGCGTCCACGTGCAGCTGGGCGCCGAAGTCGCGGCACACCTCGGCGACCGCCCGCAGCGGATCGATCTCCCCGGTGTTCGTGGTGCCCGCGGTCGCCACCACCACGGCAGGCCCGGTCAGCGTCCGCAGTGCGTCCGCCAGCGCAGCCGGCGCCAGCCGGTCCCCAGGGCAGTCCACCACCAGCGGCGCGGGCAGCCCGAGCAGCCACGCGGCCCTGGCCACGCTGTGGTGCGCGGTGCGCCCGCACACCGGGCGGACGACGTGTTCCGGATGCGCCTCCCGCGCGAGCAACAGGCCGAGCAGATTGGATTCGGTGCCACCGGTGGTCACCACCGCGTCCGGCGACTCCGCCTCCGGGTAGCACAGCCGGGCAAAAGCGCCGCAGAACTCCCGTTCCAGCTCACTGGCCACCGGCGCCTGGTCCCAGGAGTCCATCGACGGGTTGAGCGCGCTGGCCACCACGTCCGCGGCCACCGCCAGCGCCAGCGGCGGGCAGTGCAGATGCGCGGCGCACCAGGGATCGGCCGGATCCACCGAACCGGCGGCGAGCAACCTGCTCAGCTCGACCAGCGCGCGTTCCGCGCCAACTCCCCGAACCGGCAGTAACGGAGGCAGTTCGTCGGTCATCGCGGCGGCCACGCTCGCGGCGACCGTGGCCGGCCCGCCGGCCGGGGCAGCACCGCCGCGTTCCGCCGTACCCTCGGCCAAACCGTTGAGGGCCAACGGAATCAGCTCCGCCAGCCGTTGATGACCGTGCTCCCCACCCGCCAGCGGCACTTCGGGCCTTGACTCACCCACTCAAGCTCCTTAGGTATGCCTACCCTCAGCAACAATACGGCCCGGGGGCGGGCTGGGAACATCGGGTAGCCATCCATACACACCATGTCCTGGGGGTGTGCGTCAATGGGGGTCGGGTAGTTCCCCGCGGGACGGGTTCGGGTGACCGGTTTTGTCGGGGGTCGCCGAT
Source organism: Amycolatopsis nigrescens CSC17Ta-90 (assembly GCF_000384315.1). Classification (GTDB taxonomy): domain Bacteria; phylum Actinomycetota; class Actinomycetes; order Mycobacteriales; family Pseudonocardiaceae; genus Amycolatopsis; species Amycolatopsis nigrescens. Next base: position 6,471,508 of record NZ_ARVW01000001.1, on the reverse strand, counting down.
AGAATTCGAGTATGGACACTGACAAGGGTCGCGAGTTGTTGAAGGACATTCAGGTTATTCAGGAGCAGAAAAATAGGTTGGAGGCAAAGCAACTCCGGTTGATAGCACAGTTAAATGAGGTTGAGGCAAGAAACAGAGGGGGTGCCAGTGGAGTTGGCGCTCGGGCTGATGATCACCGAGAACATGGCCGATAAGCAGATCGCGTTGACCGAGGCGTTGGTGGCATGGCTGCCGAAAACGGTGCAGGCCATGGAAAGAAGGCCCGCGAAGTCGACGCCTGGACCGCAAAATCGAACCGGGTGAGGCAGCACTAGCGCGGGGCGAGGCCGCGAACCTGGTCGAAGGGGTCGGTACCGGTCGGCAGCAGGGCGATCACCGGGGTGTCCAGTCCATTATCCACATAGGACTGCACTTTTTCCCGGCACTCGTCGATGCTGCCGTGCACGATGAGGTCGTCCACCACCTCGTCCGGGATCACCTCGTTGGCCTTCTGCCGCTCCCCCGCTGCCCATGCTTCGTGCATCGGGGCCAGCAGTTCCTTGCGGCCGAGCCAGTCGTGGAACGCGGCGTACACCGGCACGGTCAGGTAGCTGCTGATCAGCATCCGGCCGAGACCCCGCGCCGCGGCGGCGTCTTCGGTGGGGCAGACGAAAATCCTGGCTGCCAGCTCCACGTCCGGGCCGATCTCCGCGCGGATCTTCGGCACGTCGCCAGGGGCGAGCCAGTTCGTGATGGCGCCGTCGGCTTCGTTCGCGGCCAGCTTGAGCATGCCCGGCCGCAGCGCGGCCAGCATGATCGACGGGGCCGGGTCCGGGGTGCGCTCCAGCCGGAACTTGCGCACCGAGAACGTCTGGTAGTCCTCGGTCACCTTCTCCCCGGCCAGCGCGGCACGCAGGAACCGCAGGGTGTCCCTGGACCGGGCGAACGGCTCGGTGAACTCGGTCGCGTTCCAGTTCTGCACGATCACCGGCGAGGACGTGCCGATGCCGAGCACGAACCGGCCCGGCGCCAGCTCGGCCAGCGTTGCTGCGCTCATCGCGAGCAGCCCCGGCCCTCGGGTGTACACCGGCACGATCGCGGTCCCCAGCCGGAGCTGCGGGGCCCACTGCGACGCGAGCAGCAGCGGCGCGAAGGCATCCGTGCCGGCCGTCTCCGCCGACCAGGCGTCGGTGTAGCCGAGGTCCGGCAGCTCCTCCACCAGCTCCCGATGCGCGGCCAGCGGCACCCCGGTGAGCGGAATCGTGATTCCCCAGCGCTTCATGGCAGTCTCCTTCACCCGAGTTCCCGTTTGATCCATTCCACCTGGGTTCGCATCAGGTTCTCCGCGACCTCTTCCGCCTGCGGCGTCATATGCGTCGCACCGGCAAGCGGCAGGAAGGTGTGCGCCCTGCCCTTGGCGAGCAGCGCCGAGGACAGCCGCAGGGCATGTGCGACGAACACGTTGTCGTCGGCCAGCCCGTGCACGATCAGCAGCGCCCGGCGCAGCTCGCCGGCGTCGGCGATCAGGGAGTTCCGCCGGTAGGTCTCCGGGTCCCGCTCCGGGGTGCCCAGATAACGCTCGGTGTAGTGCGTGTCGTACAACGACCAGTCGGTGACCGGCGCGCCAGCCACCCCGGCGTGGAACACATCCGGGCGCCGCAGTACCGCCAGCGCGGACAGGTAGCCGCCGTAGGACCAGCCGCGGATCGCCACCCGGTCCAGATCCAGCTCCGGGTGCTCGGCGGCCACCGCGTGCAGCGCGTCCACCTGATCGGCCAGGGTGACCTCGGCCAGCCTGCCGGCCACCTCCCGCTCCCACGCCGGGCCGCGCCCCGGCGTGCCGCGGCCGTCCGCGACCAGCACCGCGAAACCCTGGTCGGCCAGCCACTGCGAGGTCAGGAAGGCGTTGCGGGTCTGCAGCACGCGTTGCGCGTGCGGGCCGCCGTACGGGTCCAGCAGTACCGGCAGCTTCTCGGCACCCGGCCGATAGCCGGTCGGCAGCAGCAGGGCGGCCCGCAGCCCGCGCTCGCCCACGGTCAGCCAAGCCGGTTCCGGCACCACCCCGGGGTCCACGGGGTACGAGCCGATCTTGGCCACCGCGTTGCCCTCCCGCAGCACGGCGACCTCCGGCCCGCTGTGCGCCAGGCTCCACGAGGACAGCACGGTCACCGCCGCCGTCCCGGAACCGACGTGCACACCGTCCGAAGTGGACAGACGCTGGACCGTGCCGTCCGCGGTGCGGTAGACGTGGATCTGCGTCGGGTCCTCCGCCGACGCGCTGAACAGCACCTCGTGCCCGACGTGCAGCACGGACCGCACCTGCAGCTCCGGGCCGGTCACCGGCTCACCGTCCACGAACAGCCGGTAGGCCCCGTCGGCGACACCGACCCGGATCAGCCTGCCCGCGGCGTCCCAGGCGGGCACCCCGGTCACGATCTCGACCCAGTCCGGGTCGGTTTCGGTGTGCAGCAAGGTGGTGCTGCCGTCGGCCGGGTCCACCCGGTGGATCTCCAGCCGGCGCTGGTCCCGCGGCTGCACCGCCAGCAGCGGGTCGCCGGCCGCCGACCAGTGCACCGCGGCCAGGTACTCCCAGTCGCCACGCTGGACGTCCACCCGTGAGCCGTCCAGGCCGAGGAAGGACAGCGAGACGGTCGCGTTCGTGCTGCCCGCGGCCGGGTACGCCACCGTGTTCACCGGCGTGGCCGGATTCGCCGGGTCGGCGATGTTCCACCGGGGCACCGCGCTCGCGTCGGCACGCTCGGCCAGCACCGTGCGCCCGTCCGGGGACCACCAGTAGCCGCGGGTGCGGCTCATCTCCTCGGCCGCGATGAACTCCGCCAGCCCCCAGGTGACCTGCTCGCCCGCTTCCTCGGCCAGCACCCGGTCCTCGCCGCCGGCGAGTTCGACCACCCGCAGTGCCCCGTCGCGGACGTAGGCCACGTGCGTGCCGGGCGGGTTCGGCCGCGGGTCGACCACCGAGCCGTCCACCAGCGCGGCCGTCTCCCCTGTCGCCAGGTCGACGGTGTAAAGCTTGCCGGACAAGGAGAAGGCGGCCAGCCGGAACGCGGTGTCGACCGCGTAACCGACCACGCCGCCGGAGGTCTCACGGCTGCGCTCGCGCCTGGCCCGCTCCTGCGGCGGCAGGTCCTCCTCGCCGGGCAGCAGCTCGGCGGCGTCCACCACCTTGGACTCGGCGCCCGTTTCGAGGTCCAGCGTCCACAGGCTGTTGCGCCGGTCCACCCCCGACTCGGCCCGCAGGAACAGCAGCCGCCCGCCGTCCGGGGAGACCCGGAACTCCTTGGGCGCACCCAAGGTGAAACGCTGAGTACGGGCCTGTTTGCGCAGGAAGGAAAGAGCTTCGGTCACGCCTCGCACTCTTTCAGACGATCACGTCCGCGCGCCAACAGCATCCAGTTTCGCCAGCTCGTCCGCCACGTCGAAGGCGGGCTCGGGGAACCGGGGGCCCAGCTCGGTCAGCGTCTCGGTGAGCAGCCGGGCGACCGCCCAGTTCCGGTACCACTTCCGGTCCGCCGGCACCACGAACCAGGGCGCGTGCGCGGTCGACGTCCGGCGCAGCACCTCGGCGTAGGCGCGCTGGTAGCCGTCCCAGTGCGCTCGCGCGTCGAGGTCGTCGGGGCTGTACTTCCACCACTTCGCCGGGTTCTCCAGCCTCGCCCGCAGGCGCTTGAGCTGCTCCTCCGGCGAGATGTGCAGGAACACCTTCACCACCGCGGTACCGGCCTTGACCAGCTCGGACTCGAAGGCGTTGACCTCGGCGTACCGCGCCCGCCACTCGGTCGCCGGCAGCAGCCGCTGCACCCTGGGCACCAGGATGTCCTCGTAGTGCGAGCGGTCGAAGGCGCCGATCTGCCCCGGTGACGGCAGCTGCTTGCGGACCCGCCACAGGAAGTGGTGCCGCCGCTCGGCCGTGGTCGGCTTCTTGAACCCGGCGTAGTGCACGCCCATCGGGTTGACCAGGCCGAGCACGTGCCGGACGGTGCCGCCCTTGCCGGAGGTGTCCATTCCCTGGAGCACCAGCAGCACGCTCCGCCGCCCGCCGCCGACCCCTTCCGCGTAGAGCGCCTCCTGGAGCTCCTCCAGCCGCGCCCTGATCGCGGCGAGCTCACCGAGCGCCTTGGCCTTCTTGCCGGGCCCGACCGGGGACGCCGCCGGATCCGGCAGCGCGGCACCCTTGGCCACCCGCAGCGCGTCACGCACCGGGGTCCGGGAATGATCACGCGATTTCATCAGGCGACCATAGCTCCGGCGGCGAGGACCGGCCCGTCATGCCGGCGGTGTCACCCTCGTCTTCGCCGGATCAGGTTACGCAACGTTCAGCGGGTCTGATCAACGAAACCCGCAATGAACACTGCTCACAAGCAACGTTTTCCGGATGAAGTGCCGCACCCGCAGGATCTAACCTGAACGCATGACGACCTTCGCCCGTGACACCATCGCGTCCGCCGCCGAGTTCATCGCACTCGACGACCGCTGGAGCACGCACAACTACCACCCGTTGCCAGTGGTGGTCGCCGAGGCCGAGGGCGCCTTCGTGACCGATGTGGAGGGCAAGCGCTACCTGGACTTCCTCTCCGGCTACTCCGCGCTGAACTTCGGGCACCGCCACCCCGAGCTGATCGCCGCCGCGCAGGAGCAGCTCGGCCGGGTGACGCTGACGTCGCGGGCCTTCCACCACGACCAGCTCGGCCTGTTCTGCCAGGAGCTCGCCGAGCTGACCGGCACCGAGATGGTGCTGCCGATGAACTCCGGCGCGGAGGCCGTGGAGTCCGCGGTGAAGGTCGCCCGCAAGTGGGCCTACCAGGTGAAGGGCGTGCCGGACGGGATGGCCGAGATCGTGGTCGCCGGGTCGAACTTCCACGGCCGGACCACCACCATCGTGTCCTTCTCGAACGACGAGACGGCCCGCGCCGACTTCGGCCCGTTCACCCCCGGTTTCGTCACCGTGAAGTACGGCGACTCCGACGCGCTGCGCGACGCCATCACCGAGCGGACCGCGGCCGTGCTGCTGGAGCCGATCCAGGGCGAGGCCGGCGTGATCGTGCCGCCGGACGGCTACTTCGCGGACGCCCGCCGGTTCTGCGACGAGGCCGGTGCCCTGCTGATCGCGGACGAGATCCAGTCCGGGCTTGCCAGGACCGGCACCGTGCTCGCGCTGGACCACGAGCGGGTGCGCGCGGACCTGTACACCCTGGGCAAGGCGCTCGGCGGCGGGATCATGCCGCTGTCCGCGCTGGTCGGCCGCGGGGACGTGCTCGGCGTGCTGCGTCCTGGCGAGCACGGCTCCACCTTCGGCGGCAACCCGCTGGCCTGCGCGATCGGCCGTGCGGTGCTCCGGCTGCTCGGCACCGGCGAGTTCCAGCAGCGCTCGGCCGCGCTCGGCGCGCACCTGCACGACCGGCTGGGCGAGCTGGTCGGGCACGGGCTCGCGGAGGTCCGCGGGCGCGGCCTCTGGGCCGGCGTGGACATCGCGCCCGGCGGGCCGACCGGGCGGCAGGCGTCCGAGGGGCTGGCGCGGCGCGGGGTGCTCTGCAAGGAGACGCACGACAACACGCTGCGGATCGCGCCCCCGCTGGTGATCGACCAGGAGGACCTCGACCGCGGCCTGGACGCCATCGCGGAGGTCGTCCGGCTGTGATCGGTTGATCCGACGTCTGGTGAACTTTCGCCGCCTCCCGTGCGTTGCGCGATCATCGGGGGAACGCGGAGGGAGTCATGATGGGCGCAGGCGCTGAACGGCCTTTGGTCGATGGCCGGCACGGCACGGCCGACCCGGACGAGCTGTACGCCAGGGGGAAGGCGATGCGGGAGTCCGCCCCGCCCGCCTCGCACGACCACGAGGCGGCTGGGGCGCGGCGACCGGACGCGCTGGACTTCGTGGAAAGCAGCAACGAGGGCAGGCTGGAGAACCTGATCCCGCTGCGGATCGGGCGGATGGCGTCCTCGCCGTTCGCCTTCTTCCGCGGCGCCGCCGGGCTGATGGCGGCCGATCTCGCGGACGCGCCGGTGAGCGGGCTCGACGCCCAGCTCTGCGGGGACGCGCACGCGGCCAACTTCGGGCTGTACGGCACCCCCGAAGGCAACATCGTGATGGACATCAACGACTTCGACGAGACCGTGCCGGGGCCGTGGGAATGGGACCTGAAACGGCTGTCCGCGAGCCTGGTGCTGGCCGGGCGCGAGGGCGGAGTGTCCGAATCGGACTGCCTGGAGTCCGCCGAGGACGCGGTCAAGTCCTACCGGCGGACCATGCGCGGGCTGGCCGAGCTGCCGTTCCTGCGGTCGTGGAACGCGCTGCCGGACTCCTCGGTGCTGAGCAAGGCCAAGGCGCACGACCTGATCGACGATTTCGAGGAGGCCGCCGACAAGGCGCGCAAGAATACCAGCGCCAAGGTGACCGCCAAGTGGACAAGGCACCTCGACGACCACGAGACGGGTACCCGGCGGCACCGGTTCGTCGAGGACCCGCCGGTGCTCACCCATGTGGACGACGCGACCGTGGACGCGGTGCACGAAGGACTTCGATCCTATGTGGACACACTTCGGGAGTCGCGGCGCAACCTGATCGCGCGGTACCGGATGTCCGATGTGGCCTTCCGGGTGGTCGGCACCGGCAGTGTCGGGCTGCGCAGCTACGTCGCGCTGCTGCACGGCAACGAGGACGAAGACCTGGTGCTCCAGGTGAAGGAAGCGCGGCCGTCGGCGCTGGCCGGGTACCTGGACCTGCCGCCGGCAGAGCACCAGGGCGAGCGGATCGTGCGCGGAGCGCGGCTGGTGCAGGCCGAGACGGACATCCTGCTCGGCTGGACCACGATCGGCGGCCGCGGGTTCATCGTGCGGCAGTTCCGCAACCTCAAGGGCGACATCGACCCGACCGAGCTGCGCGGCAACCACCTCGACGACTACGGCAGGCTGGCCGGTGCGCTGCTGGCCAGGGCGCACGCCCGCTCGATCCATCCACGGCTGCTGGCCGGCTACTTCGCCGAGGACGAAGACCTGGACGAGGCGATCGGCCGGTTCGCGGTCCGCTACGCCGACCAGACCGAAGCCGACCACGCGGCACTGGTCACCGCCATCGAACAGGGCCGCTTCCCCGCCGAACTCGACGACTGACCTCCACCAGATGCCCCCACAGTCGGCGATTCACCCACCGGTAGACGGGCCCAACGTGACGTTTGGCCAATAGAACGAGCCAAACGTCACGTTGGGCTCGCGCGGGTGCGGCTGGGAGTGGGTCAGGAAGAGGCGAGGGTGGTGACTTCGTCGGCGCAGCCCCAGGAGAGGGTGATGCCGCTGCCGCCGTGGCCGTAGCAGTGGATCACGTCGCCGGTCCGGTCCAGCCGCACCTGCGGTCGGGTCGGGCGCAGGCCCACCCGGACGTCGAGCACCTCCGCGCCGGCGATCTCGGGCACCAGCTGGGCGCAGCGGCGCAGGATGTCCTCGGTGGTGCGCGGGTCCGGCACCCGGTCGGCGACGCCCTGCTCCTCGGTGCCGCCGCAGACCACGTGCCCGCCGTGCGGGAGCACGTAGCTGAAGTCGTCCTCGTCCACCGCCCATTCGGTCAGGCCGGGGTCGGCGATGTGCACCACCTGCCCGCGCGCGGGCACCACCGAGTCGTCCCCGGCGAGCCGCCCGCCGCGCAGCCCGGCCGCGTTCACCACCAGATCCGCGTCGGCCAGCACCTCGTGCAGCGCGGCGATTTCGCGGTACTCGGTGCGCACACCGAGCCGGGCGGCCGCACCTGCCAGCCAGCCGAGGTAGCGCCCGGTGTCCACCAGCGGCGGCCGGAACTCCAGCGCGTCCACCCAGGGCCCGGACGCTTCATGCCTGATCATCCCGCCGACGGCGGCGGCCCAGCTCGGCATCGGGCGGGCCGCCCGGCGCAGCATCCGGCCCAGCAGCAGGCGCACCCCGCTGCCATCGACCTCGGCCAGCGCGGTGAACTCGGCGACGCTGGCCGCGGTCCAGCGGTCGCCACCGGCGGCGGGCTCGACCGCCCGCGGGTAGATCAGCCCGCCGGCCACCGTCGAAGTGGTGTCCTCCGGCGCGTCGGCGGTGACCACGGTGACCTCGTGCCCGGCCTCCGCCAGCCGGAACGCGCAGCTCAACCCGATCACCCCGCCGCCGACCACGGTCGTCCGCACGCGCGCCTCCTACCTTGCTCGTTCCACCCGTCGGTGCGCCCAGACCGGTTCGTCCAATTCGGACACCCGGCCGTCCGAGTCGAACAGCAGGTACCGCTCGAACGAACGCGCGAACCACCGATCGTGGGTCACCGCCACGACGGTACCGGTGAACTCCTCGAGCGCGGCCTGCAAAGCCTCCGCGGAGACCAGGTCCAGGTTGTCCGTCGGCTCGTCGAGCAGCAGCAGGGTGGCCCCGGACAGTTCCAACAGCAGCACCTGGAACCTGGCCTGCTGACCGCCCGACAGCGTGCCGAAGTCCCGCTCGGCGGCGGGCGCCAGACCGTACCGGCTCAGCGCCGCGGTAGCCGCGCCCCGTTCCATTCCGCGCCTGCCGTCGTCACCCCGGCCGAGCACGTCCAGCAGCGAGCGGCCGAGCAGCTCCGGATGCCGGTGCGTCTGCGCGAACAGGCCCGGCACCACCCTGGCGCCCAGCCGGCACACCCCGGTGTGCGCGACGGTCTCGTCACCGCCGAGCAGCCGCAGGAAATGGCTCTTGCCGGAACCGTTGGAACCGAGCACGCAGACGCGGTCGCCGAAGAAGATCTCGGTGTCGAACGGCGCCATCAGCCCGGTCAGCTCCAGCGACTCGCAGGTGATCGCCCGCAGCCCGGTCCGGCCGCCGCGCAACCTCGGCTTGACCTTCTGCTCCTTCGGCGGCAGCGGCGGCGCACCGGCCTCCTCGAACTTCCGCAGCCTGGTCTGCGCGGCCCGGTACCGCGACGCCATGTCGTCGCTCATCGCGGCCGCGCGCTGCAGCGAACGGACCAGCTCGATCAACTGCTCGTGCTTCTCGTCCCAGCGACGGCGCAACTCGGCCATCCGGTCCATCCTGGCCAGCCGCGCCTCGTGCCAGCTGCCGAACCCGCCGCCGTGCACCCAGGTGGTACCGCCCTCCAGGGTGACGACCTGGGTGGCCGCGGCGGCCAGCAGCTCCCGGTCGTGGCTGATCAGCAGCACCGCCTTGCCGGTCTCCGCGAGCCGTTCCTCCAGCCAGCGCTTGCCCGGCACGTCCAGGTAGTTGTCCGGCTCGTCGAGCAGCAGCACCTGTTCGCCGCCGCGCAGCAGCGCCTCCAGCACCAGGCGCTTCTGCTCGCCGCCGGAGAGCGTGGACACCTCACGGAACCGGGCGCGGTCATACGGCACGCCGAACGCGGCCACCGTCACCGTGTCCCAGAGCACCTCGGCCTGATAGCCGCCGGCCTCGCCCCAGGCGGTGAGCGCGGCGGCGTAACGCAGCTGCGCCGGTTCGTCGTCGGTCTCCATCAGCGCCAGTTCGGCGTCGTCGAGTTCGCCCGCCGCCGCCCGCATCGCGGCCGGCGCCACTTCGAGCAGCAGGTCACGGACCGTGCGCCCGTCCCGCACCGAGCCGATGAACTGCGGCATCACCGCCAGCCCGCCCTGCGTCTGCGCCGCGCCGTGCTCCGGGCGCAGCTCCCCGGCGAGGATGCGCATCAGCGTGGTCTTGCCAGCCCCGTTGTCCCCGATCAGGGCCACCACCTGGCCGGCGCCGACCCGGAAGGACGCGTCCCGGAACAGTTGCCTGCCGTCGTTGAGCCGGTACGCGAGCGCACTCGCCTCGAGGAATCCCATGGCTGCATGGTGACCGGCCGTCACCGGATGCGCGAACGAATTCCCGTAACCTCGCGTCGTGAACGAGGTGAACACGCGACCGGTGGCATGGCGGCTCGGTGCGGTGGCGGCGATCTGCGCGGTGCTGACGGTCGTGCTCGGCGCCCGGTATGCCGGCGAAAGCACTCCCAGCGCCTTCGACGCCGCGGTGTTCCGCGCGATCGAGGACCTGCTCGGCGGCCAGGACGCGTTGCTGCGGGTGATGGTGGCGCCGACCCAGCCGTACGTGCTGCTGCCGGTGATCGCGCTGGTCGCGGTGGCCTGCGCGCTGGGACGGCGGTGGCCCGAGCTGGCGGTGACCCTGCTCGGCCCCGGTATCGCGGTGGCCGCGAACACCTGGCTGCTCAAGCCGCTGTTCGACCGGCACAAGGACGGGCTCGCCTATCCGAGCGGGCACACGGTGAGCCTGGTCTCGGTGCTGGTGGTGCTGTTCCTGCTGGCCAGGCCGGGGGTCGCCAGTGCGCTGGTGGCCGCGGCCGGCTGCCTGCTGGTGCTGTCGGCGGGCACCGGCATGGTCGGCCTCGGCTACCACTACGCGACCGACGTGTTCGGCGGCGTGCTGTTCGCCGTCGCGGCCGTGCTCGCGGTCAGGCTCGCAACCGGTCGGCGTCCCTGGCCAGCGCGGTCAACCGGCTCACCGCCCGCAGGTACTTCTTCCGATATCCGCCGCGCAGCATCTCCTCGGTGAACATGCCGTCCAGCGGCTCACCGGAGACGAGCACCGGGATCGCCCTGTCGTAGAGCCGGTCCGCGAACGCGACCAGCCGCAGCGCCACGGTCTGGTCTGGCGCCGGGTGCACCCCGCGCAGGTGCACCATGGACACGCCGTCCACGAGCCGCCCGTACCGCGACGGGTGCAGCTTCGCCAGATGGGCGCACAGCGCGTCGAAATCGTCCAAAGTGGACCCGGCCTGTGCTTCGGCGGAGGCAGCCAGCTCCTCGTCGGACACCGGGTCCGGGGCGTCCGGCAGCCCGCGGTGGCGGTAGTCCGGGCCGTCCACCCGCACCACCTCGAAGCGCTGGGCCAGGCCCTGGATCTCGCGCAGGAAGTCGTCCGCGGCGAACCGGCCCTCGCCCAGCTTGTCCGGCAGGGTGTTCGAGGTCGCCGCCACGTGCACCCCGGCCTCGGTCAGCTCGCGCAGCAACCTGGTGACCAGCATGGTGTCGCCGGGATCGTCCAGTTCGAACTCGTCGATGGCCAGCAGCCGGTGCGCGGACAGCCGGCGCACCGCCTCGGCGAAGCCCAGTACGCCGACCAGGCTGGTCAGCTCGACGAAGGTGCCGTACGCCTTGGGGGAGGGCGAGTCGTGCCAGGTCGACGCGAGCAGGTGGGTCTTGCCGACACCGAACCCGCCATCCAGGTAGAGGCCCATCGGCCCGGTCTCGCGCGGAGATCCAGCGCTGCCACCGCCCCGGCCGAACAACGAGCGCTTCTTCGGCTTCTTCACCCTGGCCGTGCTCACCTTCCCGGCGAACGCGGCGCATTCGGCGACCGCCCGTGCCTGGCTCGGCTCCTCCGGGTTGGGCACGTAGTTCCGGAACCGGACGGCGTCGAAGCGCGGCGGCGGCACCAGCGCCGTGATCAGCTCGTCGGCCGCGATCTCCGGGTTTCGTTCGGTCAGCTGTGCGGCGGGCATGGCGCAAAGGGTAACCGGGGCACCACCGGAGTTCCCAAGTCGACTAGTCGCACGTCACGTGCTGGGATGGGCAGCGTGCAGAGCCTGTGGCCGAACCCGTCCGCCGGGACGCCGACGTCGCTGACCGACGCCGATCTCGAACGCGTCTACGACTATCCGGAGAACCCGGGCGGACCGTGGCTTCAGGTCAACTTCGTGTCCTCTGCGGACGGGGCCGCCCATGTGCACGGCAGCTCCGACGCCCTTTCGCATCCGGCGGACAAGCGGATCTTCCTGCTCGGCCGCGACCTGGCCGACCTGATCCTGGTCGGCGCCGGCACGGTGCGCGCGGAGAACTACCGGGGGGCCAGGACGAACGACGAGCGCCGCGCCCGCCGCGCGCGGCTCGGCCGGTCCGAGGTGCCGCCGATCGCGGTGGTCAGCGGCAACGCGGCGATCGAGCCGGACTCGGCGCTGCTGACCGACACCAGGGTGCCGCCGATCATCATCACCACCACCGCGGCGCCGGAAGCACGACGGGCCGCGCTGGCCGAGGCGGGCGCGGAGATCCTGGTGGCCGGTGACACGCGGGTGGACCTCACCGCGGCGCTGCGCGAGCTCGCCGGGCGTGGCCTGCGCCGGATCAACTGCGAGGGCGGCCCGCATCTGTTCGGCCAGCTGGTCGCCGAGGACCTGGTGGACCAGCTCTGCCTCACCGTCGCCCCGCTGCTGGCCGGCGGCGGCGCGGACCGGATCGCGGCCGGTGGCGCCACGGCGGCGCCGCGCGCCATGGAACTGGCGTCGGTCCTGCACGAGGACGGCTTCACCATGCTGCGCTACCGCAGGCGGGAACGGTCGCCGGGATGAGCGCCGGCGAGCACGGCGACAGCGCCAAAGACGCCAAAGACAGCGCCACGGACAGCGCGCTGCTGGACCGCGCGGTCCGCGGCGACCAGGGCGCCTTCGACCAGCTCGTCCGCAAGCACACCCCGCGGATGTACCGGGTGGCGCTGCGGATCACCGGCACCGGCGCGGAGGCCGAGGACGTCGTGCAGGACGCCTGGATCTCCGCGTGGCGGGCGCTGGCCGGTTTCCGCAACGAGTCGGCGGTGTCCACCTGGCTCTACCGGGTGGTGACCAACGCCGCGCTCGGCCACGTCCGGCGCCGACGGCCGACCGTTTCGCTGGACGCCGCGTTCAGCCACGACGACGACACCGCCACCACTTCGGTGCTGGAAAGCAGCCTGCTGGCCGACGCGCGGGCCAACCCGGAAGGTCAGGTGGTCCGCGCCGAGCAGGTGCGGGCGGTGCTGCGGGCGATCGCCACGCTGGACGTCACCCAACGCGTGCCGCTGGTGCTTCGCGAGCTGGAAGGCCTCAGCTACGAGGAGGTCGCCGAGGTACTGGACGTGAGTGTGCCGGCCTTGCGTTCCCGGCTGCACCGCGCAAGGGTGGCTTTACTCGCGAAACTCAGGGAGATGCGTTGAATTCTTCCCGTTCCGAAGATCCGCGAGACGATCCGCGCTGGGAATACGTGCGGGCGGCGGCCCGCAGCACGGTGTCCACCCCTCCCGGGCTGATCGCCCGCGTGCTGAGGTCGGTCAACGGCGTGCGCGGCAGGCTGCTGGCCGGCCAGATCGACCTGCCGCTGGACGGCGACCGGCTGCGGGTCAGCGAGCGGGTGCTGGTGCTGCTCGCGCGCCGGCTCGGCGCGGAGCTCGGCCGGGCCATCGGCGGGGTGCACATCTCCGCGGTGGCGATGGAGGCCGACGGGCTACAGGTGCTCGCGACGGTCCGCTACGGGGTGGCCGCGGACGAGGCGGCGGCCTCGCTGCGGGCCCGGTTGCGGGACGCGCTCACCGCCCAGCTCGGCGCCGTGCCACCGCCGGTGAACGTGCACATCGTCGACGTCCACCCGCACTGAGCGTTAACCCATTAGGGGGAGTTTGCGGAAGACAGCGGTTACCGCGGGCATCGTAGGTGCACACAGGAGCTACCAGAGGTTTCTCGAAAGGAGCGGGCTTCATGGCGCAGCCAGGCGCAGGCAAGGCCGAGAACACACCGGCGGCACGGCCGGGCACCCCCGCGGTGCTCAACGAGGACGGAGCGGCGGGCAAGACCACGATCTCCTCCGCGGTCGTGCAGAAGGTCGCCGGGCTCGCCGCACGCGAGGTGTCCGGCGTTTTCGCCCTCGGCGGTGGCGTGTCCCGTGCGTTCGGCGCGATCAAGGAGCGCATTCCCGGCTCCGGCACGGTGACCACCTCCGGCGTTTCGGTGGAGGTGGGCGAAAAGCAGGCGGCCGTGGACCTGGACGTGGTCGTGGAGTACGGGGCCAGGATCGTCGACGTGGCGCGGGCGGTGCGGCGCAACGTGATCACCACGGTCGAGCAGATCACCGGGCTCGAGGTGATCGAGGTGAACATCGCGGTCAACGACATCCACCTCCCCGAGGAGGACGAAGCGGCGGAGGGTTCCTCCCGCGTGGAGTGATCCGTCCACTTCGGACTCGGGACTCGACACGGGAGAAGGAGCCGAAATGACCACACAGACCCCGGACGACTCGCTGGCCGTCCGGATCGCGGACGGCGTGCTGGCGCATCCGTCGGTGGTACGACTGGACGCCGGTGCGCTCGGCGTGGTGGCCACCCACCTGCCGGGACGCCGGGTGCTCGGGGTGCGGGCCGGCGAGAGCGGCGAGCCGGTCGACATCTCGGTGGTGCTCACCCTGGGCGGCAGGCTGCCCGAGGTCACCGGGGAGCTGCGCAAGATCGTCCGCGAGATCGCCGGGGACGTGCCGGTCAACGTGACGGTGACCGACGTCGCCGAACCGAGCGCGGAAACCGCGGCGGAGCAGAGCGGAACCGGCGTGAGGTGACCGAAGAACCGGACGGGGAACCGGAAGTCCGCACTTCGCGTGCGGACTTCCGGGCTTTCGTGCGGAAGAACCACCCCGATGTCGGCGGGGACCCGGAAGAGTTCATGGCCGGCCTCGCCAGGTATCGCGAGGCCGAGAGGTCCACTGTGGATACTGAAGACGCTGAGGACCTTTCGGACGACGCGAGGTTCGACGCCCCGCTGACCTTCGTCACCACCCCGCGGGGCGTTTCCCGTGCGGTGGCCGGGGCGAAACGGTGGCGGCAGCGCAGACGGCGCCCGCCAAGGGTGCAGTGAACAGTCCGGCCAGTTATAAGGAGTCAACGATGAACGCAACGCAGACCGGGATAATCGCCGGGCTCGTCCTCGGCCTCGCGGCCACCCAGGGCTTCACCGCTTTCCTGGTCACCCTGGCCGTCGGCGTGATCGGGCTGGTGGTCGGCCGGGTGCTCGACGGCGAGCTCGATCTCGGCGACATGTTCGGCCGGGGCAAGGACCGGTGACCGCGCTCCCGGAGCCGGACGACCGGGGCACCCTCCGGATCGACCACGTGGTGGTGCGCAAGCTGGCCCAGCGCGCGGCCGACCAGGTGTCCGGTACGGCCAGGGTGGAGCGCAAGGTGGCCGGGGTCGCGCTCGGCAGCCACGGCGCCGGCGTCAAGGTGGCCGGCCGGGACAACGACGTGGACCTGGCCCTGGATCTGGCGCTGCACTATCCGGCGCCGGTCGGCACCGTGGTCGGAGAGGTGCGCGCGAAGGTCACCGAAGAGGTGGAGCACATCACCTCCTACCGCGTGCGGTCCTTCGACGTGACCGTGTCCGCGCTGGTGTCCGATGTCCGGCCCCGCGTGGAATGAACCTCAACTCTCCAGAAAATCCGGAGTGACCATGCGCTTGTTCGTGCGTCTGCTTTCCACCCTGCTGGCACTGGCGGTCGCCGGGGCGGGGGTGCTGCTCGCCATCGAGGTCGGCTGGCACTGGTGGCGCCCGCAGGACGCGCCGCTGCTGGTGCCGTGGCCGTCCTGGCGGGACCGGCTGGCCGGGATCGGCTGGGACTCCTTCGCGATCCGGCTGACCGCCGGGCTGATCGCGGCCGCCGGGCTGATCGCGCTGCTGATGTCGGCCGCGGCGCGGCGGCGGGACGTCCGGCTCACCGATCCCGCGGACGGGGTCAGCGTGACCACGTCGCCGCGGTCGCTGGCCAGGATGGTCGGGCAGCGGGTGCGCGCGCAGGAGAACGTCAGCGGCGCTTCGGTGACCGCGACCGCGAAGAAGGTGCGCGTGCGGGTGATCAGCAAGCTGGAGACCGAGAACGAGCTGCGGCCGCGGCTGATCGAGACCGTTGGCGAGCTGCTCGGCGAGGTCCCGCTGGCCAGGAAGCCGAAGGTCTCCGTTGTCGTCGACTCGCCGAAGGACCGCCAATGAGCCGCAAGTCCGCCTCCGCCGGGGCGCTCGCCAGGTCCTACCGCGCCGAGCGCACGCTGACCTCGATCGCCGGTCTGGTCGCGCTGCTGGCCGGCGCCGCCGCGCTGCTGGCGGGTTACGGCGTGCTGGGCGAGTTCCGGGCGAGGCGCCCGGTGCTGGATCCGATCGCGGTGGACTGGCTGGCCGCGCGGCCGGTGCCGGGAAAGATCGCCGCGATCGTGCTCGGCTTGCTGATGCTGATCTTCGGCCTGTGGTGGCTGGCCCGTTCGCTGCGCACGGAGGGGCGGCCGGACCTGGAGCTGGACCGTTCGCCAGGACAGCTGCTCACGGTCACCGCGGGCGCCGTCGCGGAAGCCGTGCGGGCCGACGCGGAGTCCGTGCAGGGGATAAGCCGGGCGCGCGTCCGGTCGGTCGGCGACGCGGCCGCCCCGGCGCTGCGGCTGAGCCTGTGGCTTCGCGCGGGCACCGACGTCCGCCAGGTCTGGGACGAGCTGGACACCGGGGTGCTGGCCAGGGCGCGCGAGGCGCTCGGCGTCGAATCGCTGCCCACCGCCGTGCGCATCGAGCTGGACGCCGCCGCCCGGCAACGCGTCAAGTGAAGAAGGTTCGTGCCAGGCTGAGCTGGTGACCTTCGTGATCGAATCCGATCGGCTCGACCTGGTACCGCTCACCCCGGAGCTGCTCCGGCTGACCAGGGACGCCGACCTCGCCGGGCTCGGCTCCGCGCTGGGCACGGCGGTGCCGGAGCACTGGCCGTGCACCGTCCCGGCGCAGCGGCGGCTGGCCCAGCTGGCCGCCGATCCGGCCGAGCTGCCGTGGCTGGCGCGGGCGATCGTGCTGCGGGAGCCGCGCACGCTGGTCGGCATGATCGGCTTCCACGCCCCGCCGGACGAGCGGGCCAGTGTTGAGGTCGGCTACGAAATCCTGCCGGAGCACCGCCGCCGCGGCTACGCGCGGGAGGCGGTGGTCGCGCTGGAGGACTGGGCGTTCCGCACCGGGGCGGCCAGGATCGCGGTCGCCGCCACCAGTCCGGAGAACCTGGCGTCGCGGGCGCTGATCGAATCGCTCGGCTTCCGTCGGGTCGGTGAGCAGATCGACGAAGAGGACGGCCTGGAGCTCGTGTTCGAGCGCGAGCTGCCCCTGTAAAGCCCTGTAAAGCCGGGTAAAGCCGATTCCGGTTCGCCGGATCGCGGCGACCAGGCAGAATGGCCGGCATGTTGCCGATCGAGTCGCCGGTCAAGCCCATGCTCGCCCGCCCGGCCAGCAAGATCCCGGAGTCCGCCGAGCTGCTGTTCGAGCCGAAGTGGGACGGCTTCCGCTGCCTGGTGTTCCGCGACGGCGACGAGCTGAGCCTCCAGTCGCGCTCCGGCAAGCCGCTGAACCGCTACTTCCCGGAGGTGCTCGAGCGGCTGCGGGCCGACCTGCCGGAGCGGGTCGTGCTGGACGGCGAGCTGGTGGTCGTGGTGAACGGGCGGCTGGACTTCGACGCGCTGACCGAGCGGGTGCACCCGGCGCAGAGCCGGATCGACCTGCTCGCCGAGCAGCACCCGGCCCGGTATGTGGCCTTCGACCTGCTCGCGCTCGGCGACGAGTCCTTCGTGGACGAGCCGACCTCGGCCCGCCGGGAGCGGCTGGAGGGCCTGGCCGCCGAGCACGTGCACATCACCCCGGCGACCACCGACCCGGCCACCGCGCGCGAGTGGTTCACCCTGTTCGAGGGCGCCGGCCTGGACGGGGTGATCGGCAAGCCGCTGGCCGCCGGCTACTCCCCCGGCAAGCGGGTCATGTTCAAGTACAAGCACTCCCGCACCGCGGACTGCGTGCTGGCCGGGTTGCGCTGGCATGTGGACGGCGAGCCCGGCGAGCTGGTCGGTTCGGTGCTGCTCGGGTTGTACGACGACGCCGGCGTGCTGCACCACGTCGGCACGGTCGGCTCGTTCCCGGTGGCCCGGCGCCGCGAGCTGGCCGGTGAGCTGGCGGAGCTGATCACCGACGGCGAGCATCCCTGGCTCGGCGACTCGACCAGGGAGGGGCAACGGCTGCCCGGCGGGGTGAACCGGTGGCGCTCGGCCGAGCAGCCGTGGGTGCCGCTGCGTCCGGAGCGGGTGCTGGAAGTCGGGTACGAGCACACCGAAGGCGGGCACCCGGCCCGGTTCCGGCTCAACGCGCAGTTCGTCCGCTGGCGCCCGGACCGCGAGCCGAAGTCCTGCGGCTACACCCAGCTGGAGGAGCCGGCGAACTACGACCTGGACGCGGTGTTCCGCGGTGAGGTCAAGCCGGCGAGCTGACCCGCTTACCGCGCTCTCACCGCACTCGTGCGAAGGTCAGCCCAGCCCCGCACCGAAAGTAAGGACCCAGTCTTGCCCCGCCGTCGCCTCGCCGGCCCCTCGCTCCGCCGGGGGCGGAAGTTCGCCCTCGCCGCGCTGGTGCCGGCGCTGCTCGCCGGCTGCACCGCCGGACCGGCCGGCAGGCCGCCGGTGGTGGCGAACGACGGGCCGCCGCCGGCGTTGGAGTCGACCGGCACGGAGCTGCCGCTGCCGCCGCTGGCGGAGCCTCGGGACTCGTCGATCGAATGGTCCGACTGCGACGAGGAGACCCGCGAGCGCACCGGGCAGCCCGCCCCGGACTCAGTGCGGTTCGACTGCGCGAAGGTGACGTCCAGGCTTGACCCGCCGGATCTGCCCGGCCGCGGCCAGATCAGGGTCGCACTGCTGAAGGCGGGCTCCGGGCCGGTGCCGCTGGTGGTGGTGAACGACATCGACGGCGAGCCGGGCACGCTGTTCGCCGCCAAGCTGGCCGCGACCCTGCCGCCTGAGGTGCTGCAACGGTTCTCGCTGATCGGCGTGGACCGGCGCGGCACCGGGCAGTCCAGCCCGGTCAGCTGCGTGCCAGGTGAGGTGCGCTGGCAGCTGGTCGGCCAGGACCCGGTGGACCCGGACCCCGAACCGCTGCTGGACGCGGCCCGCAAGGCCGGCCAGCAGTGCACCATCGAGCTGACGAACGAGCAGCAGGCGCTGGACAGCTGGCGCACCGCGGGCGATCTCGAGGAGATCCGCGACCAACTCGGCGTGCCGAAGCTGAACGCGCTGTCCCGCGGCGAAGGCTCGAAGGTGCTCACCGCGTACAGCACGCGCTACGCCGACCGCATCGGGCGCATGGTGCTCGACGGCATCCCGGATCCGTCCCAGGACACCCTTTCCGTGCTGGACGGGGTCGCCGCCGGCGCACAGTCCACTTTGGACGCTTTCGGCAGGGACTGCGTGCAACGCGGCTGCGCGCTCGGAGCGGACGCCTCCGGCGCGGTGCTCGCGCTCGCCGAACAGCTGCGCCAGTCGCCGCGGCTCCGACCGGAGGGCACGTTCTTCGGCCCCTCGCTCGCCCTGTACTCGGTGGCGACCGGGCTGGCCCAGCGGGCGCGCTGGCCGGAGCTGGCGGACGCGATCGCCGCCGCGCGCGGCGGCGACCTCGCCAAGCTGGCCGCGTTCACCGACGCGCTGGCCACCGGCTCCCGGCTGGAGCCCGCGCAGCTCGACGCGACGCTGGCCACCAAGTGCAACGACACCGCGACCCGGCTGCCCGCCGACCAGTTCGCCGGGGTGGCCGGCGGTATGCAGGCCAAGTACCCGGTATTCGGCGGGCTGGTCGCGCAGCAGCTCGCCTGGTGCAGCCCGTGGCCGGTGCGCCGCGAGCCGCTGCCGCCCGCTGGTGGCTACGGCGCGCCGCCGATGCTGGTGACCAGCTCCGCCGCGGACCCGGTAACCCCCGAGCTGGGCACGATCAGGGCGGCCGACCAGCTGCCCAACGCGATCCGCGTTTCCTGGCAGGGCGCCGGCCACGGCGCGCTGTCGTCGTCATGCGTGAGCGACGCAGTGCGCGCCTTCCTGGTGGACGGCAAGGTGCCCAGCGACGGCACCCTCTGCCCGGCCTGACCCCGCCCCCGCCCCCGCCCTGACGAGCCCAACGTGACGTTTGGCTCGTTCTATTGGCCAAACGTCACGTTGGGCTGTTACGGGTGGGGCTGAAGGTGCGAGTGGCGATGGGCCCGGGGCTGCCCGGCCTGACGCAAAGGGCAAGAAGCCGGCTATTTGCCCGTGGGGGCGGCGGCGTCCAGCGCTTCGACGAAGGCGTGGATCGCGGCGCGCTCGGAGCCGGTGCGCCACACCGCCTGGATGCTGCGGCGCAGCACCGGACGGGTGGCCACCACCCGCACGTCGTCGGGCATCGCGTCCTGCGCCAGCCTCGGCAGCAGCGCGGCGACCAGGCCGCCCGAGACCAGCGCGAGCTGGGTCCGGTAGCTGCCGACCGTGCAGTTCACGGTCGGCTCCATGCCCTGCGCGCGCAGGGCCTGCACCAGCCAGCGGTGACAGCCGGAGCCCGCCGACCATGCCACCCAGGGAATATCGTCCACTTCGGACAGATCCACCACCTTGCGGTGGGCGAGCCGGTGCGACGACGGCAGAACGAGATCAGCGCTCTCGGAGAAGAGCACTGTTCGCGAGGTTCCCGCCGGGATCTCGGTGGGCAGGTCGTCCCAGCTCTCCAGAACGGCGACGTCGAGGTCGCCGGCCACCACGGCGGGCAGGGTCCGTTCCGCCTCCCCCTCGGAAAGCGTCACCTCCAGCTTCGGGAAGCGGGCGGCGAGCGTGGTCAGCGCGGCCGGCAGCAGGGCGTGCACGGTGGTCGGGATGGCGCCGACGTGCAGCGGCCCGATGATGTCCTCGCGGAGCGCGTCCAGCTCGGATCTGGCGGCCGCGACCTGGGCGAGTATCCGGTCCGCGTGCGCGGCCAGCAGCTGCCCGGCGCGGGTGAGCCGCACGCCGCGGCCGCGCGGTTCCAGCAGCCGCTGCCCGGCCTCGCGCTCCAGCTTGGCGAGCTGCTGTGAGACTCCCGACGGCGTGACGTGCAGTGCCGCCGCGGCCGCGGCCACCGAGCCGTGGCCGGCCACCGCGTGCAGTGCGCGCAGCCGCTCCAAGGTGAACACGGTAGTGATGCTACCGAATTCCACGCAGAAACATTCGCTTGTCCTTGACAGTCGCGCCCACCAGGCTTGACCTGTGAGCACCACGGAACTAGCCCCGCCCCCGATCCGGTCCGCCAGCCCCATCGCCGAACTCGCGGCCAGGGTGGACGCCAGGCTGCTCGCCGTCGCCGGCAGCCTGGCCATCTCGCTGTCCTCGACGTTCGTCAAGCTGTCCGAGACCAGCTCGGGCACCAACGTGTTCTTCCGCTGCCTGCTCGCACTGCCCTTCCTGCTGCCGCTGGCCTGGTGGGAACGCCGCCGCGCCGGGGCCGGTGCGGCGCGACCGGGCTGGCGGGCGGCGCTGGGCGGCGCCCTGCTCGGTGTGGACCTGGTGCTGTGGTGCGAATCGATCGCCAGCGTCGGCGCCGGGATCGCGACCGTGCTGGTGGCCGTCCAGGTGGTGATCGTGCCGGGACTGGCGTTCCTGTTCTTCGGCGAGCGGCCCTCGGCGCGGTATCTGGTCGCGGTGCCGGTGATGCTGGGCGGGATCGTGCTGGCCGGCGGGGTCGCCGACAGCAGCGCCTTCGGGCCGGACCCGTTGTACGGCACGGTGACCGGCGTGCTCGCCGGGGTGGCCTACGGCGGCTACCTGCTGCTGCTCCGCGCCGGCAGCGGGCCCGGCACGCAGGCGCAGACGGTCTGCGTGGCCACCATCGCGGCCGGCGCGGTGGCGCTGGCGATCGGGCTGCCATGGCACGGGGTCGACCTCACGCCCGGCTGGCCCTCGTTCGGCTGGCTGATCGCGCTGGCCGTGTCCGGGCAGGCAGTGGGCTGGCTGTTCGTCGCCGCCGCACTGCCGAGACTGTCCGCCAGTGTTGGCGCGACCCTGCTGCTGTTGCAACCGATCATCGCGGTGCTGCTCGGCGTCGTCGTGCTCGGCGAGGACCCCAGCCCGTTGCAATTCACCGGCTGCGCGGTGGTGATCGCCGCGGTCTGCTTCGCCACCCTTCGTCCGGCCAAGCTCACCGAAGGGAAAGCTCGGTGAGCACGGGCAGGTGGTCGGAAGCTGGTGTGACGGGCACCTGCGCGGAACGGGCGACGAGGGAAGACGTCACGTAGTCGATGCGCTTGACCGGCGCCTGCGCCGGATAGGTGAGCCCGCCGGACGGATACGGCCAGGCGTCCGGCAGCCGTCCGAACAGCGGGGCCAGTTCGGGTGCGGAGGGTTCGGCGTTGAAGTCGCCGAAGAGCACCTGCCTGCCGCGATGGCGGTCCAGGATGTGCACCGTCTCCCCGACCTGGACCTGGCGGATCGCCGGGTCCGGCCGGAAGTCCAGATGGGTGACATAGGCGCGCAGCGGCCCGCCGGGCACGCGCAGCAGCACCTCGGCGAACCCCGGCGCTGGGGCCGGCACCGGATTGGGGTCCACTGTGGACAACCGGGTGAGCTGGTGGTTCCATCCGGCGAGAATCGGATACCGGCTCAGCAGCGCCACCCCGTACTGCCGCGGCTCGGTGTGCCCCGACTCCGGCTCCAGCCGGTAGATCGGCGCGAAGTACACCCGCATGCCGGTCAGCGCGGCCAGTTCCGCCGCCTGATCGGCGTAGCCGCTGCGGGCCGACCAGTGCACGTCGACCTCTTGCAGCCCGACCACGTCCGCACCGCTGTCCGTGATCACGCGCGCGGTCCTGGCCAGGTCCAGCTTGGCGTCGGCACCGATGCCGGCGTGGATGTTGTAGCTGAGCACGCGCAGCGCACTCGGGGTGGCCGCTGTGGCCGTCATCGATCCGAGCAGGAAGACGACGGCCACTACGGCGGTCGCCAGGCGGAGCAGTCGCATGTCTACTGCTGGTAGGACTCGACCTCGTTGACCGGCCGCGGCCGCGCTTCGTCCGGGTTCACCGCGAACTCGGCCCGCGCCCGGCGCTGGCGCAGCAGGTCCCAGCACTGGTCGAGCCGCTGCTCCAGCTCACCGAGGCGGCCCTGTTCGGCGGCGGTGAGCCCGCTGCCGGTGGCCCGCGCGCGCAGCTCGTGCTCTTCGGCGATCAGCTCGTCGATCCGGCTGAGAATTTCCCGGTCGGCCATCGTCAGCTCCTCCATGGGGTTCGTCCGGCACGACGGTACGCCGATCAAGCGGGGAATGTGCACGGCCACTCGTTCGTTGAACGCGCTATGAGCACTGTCGAATTGACCACCGAGAACTTCGACGAGGTCGTGTCCGGCAACGAGTTCGTCCTGATCGACTTCTGGGCGAGCTGGTGCGGGCCCTGCCGCCAGTTCGCGCCGGTCTACGAGAAGGTGTCCGAGAACCACGAGGACATCGTGTTCGCCTCGGTGAACACCGAAGAGCAGACCCAGCTCGCCGCCGCGTTCGAGGTGCGTTCGATCCCGACCCTGGCGGTCATCCGGGACCAGACCCTCGTCTACGCGAACCCGGGCGCGCTGCCGGAGTCGACCCTGGAGGACCTCATCTCCCAGGCCCGCGCCCTGGACATGGAAGAGGTCAAGGCCAAAGCCGCCGCCGCGGAGTAGCAACTGTTCTTGAGGGGCCGGTCGAGCACGACCGGCCCCTCAAGTTGTGCGCCGAGGTGACGTGGCGTCCTAGAGGAGGCCCTCGAGGAGTTCGCCCACACCGCCAAGGAGGCCGTCCACCGAGCCGGAGCCGCTTCCGCCGAGAAGACCCCCGACCAGGCCCTGGGTGGTAGTGGTAGCTGTCGTGGTCGCGCCGGCGACCGGCGAGAACGCGACGATAGCGGCCACGGCGACCGCCGCCGCGAAGGCGGACTTTTTCGCAATACGCACGATGAACCCGGCTTTCTTCGGAAGATGCACCGGAGATCGGTACAAAACGATCTTTCAGCGACCAGCCCGGCGGTGTCGATTCCCTGACGGTGTGAACACCCGCCCCGTCAGTGTGGCTCCAGTAGGCAGCCGGCGGAGAGCAGGAGTGAGCGGGTCAGGTTGATCTCGGCGAGGAAGCGTTCATCGTGGCTGACCACGACGAACGCGCCCTGGTAGGCGTTCAGCGCGTTCTCCAGCTGGGCGACGCTGACCAGGTCGAGATTGTTCGTCGGCTCGTCCAGGAGCAGCAGCTGGGGCGCCGGTTCCGCGCACAGCACGCAGGCCAGGGTGGCGCGCAGCCGCTCGCCGCCGGAGAGCACCCCGGCCGGCAGGTGGATGCGGGAGCCCCGGAACAGGAAGCGCGCGAGCAGGTTCATCCGCTGCGCCGGCGGCATCCCTGGCGCGAACGCGGCCAGGTTCTCCGCCACCGTGCGGTCGAGGTCCAGCAGGTCGAGGCGCTGGGACAGGTAGGCGACCCGGCCGTCGGCCCGCCTGGTCTCGCCGCCGGACGGCTCAAGCTCGCCGTTGATCACGCGCAGCAGGGTCGACTTGCCGGAGCCGTTGGGGCCGGTCAGCGCGATCCGTTCCGGCCCGCGAATCTCCAGGTCGGCGCCCTCCCCGGCGAACAACTCCCGCTCGCCGTAACGGACCTGCATCCCCTTGCCGATGAACACCGTGCGCCCGGCGGGGACGTTGGTGCCCGGCAGCTCGAGCGCGATCTTCTGCTCGTCGCGCAGCGCCCGGCTCGCCTCGTCGAGCCTGGCCTTGGCGTCACCGACCCGCGCGGCGTGCGTCTCGTTGGCCTTGCCCGCCGACTCCTGCGCGTTCCGCTTCATCGTCCCGGCGAAGATCTTCGGCAGACCGGCGTTCTTGAGGTTGCGGGACGCGTTGCTGGCCCGGCGCGCGGCGCGCTCGCGAGCCTGCTGCATCTCCCGCTTCTCCCTTTTGACCTCCTGCTCGGCGTTACGCACGTTCTTCTCGGCGACCTCCCGCGCGGCCCGCACCGCCGCCTGGTACTCGGTGAAAGTCCCGCCGTAGAACCGCACTTCGCCCCGGTCCAGTTCGGCGATGCGGTCCATCCGGTCGAGCAGCTCCCGGTCGTGGCTGACCAGCAGCAGACAGCCGGTCCAGTCGTCGAGCACGCTGTAGAGCTTGCGGCGCGCGTCGAGATCGAGGTTGTTGGTCGGTTCGTCGAGCAGCAGCACGTCTGGCCGCTTCAGCAGCTGCGCCGCCAGGCCGAGCGAGACGACCTGGCCGCCGCTGAGGGTGGGCAACCGCCGGGTGAGCGAGACGTCCCCGAGGCCGAGCCGGTCGAGCTGGGCGCGGGTGCGTTCCTCGATGTCCCAGTCGTTGCCGATCGTGGTGAAGTGCTCCTCGCTCGCGTCGCCGGACTCGATGGCGCCCAGCGCTTCGAGCACCGACGCGATGCCGAGCACTTCGGCGACGGTCAGCTCCCCGGCGAAAGGCAGGCTCTGCGGGAGATAGCCCAGCATTCCCTTGACGGACACGGTCCCGCCGCTGGGCCGGAGCTCGCCGGCGATCAGCTTGAGCAGGGTGCTCTTGCCGGCGCCGTTCGGTGCGACGAGGCCGGTGCGGCCGCCGCCCACGGTGCAGGTCAGATCCTGGAAAACGGGGGTGTCGTCGGGCCAGGAGAAGGAAAGGTCGGAG
Organism: Amycolatopsis nigrescens CSC17Ta-90; assembly: GCF_000384315.1. Lineage (GTDB taxonomy): Bacteria > Actinomycetota > Actinomycetes > Mycobacteriales > Pseudonocardiaceae > Amycolatopsis > Amycolatopsis nigrescens. The sequence goes on along the minus strand of NZ_ARVW01000001.1, from coordinate 6,446,312 downwards.
CAGATGACGAACGCGTCGGACATGGAAGAGCCCTCGAAGGGTGAGGCGGGCGTACCGGGGCCGCCCAGCGGCGAACAGGATTCAGGGAACGACTGAAGGGCCACGGCGACCGCGCTTTCCGCGCGTCTGCCGGTGGCCGCTCACTTCCGGGGTCACCCGGAGATGTCGTCGTCGCCTATCACTGTTCTTCCTTCCCGATCACTCCATTCCACCGTAGCAGGCGGCTTTAAGCGATAGCCTTCCTCGGGGCGACAGGGGGCGGGCGGATGAGATCACGCAGGCAAGTGGCGCTTTTTGTGCTGGCGGTGACGCTGACCTTGGGGGTGCCGATGCTCGTGGTGGCCCTCCAGAACGAGCCCCAGGCCGATCTGACCCGCCCCATCGAACGAGTGGAAGCCCAACAGCTGCTCCAGCAGACCGTCGAAATGGCGCAGGCGGGCCGGTTTTCCGAGCTGTGCGAGGCCGTCTCCCCCGGCACCGGCAACTGCGCGTTCCTGCTGGACGGCGCCCAGCGAAGCCACCAGACCCCGGGCACGATCGCGCCGGTGATCATCGGCAGCTCCTACCACGACCACCCGACGTCCACGCCGACGCTGGTGCTGCACCTGCGGGGCGTCTGGGACGACGGGCGCGCTTACCTCAGCGACTTCGCCGTCATCCGCACCCCGCCGGACCGCCTCACCAGCCTGACCCCGATCTACTGGTCCGGCGTCAAGTTCAGCGCTTAGCCCCTGGCCGCATGCAGCGAAGGCCACCTTCGCTGCGTTGAACGCAGGCAAGGTGGCCTTCGCTGCACTCACCCAGGAGCGCGGGGCGGGGCTAGGAGCGGGTGGCGAGGGCGCGGAGGAAGAAGGCCAGGTTGGCCGGGCGCTCGGCGAGGCGGCGCATGAAGTAGCCGTACCACTCATCGCCGTAGGGCACGTAGACGCGCATGGTGTGGCCGTCGGCGGCGATGCGGCGCTGTTCGTCCGGGCGGATGCCGTAGAGCATCTGGAACTCGTGGTCGGCAGGCGACCGGCCCAGCTGACCGACCAGGTGCTCGGCGATCGCGACCATCCGCGGGTCGTGCGAAGCGACCATCGGGTAGCCGGAGCCGCTCATCAGCACCCGCAGGCAGCGCACATAGGACTTGTCCACTTCGGACTTCTCTTGGAACGCAACCGAAGCGGGCTCCGCGTAGGCGCCCTTGCACAGCCGAACCCGTGAGCCTGGACCGGAAAGCTCGGCGCAGTCCGTCTCGGTTCGCCGCAGGTACGCCTGCAGAACCGCGCCCGCCCAAGGGAAATCCGCCCGCAGCTCGCGGAGGATGCCGAGGGTGGAGTCCGTGGTGGTGTGGTCCTCCATGTCCAGGGTGACGGTCGCGCCGACGGCAGCCGCCTCGGTGCAGATCACCCGCGCGTTCTCCAGCGCGACCCGTTCCCCGTCCGCGGGCAGGTTCTGCCCCACCGCGGAGAGCTTCACCGAGACGTCCGCGCCTTCGGCCAGCCCGCGCTCGTCGAGCGCGCGCAGCAACGTCGCGTACGCCTTGACGGTGGTCTCCGCCTGGCCGCGGTCGGTGGTGTCCTCACCGAGGTGGTCCAGGGTGACCCGGCGGCCACCGGCGGCGAGTTCCCGCGCCACCCGTACCGCGTCCGGGGTCTGCGCCCCGGCGACGAACCGGCGGACCACCGCCCTGGTCGCCGGTACCGCTTCCACGAGCGACCGCATCCGGGTGGACCTGGCGGCGGCCAGCAAAGGTGCACGCAACATGGCGAACCTCCTGCGAAAAATCAGCCCTGGTGGGGGTAGCCGACGCTGGTCGGCGGGACGAAGTTCTCCTTGATCGAGCGCGGGCTCGTCCAGCGCAGCAGGTTGAACACCGAGCCCGCCTTGTCGTTGGTGCCGGAGGCGCGGGCACCGCCGAAGGGCTGCTGCCCGACCACCGCGCCGGTCGGCTTGTCGTTGACGTAGAAGTTGCCGGCGGCGAACCGCAGCGACTCCATCGTGCGGGCCACGGCGGCGCGGTCGTTCGCGATCACCGCACCGGTCAACGCGTAGTCCGCGGTGTCGTCGACCAGCTTCAGGATCGCGTCGTACTCCGCGTCCTCGTACACGTGCACGGCCAGGATCGGGCCGAAGTACTCGGTGCGGAACACGTCGTGGCGCGGGTTGTCCGAGACGATCACGGTCGGCCGCACGAAGTAGCCGACACTGTCGTCGGCGGTGCCACCGGCGATGACCTCCAACTCGGGGTCGGCCGCCGCCCGCTGCAACACGTCCGCGTGCTTGTCGAAGGCGCGCCGGTCGATTACCGCGCCGGCGAAGTTGCTGAGGTCGGTCACGTCGCCGACGGTCAGTGCCTCGGTCTCCGCGATCAGCCCGTCGCGAAGCTGCTTCCACAGCGAGCGCGGCACGTACGCGCGAGAAGCGGCGGAGCACTTCTGGCCCTGGTACTCGAAGGCGCCGCGGACCATCGCGGTGCGCAGCACGTCCACGTCGGCGGACGGGTGCGCGACGATGAAGTCCTTGCCGCCGGTCTCGCCGACCAGCCGCGGGTAGCCGCGGTAGCGCGAGATGTTCGCGCCGACCGCGCCCCACAGGTGCTGGAAGGTCGCGGTGGAGCCGGTGAAGTGGATGCCGGCAAGGTCGCGGTGGTTGAGCGCGACGTCGGAGACGGCCTTGCCGTCACCGGGCAGCAGGTTGATCACGCCCGGCGGCATCCCGGCTTCTTCGAGCAGCCGCATGGTCAGGTGCGCGGCGAAGCTCTGCGTCGGGGACGGCTTCCACAGCACCACGTTGCCCATCAGCGCGGGCGCGGTGGGCAGATTCGCGGCGATGGCGGTGAAGTTGAACGGGGTGATCGCGTAGACGAACCCCTCCAGCGGCCGCTGCTCCATCCGGTTCCACAGGCCGGCCGAGCTGGTCGGCTGCTCGGCGATGATCCGCCGGCCGTAGTCCACGTTGAAGCGCCAGAAGTCGGCCAGCTCGCAGGCCGCGTCGATCTCGGCCTGGATGGCGGTCTTGGACTGGCCGAGCATGGTGGCCGCGTTCAGCCGCGCCCGCCACGGGCCGGTGAGCAGGTCGGCGGCGCGCAAGATGATCGCGGCGCGGTCGTCGTAGGACAGCGCGCGCCACTCCGGCGCAGCGACGCGGGCGGCTTCGATCGCGGCGGTGGCGTCCTCGCCGGTCGCGCCGCGCAGGGTGCCGAGCACCGCGCGGTGGTTGTGCGGCTGGACGACGTCGATCTTCTCGCCGCCGCCGAGCCGCTGCTCGCCGCCGATGGTGCAGGTCAGGTCGATCGGCTCGGCGCCACCCAGCTGCTTGAGCGCACCCTCGAGCTCAGCGCGTTCGGCGCTGCCCGGCGCGTAGTTCAGCACCGGCTCGTTCTTGGGGGCGGGGGTCTGGGTCACGGCGTCCACGGCGGCTCCTGACGAAGTACTCCTGCGTTGGTGGACTCACGTTAGGTCCGCTCCGGCGGCCAAGTCTTGTCCCTACGGCTAGTCTTGAGATCACCTCTTTGTCCGATCGAACAAGGTACCGATGTCCGAAACCCTGCGTCATCTGCTGAGCACCCTCGGCGACCCGCTGGTGGAGGTGCTGACCGCACCGGGCGGCCTCGGCGTGCAGGTCAGCGACGTGGTGATCCACGATCCGGAGGATCCGCCGGAGGCCAAACCGGGCGACCTGGTGCTGGTGATCGGCGCCCGCGGCCGGGCGGCGCTGCCCGCGATCAGGGCGGCCGGGCGCAGCGAAGCGACGGCCGTCGCGGTGAAGGGCGGCGCGGAGCTGGCGGACGCCGCGGCCGAGGCGGGCGTCGCGTTGCTCGCGGTGCGCACGGAGGCCCGCTGGGATCAGGTGGAGGCGCTGGCCAGGGACGTGGTCAACGCCGGGCGCGCCGGTGGCGAGGCGGAGACCGGCGAACTTCTCGGCGACCTGTTCTCCCTGGCGCAGACCGTCGCCACGGTCACCGGCGGGCTGGTCAGCATCGAGGACACCGCGGCGCGCGTGCTCGCGTACTCCCGCTCCGGCGACGAAGTGGACGAGCTGCGGCGGCTGTCGATCCTGGGCAAGCAGGGGCCGGAGCGCTATCTCGCGATGCTCCGCGACTGGGGTATCTATCAGCGGCTCCGGGCCGGTGAAGGTGTTGTGCGCGTTGAGGAACGGCCCGATCTCGGGATCAGGCGGCGGATCGCGGCCGGGATCCACGCGGGTTCGCAGCCGCTGGGCGTGATCTGGGTGCAGGAGGGGTCGGCGCCGCTCACCGAAAGCGCGGAAACCGCGCTGCTGGGCGCCAGCCGGACGCTGGCCCCGCAGCTGATCCGCCACCGCACCGAGTCCAGCGCCGGCCCGCGCTGGCGCGAGGACCTGCTGGCCCGTCTGCTGGACGGGCGGCTGGACGCCGGCTCGATGGCGGACGACATCGGCGCGGACCCGGCCAGGCCGGCGGTGGTCGCCGCGTTCGCGCTGCACCGGGAGGCCGGTACCGGACGGCAGTTGCATCGCGCGGAGCTGGTAAACCTGATCTCCGTGCACACCGCGGCCTATCGGCGCAGCGCGCTGGTGACCGAGGCCGGTGGCCGCGTTTATGTGCTGCTGCCCGACCTCACCGGAGCCGCGGAGTCCGGGATTTTAGCTCTGCTGAAGGAAATCGTCGGTGCCGCGCGGAGTCATCTGGAGCTGCCGGTGCACGCCGCGCTGGGCGGGGTGGTGCCCCGGCTGGCCGAAACGGCGTCCTCGCGCGCGGACGCGGACCGCGTGCTGGACGCGATGGCGCGCGGACGCTGGACCGGCGAAGTGGCCGCGCTGGCCGACGTCCGCGCGCACGTCCTGCTTTCCGAGATACTGGATTTCTTGGGGCAGCAGAAGAGAATCCGCGATCCCCGGCTGACCGCGCTGGCCGAGCACGACGCCGGGCACGGCGGCAGCCTGGTCCCGTCGGTGCTCGCGTACCTGGACGCTTTCGGCGACGTCCGCGCGGCGGCGTCAAAGCTGAACATCCACCCGAACACGTTGCGGTACCGCATCCGCCGCGCCGAGGAGGTCTCCGGCCTCGACCTCACCGACGCCGAACAACGCCTCTTGGCCCAGCTACAACTCCGCCTGACGTCGTGAGTGAAAAGTGTTGCTGGGGCAACACTTTTCACTCACGACCCTTGGTGAGGAGTAGGGCGGGGAGAAGGGCGAGGACGGTGGCGGCGAGGGCGACGGACGGGTAGCCGCTTTGGGCGAAGAGCTGGCCCGCGAGAAGGCTGGAGAGGACGGAGGAGCCCCAGGCGAAGGCGTCCACGATGCCCTGGAGCTGGGGCTGTTCGCGGGACAGGATGGCGCTGCCGCCGACGAAGGCCAGGTTCCAGCCGTAGCCGAGCAGGAACAGCGCGATCGGCAGTCCGGTGGAGTGCGCGGTGGGCAGGGCGGCGGCGAGCAGGCCCGCGACGACGAGGGTGGCGATGCCGAGGGCGATCGTCACCCTGCCGCCGACGCGGTCGGCGATCCGGCCGGTCAGCGGGGAAAGCGCGAACATGCCGATCATGTGCGCGCTCAGGATGAAGCCGACCACGCCGAGGCCGTGCCCGTGGTCGTGCAGTTGCGGCGGGGTCATCGTCATCACCGCGACCATCGCCACGTGCGCGCCGACCATCGCGGCCAGCGGCAGCCGCACGGAGCGATGCCGAAGCGCCGTAACGAGATCCGCTCGCTTCAGCGGCGGGCGTGGCGAAGCGGCCGTCGTGGCGCGAAGGCGCGGGAGGACGGCGGTGGCGGCAGCGGCGGCGAGGGTGACCAGTGCGGAAGCCGCGTACGGCCCGGACAGTTCGGGCAGCCCCAGCCCGGTCGCGACCGCGGCGGCGGGTGCCATCAGCGCCGGACCGGCCAGGGCGCCGACGGTACCGGCCCAGAGGATCGCGGAAAGCGCGGTTCCCTTGCGTGCGGCCGGATACAGCGCGGCGGCCACATAGCGCGAAAGCTGGGCGCCGCCGTTGCCGACGCCGAGCAGCAGCATCCCGACGAGCAGCACCGGAAGGAGGTCTGCGATCGCGCCGGCGAAGGCGACCCACGCGCCCACGGCCGCGAGGCCGTAGCCCGACAGCAGCGCGGCCCGGCTGCCGAGCCGGGAGATCAGGCTGCCGGAAGCGAGCGCACCGAGCGCGGTGCCGAGCACGCCGGCGGCGCTCGGCACGCCGCTCAGGCCGGGACTGTGCTGCCCGGCGATCAGCGTGCCCGCGGTGCTGGCCCCGACCATCGCGGTGTTCATGCAGGCGACGCCCAGGAAAAGGGCGATCATCGAACGCGTGCGCCCGGCGGTCCGGGCCTCCCCCAGCAGATTCATGATCAGTAATGCTAGGCAGGAAAAGGCAGGGACCGAAGACACGAAGAACGGCATTCGGGCACCGCGACCGGGCCAAGTCACGGAAGATGGGGGCCATGACCTTTCGTTCGGAAAGAAACCTCGATGACCTGGACTGGAAGCTGATCGACGAGTTGCAGGAGGACGGCAGGCTCTCGTTCAAGGAGCTGGGCCGCCGGGTCAACCTGTCCGCGCCCGCGGTGGCGGAACGGGTGCGCCGGCTGGAGGAGTCCGGGGTGATCACCGGCTATCACGCGCGGGTGGACGCCCGGCGCACCGGCTATCCGATCACCGCGTTCGTGCAGCTTCAGTGCACGCTGGCGACCTGCCTGCTGAAGACGAGCACCGCCGAGGACTATCCCGAGGTGGTGGAGATCCACAAGCTCAGTGGTGACCACTGCTCGATGCTCAAGCTGCGGACCGCGTCACTGGAGCATCTGGAGGGTGTGCTGGAGAGGATCGGGAAGCACGGCGAGATGCGTTCCTCGGTGGTGCTGTCCACGCACTACGACGGACGGCCGGTGGAGCCGCCCGCCGAGAACTACCTCCGCGCCACCCGGCACGACGGCTGGCAGCGCTAGCGAAGGGCGCTGAGGAACGCCCGCCACTGGAGGTTGTCGAAGGTGAGCACGCCGCCGGTGCGGTTCTTGGTGTCGCGGACATGTACCTCGGACGGAGTAGCCGCCACCTCCACGCATGCGCCATTGTTACCCGTGTAGCTACTCGTACGCCAGGCAATCCCTTCTGGCAGTAGCGAAGTCATCGCAGTCCTCTCGGTACCCATAGAGCCCGGTTGCCAAGTTGGCAATCAGCTCTCGGGATTCTCCCTCATCCAGCGCGACCTCCGCCAGTGACTTGAGGATGCGCCGATAGATGGATACCTGCGCGGGCACCTCAAGGAACTGCGCGGATAGCTCACTTTCCAGATAGACTACGGACCTGAACTCGGTGAAATCCATCAGAATAAAGGACCCCAGCGCGGCTGGATGGCTACCGATTTCCGCTGGCACCACCCGCAGCTTCAAGTAAGGCCGCACAGACATCTCCAGAAGACGATGTAACTGCGCGGACATCACGGCAGGGCCACCCACCGGGAGGCGCAGCGCGAACTCATGCACGAAGAAGGCGAACTCAGCTTTGCGTGCCTCTGTGAAGACCCTCTGCCGCTCAAGTCGAGCCGGTACGCGGCTGGCGATTTCCTCCATGGTCAGCGTTTTTGTGCCAATCATCGCCGACCTGGCGTAATCGGCAGTCTGCAACAATCCCGGCACAAGGGTGGCCTGATAGTCCCCGATGAACGCTGCCTGATGCTCGTGCGTGATGTAGGAGCGTAGTTGTTCGGGCAGGCGTTCACTGTGGGTCTCCAGCCAGACTGGCATGCTGACCTCGCGCCAGAGTTTCAGCAGGCGTTTGGTGCGTTCGCGGCTGGCGTTGCAGGTGCCGAGCAGGTAGGCCAGGTCGACTTCGCTGACCGGGCGTTTTCCGCTCAACAACCGGGAAACCTTGGCGGTGGACCAGCCGAGCCGGATAGCCAGCTGCCGGCCGTTGAGCCCGGCCTCCTCCATCACGAGGGTGACCTCTTCGCCCAGTTCGCGGGCGCGCAGGGTTGGTTCCTGATCCTTCATGTGCTCGAAGGTAAACCCGGGCACCGACCTTTATGACACGAAACACGGGCCATTCCCCGGAAAGTCGTACGCGCTGTCCCGGTGGTAATCCGGCTCAGATGAGATGAGCCTTGTGCCACAAGGCAATGCTGCGGCCGCCGATCAACCCTTCGTCCCGCAGGAAGGGCACGATCTTCTCGGCCATCCACCGGCGCGTCTGGTGGAAGTGCGGATTCGCCAGCGCGGCCGCGCGGCCCTCGGCGGGCGCGATGCCGACGCTTCGGTAGATATTCGAGTCCACCAAGGAATCCACCACCGCGAAGGACACCACCGCCGTACGCGTGCGATGCATGCGTACGCCCGCTTTACTCAGCTTCGGCATCGTACGGCTTACTTCTTCACGCGCGTATCGCACGTGCCGCGCTTCTTCGACGACGTGAATCCGGTTCACCGACCGGATCAGCGGCTGGATGTTCTCGTCGTCCATCATCGAGCGCTGGAGCCGGTCCGTGGTCTCCTCGGCGACCAGCACGCTGCCGAACATGGACGGGCCGCTGGCCACCGCCTTGAACAGCCTGGCCGCGTTGTGCACGATCCTTGGCGCGCCGTACTTCGGCACGCCGAGGCGCTCAGCGGCGCGGGCGAACATGATCGAATGGCGGGTCTCGTCGCCGATCTCGGTCAGCGCGTACTGGGCGTGCGCGCCGCGGGGGTCGAGGTCGTAGGCGTACCGCGCGAGCATCTGGATCAGGATGATCTCGAACCACAGGCCGACGCTCATGATGCTGGCGATCTCGTGCTTGGACAGCTCGATCCGCTGCTCCTCGGACAGCCCGTCCCACAGCCGGGTGCCGTAGAGCGACATCCGCTCCGGCGGCATGAAGTACTTGCCCTCGGCGAGCGGGGCTTCCCAGTCGACGTCGAGGTCCGGGTCAAAGGAGTTGCGCACCGAGGACGTGAGCAGCCGCTGAGCTGTCACGTCCGGGTCCCTGGTCTGCGCCATTGCGGACCTCCGCGATAAGGGGTACGAGCTGTACTAGCTACCCGCAGGGTACAGCTAGACTTCGGTCATGTCAGCAGCTTCGGCCGACGGACGCGCCACCCGCTGGGCGGGTCAGCACCAGCGGCGGCGCGCGGAGTTCGTCGACGCGGCGCTCGCCGCCATCGCCGAGCACGGGCCCGAGGTGTCCACCGAGCAGATCGCGGAAAAGGCCGGGGTGGCCAGAACGCGGCTGTACAAGCATTTCACCGACGCGGCCGACCTCCAGCGGGCGATCTCGCAGCGGGCGCGCGAGCTGATCACGATCGAGCTGGCGCCGGTGTGGAACCCGCAGGGCACCCCGATGCAGATGATCACCACCGCGATCGACACGCACCTGCGCTGGCTGACCGAGCACACCCCGCTCTACCGCTATCTGATCCAGAACTCCCCGGCCGAGCACGAGGAGTACACCGACATCCCGACCGCGATCGGCGAGCACCTTACCGAGCTGTTCACCGGCTACCTGCTGGCCTTCGACCTCGACCCGGCGCCGGCCGAGACCACCGCCTTCGGCATCGTCGGCTACGTGCACTCCGCGAGCACCCGCTGGCTGGACCGGCATGGCCCGTACACCCGCGACGACCTGGTCGCCCAGCTCACCGCCGTCATCTGGACGATCCTCGACCACACCCTGCGCACCGGCGGCGTCACGCTCGACCCCCACCGCCGCCTCCCGCCGCCCCACGAACTCCCCGCCCCCGGCAAATAGCCGACTATTTGCCCTATGGCGAGCGTCCCGGAAGGGCAAATAGCCGGCTATTTGCCGTGCGTGTTCAGGCGGGGACGGGGAGGGACGCGAGGGCGGCGAGGCGGGTGTAGGTCTCCAGCATTTCCGCGCGGTCGTAGGTGCTGGTGGTGACCAGTACCTCGGCCGCGCCGCTGCGCTCGACCAAGCCGCCGAGCCGGTCCGCGACCTGCTCCTCGGTGCCGAGCACGTGACCCTCCAGGCCCTGCTCGAAGATCCGGCGCTCGCGGTCGGTCATCGGCAGCGACAGCACCTGCTCGGCGGACTGGAGCGGCGGGAAAACGCCGTGCGTGCGGGAGTACGCGGTCGACCACGCCTCGGGCACCAGCAGCCGGCGGGCCTGCTGGACGGAATCCGCGACGGCGACCGTCTGGGAAAGCACCACGTACGGCGCCGGTGACCAGCCGGACGGACGGTAGTTGTCGCGGTAGCGGGCGATGGCGTCCAGCATCGGGCCCTCACCGCGGAACGCGCCGATCACCAGCGGCAGGCCCAGCTCGGCGGCGAGATCCGCACCGGCGCCGGTGGCCAGCAGGAAAGCCGGCACGCGCAGGCCCTCGGCCGGGTACGCGTGCACGCCGGGGTGCTCCTGCTGCGTGCCGGAGAAGTAGCCGAGCAGCTCGCGGACCTGTTCGCCGAAGTGCTCGGCCACGTCCTTGTCCCGGCCGAGCGCGCCGCGGATGCCGTCGGTGAAGCCGACCGAGCGACCAAGGCCCATATCGATCCGGCCGGGGAACAGCGAGTCCAGCACACCGAACTGCTCGGCGACCACCAGCGGCTGGTGGTTCGGCAGCATCACGCCGCCGGTGCCGACCCTGATCCGCCCGGTGGCCGCGGCCACCGCGGCGGCGAGCACGGTCGGTGCCGACCCGGCCACACCCGGCACGCTGTGGTGCTCGGAGACCCAGAACCGGTGATACCCCAGCGCTTCGGCTTCCTTCGCGAACTGGACCGTCTCCCCCAGCGCCTCCCCGTGCGGCCGTCCCTGACGCGTCCGCGACCGATCGAGCACCGAAAACCTGACGGATGAGGTCACAGCTATTTCAACGCTTAGCGCTCGGGCGAATTCCGGGGGCGGCGTCGTGAGTGATAACTGTTGCCCCAGCAACACTTTTCACTCACGACGTCTGACCTGCGGGTCAGGTGTCGGAGCGGGCTTTGGAGGGCTGGACGCGCTTGGGTTCGCCGGGCATTTTCGGATAGTCGGGCGGGTAGGGCATCTCGGCCTGGCCGTGGTCGCGCTCGTCGCGGTCGTACCACTCCAGCGCGGTCTCCAGGCCGAACGCCTCGGCGTCCATCGCCTCGTGCGGGTCGCCGTGCTCGGCGAACCAGGCCGCCGCGGTGCGCACGTCGAAGTCGTCGGGATGCACCTCGGTGAGCTGCTCCCAGGTCAGCGGGGTGGACACGGTGGCCCGCCCGGTGCCGCGGACCGACCAGGTGGACGCCACCGTCCGGTCCCGCGCGGCCTGGTTGTAGTCGATGAAGACGCGGCCCTCGCGCTCCTCTTTCCACCACGCGATGGTCGCCTGCCCCGGGGCCCGGCGCTCCACCTCGCGACCGAGCGCGATCACCGCGTGCCGGACCGCGATGAAGTCCCATTCCGGCCGGATCCGCACCAGGACGTGCACGCCGCGACCGCCGGAAGTCTTCGGGTAGCCGGTCAGCCCGGCGTCGGCGAGCACCTCGCGGACGGTGGCGGCCACGCGCACGGCATCCTCGAAACCCGCCTCGTCGGGCGGGTCCACGTCGATGCGCAGCTCGTCGGGATGGTCCACGTCCGGGCGCCGCACCGGCCACGGGTGGAAGTCGAGGGTGCCGAGGTTGGCCGCCCAGGCGAACACCGCGGGCTCGGTCGGGCAGACCTCCTCCGCCTTCCGGCCGGACGGGAAGGTGATCTCGACCTTGTCCACCCACTCCGGCGCGCCCTTGGGCACGCGCTTGGCGTAGAAGAACTCGCCGGAGATGCCGTCCGGGAAACGCTTCAGCGTGGTCGGGCGCTCACCGATCGCACGCAGCAGCGGGCCGCCGAGCGCGATGTAGTGCTCCACCACCTCGCGCTTGGTGATGCCGCGGTCGGGGAAGTACACCTTGTCCGGACTGGACACCCGCACCGCGCGCCCGCCGACTTCGAACTCGATCGCCTCACCGTGTTTGGCCACGGCTTCACCGTAGCGGCAGATCCGTGGCGAGCACGGACATCGCGATCGCGTCGTGCCACGTGCCGTCCCAGCGCAGCGCGTCGCGGCGGATGCCCTCGGTGACGAACCCGCACCTCTCGTACACCCGCCTCGCCCGCGGGTTGAAGTCGAACACCTCGAGCGCCACCCGGTGCAGGCCGGCGTCGGAGAACGCGAAGTCGAGCACCAGCGAAGTCGCCTCGGAGCCGTAGCCCTGCCCGAAGGCCAGCGGGCCGGTGAGCGCGATCCGGAAGTTCGCCGACTCGTTGTGCTGGTCCACCTCGTTCAGCACCACCTCGCCGAGGAACGCGCCGTCTGTGTCGTCTCCGGCCAGCAGGATCGCCCAGTCCGCCCGGTCGTCCCGGCCCGGCTTCCCGGCCAGCCACGGTTCGATCTCCGCCCTGGCCGGGACCTCGTGCGTGCCGGTGAGCCGGATCGCCTCCGGGTCGTGCAGCAACCGCCAGTAGTCGTCGGCGTACGTCTCGTCGACCTGCTTCAGGACAACCCGCTCACCACGCAGTTCCGGCTGGTCGCGAAAGGCCTCTACATTGATCATCGGCTCAGGGCAGCACATCCGCGGTGTGCTGGTCACCGGATTTTTACCGTGGCTTACCGTGACAGCATGGCCCGCCGCACCAAACTCGTGCTCGCGCTCGCGGTACTCGCGGCGCTGGCCGTCGCGGCGCTGCTGCTCCCCCTGCCCAGTCCGGCCGAACTGCGCGACTGGGCGGCCGGCGCCGGAGGAGTGGCCGCACTGCTGTTCCTCGCGGCCTATTCGGTACTGACTGTCGCGCCGGTGCCACGCACGGTCTTCAACCTCGCGGCCGGGCTGCTGCTCGGCAACGCGGTGGGGATCGGGGTCGCGATCACCGCGACCGCGATCTCGGCCACGCTCGGTTTCCTGCTCGCCAGGGCGCTCGGCCGCGACCTGGTCGCCAGGCACCTGCACCGGACCCCGGTCCGCGCGGTGAACGAACGGCTGGCCGGCGGCGGGGTGGTCGCGGTCGCGTCCCTGCGGCTGATCCCGATGGTGCCGTTCGCGCCGTTCAGCTACTGCTGCGGGATTTCCACCATCCGGTTCGCGCCGTACCTGCTCGGCAGCGTGCTGGGCAGCCTGCCCGGCACGGTCGCGGTGGTCGTGCTCGGGGACGCGCTCACCGGCGGCACACCACCGGCACTGCTCGTCTGCTACGCGGGTTTCGCACTGGCCGGCGCGTTCGGGCTTTACCGGGTGATCCGCCGCACAACGAGGCAACCCTTGCCGCCCAAGGAATCCGTGCCCGCAACGTCTTGACCGGCGCGGCTGACGGCGCGCAGTTCAGCACGCCCGCTACACTCGTCCGAGTGCGCGACCCGATTGTTCGCGCGCGGTCAAGCCACTAATGCGGAAGTTTCCGAGGAGTAGGCGCCATCGATACCGGCCAGCTGATCGCAGGGCACTATCGCGTCGTTGAGCACATTGGTAGCGGCGCCATGGGTGTCGTGTGGCGTGCGGTCGACGAGCGCCTGGAACGATCCGTGGCCATCAAGCAGATCCTGGCCCAGCCTGGACTGTCCGACGCGGAACGGGACAACGTCCGCCAGCGCGCCATGCGCGAGGCGAGGAACGCCGCGCGCTTCCAGCACCCCAACGCGATCGTGGTGTTCGACATCGCCGAGCACGGCGGCGACCCGTGCCTGGTGACCGAGTACCTGCCGTCCAAGAGCCTGTCCGCGGTGCTGGCCGAGCAGCCGACGCTGCCGCTGACCAAGGTGGCCAGGATCGGCGAGCAGGTGGCCGCCGCGCTGGTCGCCGCGCACCGCGCCGGGATCGTGCACCGGGACGTCAAACCGGGCAACATCCTGATCGACGACGGCGGCGTCACCAAGATCACCGACTTCGGCATCTCACGCGCCACCGGTGACCTCACCCTCACCCAGACCGGGCTGATCGGCGGCACCCCGGCCTACCTGGCGCCCGAGCTGGCGCGCGGCTCCGACCCCGGGCCCGCTTCGGACGTCTTCTCCCTCGGCGCCACGCTCTACCACGCGCTGGAAGGCCAGCCGCCGTACGGAAACAGCACCAACCAGCTCGCGCTGCTCTACACCGCGGCGAACGGTCAGGTGATCCCGCCACGGCAGTCCGGGCAGGCCACCGCGCTGCTGATGAGCCTGCTGCGCGCCGAGCCGGAGGAGCGGCCGACCATGGCCGAGGCCCGCGACCGGCTGGCCGCGCTGGCCAACGGCGAACCCGCCCCGGCCGGTGCCATCGGGCTCCAGGTCTCGCCGCCGCTCTACCAGCCCGGCCGCCAGCCGGCCGGCGCGCCGCTGGACACTCCCGGCCGCGGGCTGCCCGCCGGGGAAAGACCCCCGTGGGCACGCGCCGGCAACCCGCCAACCCCGCCGCGGACGCCCACCGCCGCCTTCGTACCTCGCCCCGCGACCCCGCCGCCCGCGCCGACCGCCGCGGCGCCGGTCCGCAACGGCGCGCCGAAACCGGCCTCGGCCGCCAAGCGCAAGGGCCTGCTCGCCGGCGCCGTGGTCGCCGGCGTGGCCGTGGTCGCGCTGGTGGTGTTCCTGGTGCTCAACTCCTCGAACGGCGACCCGGACTCGACTCCGCCACCGGCCGCCAGTTCCGCTCCCTCCCAGTCCCCGGCCCCGCCGTCGGCCAGCTCGCCCGCACCCGCCGGGCTCGGCAAGGCGAAGAGCTCCGGCCAGGTCGGCTTCAGCCAGGCCGGCAACCTGGTCATCGACTACTTCGGCGCCAAGGGCTCCCCGGCCGCCTGGGACATGCTCACCCCCGCGGCCCAGCAGGTCTTCGGCAGCCAGCAGCGGTTCCAGGAGTACTGGAACGAGAAGGGCTCGGTGAGCGCGTCCAAGGCGTTCGCCGACAACGGCGCGAGCGCGGACGGCTCGGTCAACATGTACGTGAACCTCGAAGGAAGCGGGCGCAAGGCGTTCCGCGTGGCGAACACCGAGTCCGGGATGAAGATCGACGCGGACACCAGGCTCGGCTGAGACGCGTCCTGGCAAGGAGTGCGTCGGACGGGGCGTCTGGCTTACCGTAGAACCATGGCCGATACCGGATGTACCGGGCCGAACCAGAGTCCCCGTTTTCAGGAGGACCTGGTCGGGCTCGACCCCCAGGATCCCGAAGCGCAGGCCTTCGCCGCGCATCTGGACCGGATCGAACGCTGCGAGCCGGCGTTCACCGTCGAAGCGTCGATCAACGGCGTGGCCGACTTCGCCGAGTCCAGTAACCGCCTGGGCGGGCTGCGTTACTGGCTGGCTGCGGTGGTGGTGACCCTCATCATGGTGGGCGTGATCGTGGCCTCGTGGGACATCCTGGTACGGGCTGTGCAATGGCTGTCGGAGTAACGTGGAAAGCATGAAACCCGGCATGAAACCCGTCGTCGGCGCCACTCCCCGAGTGGTGAAGTCCGAGCAGGAATGGCGGGAGCAGCTGGCACCGGAGGAGTACGCGGTGCTGCGCCAGGCCGCCACCGAACGCCCGTACACCGGCGAGTACAACGACACCAAGACCACCGGCGTCTACGAATGCCGCGCCTGCGGCGCCGAACTGTTCCGCAGCGACACCAAGTTCGAAAGCCACTGCGGCTGGCCGTCCTTCTTCGACCCCGCGGACTCGGACGCGGTGCTGCTGCGCGAAGACCGCGCGATGGGCATGAAGCGCATCGAGGTGCTCTGCGGCTCCTGCCACAGCCACCTCGGGCACGTGTTCGAGGGCGAGGGCTACGACACCCCCACCGACCAGCGGTACTGCATCAACTCGATCTCGCTGAAGCTGGTGCCCAAGCCGTAACCAGGGCGAGGGGGTCTGGTGGGGGTGGATGTGACTGAGCTGGGCGTCGGCATCGGCTGGCGGCCGGAGATCGACCTGTCGGTGGCCAGGCTGCCCGGGGTGGACTGGGTCGAGGTGGTCGCGGAGAACCTGCACACCGACCACCTGCCGGAAGCGCTGGCGAAACTCCGCGAACGCGGCCTGCCGGTGCTGCCGCACGCGGTGTCGCTCTCGCTCGGCGGCGCCGAGCCGGTGGACACCCGCCGAATCGAGCACCTGGCCGGCCTCGCCGCCGCGCTGGACGCCCCGCTGGCCAGCGACCACGTCTGCTTCGTGCGGGCCGGCGGGCTGGACGCCGGTCACCTGATCCCGCTGCCGCGCACCAGGGAAGCGCTGGACGTGCTGGTGGACAACGTGAAGCTGACCCAGTCGATCGTCGGTGTGCCGTTCGCGCTGGAGAACATCGCCGCGCTGATCGAATGGCCGGACGCCCAGCTGACCGAGGCCGCGTTCCTGCGCGAGCTGACCGAGCGCACCGGCTGCCTGCTGATCGTGGACGTGGCGAACCTCTACGCCAACGCCCGCAACCTGGGCACCGACCCCGAGCGGTTCCTGGACGAGATCCCGCTGGAACGACTCGCCTACGTGCACGTGGCCGGCGGTGTCGAGCGCGACGGGGTCTACCACGACACGCACGCGCACCCGGTCCGGCCCGAGGTGCTGGACCTGCTCGCCGAACTGCGCCGCCGGACCGATCCGCCGGGGGTGCTGCTGGAGCACGACGAGAACTACCCGAGCGACACCGAGCTGGCCGCGACGCTGGCCTCGATCCGCGCGGTGGTGTCCCCGGGATGAGCGGGCGGGAGCGGTTGGCCGCGCAGCAGGCGGAATTGCTGCGTGCGCTGCTCGCCGGCGGTTCGGCACCGGCCGGGTTCGACCAGGACCGGCTGCGCACCGAGGTGCAGGCGTTGCGCGCCAAGCGCCGGTCCGTCGTCGGGTATCTGCGGCCGGACCTGCCGGATGCGCTCGGGGACCGGTACCGGGCGCTGTTCGACGCCTACGCCGCCGGCCATCCGCGTGCCGAGGGCACCAGGGCCCGCCAGGACGCGGACGCCTTCGCCGAATGGCTCGTCGAACGAGGCGAGCTGCCCAGGCCGCGCCGACGTTTCCCCTGGTGGCGGTCGTGAGTGAAAAGTGTTGCCAGAGCAACACTTTTCACTCACGAGGCCAGTTGGGGGAATCGCCGCCGGGCAGCGGGGAGCCGTGTGTCCATTGTGGATTGGATGCGGGTAGGGCGCCGGGGGCGCGGACGTGGGTCAGTTCGCCGAACTGGCTTTGCGTGGTGGTGAGTAGGGCGGTCAGGTCGGGTTCGGTGGCGGCCGGGTCCTTGCCGCCGAGGGAGTCCAGCCATTCGCCGGTGCGGGCGAGCGCCAGCCTGGCCCGCCAGCCGCCGCCCTCGGCCGCCCGGCGGCGCAGCGCGGTCATCGCGACGGCCGCGGCCAGCCAGCCGGTCGCGTGGTCGAGCGCCTGCGCCGGTAGCGGCACCGGGGCGTCCGCCGCACCCTCGGCCGCGATACCGGTGGCGAGCTGCACCAGGCTGTCGAAGCCGCGGCGCCCGGCCCACGGACCGGCCCAGCCGTAGGCGTTCAGCTCGATCTGCACCAGCCCCGGCCTGGCCGCGGCCAGCCGGTCCGCGCTGAAACCCAGTCCGGCCAGCGCGCCGGGCCGGAAGGACTGGATGAACACGTCGGCCCCGGCGATCAGCGCCCAGAGCCGGTCCCGGCCGGCGTCGGTACGCAGGTCGAGCCAGGCGGAGCGCTTGCCAAGCCCGGTGTCGATCACCAGCGGCCGCACCACCGGCAGGTGCGCGGCCCCGATGTGCAGCACGTCGGCGCCGTGCGCGGCCAACGTGCGACCGGCCACCGGGCCCGCGATCACATGCGTCAGCTCCAGCACCCTGACCCCGCCGAGCGGCCGCCCGGAATCGGGTAGCGGAACCGGCGCGGCGTGGCCGGTCCTGGTCAGCTCGGCCAGCGGCAGTCCGGTCACCGCCCGGCCCTGCGGATGCGCCAGCCAGTCCGCGCGGGACCGCAGCGCGGCGGCCGCGCCGCCGGCGGCGAGCACCTCCTCCTGCACCTGCCAGGCGCCGCGCGCCGCCACCGCTTCGGTGACGGCCTCCCTACTCTCCGGCACCCCGAGTGCGCGGCAGGCCGCGGCCGCGTGCTGCGGGTAGTTGCAGTGCAGCCGCACCCAGCCGTCGGCGGCCCGGTAATCGCCGGAGAGCTCCGCCCACACGTCACCGGGCGGGCCGCCGTCCACCAGCAGGTACCGCTCGCTGCGGAACGCCGCCGCCGCGTGCCCGAGGTCCACCGAGACCCGCCCCGGCTCGACGCCGCGCAGCCGCAGCAGCTCGGCCGCGGCGAGGGTGGTGGCGGCGACGGAGGTAGCCGCCGCGGCGGCCACCCGGAACGGGCCTGGCAGCACGGACTCCGCCCCGGTGAAGGCCACCGCACCCGGTTCGAGCGGCTCACCGGTGAGCGCCCGCCACAGCTCGCCGAGATCCGTGTCGAGATTCGCCATGACCTCATTCTCTGCCCGGCCGGTCCCACCAGTGGCTGAGAGATCGGCGACATCATCTACCGAACCGACCACCGCGACCTGCCAACATGACACGCATGGGTGAGTAGGCTGCGAACGCATGGGGCTGGACGCGTGCGCAGAGCAACCGGTGCGCACCTCGCCCCAGGCCGCCGGATCCGCGTGCCAACGGCCGCGTGACCTGGGCCTGGGACGAACCAGCCTCGCGCCCACCCGCCGAGCCGGTCACGACCGCCCGTCCTGAGGAGCACCGATGCCGTTTCGCGCCGTCGGCCTGCCGGGACCGATCGTCCTGGTACCGGACAGCAAGCTGGCCGCACTCCTCGGCCGGCAGGTCCGCGACCACCCCACGGTGCCGTTCGGGCTCGAACAGCTCCAGGCCGACCTGAACGCCCGGCTGGACGGCGTGCCGGCCAGGCTCGGCAAGCCGTGGGGCGACGGGCAGGACTGGAGCCTGCTGCTCTACGGCAGGACCTACGTGGCCCGGCTCTTCGTGAGCCGCCGGCGGGACGCTTACACGATCGCGTCGATCAGCCCGCTGCGCATCCGCGACCACCACGACCTCTCCGAAGGCCATCTGCTGCTGCGACCGGGCGGCTGGCTGACCGTGTTCGAGACCAGGCAGGTCCCGCCGGGGACCGACACCTACTGGCCACGGCTGTGGGCCGACTGGCAGGGCCTGACCACCGAGCTGGACGCGCGCCGCCGCAGCCCGGCGCCGGACACCGCGCACCTGGCCTTCCTCGACCGGCTGGACCGGCTGATCGACGCCTCCGAGCAGATCACCATGGAGGCCGCCGCCTCGGCAGGGCCGTTCCCGTACCGCGCGGTGAAACCCGTCGACGACCGGCTGGACGGCGCCCACTCGATCTTCCAGTTCGAGCTGACCGACGGCCGAGCGCTGAGCCAAGGCGCTTTCGTCCGGGTGCACGGCGACGCGGCGCCACGCGGCCAGGTGACCCGGCTGGCCGGTCGGTTCGCGACCATCCGGTTCGACCGGCCGGTGGACGGGCAGCACCTGATCCAGCAGGGCGAGCTGGAGATGACGCCGAGCCGGGCCGTGTTCGGCAGGCAGCGGGACGCGGTCGCGCTGCTGCGTGACCGGCCCGCCGGCGACAACGGCCTGCTGTCCGTGCTGGTCGACCAGCGGCTGCGGCCGTTGCAGCCGGTACCGGCCGAACCGGCCGAAGCGCTGGACGCCGACCAGCTGGACGCGTTCCGCAAGGCCGTCGCGGTGGACGACCTGCTGCTGGTGCTCGGCCCGCCCGGCACCGGCCGGACCCGGCTGATCGGCCAGATCGCCCGCGCCTCCGCGCTCGCCCGCGGCCGGGTGCTGGTCACCTCGAAGACCGACCTGGCCGCGGACCGGCTGCTGGCCAAGCTGCCAGCCGAACTGGTCAGCGTCCGGGTCGGCCATCCCGGCGAGATCACCCCGGACGGCGAGCCGTACCGGCTGGAGCGCCACGCCGCGGCGCTGCGCACCGGCATCCTGAGCGCCACCGAGCAGTCGCTGGCCGCCTACGAGGACATCGACGTGGCCGGGCCGTGGGTCGGCGAACTCGGCAGCAGGACCGAGCGGCTGAACGCGGCATTGGCCGAAGAGGTGGCGGCCCGGTCCTCGCTGGCCGCGGCCAGGGTCGCCGCCGGCGGGGAAGCTCAGGCCGCCGTGGACCGGCTCACCGCCGAGATCGGGAAGTGCGCGGAATCGCTGGAGCTGAGCCAGAGCCGGGTGCTGCAGCTGACCGAGCAGACCGGCGCCGCCAGGTCCCGCTCCGAACGGCCGGTGCTCGGCGCCGTGCACCGGGTGCAGGCCGGCTGGTGGGACCGGCGGCTGGAGGCCGAGCGCGAGAACAGCATCCGGCTGCGCGCCAACGGCACCCGGAAGCAGGCCGAGCTGGAAGAGGCCAGGCGGCGGCTGGAGGCCGTCACCCAGAACGAACCGTCGGTGCAGGCCGCCACGGCCGCGCTCGGCGAAGCGAGCCGCCGGGTCGCCGTGAGCGTGGAGGCCGCACTGACCGCGGCTAAGGCGGCGACCGTGGCGATCAGCGCGGTCGACCAGCCGCCGCCGGTGCGCACCGGTATCGAGGGAGAAGCGATCGCGCAGGACCTGGCCACGCTCCGCGGCTGGCTGCAGCAGCGACTGCCGCTGCTCGCCGTCCGGGCGAAACTGCTGGCCGACTGGCGCGCCGAGGTCTCCGGCGCGAGCGACAAGCAGCTCTACCCCGAGCTGATCCGCTACGCCGACGTGGTCGCCACCACCGGCTCGGGCGCGTCCTCCCGGCCGGAAATGGCGGACGCCGAGTTCGACCTCGCGATCGTGCAGGAGGCGGGCCGGATCGGCCTCGCCGAGGCGATGGTGCCGCTGACCAGGGCCAGGCGGGGGGTGCTGGTGGGCGACCACCAGCAGCCGCCGCCCCTGCAGGACTCGGACGTGGACCGGTGGGGCCCGAGCGCCGAGGACGGCGACCTGCGCGGGCTGATGACGCGCAGCGCGTTCGAGCTGCTGGCCACCCGGCTGCCGGAGAGCAACCTGCTCCGGCTGAACCAGCAGCGCCGGATGCCGGCCGCGATCGCCGACTTCGTCTCCGGCACCTTCTACCAGGGAAAGCTGCGGACAGAGCGGAAGCCGGACAGCAGTGCAGGCACAGATCCCTTGTTCCACAGTCCGCTGGCCTTCGTGGACACCTCCGCGCTGCCCGCGGAGCAACGGGTCGAACGGCCGGGCGACGCACGCGAACCCTGGCGGCAGCGCGGTTACCTCAACCCGGCCGAGGCGAAGCTGCTGATCGAGCTGGCCGGCTTCTACCACCGGCGCGGCGAGACCTGGGCGCTCGTGGTGCCCTACCGCGCGCAGGTCGCCTGGATCACCAAGGTGCTGACCGGGGTGCTCGGCGACGCGCAGGCCGTCGGGCTGAACGTGGGCACCGCCGACTCGGTGCACGGCGAACGCGACGTGCTGCTGTACGGCTTCACCCGCAGCAACCCGGAGGGCGACATCGGCCTGCTGAAGGATCCGCGCCGGGCGAACGCGGCCTTCACCCGCGCCACCCGGCAGCTCGTGCTGGTCGGCGACCTGGCCACGCTGTCCGCCGCGAAGGACCCCGGTTTCCGCGCAATGGCGAAATCCCTGCACGAGTACACCAAGGCGCGCGGGGACCTGCGCGGCTACGGCGAGGTGCGCGACCGGCTGGCCGAACTCGGCGCGTGGACCGGTGACATCTGACCATGAGGACCGACACCAGGCTGATCCGGTACCCGGCCGAGCGCGCGCTGGAGGACGCCGCCTTCGACCAGGACACCGTGCCCACCAGGATCTTCACCGTGCTGCTGCCGCTGTGGCGGGTCGAGGTGCGCTCGACGGTCACCGAAGGCGAGCCGTACCAGCTGATCGACCGCTACCTCGAACGCGGGATCGCCGAAGCCGGCCTGCAGACCACCGCCGAGCTGGCCGCGTTCTTCGCCATCGAGGAGAAGCTGGTGGACCGGGCGCTGCGCTCGCTCGCCGCGATCGGGCACCTGGCCGAGTCGGGCGGCCGGTTCACGCTCACCACGCTCGGCGCCGCCTCCGTCCGCGACCAGGTGCGCTACGTGGTGACCGCCGGGGACCGGCGGCGGCTGTACTTCGACGCGTTCGGTTCGCGCCCGCTGACCCGGCCCTACTACCACTCGCGCACGGTCACCCTGCTGCCCGAAGACCGGCTGGCGGCGGCGCTGGACTCGCCCGGCGGCTCGAAGTTCCTGCGGCTGCTGAGCCCGTACCCGTTCCGCCGGGAGGCGCTCACCGAGCTGGCCGGCAACCCGGAACGGGACCACTTCAACCTGCCGACCAGGATGGACGGCCCGGAGAGTGTTGCCGAGGACCGCGTCTACCTGCCGCTGTACCTGGTCCGCGCGGTGCAGGACGGGAAGCGGGTGCGCCACCTCGCCTACACCCAGGCCGGCGTCGAGCCCGACCTGGACGTCACCGCGCTGTGCGAGCAGAGCCCGGACGTGCTGGGCCTGCTGGAGACCGAGGACCGGATCGCGCGCACCGAGATCGACTGGATGAAGGACTGGCTGAGCGAGCGGGACCTGACCACCGCCAAGCCCACCCTGGACGAGCACGGCGCATGGCGGGTCACCCTGCCCGGCTCCGCGTTCACCAAAGACGGGCCGCTCCCGCTGCGCAAGCTCGGCTCGTTCGTGGTGCGGGGCAAGAACTTCTTCCACGTCTGGTGCACCGATGAGCGGGTCCGCCGGCAGTCCCTGCTGCTGCGCGTCGACGCCTACCTCGGCGCCCGCGAACGGACCCCGGCCGACGTGCACGAGCGGATCGCCAGGATTTCCCGTCAGCTGGAGCTCGGCGCGATGAACACCGCGACGCTGTACGACCTGGCGATGAAGGCCGGTATGTCCGCCCTCGCCGCCCAGCTCACCCAGCTCGACCGCTGAACCGGCCCACGTGTGTCAGGGCAGGGCGGCGATGAGCTCCGACGGCGCCACCCTGGTGCCGGTGTAGAACGGGATCTCCTCGCGCACGTGAAGCCGCGCTTCGGTGCCGCGAAGGTGGCGCATCAGGTCGACGATCCGGTGCAGTTCGTCGGCCTCGAAGGCGAGGATCCACTCGTAGTCGCCGAGTGCGAAGGACGCGACCGTGTTCGCGCGGACGTCCGGGTAGTCCCTGGCCTCCTTGCCGTGGTCGGCGAGCATCTTGCGGCGCTCGTCGTCCGGCAGCAGGTACCACTCGTAGGACCGCACGAAGGGGTACACGCAGATGAACTTGCGCGCCTCTTCACCGGCCAGGAAGGCGGGCACGTGGCTCTTGTTGAACTCGGCGGGCCGGTGCAGCGCGACCTGGCTCCAGACCGGAGTGGACACGCGACCGAGCGGGGTGCGGCGGAAGCCGTTGTAGGCGGCCTGAACCTGCTCGATCTCCTCGGCGTGCCACCAGACCATAAAGTCCGCGTCGGCGCGGAGGCCGGCCACGTCGTACATCCCGCGCACCACGACACCCTTGTCCGCCAAGGCATCCAGGTACTCGGTGGTCTCACGGGCCGCCGGCCCGCGGTCCTCGGGCAGCCGCCCCGGCTGGACCTGGAACACCGACCATGCGGTGTAGCGAATGGTGTCGTTGAGCTCGTTGTAGTTAAGCCGCGCCATGCGCCCATCTTGGCACTCGCCCGCTGAGAGGCGTCAGGGAGCCAGGCCGGACGTGACGCGGACCGCCGCGGCGTCCGCGGTGGCGACGCAGGCCGGGATGCCGACGCCGTGCAGTACCGCCCCGGCCAGTTCCAGCCCGGGCACCGCGGCCAGCGCGCGCTCGATCCGGCCGACCCGCTCCGCGTGCCCGGCGCCGTACTGCGGCAGCCCGCCGCCCCAGCGGTGCACCAACACGTCGACCGGCTCGGCGGTCAGCCCGCTCACCTCCGCCAGGTCCGCGCGTACCAGGCGGACCAGCTCCTCGTCGGTCGCGTCCAGCGCGCCGGGCTCGCCGAACCGGCCGACCGAGCCGCGCAGCAGCACCGGCCCGCCGGGTTCGCCGTAGTGGGCCCATTTCCGGGCCGAGAAGGTGAACGCCTTCGCCGCCAGCGGTCGGCCGGAGGCATCGCGCTCCCCCGCGCCGATCAGCACCCCGGACGCGTCCGGCAGCCCGGTACCGGGCGGGTAGGCCAGGCCGACGACCGCCATCGAGGCCAGCTCCACCTCGCCGAGTGCGGCGGAGGCCGCCGGTGCCGCCTCCGCGAGCAGCCGCCTCGCCGCCGGAGCGGGCACCGCGAGC
Source organism: Amycolatopsis nigrescens CSC17Ta-90 (assembly GCF_000384315.1). Lineage (GTDB taxonomy): Bacteria > Actinomycetota > Actinomycetes > Mycobacteriales > Pseudonocardiaceae > Amycolatopsis > Amycolatopsis nigrescens. Next base: position 6,422,285 of record NZ_ARVW01000001.1, on the reverse strand, counting down.
AGCACCGCGTCCACGTCCAGCACGGCGTCCTCCGGCGCGTGCGCGTAGGCGGCCGCGCCGAGTTCGAGCCGCCAGCCGGACGGCCTGCGCCGCAGCGAACGCACTGGAACGCCCAGCCGGACCTCCGGCTTCGCCAGCTCGGTGAGCCGGTCCACCAGGACGCCCAGCCCGCCGAGCAGCGTGCCGAACACCGGCGAGGCCGACGGGGTGGCGGGCAGCAGTGCCGCGGCGGCCGCGGTGAGCGAGCCGGCGCCGCCGTCCAGTTTCGCGGCAAGGCCGGGCATGGTGGCGCGCAGACCGAGCCCGTCCGCCCCGCCGGCGTAGACCCCGCCGAGCAGCGGGTCCACCAGCCGGTCGACCAGCTCGTCGCCGAACCGTTCCCGCAGCAGCGGGCCGAGCCGGACGTCGGTCTCCGGCAACGTCACCGGCGGCAGTTCCGGTTCGGCCGCGACCCGGCGCGCGCCGTCCGGGGACAGCAGTCCGGCCACCGCCTCCGCCGACCCGGGCACGCCCATCACGGTGCCGCCGGGCAGCCCGGCCGCGGTACCGCCGGCGCGGATGGTGGCCCGCGCCCTGGTCGGATGGGTCAGCACCCCGGCAAGGCCGATCTCCTCGACCAGCGCGAGCGCCTCCGGGCGGCGGGCCAGGAAGGCCTCCGCGCCGAGGTCGAACGGCCTGCCGGCGACCTCGGCCGTGCGCAGCTTGCCGCCGAGCGAACCGGTGGACTCGACCACCGTGACGGTCACCCGGTCGCCGAGCAGCCGCCGAAGCCGGTAGGCGGCGGTCAGCCCGGAGATCCCGCCGCCGACCACCGCGACGTGCCGCGGCTCGCCGAGTGGCCCGGTCACAGCCGGTGGACCAGCTCGACGACCCTGGTCAGCACCTCCGGGTCGGTACCGGGCAGCACGCCGTGGCCGAGGTTGAAGATGTGCCCCGCGGCGGCCTTGCCCTCGGCGGCGATCCGGCGCACCTCGGCCTCCACCACCGGCCAGGACGCGAGCAGCAGCGCCGGGTCGAGATTGCCCTGCACCACCGGGCGAGCGTGGTCCGGTGCCGAATCGGGCACTGAAAGGCGCCGCACGGCCTCGTCCAGCGGGACCCGCCAGTCCACGCCGACCACGTCCGCACCGGCGTCGCGCATCGCCGTGAGCAGCTCACCGGTGCCGACGCCGAAGTGGATCCGCGGCACGCCGTACTCCGCCACCCCGGCCAGCACCCTGGCCGAATGCGGCAGCACGAACTCGCGGTAGTCCCTCGGCGAGAGCGCGCCGGCCCAGGAGTCGAACAGCTGCACCGCGTCCACCCCGGCGTCCAGCTGGGCGCGCAGGAAGGTCAGCGCGACGTCGGCGAGCCTGCCGGCGAGTGAGTGCCAGAGCTCGGGGTCGGCGTGCATCAACGCCTTGGTGTGCTCGTGGTTGCGGCTCGGCCCGCCCTCGATCAGGTAGGAGGCCAGGGTGAACGGTGCGCCGGCGAACCCGATCAGCGGCGTGCTGCCGAGCCGCTCGACCAGCAGCCGCACCCCGTCCGCGACCGGCGCGACCTGCTCCGGGTCGAGCAGCGGCACGGCGGCCACCGCGGCCGCGTCGCGCACCGGCGAAGCCACCACCGGGCCGGTGCCCGGCACGATGTCGATGTCCAGCCCGGCCGCCTTCAGCGGCACCACGATGTCGCTGAACAGGATCGCCGCGTCCACCCCGTGCCGGCGCACCGGCTGCAGCGTCACCTCGGCCAGCATCTCCGGGTCGAAGCAGGCGTCCAGCATCGGCACGCCCTCGCGCAGGGCGCGGTACTCCGGCAGCGACCGGCCCGCCTGCCGCATGAACCAGACCGGCAGCCTGGCCGGTTTCCCGCCGCGGGCGGCGACCAGGAACGGGGCTTCGGAGAGCTCGCGGCGGGCGGGTTGTGGCCGCGTCTCAGCAGTGGTAGGCATCCTCATTATGGTGCCACCGGTGGCACTGGTGGCGTCCGTTGCCCTCGGCAAAGCTGCCTCTTCCTTATCGCCGTGTCTCGGCGCGTCTTGCGCGCTTCGCGCGCCGTCGGCGCCTTAAAGTCGAGTTCGTGACCGCGATGACGCAGGCGCCCGACTTGTTCCGTGAGGCTGTCGCGGCGCTGCAATCCGTCCGGCCCCGGCCGGAAGTGACCCTGGAGAGCATGCGTCCGCCGCAGCGGCTCGCGCCGTGGTCCTACGCCCTGAGCTGCGAGACCACCGGGCCGGCGGACGTGCTGGCCTCGGGCAGGCTGGTGCTGCTGCACGACCCGGACGGCCAGGAGAACTGGGACGGCGTGCTCCGCCTCGTCGTCTACGTGCGGGCCGAGCTCGACCGCGAACTGGCCACCGACCCGTTCCTGCCGGCGGTCGGCTGGTCCTGGCTGACCGACGCGCTGGAAAGCTCCGGCGCCACCTGGACCGCGCTGGGCGGCACGGTCACCGAGACCTCCTCGGCCCGGTTCGGCGACATTTCCGGCCCGGCCAGGACCGACGACCTCGAGCTCCGGGCATCCTGGACCCCGACCGACGCCGAACTGCGCCCGCACGGCGAGGCGTTCTGCCAGCTCATGTCCAGCGTGGCCGGGCTGCCGCCGGTGGGCGTCACCTTCTTCGGGCAGCGCCAGACCTCCTGAGCACCTCCTGAGCGCCTCGCAGACGGGCTAACGCCGCCGGGGTGCCCTGCCGGGCGGGCGCCGCCCCCCGCGCGCAAATGCCACCGCACGGCACCTTGCCCGGGTGACCGGCGCTAGGCCACTATCGTGAGACACGCTCAGTCACGGACGGCAACATCAACTTCAGGTCCGGACCGGCTCCGCCGTCGCTCCTGGCGGCGACGAGCCGGCCGCCCGCCGCACTCGCGCGCGGGTTCGCCGGACCGGCGAGTCCGGCGGACCCGGCAAGATCACCGCCTGGAAAATCGGTCATTCCGCGACCTGACGCACTCGTGACGACCTTGCCGGGGAACAGCGTGAGCGTTTGCACGCACCGTCTGCACGCCCACAACCCGATAATCATTCATACTGCATCGTGTTCATAGGGCCATCCGTTAGCCACCGGCCGTGTACTAGCCCGATCGTGTGACAACGATGCCCGGGAGTAACTACTCGATCGGGATAGATACCCGTTCGATCCCCCCGCAGACCCGCTCGGGCGGCTAGAGTGCCTTCGACGACACCACTTTCGGTCTAAAGCTGGCGCGGCTGATTGGCCGAAAGTCCCGGTGCCGGTCGGGGGGCACGACCGACTCCAGGGAGGTAGTGACGTGGCTGCCGTCGGCTTATCTCAGGCCGTCAGATCCACGCCAGCCGGTGCTTTGCCGGCGAGCATGGTTCCGCATCCGCGGGAGGAGCTTTTCTCAGTGCTGGTGGTCGACGACCACCCGTTACTGAGAGAGGCGATTGCCGCACGACTCGCACAAATGGGTGCGGGCACCGTACACGAGGCTGCCACGGTAGCCGAGGCGAGAGCGAGGGCAACGGCCACTGGGCCATGTGACCTGGCAATTCTCGATCTCGGCCTGCCCGATGGCAGTGGCATCGAGCTGGTTACGGAACTCCGTAGCCATGGCTGGCCTCGGGTCGTGGTGCTCGCATCGTCCGACGATCCGTACGCGGTGAGGTCGGCGTTCCAGGCCGGAGCTCAGGCATACCTGCTCAAGTCAGCGTCGCCGGTGGTAGTCACCGATGGCGTGCGCAGGGTGCTCGAGGGCGGCGTGTACGCAGATCCCAGCGTGGCACCGGTCCTGGCCACCGGCACCAGGGTTGCCGGCACCGACAACACCCCGCGTGAGCTGTCCGCACGCGAGGTCGAGGTGCTGCAGCTCGTCGCCGATGGCCAGTCCAACAAGGAGATCGGAGAGGAACTCAGCCTCTCCGCGCTCACGGTGAAGTCACACCTGTCCCGCATCGGGCGCAAGCTCGGCACCGGGGACAGGGCACAGATGGTGGCGCTGGCGATGCGCGCAGGCGTAATCCGCTGACGTACCAGAACGAACCCGGGGGACGGGCGGACCAGGCGCGGTACGCCCGTCCCGTAGGGTCGATACTTGTGGAAACCGCAGATCGTGGGGCCGACGGCATCGACGAAGACACCGCTGGGGCGACTGCGCCCATCCTGCTGAAGGAACCCGCGGAGGGCACCCCGCCGGTCATCGTCGACCCGGTCGCGCTGGCCGACGCCTGCCGCGAACTGGCGGCCGGCACCGGTGCCGTCGCGGTGGACACCGAACGTGCTTCCGGCTACCGGTACTGGCCCAAGGCCTATCTGGTCCAGCTCCGCCGGGAGGGCGCCGGCACGTCGCTGGTGGACCCGATCGCCCTGGAGGGCGAGCTGGACCCGCTGGCCGCCGTGCTCAACGACGCGGAGTGGGTGCTGCACGCCGCCAGCCAGGATCTGCCCTGCCTGGCCGAGCTGGGGCTGCACCCGGCGAGCCTGTTCGACTCCGAGCTGGCGGGCAGGCTGGCCGGCTACGACCGGGTCGCGCTGGGCACCCTGGTCGAGCGGCTGCTCGGCTACCAGCTCGAAAAGGGGCATAGCGCGGCGGACTGGTCCAAACGGCCGCTGCCGGTGGACTGGCTGAACTACGCGGCACTGGACGTGGAGCTGCTCATCCCGCTGCGCGAAAAGCTGGAGGCCGAGCTGGCCGCCCAGGGCAAGCTGGAGTGGGCGCACCAGGAGTTCGAGGCGATCCGCACCGCACCCGCCGCGGCACCGAGGGCCGAGCCGTGGCGCCGCACCTCCGGCATCCACAAGGTGCGCACCGCGCGCGGCCTCGCCGCGGTGCGGGCGCTCTGGCAGGCCCGTGACGAGCTCGCCCGCAAGCGCGACCGCGCACCGAGCCGGGTGCTGCCGGACAGCGCGATCGTGAACGCGGTGCTCGCCGAGCCCAGCACGGTGGCCGAGTTGCAGGCACTGCCGGTGTTCGGCGGCCGCGTGCAGCGCAAGTACACCAGCAGCTGGCTGCGGCACCTGCAGCACGCGCGCACCTTGCCGCGCGAAGAGCTGCCCAACCCGTCCCAGCCCAGCGACGGCCCGCCGCCGCCGAACCGGTGGGCGGACAAGGACCCGGACGCGGCGGCCAGGCTGACCGCGGCCAGGGCCGCGCTGACCAAGCTCGCCGAGCACCACCGGCTGCCGGTGGAGAACCTGCTGCTGCCCGACCTGCTGCGCCGCACCTGCTGGCGCCCGCCGGAGGACCGCGGCGAAGCCGGCGTCGCCGAGGTGCTGCGCGCCGGTGGCGCACGGCCGTGGCAGGTCGAGCTGACCACCGCGGAGATCACCAAGGCCCTGCAGGCCACCGCCGCCTGATCCCGCTCCCCATCCGGCGAGCCCAACGTGACGTTCGGCCAATAGAACGAGCCAAACGTCACGTTGGGCTCGTTTGCCAACGGGAAGAAGCCGCCATTCGGCGTCGAGCGGGTGTGTTGGGCCACTCGTCAGGGGTACGCCCCTGGTTACCCATCGGTAACAAGGGCTATGGTCGCCTCAGGATTCCCCAATACCGAGGAGCAATTCGTGGGCTCACCCGCAACGCCGCTCGCGCCGAACGCGCGAGCCGTGCGCAACGTGGCCTTCGTCGAAGGGGTGCGCACCCCGTTCGGCAAGGCAGGCGACAAGGGCATCTACGCCGGAACCCGTGCCGACGACCTGGTCGTCAAGGTCATCCGCGAACTGCTGCGCCGGCATCCGGAACTGCCGCCGGAGCGCGTGGACGAGGTCGCCGTCGCGGCGACCACGCAGATCGGCGACCAGGGCCTGACCATCGGCCGGACCGCCGCGCTGCTGTCCGGGCTGCCCAAGTCGGTGCCCGGGTTCGCCATCGACCGGATGTGCGCCGGCGCGATGACCGCGGTGACCACGATCGCGAGCGGGATCGGCTTCGGCGCCTACGACCTCGCCATCGCCGGCGGGGTCGAGCACATGGGCAGGCACCCGATGGGCGAGGGCGTGGACCCGAACCCGCGGATCGTGGCGGACAAGCTGGTCGACCCCACCGCGCTGGTGATGGGCCAGACCGCGGAGAACGTGCACGACCGGCACCCGTCGATCACCAAGCAGCGCACCGACGCCTACGCCGCCCGCAGCCAGGAGCGCTACGCGGACGCGGTCAAGGCCGGCAAGATCGGCCCGGAGCTGGTGCCGGTGGCCACCCGCTCCGAAGAACTGGGCTGGGGATTGGCCACCGAGGACGAGCCGCCGCGGCCCGGCACCACGGTGGAGCAGCTGGCCGGGTTGAAGACCCCGTTCCGCCCGCACGGCCGGGTCACCGCGGGCAACGCGGCCGGGCTCAACGACGGCGCGACCGGCGCGATCTTGGCCGACGAGGACACCGCCCGCGAGCTCGGCCTGCCGGTCGGCATGCGGCTGGTCGGCTACTCCTTCGCCGGGGTGGAGCCGGAGGTGATGGGCCTCGGCCCGGTGCCGGCCACCGAAAAGGTGCTCGCCCGCACCGGACTGTCCATTTCGGACATCGGCCTGTTCGAGATCAACGAGGCGTTCGCGGTGCAGGTACTGGCCTTCCTGGACCACTTCGGGATCGACCAGGACGACGAGCGGGTGAACCCGTGGGGCGGCGCGATCGCCTGCGGCCACCCGCTGGCCTCCTCCGGGGTGCGGCTGATGACCCAGCTTTCCCGGCAGTTCGCCGAGCGCCCCGACGTCCGCTACGGCATCACCACGATGTGCATCGGGATCGGCATGGGCGGCACCGTGATCTGGGAGAACCCGGCTTTCGAGGGAGCTAAGTGATGACTTTTTCCGCTGAGCAGGCGAAGGCCGCCTTCCCCGACGAGGTGGTGACCGAGGCCGTCACCCGGCTGATCTCCGTGCCGGGGCTGGACAAGCAGGTCGCGCTGATCACCATCGACAACGGGCACGACCACACCCGGCCGTCCACCTTCGGCCCGCAGGGGCTGGTGAGCCTGAACGCCGCACTGGACGAGGCGTTCGCCGCCGAACCGGCCGCGATCGCGGTGACCGGCAAGCCGTTCATCTTCGCGGTCGGCGCGGACCTCTCCGGGGTCGAGCAGGTCTCCGAGCCGGGGCTGGCCAGGCAGATCGCGCAGACCGGGCACGACGTGTTCCGGCGGCTGACCGAGACCACCATCCCGACCTTCGCCCTCGTCAACGGCGCGGTGATGGGCGGCGGGCTCGAGCTGGCGCTTTCGTGCCACTACCGCACGCTGTCGGAGAACACCGCGGCCATCTCGTTCCCCGAGGTGTTCCTCGGCCTGATCCCGGGCTGGGGCGGCACGCAGCTGCTGCCGAACCTGATCGGCCCGGACGCCGCGGTCACCGTGATCATCGAGAACGCGCTGAACCAGAACAAGATGCTCAACGTGGCCAAGGCCGCCGAGCTCGGCATCGTGGACGTGGTGCTCGGCTCGGCCGACTTCCTGGAGCAGTCGCTGCTGTGGCTGGCCAAGGTGGTGCGCGGGGAGCTGACCCCGACTCGCCGGGAGATCGACCGCGGGGGCGGCTGGGACGCCGCGATCGCCCGCGCCAAGTCCGTTGTGGACGGCAAGACCAAGGGTGCGTCGCCCGGCGCGGTCAAGACCGTCGAGCTGCTGGAGCTGGCCAGGGAGAACGACCTCGAGCGCGGCTACGCGGCCGAGACCGACGCGCTGGCCGAGCTGCTGATGAACGACACCGTGCGTACCGGGTTGTACTCGTTCAACCTGGTCAACAAGCGGGCGAAGCGGCCGGCCGGTGCGCCGGACAAGTCGCTGGCCCGCAAGGTGTCCAAGGTCGGCATCGTCGGCGCCGGCCTGATGGCCAGCCAGCTCGCGTTGCTGTTCGTGCGCAGGCTGAAGGTGCCGGTGGTGCTCACCGACATCGACAAGGCCAGGGTCGACAAGGGCGTGTCCTACGTGCACGACGAAATCGACAAGCTGCTGGGCAAGAAGCGGATCTCGCCGGACGAGTCGAACCGGCTCAAGGCGCTGGTCTCCGGTTCGCTGGACAAGTCCGCCTTCGCCGACGCCGACTTCGTGATCGAGGCGGTGTTCGAGGAGCTCGGCGTCAAGCAGCAGGTCTTCGCCGAGGTCGAGCAGCACGTCAGCGCCGAGGCGATCCTGGCCACGAACACGTCGTCGCTGTCCATCACCGAGATGGCGGCCAAGCTCGAGCACCCGGAGCGCGTGGTCGGCTTCCACTTCTTCAACCCGGTCGCGGTACTGCCGCTGTTGGAGATCGTGCGCGGCGAGCGGACCGACGACGCCTCGCTGGCCACCGCCTTCTCGGTCGGCAAGCAGCTGAAGAAGTCCAGCGTGCTGGTGAAGGACGCGCCCGCCTTCGTGGTGAACCGGCTGCTGCTGCGGTTTCTCGGCGAGGTGCTGACCGCGGCCGACGAGGGCACCCCGTTCGAGGTGGCCGACCGCGCGCTCGAACCGCTCGGCCTGCCGATGTCGCCGCTGACCCTGATGCAGTTGGTCGGCCCCGCCATCGCGCTGCACGTCGGCGACACCCTGCACGAGGCTTTCCCGGACCGGTTCAAGGTGAGCGAGAACCTGCGCCGGTTCGTCGACGCGGGCAAGTCCGGGGTCTGGGTCTGGGACGATAAAGGGAACGCGACGGTCGACCCCGAGGTCGCCGCCCTGTGGCAGCAGGAGGACCGGCCGTCCACCGCCGACGAGGTCCGCGCGCGGGCGCTGGGCGCGATGGCCGAGGAGGTGCGGATCATGCTCGACGAGGGCGTGGTCGCCGAGGCGCAGGACATCGACCTGTGCCTGCTGCTCGGCGCCGGCTGGCCGTTCTGGCTTGGCGGGATCACCCCGTACCTGGACCGCACCGGCGTGTCGGAGAAGGTCACCGGGAAGCCCTTCCTCGCCCCCGGTGTCGCCAGCGTCCCCATCGCCTGACCCGCGTCTGGCCAAGGACGGTTGGCAGGGGGTCAGCGCCAGGTGGTGGCGTAGGTGGTGAAGTCGCGGGGCGGGCGGCCGAGGACGTGGCGGACGTCGTCGGTGACGGCGGCGTTGCGGCTGAGGCGGATCGTCTCGAACAGCTCGGTCAGCAGGTCGACGGCTTCCTTGGGCACACCGTCGGCCAGCTGGGCGGCTGCGAACTGCTCGGCCGGCAGGTCGGTGAAGCGGATCGGCCGGCCGGACGCGGAGGCGATGAGCCCGACAGCTTCGGCGAAGGACAGCGCACGCGGACCGGTCAGCTCGTAGGTCCGGCCCGCGTGCCCGTCGCCGGTCAGCGCGGCGACGGCCACGTCGGCGATGTCGCCGGCGTCGATGAACGGCTCCAGCCCGTCCCCCACCGGCAGCACCAGCTCACCGGCCAGCAGCGCGGGCCGGAACATGCCCTCGTCGAAGTTCTGGTCGAACCAGCTCGGCCGCAGGATCGTCCACTCGGCGCCGGACCCGCGAACCGCGTGCTCGGCGGCGAGCAGGGCGTCGTCGCCAAGCTCCTCCACCCCGCGTGCGGAGAGCAGGACCAGCCGCGGGACACCGTGTTCTGCGGCGCGCCGGACGAACTCGGGCGGCACGCCGGGTTCGTCCTCCGGCGCGACCAGAAAGGCCGCCCGCACCCCGGACAGTGCACTGTCCCAAGTGGACGGTTCGGTCCAGTCGAAGCGGGTCTCGCCGGAACGGGAGGCCGCGCGGACCCGCTGCCCGTCGGCGCGGAGCCGGTCGGCCACCCGGCGGCCGGTCTTGCCGGTGGCCCCGAGGACCAGGATCGGTTGTTCGGTCATGGGCCCAGTCAACCGGTGCGCGACTGGACGTTCCATGATTGGAAAGCTGGATTCGATGTCCAATCGTCTAAGCTGCCGGGGTGGACGCCTTCGCTGATCTCCTCCGCGGGATCCGCGCCGACAGTGCGATGTTCGGCCGGTCCGTGCTTTCGCCGCCATGGTCGATGCGCTTCGCCCACGACGCCGAGCTGAGCATGTGCGCGATGATGTGCGGCGACGGCTGGCTCATCGGGCAGGACGCGGAGCCCATCTCGCTGCTCCAAGGCGACGTCGCGCTGGTGCGCGGGCCGGCACCGTTCGTGCTCACCGACCGGCCCGGCAGCGAGCCCACGATCGTCGTGTACGGGCCCGATCGGTGCACCAGCACCGAAACCGGGGAGGACCTGAGCGAGCGGAACCGGCTCGGCCCGCGCAGCTGGGGCAGCCCTTCCGGCGGCGGCACGTCCACCATGCTGGTCGGCGCCTGCCGCGCGTCCGGGGTGGTCTGCGACCGGCTGCTCGCCGCGTTGCCGCCGATACTGGTGGTGCCGGCGGACGGCACGCCGTGCCCGGAGTTCGAGCTGCTCGCCCGCGAGATCGCCGCCGACCGGCCCGGCCAGCAGGTGATCCTGGACCGCCTGCTCGACCTGCTGCTGGTGGCCACCCTGCGGGACTGGTTCGACCGGCCGGAGGCGGAGCCGCCCGCCTGGTACCGCGCGCTCGGCGATCCGGTGGTGGGCACCGTGCTGCGCGCGGTGCACGACGCTCCGGCGCGGCCGTGGACGGTGGCCGCGCTGGCCGCCGAAGCCGGCGTCTCCCGTGCCACGCTGGCGAAGCGGTTCACCGAGCTGGTCGGGGAACCACCGCTGTCCTACCTGACCGGCTGGCGGATGACCCTGGCGGCGGACCTGCTGCGCCACGAGGACGCGACGGTGGCCGCGGTGGCGGCCAAGGTCGGTTACGCGGACGGCTTCGCGTTCAGCGCGGCCTTCAAACGCGTACGCGGCGTACGGCCGAGCACGGTGCGCACCGGCTAGACGGCGATCACCTGAAGAAGCCGCTCCAGGCCGGCGAAGTCCTTGCCGTTGCGGGTGACGACCGGGATCCGGTGCGCGACGGCGGTCGCGGCGATCTGCAGGTCCATCCGCCGCGGCCGCGGATCGCGGCCGGACTGCCGGACCAGTGCCGCGAGGGTGCCGTAGAAGGTGGCGGCCGGTTTGTCGAAGGCCAGCACGGCCATCCGGTCGAGCACGGCGTGGTAGCGCTCCAGCCGGTTGTGCCGCTCGATCGGGTCACGCGTGTCGAGGCCGTAGGCCAGTTCGGCGACGGTCACCGCGCTCACCACCGGCTCCGCGTCGCTGAACGAGCCGAGCCGGACACCGGCGGAGTCGATGATCACCGAGGTGTCGAACAGGACCCTGCCGCTCACCCGGCGCCCTCTCCGACGTCGTCCGGCCCGAAGACCAGGTCGTCCTCTTCCCGCTCCCGCCGCCACTGGTCGACGTCGATCGGCGGCAGGGCCTGGAGGATCCCGACCAGCTCACCGGCGGAAACCCCGCGCGGCACCTCGACGACACGGTGGTGCGGCACCAGGTCGGCGATCGGCTTTCCGTTGCGCGTCACGGTGAAGCTCTCACCTGCCTCGACCCGGCGCATGATTTCCGCGTTGTCGTTGCGCAGCTCGCGCTGGCCGATCAGCTCGGTGTCCACCCCGGTATCGTAGCTCAATCTTCAGAATTGTGCTACATAGTTGCTACAGGCCGAGTTCGTCCGGGTCCGCGCCGGTGCGGCCGCCGCACTCCAGGGTCGCGATGGCGGCGATGTCCTGGCTGTCCAGCTCGAAGTCGAACACCTCGATGTTCTCGGCGATCCGTTGCGGGGTAACGGATTTCGGGATCACCACATGGCCCATCTCGAGGTGCCAGCGAAGCACCGCCTGAGCCGGGGACTTGCCGTGCTTGGCGGCCACGGTGCGGATCACCTGCTCGCCCAGCAGGTCCCCGCCACGTGCCAGCGGGGCCCACGCCTCGGTGACGATCCCGTGCTCCTGGTGGAACCCGCGCAGCTCCGGCTGCTGCAGCTTCGGATGCAGCTCCACCTGGTTCACCGCGGGCACCACGTCGGTCTCGTCCAGCAGCCGCCGCAGGTGCGACTGCTTGAAGTTCGACACCCCGATCGCCCGCGCCCTGCCGTCGGCGAGGATCTTCTCCAGCGCCCGCCAGGTCTCCACGTAGCGGTCTTCGCTCGGCACCGGCCAGTGGATCAGGTAGAGGTCCACGTAGTCCAGGCCCAGCTCGCGCAGGCTGGTGTCGAACGCCCGCAGCGCCTGGTCGTGGCCGTGCTCGGTGTTCCACAGCTTGGTGGTGACGAACAGCTCCTCGCGCGGCAGGCCACTGGCCCGCACCGCGGACCCGACCCCGCGCTCGTTGCGGTAGAGCGTCGCGGTGTCGATGCTGCGGTAACCGGCCTCCACGGCCGCACGCACGGCGCGCTCGACCTCTTCGTCGCTGATCTTGTAGACGCCGAAACCGAGGGTGGGCATCCGGACGCCGTTGTTGAGCTCGATGGCAGGGACCATTACCGCAACGTAGCCGCCGTCGCCGGCTCCGGCAGCGCGGGCAGCCGGACGACCACCGAAAGCCCCCCGCCGACCACGGGCTCCGCCGCCACCGCGCCGCCGTGCGCGTGCACCGCGGCCCGCACGATGGACAGCCCCAGCCCGGCACCGGAACGCGCGGTGCGCGCCACCCCGGCCCGGCGGAACGGTTCGAACAGCTCGGCCACCGCGGCCGGATCGATCAGGCCGCCGGAGGACCGGACCCGCAGCATCGACCAGCGCGCGTCGGCCTCGGTGCGCACCTCGAGCCAGCCGCCGGTCACGTTGTGCCGGACGGCGTTCTCCAGCAGGTTGCCGGCCACCCGCTCGAGCAGCGCCGGGTCGCCGATCGACGGGGCCGCCACGGTGTGGAACTCGGCCCGGATCCCGCGGTCCTCGGCCTCGTCGCGCACCGCGCGCCACGCGCTGGCCACCACCGCGGCCAGATCCACCGGCTCGGTCAGCACCAGCCCGGCGCCGTCCGTGCGGGCCAGCAGCAGCAGCGACTCGACCAGCTGACCGGCCCGGCCGGTGGCGTCGCGCACCACCGCCGCCATCCGGCGCAGCTCGGCCTCGTCGGCCTGGTCGTCGGACAGGGTCACGTCCAGCTCGGTGCGGATCACCGAAAGCGGGGTGCGCAGCTCGTGGCTGGCATTGGCGACGAAATGGCGCTGCGCCTCGAAAGCGGCCTGCAGCCGGTCCAGCATCGCGTCGAAGGTGCCGGCCAGCTCGGCCAGCTCGCCGGTGGAGCTCAGTTCGCCGATGCGCTCCCCCATCGACTCCACGGACAGCCGCCGGGCGGTGCCGGTGATGTCCCGCAACGGCCGCAGCACCCGCGAGGTCAGCGTCCAGGACAGGATGGCGGTGGCCGCGACCACGAAGCAGAACGCGATCGCGCCCGCCACCAGCACCTTGTCCCTGGCGTGCTGGCGCAGGTGCTCGGCGAGCACCGAAGCGTCCACGTCCACGCCGTCCACCCGCACCGGGGTGCCCGATGGCAGCTGGGGCACCGCGGCCACCGAGTCGCCGACCAGCGACCAGGCCAGCCAGAGCAGCACCAGGCTGACCCCGGCGGCCAGTGCCGTGGCCAGCAACGTGATCCGCGCACGCAGGCTGCGCGCGGGAAACAACCCCGGGGGGCGCCTCACCCCGTTTTGGTGCCCGAGTCTGGCACCCGGTAACCGGAACCCACCACGGTCTCGATGATCCCAGGCTCGCCCAGCTTCTTGCGCAGGGTCATCACGGTGACCCGCACGGTCGTGGTGAACGGGTCCGCGTTCTCGTCCCAGACCCGCTCCAGCAGCTCCTCGCTGCTGACCACCGAGCCGTTCGCGGAGAGCAGCACCTCGAGCACGCCGAACTCCTTGCGGGTCAGCTCGATCGGGCCGCTGCTGCGGCGCACGGTCCGCTTGGCCGGGTCCAGCCGGACGTCACCGGCGGTGAGCAGCGGCGGCGCGGCCGGGGTGGCCCGGCGGCCGAGCGCGCGCACCCTGGCCACCAGCTCGGGGAAGGCGAACGGCTTGGCCAGGTAGTCGTCCGCACCGAGGGACAGCCCGGACACCCGGTCGCTGACCGCGCCGCTCGCGGTCAGCATCAGCACCCTGGTCAGCTCACCGGAGGCGACGATCTCCTTGCAGAGGTCGTCGCCGGACATCCCGGGCAGGTCGCGGTCCAGCAGCACCACGTCGTAGCGGGTGACGGTGGCCTTCTCGTGCCCGTCGTCACCGTTGAGCGCGACGTCAACGGCCATGCCTTCCCGGCGCAGGCCGCGTGCGATCGCCTCGGCGAGTGGCTCTTCGTCTTCTACTACCAATATCCGCACGTCATCAAGGTGCCACAGTTTCCTGAGAACGACCTGACACGGTCGCGAACCCGGTTCAGTCTTCCCACCGCAGGGCGAACCACAGCTCCATCCTGGTCTCCGGGTCGGCCAGGTCCACCCCGAGCGCGCGCTCGACCTGGCGGATGCGGTGCCGCACGCTGTTGCGGTGCACGCCAAGCGCGGTGGCCGTGCGGTCCCAGCCGCCGTGGCAGGCCAGCCAGGCGCGCAGGGTACGCACCAGGTTGGCGTCCGGGCGGGTGCGATCGAGCTCACGCAGCGGAGCCAGCACCCTGGCCGCGAACCCGACGGCGGCCTCCGGCGCGACCACGTCGGCGAGGCCGAGCCCGGTCTGCGCGCGCACCGGCCGTTGCAGTGCCCTGGCCCTGGCCAGCAGCGCGTCCAGCTCACCGGCGGCGGCCACCAGCCGGTCCGCGCGCACCGGGCCGCCGGCCACGGCCAGCCAGCCGTGCGCGCGCAGCTGGTCCAGCCAGGCACCGCGGGCATCGCCCACGCCGGCGCCGACGATCGCGGTGAAGCCGCCGTCCTCGCCGAGCCGGACCAGCGGGGTGCCCAGCCGCGCCCGCAACCAGTCGTACCCGGCCTCGGTCGCGCCGGGGCCGCGCCGGTACGGAACGCCCGCGACCACCCGGTATTCGCCCTCGACCAGCAGCTCGGCCAGCACCCGGTCCTGGCCGGCCCGGCCAAGCAGCAGCCCGGTGGCCGCGGCGCCGAGCCGCGCCAGGTCCGGCCCCGCCGTGGCGACCAGGCCGAGCAGGGCGGCCCCGACCGCGAGAATCACCCGATCGGTTCCGTCGAACCGCCGGGTCCGCCCGGCCACCAGCAGCTGCGACGCGGTGGCCTGCGGATAGACCGGCTGCGCGACCACGAAAACGCCGCCGTCCAGTTCGGTGGTGGCGGTGCGGATACCGCTGCCGCCGCGCAGGGTGGCGAGCAGATCGCGCACCTCCGCCGGTAGCGGCGTCGGCGCACCGCGTTCGACGGCGAGTTCACCATCCGCGCCGACCAGCGCGATCCAGCCGTCCAGCCGGTCGGCGAGCGTGCCGGCGAGCTCACCGAGGCCGTCGCCGGCCGCCCTGGTGAGCGCCTCCCGCGCCTCGGTGACCCGGCGCTGTTCCCGCTGGTTCGCCTCGGCGATCGCGACCGCGACCGCCCGGCTGATCGCCAGGAACGGGGTCTTCGGCTGGGCGACCAGCAGGGGCAGGCCGTGCCGGGCGCAGGCGCGGCGCAGCGAGTCGGGCAGCCGCTCGTGCAGCGACGGCGTCACCCCGAAGCCGAGCGCGGTGATCCCGCTGTCGCGCAGGCGACGGACGTAGGCGTCCACCTCATGCGGCCCGGACGGCAGGTTCACCCCGGCGGTCAGCAGCAGTTCCGCGCCGAGCAGGTAGGGCGCTGGGTCCCGCAGCTCGCTGACGTGCGCCCAGCGCACCGGCTGGTCGAGCGCGCCGGGACGCACGGTCTCCGGGATCACCCGCAGGTCCAGCTCCGAGTTGCCGGCGACGGCACGTAGCGGCACGTTCACCTCGGTGACGACCGGTTCGGGATTCGTGGTCACTATGACCCCATTCAGGCTCGAAACTGGTCGGATTATCCAGAATCCGCGAGCGGAAAGCGAACCTACGGTGGCCCGAACAGCTCCGGACAAGAGGAGGACACCGTGGCCGGTGACTTCGCGGTGATCGCGGCCTACATCGCCGGAATGATCGGGATCGGCTGGGCCGGGCTGCGGCTGGCCAAGACCAGGTCCGACTACCTGGTGGCCGGCCGGCGGCTGGGCTGGTTCATGTACTCCGGCACGATGTCCGCGGTCGTGCTCGGCGGCGCGTCCACCATCGGCGGGGTCAAGCTCGGCTACACCTACGGCGTCTCCGGCGCCTGGCTGGTGATCACCATCGGGCTCGGCATCCTGGTGCTGCACGCGGTGTTCGCCAGGCGGCTGGTGAAACTGCGCGTGTACACCGTCGGCGAGATGCTGGATCTGCGCTACGGCGGCTCCACCACGGCGATCTCCGGGGTGGTCATGTGGGTCTACACGCTGATGCTCACGGTCACCTCGACGCTGGCCTTCGCGACGATCTTCAAGGTGCTGTTCGACGTGCCGAGCGTGGCCGGTATCGCGATCGGCGGGTCGATCGTGGTGCTCTACTCGGTGCTCGGCGGCATGTGGTCGATCACGCTCACCGACATCGCCCAGTTCGTGATCATGATGATCGGCATGCTGGCCATCCTGCTGCCGGTGGCGATCAGCTCGGCGGGCGGATTCGAGGGGATCGGCGAACGGCTGGACGCGAGCTACTTCTCCTTCACCGCCATCGGCGGCGAGACGATCTTCACCTATGTCCTGGTGTACGGCTTCGGGCTGCTGATCGGCCAGGACATCTGGCAGCGGGTGTTCACCGCGCGCACTCCCCGCGTTGCCACCGGCGGCGGCATCCTCGCCGGGGTCTACTGCCTGGTCTACGCGGTGGCCGGGGCGCTGATCGGCACCGCAGCGAAGGCGCTGTACCCGAGCCTGGCCTCCGCGCAGGACGCGTTCGCCACCGTGGTCGAGGACCTGCTGCCCACTGGCCTGCGCGGGCTGGTGCTGGCGGCGGCGCTGTCCGCGCTGATGTCCACCGCGAGCGGCGCGCTGATCGCCTGCTCCACGGTGAGCACCAACGACCTGCTCGGGAAACTGCGCCGCAAGGACGGTTCCCGACTGTCCGAATCGGACTCGGTGAACCGGAACCGGTTGACCACGCTGGTACTCGGCGTGCTCGCGATCGGGATCGCGATGGTGGTGACCGACGTGGTGAACGCGCTGACGGTGGCCTACAACGTGCTCGTCGGCGGCCTGCTGGTGGCCATCCTCGGCGCGTTGCTCTGGAAGCGCGGCACCAGGGCCGGGGCGCTGGCGTCCATGGTCACCGGTTCGGTGGTGGTGATCGTGTCCATGATCACCGAGGGGATGGACGCGAACGAACCGATCTACTACGGCCTCGGTGCGAGCCTGGTGGCCTACCTGCTGGGCAGCCTGCTCAGCCCGCGCACCCCGGCGGACGTGCTGACCGCCTGGGACGAGCGGCTGCACGGCCAAGACAAAGCCGTCGAGCCATTGAGTACCTCGTGAGTGGAAAACGTTGCCGGAGCAACACTTTTCACTCACGACCCCTGACGCGACGAAGGAGCGGATTTTGAGCGAGCAGCCCGTTGGCCCGGTGGATTCGTCGAAGGTGCCCCGGTTCGCCGGGTTCGCCACCTTCGCCAGGCTGCCGAGGGCGGACCAGGTCGAGCGCGCGGACGTGGCGGTGGTCGGCGTGCCCTTCGACGCCGGGGTCTCCTACCGCCCCGGCGCCCGGTTCGGCCCGGCCGCGGTCCGCGAGGCGAGCCGGCTGCTGCGGCCCTACCACCCCGAACTGGACGTCTCGCCGTTCGCCACCAAGCAGGTGGTGGACGCCGGCGACATCGCAGTGAACCCGTTCAACATCGGCGAAGCGATCGAAACCCTGCAGCAGGAGGCGGAGTCGCTCACCGCGGACGGCACCAGGCTGGTCACCGTCGGCGGTGACCACACCATCGCGCTGCCGCTGCTGCGGGCGGCGGCGAACCGGCACGGGCCGGTCGCGCTGCTGCACTTCGACGCGCATCTGGACACCTGGGACACCTACTTCGGCGAGCCGTACACGCACGGCACCCCGTTCCGGCGGGCCTCCGAGGAGGGAATCCTGGACACCAGCGCGCTTTCCCACGTCGGCACCCGCGGCCCGCTCTACGGCAAGCGCGACCTCGAGGAGGACCGGCGGCTCGGCTTCGGCATCGTGACCTCCGGGGACGTGCTGCGGCGCGGGGTCGCCGAGACGGTGGACGCGCTGCGCCAGCGGATCGGCGACCGGCCGCTGTACGTCTCGGTGGACATCGACGTGCTCGACCCGGCGCACGCGCCCGGCACCGGAACCCCGGAGGCGGGCGGCATGACCAGCCGTGAGCTGCTGGAGATCCTGCGCGGACTGGCGGGCTGCAACCTGATCGGCGCGGACGTGGTGGAACTGGCGCCCGCCTACGACCACGCCGAGATCACCGCCATCGCCGCGTCGCACGTGGCCTACGACCTGGTGAGCCTGCTCAGCCTCGGTACTGCCCGATGAGCCGGATCGGCGGCGACCTGGTCGTGGAAACCCTGCGCGCGCTCGGCGCGGACACCGTGTTCGGCCTGCCAGGCCAGCACGCGCTCGGCCTGTTCGAGGCCCTGCGCAGGGCTCCCGGCCTGCGCCTGGTGAGCGCGCGGGTGGAGAACAACCTGGCCTTCGCCGCGGACGGCCACGCCCGCGCCAGGCTTGGCCTCGATCCGACCGGTCCGGTGCCGGTCACCCCGATGATCGTCTCCACCGGTCCTGGCGCGCTGCTCACCCTGTCCTCGCTGCAGGAGTCCATGGCCGCGTCGGTGCCGGTGCTCGGCATCTCCAGCCAGGTCCCGGCGGCCGGGCTCGGCGGCGGTCGGCACGGCTACCTGCACGAGCTGCCCGACCAGCAGGCCAGTTTCCGCGACGTGGTGAAGTCGGTGCATCTCGCCCGCACGGCGAGCCAGATCCCCACCGCGCTGCGGGCCGCCTGGGAGAGCGCGGCGACCGCACCGTACGGCCCGGTTTGGGTGGAGATCCCGCAGGACGTGCTGCTCGCCCCGGTCGCGCTGCCGGCGATCAGGTCGGTGCCCGCCGCGCCCGCGCCGCTGAAGCCGTTGCCGGATCTGGTGGCGGAGGCGGTGCGGCTGCTCGACGGAGCGGTGAACCCGGTGATCCTGGCCGGCGGCGGGGTGGCCAGGGCGGGCGCCGGCGCCGAGCTGCGCGCGCTGGCCGAAGCGCTGCGGGCGCCGGTGCTGTGCACCTTCGGCGGCAAGGGCGCGTTCGGCTGGGACCATCCGCTGTCCGGGCAGGGCTGGCTGGAGGACTGGCACAGCACCGAGTTCCTGGCCGGCGCCGACGTGCTGCTGGTGGCCGGTTCCGGGCTCGGCGAGCTGTCCAGCAACTACCACCGGTTCGCGCCGCGCGGCAGGGTGATCCAGATCGAGGCGGACCCCGGCAAGCTGGAGTCGAACCATCCGGCGCTCGGTATCCACGCCGATGCCAGGCTCGCACTGGCCGAGCTGGCGGCCGGGGTCACCGCCCGCGCGGCCGACGGGAAGGCTGAAGCGGCGGTCGCCGAGCTGCTGGCGAAGGTGCGCGCGAGGCTGGCCGGGCAGTCCCTCGACCTGGAGCAGCGCGTACTGGCCGACGTCCGGGCCGCGCTGCCGCCGGGCACGCCCAGCTTCTGGGACATGACCATCCTCGGCTACTGGGCCTGGTCGGCCTGGAACGCCGACGGCGCGCCGATGCACACCGCGCAGGGTGCCGGCGGGCTCGGCTACGGCCTGCCCGGCGCGCTCGGCGCGGCGGCCGCCACCGGCGGGCCGGTGCTCGCGGTGTCCGGGGACGGTGGCGCGATGTACGGCCTCGGCGAGCTGGCCACCGCCGTGCAGCACGGGCTGGACGTCACCTGGCTGATCGTGGACGACGGCGGTTACGGCATCCTGCGCGAGTACCTCACCGGCGCCTTCGGCCACACCACCGCCACCGAGCTGGCCAGGCCGGACTTCGTGGCACTGGCCAAGGCTTTCGGCATCGACGCTAAACTGTCCTCTGTGGACGATATCGGCGCCGACCTGGCCGCGGCCCTGCGCGCACCGGGGCCCAGCGTGGTGGTCCTGCCCGCTTTGCTGCGCATGTTCGCCCCTACCCATCTGGAGAACTGACGTGACTGTAGGAAACTTCGTCGACGGCAAGGAGACACCGGCCGTGAGCGGGCGGACCCTGGACCTAACCGACCCCCGCACCGGCGAGGTCTTCGGCACCAGCGTCCTTTCCGGACAGTCTGATGTGGACGCTGCACTGACCGCGGCGGAGCGGGCGTTCGCAGGCTGGCGGCGGAGCACGCCCGCGCAGCGCCAGCAGGCCCTGCTCGGAATCGCGGACGCGCTGGAACGCCGGGCCGACGAGTTCGCCGATGCCGAAGTGCGCGAGACCGGCAAGATCCGCCAGGTGGTGCTGGCCGAGGAGATCCCGGAAAGCGTGAGCGCGCTGCGGTTTTTCGCCGGTGCCGCCAGGTTGCCCGAAGGCAGCGCCGCCGGAGAGTACGCGCCGGGGCACACTTCGGTCATCCGGCGCGAACCGATCGGGGTCTGCGCGCAGATCGCGCCGTGGAACTATCCGCTGATGATGGCGATCTGGAAGATCGCGCCCGCGCTGGCCGCCGGGAACACCGTGGTGCTCAAGCCCGCCGAGACCACCCCGAGCAGCGCGGTGCTGCTGGCGAAGACGGCCGCGGAGTTCCTGCCGCCCGGCGTGTTCAACGTGCTGTGCGGGGATCGCGAGACCGGCAGGGCGCTGGTCCGGCACCCGATCACCGAGCTGGTCTCGATAACCGGTTCCACCAGGGCCGGCATCGACGTGGCCACGGTGGCCGCGGCCGACCTCAAGCGGACCCACCTGGAGCTCGGCGGCAACGCGCCGCTGCTGGTGTTCCAGGACACCGACCCGGCGGACACCGCGGCCGGGATACTCGGCGCGGCCTTCTACAACGCCGGGCAGGACTGCACCGCGGGCAGCCGGGTGCTGGTGCACGAGTCGATCCACGACGACCTGGTCGCCGAGCTGTCCGCACAAGCCGCGCGGTACCGGCCCGGCACCGACTTCGGGCCGCTGAACAGCGCGGCCCAGCTCGACCGGGTCCGCGGCCTTGTCGAGCGGCTGCCCGCGCACGCCAGGGTGCGGACCGGCGGCACGCGCGCCGGCGACCACGGGTTCTACTTCTCCCCCACCGTGATCTCGCACCTGCGCCAGTCCGACGAGATCGTGCGGGAGGAGATCTTCGGCCCGGTGGTCACCGTGCAGAAGTTCGCCGACGAGGCCGAAGCGCTCGCGCTGGCCAACGGCGTGCCGTATGGCCTCGCGTCGTCGGTGTGGACCAGGGACCACTCCCGCGCGGTGCGGGTCTCCGCGGAGCTGGACTTCGGTTGCGTGTGGGTCAACACGCACGGCCCGCTGGTCGCCGAGATGCCGCACGGCGGGTTCGGGCACTCCGGCCACGGCAAGGACCTGTCCGCGTATTCGCTCGCCGAGTACACCAGGGTCAAGCACGTGATGACCCGGTTCGAGTAGCGGCGCCGGCAATTCTGACGGAACAGGCCGAAAAGCTGACCAATGCGTTAAGCAAACTAATCTAATGACGCCCGCGCGCGCATTGCTGACATTCACCGGCGCGTCGGCAGAGTTTCGTCGACAAGCGCCAGATTCCGGCGTTCATTTGATGTTAAGATCTTCCCGGAAGTGGTCCTGTTCACTCCGCGAACCCCCGCTTCCGAGAGAACGCTTTACTTCCGCTGACACAGGCCAAACCGCAGCCATGGCGCGGGTAAAACGGCACTGAACCGCGAGCAGCAGTCCTTTACCAACAGAAAACCCGCCCCGATCCGGGCGCGCCACCGCACGTTCTCAGCATCGGAGAACGGGGTACCGTCGTCGTTGTAAACGAGATTGCGCCGGTGTTACGGTCAATTTCGCAGCGATTACCCGCAGCACCAGCCTCCGTCTCCGAAAAGCCATTCGGCAGCAGAATCTCCGAAACAATGCCCGGCCACCCACCGGGCGTATTCGACCTGCCTTCGAAAGGGTGACGAACAGATGCGCCTGCTCGCCGTGGCCGGGCCCCCGTGCTGACCGTGCCCCCCGGTACCGCCACCCTCCGCGGTGCGACGTTCGCCGTCCTGGCCTGCCTGCTGTGGGGCCTGGACGTGTTCGTTCCCTTGCTGCTGCCCGGTTTCGGCGCGATGACGATCGCCGCGAGCCGGTTCCTGGCCTACGGGCTGGTCTCCCTGCTCATCCTCGCCGCACGCGGCAGGTTGTCACTGGTGGCCGGTTACGGCCCGCGGGTGCTCGGCCAGTGCCTGCTGCTCGGCGCGGTCGGTGAGTTCGCCTACTACGTGTTCGTGGTGCTCGGCGTCAAGTTCGTCGGCGGGCCGGTGGTGGCGGTGATCATCGGCATCCTGCCGGTCACGGTGACCGTCTGCGGCGGCAGCGAGGAGCTGCCGGTGCGGCGGCTCGCGGTGCCGATCACGCTGATCCTGTCCGGGGTGCTGCTGGTCAACCTCACCGAGATCGACTGGCGGGAGGTCGGTTCGCACGGGCCGGCCGGGCAGCTGCTCGGGGTCGGCTGCGCGATCGCCGCACTGGCCATGTGGACCTGGTTCGCGGTGGCGAACGCCCGCTTCCTGAACCGCAACCCGCAGGTGTCGGCGGCCGACTGGTCGGCGATGCTCGGCGTCGCCACGCTGGTCCCGGCCGCGGTCACCGCGCCGTTCGTGCTCGACCTGAGCGCGCCGGGCGGCCAGCTGGCCGGGCTCGCCGCGGGTGCGCTGGTACTGGGCCTGGCGGTGTCCTGGCTCGGCACGGTGTTCTGGAACCGCGCCTCCCGCGGCCTTTCCGTTTCGCTGCTGGGCCAGCTGATGGTCTTCGAGACCATCGCGTCGCTGACCTACATCTTCCTGCACGCCGGCACCGCCCCGCCGCCGGTCGAGGTGGCCGGCATCGCGCTGGCCGTCATCGGCCTGAGTCTCGGCATCGGGATCCACCAATCAACGCACAAGAAGAAGGAAGTCGGCTGATGGAGTCGTTTCTCCGGGAGTTGATCGGCCACGGCGACCAGGACGCCGTCTGGCTCAAGGCACAACAGGACATCACCTACCGGGCCCTCGGGCGCCAGGTCGACGAGCTCGCGCACACCTTCCGCGCGCACCGCATCGACGGCGGCCACGCCGTACTGGTCGACGCGCGGACCCATTTCACCGCGCTGTGCGCCGTTTTCGCGCTGTGGGCGGTGGACGCGCAGGTGGTGCTGTCCGCGCACGGCCTCGACCCGCACGAGGTGGCCCGCGCCAACGGGGCCCGCTACCGGCTGTCCTTCGGGGTGTGCCGCGACGCCTCGCTCGCCGGCACCGAGGTGGTGGTGCGCCCGCAGGCGATGCCGCTCGGGCCGCGCTCGGCCGACTGCCTGGTGGTGCTGGAACGCGACGGCGGCCGCCGGTCCTGGTCCGCCGCGGAGCTGCTCGCCGAGCTGCGCGAGCGCACCCGGCACGTGCCCAGCCCGCGCCAGGAGTCCTTTTTGGACGCCGGTGGCGCGCACACCGCGGCCGGCGTGTTCGTGGACACGGTACTGACCTGCACCTACCGCGGCGGCTGCCTGCGGACCCCGCACCACCAGCTCACCCCGATTGGAGTTTGACCCGTGACGTCACCTTTCGCACTCGCCGGCGGGATCAGCGGCCCGCACGAGAACCTGCACCCACTGCTGACCGTGGTCGTCGACGCGCTGGCCAAGGGCGCCGCCACCCGCGGCGGCCCGATCCCGGCCGGCACCCCGGCCGAGATGGACGCGCTGGTCCGCCGCACGCTCGGCGACCCGGCGCCCGGCACCGGAACCGGCGCGACCGAGGCGCTGCGCACGCTCACCGAGCTGCTCGCCCGCGGCGCGGCCGACCCGGCGGACCCGGCCTGCGCGGCGCACCTGCACTGCCCGCCGCTGGCCGTTGCCGTCGCCGCCGAGCTCGCCGCCGCCACCCTGAACCAGTCGCTGGACTCCTGGGACCAGTCGCCCGCGGCGTCCGCGATGGAGCCGCTGGTCATCCGGGCGCTGGCCGGGCTGGCCGGCTACCGGGGACCGGCCGCGGACGGGGTGGTGACCAGTGGCGGCACCGAGTCCAACCTGATGGGGCTGCTCTTCGCGCGCGACCACGCCCTGCGCGCGCACCGGAACGTCGACGCCAGCCGCAGCGGGGTACCGGCCGACGCCAGGCCCGCGGTGTTCTGCTCGGCTTCGGCGCACTTCTCGGTGGCGCGCAACGCGGGTTTCCTCGGCCTCGGGGAGGACTGCGTGGTGCCGGTGCCCACCGACGAGCTGCACCGGATGCGCCCGGACGAGCTGCGCCGCGCGATCGCGGCGGCGGTGGGCGAGGGCCGGCTGCCGATGGCGATCGTCGCCACCGCGGGCACCACCGACCTCGGCGCCATCGACCCGCTGCCGGAAATCGCCGTCATCGCAAGGGAAAACGAGGTCTGGTTCCATGTGGACGCGGCCTTCGGCGGCGGCGCGCTGTTCTCCGACCGGCTGCGGCCACTGCTGCGCGGCATCGCGGAAGCCGACTCCATCGGGCTGGACCTGCACAAGCTCGGCTGGCTCCCGGTGGCCGCCGGGGTGTTTCTCAGCCGGGACGCCGCGCGGTTCTCGGTGATCGACCGCCGGGTGGAGTACCTGATCAGCGACGACGACCACGACGCCGGTTACCCCAGCCTGCTGGGACATTCACTGCGCACCACCCGGCGGCCCGACGTGTTCAAGCTGGCCGTCACCCTGCGCGCGCTGGGCACCGAAGGGCTGGGCCGGCTGGTCGAGCGCTGCCACGAACTCGCCCGCTACGCCGCGTCGGAAGTTCGGCTGCGCCCGCGGCTGAAGCTGCACAGCACACCGACCCTGAGCACCGTGCTGTTCCAGTTCTCCACGCCCGTGCACGCCACCGACACCGCCGAGCGCAACCGGCTGAACTCGGAGCTGCGGCGCGACCTCCTGCGCACCGGGACCGCGGTGATCGGGCGGACCGAGTTCGACGGCGAGGTGTGGCTGAAACTCACCCTGCTCAACCCGCACACCACCGAACGCGACCTCGACGCCCTGCTCGACTCGGTGGCGCAAGCGGGTGAACGGCTGCTGACCGCCGACCCGCTACCGGCCGTGCTGGCCTGAGACCGGCGCGAGCTCAGCTTTCGGTGGAGCTGGGCTCGCGCTGGGGTTCGCCGATCAGGCCGGCCGCCCAGCCGGTGACCCGCCGCGCCACGTCCTGTGCGGTAAGGCCGATCCCGGCGAGCACCTCCTCGCGCGAACCGTGCGCCAGAAACCGCTGCGGCACCGCGAGATCGCGCAACGGGACGTCGCAGTCGGCGTCGCGGAGCGCGGCGGCCAGCGCCGAGCCGAAGCCGCCGTGCCGCCCGCTGTCCTCGACGGTGACCACGAGCCGATGCCGGCCGGCCAGCTCGACCAGCTCCGCGGGCACCGGCAGCACCCAACGCGGGTCCACCACGGTCACCCCGATGCCCTGGTCGGCGAGCCGGTCCGCGGCGGCGAGGCCCAGCGGCGCGAAGGCGCCCACCGCGACCAGCAGCACGTCCGGCTCCACCCCGGCGCGCGGCCGGTGCAGCACGTCCACGTCGCCGATCCGCTCCAGCGCCGGCACGGACTCGACCACGGTGCCCTTGGAGAACCGCAGCACGCTCGGGCCGTCCGAGATGGCCACCGCCTCCCGCAGCTCCTCGCGCACGGTCTCCGCGTCGCGCGGCGCGGCCACCCGGATGCCGGGCACCATGCCGAGCAACGACAGGTCCCACATGCCGTGGTGGCTTGGGCCGTCCGGGCCGGTGATGCCGGCCCGGTCGAGCACCAGGGTGACCGGCTGCCGGTGCAGCGCCACGTCCATCAGCAGCTGGTCGAAGGCGCGGTTGAGGAAGGTCGAGTAGACCGCCACCACCGGGTGCATACCGCCCATCGCGAGCCCGGCCGCGGAGGTGACCGCGTGCTGCTCGGCGATGCCGACGTCGAACCAGCGGTCCGGGTGCGCCTCGGCGAACTTGTGCAGCCCGGTGGAGCGCAGCATGGCCGCGGTGATCGCGACCAGGTCCGTGCGCTCGTCGCCGAGCCTGGCCAGCTCTTCGCCGAAGACCGCGGTCCAGCTCAGCCCCTTCTTCGGCTTGGGCAGCCCGGTGTCCGGGTCGATCGGGTCGGTCTGGTGCATCTGGTCGGCCTCGTGGTTCACCGCGGGCGGGTAACCGTGGCCCTTCTCGGTGACCGCGTGCACGATGACCGGGCCGCCGAACGCCTTCGCGCTGTGCAGCGCCTTCTCCAGCGCGACGAAGTCGTGGCCGTCCACCGGGCCGAGGTACTTCAGGCCGAGGTCGGAGAACATCATCTGCGGGCTGAGCGCGTCCTTGATGCCCGCCTTCGCGGCGTGCAGCGCGGCGTAGAGCGGCTTGCCCACCACGGGGGTGTGCTGGAGCAGTTCGCGGCCACCGTCGAGCAGCCGCTCGTAGCCGGGCTGGAGGCGCAGCGAAGCGAGGTGGTCGGCGAGACCGCCGATGGTCGGCGAGTACGAGCGGCCGTTGTCGTTGACCACGATGACCACCGGGCGGCCCGGCTCGGCGGCGATGTTGTTCAGCGCCTCCCAGCACATGCCGCCGGTGAGCGCGCCGTCGCCGACGACCGCGACGGCGTGCCGTCCGCCGCCGGAGAGCTGAAAGGCCTTGGACAGCCCGTCCGCATAGGACAGCGCGGTGGAGGCGTGGCTGTTCTCCACGAAGTCGTGCTCGCTCTCCGCGCGAGCCGGGTAACCGGTGACGCCGCCGAGCTGGCGCAGCTTGTCGAACTCGTGGTGCCGGCCGGTGATGATCTTGTGCACGTAGCTCTGGTGCCCGACGTCCCAGAGGATCGGGTCCTGCGGGGAGGAGAACACCCGGTGCAGCGCGATGGTCAGCTCGACCACGCCGAGGTTCGGGCCGAGGTGCCCGCCGGCCAGGCGCACCTTCTCGACCAGAAAGTCGCGGATCTCGTCGGCCAGCAGGGGCAGCTGATCCTGATCCATTCGCTTCAGGTCGGCCGGTCCCCGTACCGAATCCAGCAACGTCACACTCCACCTCGCCTGGTCGCCACGCCGATCACTCGCACAGTCTACGGAGCAGCGGACCAGTCTACGGAGCAGCAAGTCCGGCCGGACGGCGGGGCGCATGCTCGGCCAGGCCATGGCGGCGGCGCATGCGTTGGTCACACAGCGTTCAACCGTTAGAAATAAACACGCCAATCCGATAGTATGTGAAGCCTGTCTCACTTGAAGGTGTGACTCTAGCCAACCCTGCACTCACCCCTCGTAGCGTGACGCCCGGACGGATTACCGACTAACCGGGGGTGTCGCCGAACGTGCCGTTCATTCAGCCGTCGATCGAAATCAGCACTCGAGAATCCCGACCCGGCGAGCTCCACGGCAACGGCGCCAAGGACGAGACCAGCATCATCCCGATGGCGAGACCCGCGCCGTCGGCCTTCGCCGAAAACGAGCACTGGCACCAGCACACGCTGCGGGTGCTGAGCAGACCGGCCGCCAGGAGACGCCCGCCGAACGTGGCCGTGGTGCGGTTCGTGGAGGCGCCCAGGATCGAGTCCCGCTTCGGCCGCCGCGGGGTGGACCGGGTGCTGGAGCAGGTCGCCTGGATCCTGCGCACCGAGTTGTCCGAACAGGAACGGATCACGCCCGACGATCATGGCGGCGTGATCCTCACCCTGCGCGGGGCCGCCGAATGGCAGGTCCGCGCCAGGCTGGAGAGCATCGCCACCCGGCTGGCCAGGCTGCCGGTGCAGCTCGGCGACGAGCACCTGACGATCACCCCGGTGATCGGCTGGGCGGACGCGGCGGACCGGCCGATCAGCATGGACCCCGCCACCCTGGTCGCCCGCGCTACCGAGGCGGTGGAGCTGGCCACCGGGCAGGTGGACCTGATCCCGCGCAAGTGGAACTCCGGCGAGCGGCAGCGCGCCGCGCGCCGGTCCGGCGGGCCGCTGCGCACCACCCTGCAGTCGCTGGCCACCCTGGTGATCGGCGTGCTCGCGCCGTTCGCCGGGCTGGTGCTGGCGCACCGCGCCGGGATCGACCTCGGCACCACCGCCTACCTGGTGGTGACCGCGTCGCTGGTGATCACCGCGCTGATCATCTGGGTGGAGAACTTCTACGCGCTGGACCCGGAACGCCCGCCGGCGCAGCCGGCCGCGCCGGAACCGGCCGCCTCCGCGATCATCCCGGCCTACCTGCCGAACGAGGCGGCCACCATCGTGGACACCCTGCGGTCCTTCCTGGAGCAGGAGTACGACGGGCCGCTGCAGGTGATCCTGGCCTACAACACGCCGAAGCCGATGCCGGTGGAGGACGACCTGCGCGCGCTGGCCGCCACCGATTCCCGGCTGGTGGTGATGAAGGTGCCGTACTCCACCTCCAAGGCGCAGAACGTGAACGCGGCACTGGAGATCGTCACCGGCGAGTTCGTCGGCGTGTTCGACGCGGACCACCACCCGGCCCGTGACGCGTTCGGCCGGGCGTGGCGCTGGCTCTCCCACGGCGCCGACGTGGTGCAGGGCCACTGCGTGATCCGCAACGGGGACGCGTCCTGGGTGTCCAGGATGGTCGCGGTGGAGTTCGAGTCCATCTACGCGGTGAACCACCCCGGCCGCGCGAAACTGCACGGGTTCGGGCTTTTCGGTGGCTCCAACGGCTTCTGGCGCACCCAGGTGCTGCACGAGACCCGGATGCGCGGCGAGATGCTGACCGAGGACATCGACTCCTCGATCAGGGTGCTGCTGTCGGGCCGCACGGTGGTGAACGACCCCGGGCTGCTGTCCAGGGAACTCGCCCCGGCCACCCTCTCCGCGCTGTGGAAGCAGCGGGTGCGCTGGGCGCAGGGCTGGTTCCAGGTGTCCCGCCGGCATCTGCGGACCGCGCTGCGGTCGGAGGAGCTGACCCCGCGCAACAAGCTGGGGCTCACCTTCCTGCTCGGCTGGCGCGAGATCTACCCGTGGATCGCGATCCAGATGCTGCCGGTGATCGGGTTCATCGCCTGGCGCGACGGCGGGCTCGGCCGGACCGACTGGCTGGTCCCCGTCTTCGTGCTGTGCACGCTCTACACCCTGTCGTCCGGACCGGCCCAGGTGCTGTTCGCCTGGCGGCTGGCCGCGCCCGAGATCCGCCGTCATCCCGGCTGGTTCCGGGTGTACCTGCTGATCTCCACGGTGTTCTACACCGAGTTCAAGAACCACGTGGCCAGGGTCGCGCAGGTCAAGGAGCTCACCGGCGAGCGCAAGTGGGCGATCACGCCGAGGCAGGTGCCGCAGCGGGCTGGTGAGCGGGCGTGACCGAGGCCAAGCAGCGCTACCAGCTCGACGTCTACCGGGCGCTGGCCGCGATCGCGGTCGCCACCTTCCACGCCTACCAGTTCAGCCGCGGCCGCCACTGGCCGCTGGAAGGCACCATCTGGCACGAGCTGATGATGGGCACGGACATGTTCGTGGCCATGTTCTTCGTGCTGTCCGGGCTGCTGCTCGGCCTGCCGGTGGCCCGTGCCGCGCTGGGCCTGTCGTCACCGCGGCCGGCAAGGGCGTTCCTGATCAAGCGCGTCTCCCGACTGGTGCCGGCGTACTTCATCGTGGTGTTCGTGGTGTGGTGCGTGACCAACCCGGAACTGCCGGGGCACTGGCAGGATCTGCTGCTGCACCTGAGTTTCACCCACGTCTACAGCGACGACTACATCTTCTGGACGAACGGGCCGGCCTGGTCGCTGGCCGACGAGATGCACTTCTACCTGCTGCTGGCCGTTCTCGGCGCGGTCGCGTACCGGGTCTGCGGCAGGCTCACCGGCCGGGCCGCGAAGCTGGCCGTCCTGATCGGCGGCGCCGGCACGCTGCTGGTGATCAGCCTCGGCTTCAAGGTGCTCGCCCGTTATGTCTGGGACCGGCCCGTCACGTCCTGGTCCACCTGGTTCGGTCCGCTGGCGAAGCTCGATCTGTTCGCGATCGGGCTGCTGATGGCGGTGGCCGCCGCGGCCGGGGTGCAGCTCACCACCCGCTGGTGGCGGGCGGGCTCGGCGCTGCTCGGCGCGACGGTGATCGTGCTTGCCCACGCCACCAGGCCGCCCGGCGACGAGCCCGCCGTGTTCGTGAACACCGTGGTCGCGGCCGGCTGCGCGCTGGTGATCGCCAGCACCACGCTGAGCCCGGTGCCCGCCCCGAGGTTCCTGAGCTGGCGGCCGCTGGTCACCGTCGGCCTGGCCAGCTACAGCCTGTACCTGTGGCACGAGCCGGTGCTGCGCGCGCTGGACGGCATCGGCCTGCTGCCGTCGGGCTCGACCGCGTCCGCCTTCGGGGTGACCGCGGTGCTGCTGCTGGTGGTGGCCATCCCGGTCGCCCTGCTGAGCTACCAGGCGATCGAGAAGACCGGGATGAAGATCGCCGCCGCGTTCGACTCGAACGGACGTGCGCGGGATTACTACGAAACCGGCGTCGCGCGCGCGAGCGCGTAAGATCCCCGCTTCAGAAGGTGCGCTCGAGGGTGCACAGTGTCCAAACTGGAGCGGGGTAGATGGCGGACTTCTTCATCGGCGGGCAATGGGTCGGCGCGCGGGCCGGCGGGACACGGGAGATCCGGTGCCCCGCGGACGGTTCACTGGTGGCGGAGGTCGCGGAGGGCACGAGGGAGGACACCGAAGCGGCGATCGCAGCTGCACGGGCCGCTTTCGACACCGGCCCGTGGCCGTCCACCCCGGCCCCCGAGCGCGGCGACATCCTGCTGCGCGCCGCGGAACTGCTGGAGCAGCGCAAGGACACCTTCGCGCGCGCGGAGTCGCTGGACACCGGCAAGAGGCTGGTGGAAAGCGAATACGACATGGACGACATCGCGGCCTGCTTCCGCTACTTCGGGAAGCTGGCCGGACAGGACGCCGGCCGGGTGGTGGACACCGGCAACCCGGACGCGTTCAGCCGGGTGGTCTACGAGCCGGTCGGCGTCTGCGGGCTGATCACCCCGTGGAACTACCCGCTGCTGCAGACGGTGTGGAAGGTGGCGCCGGCGCTGGCCGCGGGCAACACCTTCGTGCTCAAGCCCAGTGAGCTGACCCCGCACACCTGCGTGCTGCTGATGAGCCTGCTCACCGACGCCGGGGTGCCGGCCGGGGTGGCGAACCTGGTGCTCGGCGCGGGGCCCGCCGCCGGCGCGCCGCTGTCCGAGCATCCGGACGTGGACCTGGTCTCGTTCACCGGCGGCCTTGCCACCGGCAAGGTGATCGCGGCCGCCGCCGCGGCCACGGTCAAGAAGGTCGCGTTGGAGCTGGGCGGCAAGAATCCCAACGTGGTGTTCGCCGACGCCGACTTCGACACCGCGGTGGACTACGCGATCACGGCGATCTTCCTGCACTCCGGGCAGGTCTGCTCGGCCGGCGCCCGGCTGATCGTGCAGCGGGAGATCCACGACGAGTTCGTGGCCGAGGTGGTGCGCCGCGCCGAGCTGATCCGGCTGGGCGGGCCGTTCGACCCGGACGCCGAGACCGGGCCGCTGATCTCCGCCGCACACCGGGAAAAGGTGGAGCAGTACGTGGCCACCGCGATCGAAGAAGGTGCCGTGCTGCGCACCGGCGGCCGCCGTCCGGCAGACGAGCGGTTCAAGGACGGCTACTTCTACCTGCCGACCGTGCTGGACGACGTGCGCCAGGGCAGCACCGCAGTGCGCGAAGAGTCCTTCGGCCCGGTGCTGACCGTGGAGACCTTCACCGACGAGGACGACGCCGTCCGGATCGCCAACGACACCCACTACGGCCTTGCCGGCGCGGTGTTCACCAACGACGCGTCCAGGGCGCAGCGGGTGGCCAACCGGCTGCGGCACGGCACGATCTGGATCAACGACTTCCACCCGTACCTGCCGCAGGCCGAATGGGGCGGCTACAAGCAGTCCGGGTTCGGCCGCGAGCTCGGCCCGACCGGGCTCGCGGAGTACCAGGAGGCGAAGCACATCTACCAGAACCTGCGGCCCGGTCCGCTGCGGTGGTTCTCCGGCGAGAAGTAGGCAGGAAGGTCAGATCCCGGTCCCCATACTGAGAGGAACTCCTTTGACCACGGCGTCGGGCGACAAGGAACTCAGCGATTTCGGCTATACCAACCAGCTCAAGCGCACCCTGGGCAGCTTCCACACCTTCGCCGCCGGGATCAGCTACATCTCGGTGCTGACCGGGGTGTTCCAGCTGTCCTATCTGGGACTGTCCCAGGGCGGGCCGGCCTACTGGTGGTCATGGCCGCTGGTCTTCGGCGGCCAGCTCATGGTGGCGCTCTCGTTCGCCGAGCTGGCGGCGCACTACCCGGTCGCCGGCTCGGTCTACAACTGGGCGAAGAAGCTGAGCAACCCGCACGTGGCCTGGCTGGCGGGCTGGATGATGCTGCTGGCGTCCATTGTGTCCATTTCGGCCACCGCGCTGGCGTATCAGCGGACCCTGCCGCAGATCTCCGGTTTCTTCCAGTTCATCGGGGACGGGAGCGGGACCTCCGACGCGGCGAACGGCGTACTGCTGGCCAGCCTGCTGATCCTGTTCACCACGCTGGTGAACGCGTTCGGGGTGAAGCTGATGGCCAGGATCAACAGCGCCGGGGTGGCCATCGAGCTGATCTTCGCGGTGCTGCTGGTGATCTTCCTGGCCGCGCACTTCACCAGGGGCCCGGAGGTGGTCACCGAAACACTGGGCACCGGCGCTAACCATTCCACCGGCTACCTCGGCGCGTTCCTGATCGCCGCGATCGCCTCGTCCTACGTGATGTACGGCTTCGACACGGCCGCGTCACTCGGCGAAGAGTCGGTGGACCCGCACCGCAACGCGCCCAAGGCGATCCTGCGCGCGCTGCTCGCGTCCTTCCTGCTCGGCGGGCTGATCATCCTGTTCGCGCTGATGGCGGTCAAGGACATCAACGCGCCCGAGCTGAGCACGGTCGGCCTGCAGTTCGTGCTCACCGACGCGCTCGGCTCCACGATCGGCCGGATGTTCCTGTTCATCGTGTTCATCGCGATCACGGTCTGCGTGCTGGCGGTGCACACCGCGGCCATCCGGATCGCCTTCGCGATGGCCCGCGACAACGCGCTGCCCGCCGGGTCGAAACTGGCGAAGGTGAGCCAGAAGACCGGCACCCCGGTGCTGCCGGCGATCATCATCGGCGTCATCGCGATCGCGCTGCTGGTGGTGAACATCAACTCGCCGCAGATCTTCTCCGCGGTGACCAGCCTGGCGATCATCCTGATCTACCTGGCCTACCTGCTGGTCACGGTGCCGATGCTGGTCAAGCGGGTGCGCGGGCAGTGGCCGCTGAAGAACGCACCAGCCGGGCGGTTTTCGCTGGGCCGGTGGGGCCTGCCGGTGAACGTGCTGGCGGTGCTGTGGGGCGTCGCGATGACGATCAACCTGGCCTGGCCGCGCAAGGAGATCTACAACGCGACCGAGCCGTTCCACTGGTACCTGCAGTGGAGTTCGGTGCTGTTCGTGGCGGTCTTCGCGGTCGGCGGGTTCGCCTACTACTGGTTCGTGCAACGACACAAGGTGGGCGTGCTGGCCGACCACGCCGCCAAGCCCGTCGAAACCGTCATGGAGGAGGAGAAGTGAGCGAAGAGTACGACTACGTGGTCGTCGGCGGGGGCACCGCCGGTTCGGTGGTGGCGGCCAGGTTGTCGGAGGACCCCGCGGTCACCGTCTGCCTGCTGGAGGCCGGTCCGTCCGATGTGGACGATCCGGCGATTCTGGAGCTGGACCGCTGGATGGCGCTGCTGGAGTCCGGCTACGACTGGGACTACCTGGTCGAGCCGCAGGAGTCCGGCAACTCCTTCCTGCGCCACGCCAGGGCAAAGGTGCTCGGCGGCTGCTCTTCGCACAATTCCTGCATCGCCTTCTGGGCACCGGCCGAGGACCTGGACGAGTGGGCCGCCCTCGGCCTGCCCGGCTGGTCGAGCGCGGACATCTTCCCGCTCTACCGGCGGCTGGAGACCAACGACGGCCCCGGCGAGCACCACGGCCGGTCCGGGCCGGTGACCATCCGCTCGGTGCCGCCGAACGACCCGACCGGGGTCGCCCTGCTGGCCGCCTGCGAGCAGGCCGGTATCCCCCGTACCGAGTTCAACTCCGGCAAGACCGTCACGCACGGCGCGAACTGGTTCCAGATCAACGCCCGCGAGGACGGCACCCGGTCCTCCGCTTCGGTTTCCTACCTGCACCCGATCATCGGCGAACGGCCCAATCTGGACGTCCGCACCGGGCTGCGGGCGAAGAAGCTGACCTTCGACGGCAAACGCTGCACCGGCGTGGCGTACCTGACCGAAGACCAGCTGCACAGCAGGACCATCAGGGCGCGCCGCGAGGTGGTCGTCAGCTCCGGCGCGATCGACACGCCGAAGCTGCTGATGCTGTCCGGGATCGGCCCGGCGGAGCATCTGCGCGAGGTCGGCGTGGACGTGCTGGTGGACTCCCCCGGGGTCGGCGCGAACCTGCAGGACCACCCGGAGGGTCTGGTCCAGTGGGACGCGAAACGGCCGATGGTCACCAATTCCACGCAATGGTGGGAAATTGGCATCTTCACCAGCACCGAGTCAGGACTCGACCGGCCGGACCTGATGTTCCACTACGGATCGGTGCCCTTCGACCTGAACACGCTGCGGCACGGCTACCCGACCACGGAGAACGGGTTCTGCCTCACCCCGAACGTCACCCGCAGCCGGTCCACCGGCACGGTCCGCCTGCGCACCAGGGACTTCCGGGACAAGCCGAAGGTGGATCCGCGCTACTTCACCGATCCGCACGACATGCGGGTGATGACCTACGGGGTGAAGCTGGCCCGCGAGATCGTGGCCCAGCCGGCGATGGCCGAGTGGGCCGGTGCCGAGCTGGCGCCCGGCCCTGATGTGCGCAGCGACGACGAGATCGCCGACTACCTGCGCAAGACGCACAACACCGTCTACCACCCCTCGTGCACCGCGAAGATGGGCGGCGACGACGATCCGCTGGCGGTACTGGACGCCAGGCTGCGGGTGCGCGGGGTGGACGGCCTGCGGGTGGCCGACGGCTCGGCCATGCCGTTCCTGGTCGCGGTCAACCCGTGCATCACCACCATGGCCATCGGCGAGAAGGCGGCACAGCTGCTCACCGAAGACGCCTGACCGACGTCGTGAGTGGAAAGTGTTGCCCTGGCAACGTTTTTCACTCACGACGTTGAGTGGTCGCTGTACGTAATTTATGGGTGTACCGGTGCTGCCCTGCGGCCAGTTGGCCGCAGAAACGTTTCACCGCCCCAATAGATACGTATCCCTACCCGTCGATACCTGGCTTGTTCGGCTGGCGGACGAGGACGAGAGTTAGGCCAGGGCCCCGCCTGTCACCCACACCGGTGCCCGTATAACGCACACCGCACGCGCTCCGCGCTCCATCAACAATTCGATCGTCCGTGCCGTCATTCTGTCATTTATTGGAAGGTAACTCCATGCTAACCATGATTGCCGCCGCCGGCATGGCCTTGTCCATGTTCACCGCCCCAACCGCCGCC
Organism: Amycolatopsis nigrescens CSC17Ta-90; assembly: GCF_000384315.1. Classification (GTDB taxonomy): domain Bacteria; phylum Actinomycetota; class Actinomycetes; order Mycobacteriales; family Pseudonocardiaceae; genus Amycolatopsis; species Amycolatopsis nigrescens. Next base: position 6,386,986 of record NZ_ARVW01000001.1, on the reverse strand, counting down.
GCGGAATCCGACCCTCCCGCCGATCGGGTCGTCATCGACGTCGTGACGGTCAACGGTTCGGGCTGCCCCCGCGGCACGGCCGCGGTCGCCACCGCGACCGACAACTCCGCCTTCACGGTGACCTACAGCGATTACATCGCCCAGGTAGGCGAAGGCTCCGAGCCCACCGACCTGCGCAAGAACTGCCAGCTCGGCCTGCGGCTGCACATTCCGCAGGGCTTCACCTACGCGGTTTCGCAGGCGGACTACCGCGGTTTCGCCCATCTGGCCAAGGGCGCGCAGGCCGTGCAGCAGGCCAGCTACTACATCCAGGGCACGTCGCCGACAACGCGCTCCACTCATCCGTTCGGCGGGCCGTACAGCGACAACTGGCAGTTCACCGACAAGACGGAGACCGCGCACCTGGTCTTCGCGCCCTGCGGCGAGGAACGCAACCTCAACGTCAACACCGAACTGCGGGTGAGCGCAGGCTCGTCGGGGAACAGCAGCAGTTTCGTGACGATGGACTCCACGGATGGCGGGGTCAGCACCAAGTACCACTTCCACTGGAAGAAGTGCAGCTGATCTCCTGATCTCCTGATCTTCAGTTCACCCGCACACGCGCGGCGACCGCTCTTCACCTACAAGATCGGCCGCCGCGCTTTTTAAGCTCAGCTGTGCCCTCGCTGAGATGTTTGTTGATACCCCCTCGGCCCCGCGGCGCCGATGAATGGGAACGGCGCCGTCAGTTGGCATAATCACGGAGGTAATTCAATGCTCACTACGATAGCTGCTGCCCTTTTGGCGTTCTCCGCGGTCACCGCACCGGCCAGCGCGGCACAAGGTCCGCATTTTCCCGACCCACCGAACGACAAGATCGTCATCGACGTCGTGACGGTCAACGGAACGGGCTGCCCGCAAGGCACGGCGGCCGTGGCCGTCTCGACCGACAACACCAAGTTCACCGTCACCTACAGCGAATACCTCGCCCAGGTCGGTGTCGGCGCCAAGCCCACGGACATGCGGAAGAACTGCCAGCTCAGCCTGGTCGTGCATGTCCCGCAAGGTTTCACCTACGCGATCGCGCAGACAGACTACCGCGGATACGCCAACATACAAAAGGGGGCAAGCTTCACGGAAAAGGCGAACTACTACTTCCAGGGAATGTCCCAGACGACCCCGATCTCCCACAAGTTCAACGGTCCGAAGGACGACAACTGGCAGACCACCGACAAGCTCGAGATCGACCAGGTGGTCTACGCGCCCTGCGGTGAAGAACGCAACTTCAACATCAACACCGAACTGCGGGTGGACGCCGGCACGTCGAACACCAAGGAGACGACCAGCTTCGCCACCATGGACTCGACGGACACCGACTACAGCACCGTCTACCACTTCCACTGGAAGACATGCCCGCCGAAGCCCTGACCGGCCGAACTGAACGGAATGCGGCGCCCGGCCTTACCCCGCCGGGCGCTGCGTCATGCCCGCACGGCTCCGATCGGACCGCCGGTCACAACGTGAGCAGTGCGACGGACTCGACGTGGTGCGTCATCGGGAAGGCGTCGAAAGCCCGCAGCCCGGCCAGCCGGTAGCCGTGCCCGGCGAAGGTGGCCAGATCCCTGGCCAGCGCGGCCGGGTCGCAGGCCACGTAGACCACGCGCGCCGGGGTGCCGCGCGCGATGGTCTCCACCACCGCCCGGCCGGCGCCCTTGCGGGGCGGATCGAGCACCACCACGTCCGGCCGCGCCGAAGCATCGGCGGCGCCGGCCAGCACGTGCTCCACCTGCCCGCCCAGCCACCGCACCTGCGGCAGATCGGCCAGGTTCCGCTCCCCGTCGGTGACCGCGCGCCTGCCGGACTCCACCGCGAGCACCGAGCCCGCCGTCCCGACCTGCCCCGCGAGCACCGAAGCGAACAGCCCGACTCCCGCGTAGAGATCCCAGGCCACCCCGTCCGCCGGCGCCTGCGCCCATTCGCCGACCACGCCGGCCAGCGTCTCCGCCGCGGCCGGGTGCACCTGCCAGAACCCGTGCGCCTGCAGCCGCCAAGCCCGGCCGGCGGCCCGCTCGAACGCGACGCCGCCCTTGAGCTCCCTGGTCTTCGTCTTGCCCCTGGCGACCTCCAGCTCCCGCAGGTGCGTCCGACCGGCGCCGTCGAGGGTCACCTCGACCTCGAGGCGCGGCCGCCACTTCCTGGCGAGCACGTCGTCCAGCGCGCCGGGCACCGCGATCGCGCAGCCGGTCTCGCCGAGCGGGATCACCCGGTGCCCGCGGTGCGCGCGCAGCCCGGCCCTCCCGTCGGCGCCGGCCACCACGCGCACCCGGCTGCGCCAGCCGAGCGACCCGCCCGGCAGCGCCTCGACCTCCACCTCGCGCTCGATCCCGGCCAGCCGGCTCAGCTGCTCGGCAACCACCCGCCCCTTGAGCTCGCGCTGGAACTCCGGGCGCGCGTGCTGCCAGTCGCAGCCGCCGCACTCCCCCGGCGCCGCGAGCGGGCAGGGCGGGGTCACCCGCTCGGCGGCTGGCCGCAGCACCTCCACCGCGTCCGCCCGGCAGAACGAGCCGCCCTTGTCCTCGGTGACGTCGGCGCGCACCAGCTCGCCGGGCAGCGCGTGCCGGACGAACACCACCCGTCCGTCCACTCGGGACACACAGTGGCCGCCGTGCGCCACCGGACCCACTTCGAGTTCCAGTTTCCGGCCTAGCCAACTGTCCACTGAGGTCACTTGCCGCTTTCTTTGGTGGTCGGAGCCTGTCCTTGCACATCGTCGAAAATGCCGCGCCGCACGTCACCGGCGGCCGGCCGCGCCCCGCGATCCGACAGGTCCTTCGCCCGTTCGGAGGAGACCAGCTGCCACGGCACGCTGGTCACCATCACGCCCGGCTGGAAGAGCAGCCTGCCCTTGAGCCGCAACGCGCTCTGGTTGTGCAGCACCTGTTCCCACCAGCGGCCGACCACGTACTCCGGGATGAACACGGTGACCACGTTGCGCGGGTTGTCCCCGCGCACCCGCCGCACGTAGTCCAGCACCGGCTTGGTGATCTCCCGGTACGGCGACTCGACCACCTTCAGCGGCACCTTGAACTTGTGCTTGTCCCAGTCCGCCACCAGTTTCCTGGTCTCCGCGTCGTCCACGTTCACGGTGACCGCCTCCAGCACGTCCGGGCGCACCGCCTTCGCATAGGCCAGCGCGCGCAGCGTCGGCAGGTGCAGTTTGGACACCAGCACGATCGCGTGGTTGCGCGACGGCAACATCGGCGGCTTGTTCTCGGTTTCCCGCAGCTCGTCGGCAACCCGGTCGTAGTGCTTGCGGATGGCCGACATCAGCAGGAAGATCGCCACCATCGCGGCAATCGCGATCCAGGCGCCCTTGCTGAACTTGGTGATCAGCACGATCACCAGCACGCTGGCGGTCATCACCAGGCCGAAGGCGTTGATCGCCTGCGAGCGGCGGATCCGACGGCGGCCCGCCGCGTCCAGCCCGGTCTGCTCCCCCTGGGCCAGCTTGCGCTTCCAGTGCCGCAGCATGCCGGTCTGGCTCAGCGTGAACGAGACGAAGACGCCCACCGTGTAGAGCGGGATCAGCTTGGTGACCTCGGCCTCGAAGGCGAACACCAGCACGATGGCGAACGCGGCGAGGAACACGATGCCGTTCGAGAAGGCCAGCCGGTCACCACGGGTGTGCAGCTGGCGCGGCAGGTACCGGTCCTGCGCCAGTATCGAGCCGAGCACCGGGAAGCCGTTGAACGCGGTGTTCGCGGCGAGCACCAGGATCAGCGCGGTGACCGTGGTGACGAAGAAGAAACCGACCGGGAAGCCGTCGAAGATGGTGTGCGCCAGCTGCACCATCAGGGTGTCCTGCACGTAGCCGGGAGGGGCGTTGAGCAGTTGGGTAGCCGGGTGCTCCGCCAGCACCACCCCGGTGGACCTGGCCAGCAGGATCATGCCGAGGAACATGGTCACCGAGAGCAGGCCGAGCAGCAGCAGCGTGGTGGCCGCGTTCTTCGACTTCGGCTTGCGGAAGGCGGGCACCCCGTTGCTGATCGCCTCCACCCCGGTCAGCGCGGCGCAGCCCTGGGTGAACGCGCGCAGCACCAGGAAGATCATCGCGAACCCGGTGAAGCTGTCCGGCTCGGTGATCAGCTCCAGGCCGGCGCTGTCCGCGCGGAGGTCTTCGCCGGCCACCACGATCCGGTAGAAGCCGACGATCAGCATGACCAGCATGGCGAACATGAACGCGTAGGTCGGGATGGCGAAGGCGGTGCCGGACTCCCGCAGCCCGCGCAGGTTCATCGCGGTGAGCAGCACGATCGCGCCGACGCAGAACAGCACCTTGTGCTCGGCGACGTACGGGATCAGCGCGCCGACGTTCGCCGCGGCGGACGAAATGGACACCGCGACGGTCAGCACGTAGTCCACCAGCAGCGCGCTGGCCACGGTGAGCCCGGCCGACTTGCCAAGGTTGACCGTGGCGACCTCGTAGTCGCCGCCGCCGCTGGGGTAGGCGTGCACGTTCTGCCGGTAGCTCGCGATCACGGCCAGCATCACGATGGCGACCACGAGACCGATCCACGGCGACATGGTGAACGAGGTCAGCCCGGCCACGCTCAGGGTGAGGAAGATTTCCTCCGGCGCGTAGGCCACACTGGAGAGCGCGTCGGAGGCGAAGATGGGCAGCGCGATGCGCTTGGGGAGCAGGGTGTGGGACAGCCGGTCGCTGCGGAACGGGCGGCCGAGCAGCAGCCGTTTGGCCGCGGTCGCGAACTTCGACACCGCAGCAGCGTAACGGTACGGGAGCACGGTAGGTTCGGCGCTGGCATGTCGGGATCACAATCTCCCCGCGACGTCCGATTTGACCATAGCCGATTGACGGGCCGAGGAGACGAGGAGGCAGGCGTGCACGTGGTGATCATGGGCTGCGGCCGGGTGGGCGTGTCGCTCGCCGCGGCGCTGGAGCGCCTCGGCCACGACGTGGCGGTGATCGACAAGGCGCAGCAGTCCTTCCGCCGGCTCGGCAGCGATTTCCACGGCCAGCAGGTGGTCGGCGTCGGCTTCGACCGGCGGGTGCTGATCGAAGCCGGCATCGAGCGAGCCGGCGCCTTCGCCGCGGTCTCCAGCGGGGACAACTCCAACATCATCTCGGCCAGGGTGGCCAGGGAGAACTTCGGCGTCGAGCACGTGGTCGCCAGGATCTACGACCACAAGCGGGCCGCCGTGTACGAGCGGCTCGGCATCCCCACCGTGGCCACCGTGCCGTGGACAACCGACCGGTTCCTGCGCACCCTGCTGCCCGACGGGGTGGCCTCGGCCTGGCGCGACCCGACCGGCAACGTGGCGCTGCTCCAGCTGCCGCTGCACGAGGACTGGGTCGGGCACAGCGTGCGCCAGCTGCAGGAGGCCACCGGGGCACGGGTCGCGTTCATCATGCGGTTCGGCAACGGGGTGCTGCCCGACGCCAAGACCGTGCTGCAGGCCGACGACCTGATCTACGTGGCCGCACGCTCGGGCACGGTCAGCGACGTCACCAGCGTCGCCGCCCACGGCCCTGAAGAGGAGAACTGATGCGGGTCGCGATTGCCGGCGCGGGCGCGGTGGGCCGCTCGATCGCCACCGAGCTGATCGACGGTAGGCACCAGGTGATGCTGATCGAGCGGGAGTCCGACCAGTTCGAGCCGGCCACGGTGGAACAAGCGGACTGGGTGCTCGGGGACGCCTGCGAGGTGTCCACCCTGGAGGACTCCGGGATCCAGCTGTGCGACGTGGTGATCGCGGCAACCGGGGACGACAAGGTCAACCTGGTGGTCTCGCTGCTGGCGAAGACCGAGTTCGCGGTGCGCCGGGTGGTGGCCAGGGTGAACAACCCGGCGAACGAGTGGCTGTTCACCAGCGCCTGGGGCGTGGACGTGGCGGTGTCCACGCCGCGGATGCTGGCCGCGATGGTCGAGGAAGCGGTCAGCGTCGGCGACCTGGTGCGGCTGATGACCTTCCGGCAGGGCCAGGCCAACCTGGTGGAGCTGACGCTGCCCGCGGAGACCCCGCTGGCCGGCAAGCCGGTCAGCGAGCTGGCGCTGCCGAGGGATTCGGCGCTGGTGACGATCCTGCGCGGGGAACGGGTGATCGTGCCGCAGCCGGAGGATCCCCTCGAGCCCGGCGACGAGCTGTTGTTCGTGGCGGCGGCGGAGGTCGAGCCGGACATCAGGACGGCACTGGGCTACTAGCACCATCGCCGCAGGTCAGCGGTCGTGAGTGAAAAGTGTTGCCCAGGCAACGGTTTTCACTCACGAGGCGTTAGGCCTCCTGAGCTGGCGCCTGACCGTACTTCAGCCGCAGCCTGGCCTCGATCTCGGCGTCGGACTCCTCGTGCGGCGCGGACTCCGCGAGCGCCTTGAGCCGCTTGTCCGAGCGCCGCACCGCCCAGACCACCACCAGCAGTGCCAGCCCGTACAGCGGGTAGCCCATGGCGATCTTGGCGAAGGCCAGCCAGCCGGTGTAGTCCTCGTTGTACAGCCAGCGCTGCACCACGAACCTGGCCGCGAACACGGCGGCCATGGTCAGGGTGGCGACGTCGTAGCCGAACCGGGACGGCTTGTCCTTGCGCCAGGCGGTGCCGGTGCCGTTGAGGAAGTTCCACACCACGCCGGCCAGCGGCCAGCGGATCAGCACCGAGGCCACGAACACCCCGCAGTAGACCAGGCTGGCCCAGATGCCGAACAGGAAGAAGCCCTTGGCCGAGCCGGTGCGGTAGGCGATGAACGCCGCGATGGCCACCCCGAAGAACCCGGAGATGGCGGGCTGCAGCGGCTCCTTGCGCACGACACGGAGCACGGTGATGGCCACCGCGCTGCCGATCGCGCTCCAGATGCCCACCGTGAGCCCGAAGAACGCGTTGGCCAGTACGAACACCACCACGGGCAGCGAGGAGTAGATCAGCCCGGACACCCCGCCCATCTGCTCGAGCAGGGTGGGTTCGGGCTTTTCGGACTCCGCTGGCTTTTCGGACTCTGCTGACTTTTCCGCCTGCTCGCCCGTACCCGCCGTCTCGGCGTCCGCCCCGGAGTCGTCCGTAGGTGCGGCCCGATCGGTGCGCTGGTCGGTGTCGTCGCCGGTACGGCCGGGTTCAGTCACGATGTGATTACGCCTCGGGTTCGGGTCAGGAAGTCGTCTGCTGCAGCTCGTAGTACGGGTTGTACAGCACCTTCTGGCCGTCTCTTTCGGCCATCCGGCCCCGCACCTTGATGGTTCGGCCCGGTTCGATGCCCGGGATCCGGCGTCTACCCAGCCAGACTAACGTCACGCCCTCGGTGCCGTCGAACAGCTCCGCCTGCAGCGTCGCGGCCTCGCTGGTGGGGCACAGCTCCACGCTGCGCAGCCTGCCCAGCACGGTCACCTCTTGTCCCGACCGGCAGTCGCAGGCTCGCTGCGCCCCGCCGGCCTCGGATTTTTCGGATAGGTCCTCCGCGTCGAGCTCCTCGACGTCACTGGTCAGCTTGCGAACCAACCGGCTGAAGTAGCCGCCGTCCTTGGCGGGCATATGCGGTGCTCCTGTGCTCCGGGGCCCCCGACTAGATACGGCCCGTGCGATGTCCAGCGTAACCCTTCCGGGGCAACGGAATCCGGTTTGCGTCAAACTTCCCCGAGTGACGTCCACTATGTCTGCTGTCACCGCCGTGCTGATGCCTGGGACCGGCTCCGACGACGTGTTCGTACAGGCTGTTTTCGCAGGTCCGCTCGGCGCGGTCGGGATCGAGCCGCGGACTCCACCGCCGCCGCCGGGCAGCCTGCTGGCAGACGGCTACCTGGCCGCGCTGGATCGGATAGCGGCCGGTGCCGGCGCGCCGATCCTGGCCGGTGGCATCTCCTTCGGCGCGCATCTCGCCGCGGAGTGGGCGGTGCGCAACCCGGACCGCTGCGCCGGGCTGCTGCTCGCGCTGCCGGCCTGGAACGGCAGCCCCGGCTCCGCACCCGCGTCGATGGCCGCGAAGGTGTCCGCCGACCTGGTCGGCCGCGAAGGCGTGGACGCCGCGCTGGCGATCTCCACGGCCGGGGTGGCGCCCTGGCTGGCCGACGAGCTGGGCCGGGCCTGGCGGCGGCACGGCGAAGAGCTGGCGGACGGCCTGCGGGTGGCCGCCGGGCACCCGGCGCCGACCCTCGACGCGCTGGCCGGGCTGGACGTGCCGGCCGGGCTGGCGGCCTGCGTGGACGACCCGGTGCACCCGGCCGCGGTGGCGCACGAGTGGGCGGCCGCGCTGCCGAGGGCCGCCGTGGTGGAGACCAGCCTCGAAGCGCTGGGCCGCGACCGCGAGTCGCTCGGCCGCGCCGCGGTGCTCGGCTGGCTCCGCGCGGCACGCGGCTGACCGCCCGCACCCGATCGATCCGCCCCGGAACCGACCCAACGTGACGTTCGGCCAATAGAACCAACCGAACGTCACATTGGGCTCGATCGCGCCGCGGGGAAAATCGCTCGAACGGGGGAAGTCTTTAGTCGGCTACCGCGATGAAGCCGCCGAGGCCGATCATCACCGCACCGCTGGCAACGCGCTGCCGGATCCGCCATTTCGGGCTGGCCATCAGCCGGTGCCCGATCCGCCCGGCGAACAGGGCCACCAGCAGGTCCGCGAGCATGGCCATGGCCAGCGCGATCAGCCCGAGCAGGATGAACACCAGCGGCGCCGGGGCGGTCTCCGGGTGCACGAAATGCGGCAGCAGCGCCATGAAGTACAGCGCGGTCTTCGGGTTCAGCAGTTCGGAGAGCATGCCCTGCGCCACGGGCGACCGGCTCAGCCTGCCCGCCGGGCCACCGCCGGCCTGGTCGCCGTCGTCGTGCCGGCGGAAGATCGCCTGCAGGCCGAGGAACACCAGGTAGGCCGCACCGGCGATCTTGACCACGGTGAACGCCACCGCCGAGGTGGCCAGCAGCGCGGAGAGCCCGAGTGCCGCCGCGACCACGTGCACGGCCGCGCCGATGCCGTTGCCGAGCACCGAGCGGATGCCCTCGGCGCGCCCGCCGCGCAGGCTGCGCGCGAGCACGTAGAGGATTCCCGGCCCGGGAGTGACCGCGAACAGGGCGGCTGTCCCGAGGAAGATCAGCCACTCGGCGGAGGTCGGCATCGCACGACCGTACCAACCCCCGCCCGAGTGTCAGGGTGCTCAGCTTTGTTGCTGCGCCTGCTGTTCCGCGATGTGCTCGGCCACCGCCGATGGCAGCGTGATGGTCAGCGGGGTGCGCACCGGCATCGGCGCCTCACCCCGGTCGACGATCGACTGCCGCACGATGCCCCGCAGCACGTCCGGCGCTTCCGAGGCGAGCGACTGCGGCCCGGCGATCACGCCGCGCAGCATCCAGCGCGGGCCGTCCACCCCGACGAACCGCAGCGCGACGTCGCCGACGATGGCGGACAGCTCCACGCCCCATTCGCCGCGGCCGCTGGTCACCTTGGCCCCGTCGGACTTGAGCTGCTCGGTCAGTTCCGCCGCGACCTCCTTCCACAGCCCGCCGGAGCGCGGCGCCGCGTAGGCGCTGACCGTCACCTGCCCGTGCCCGGTGACCACGTGCACCGCCCGCACGCCGCTGGTGGCCGGGTCCATCTCGACCTGCACCTGCGAACCGTCGGGCACCGGCACCCGGACCGAGCCGAGGTCGATCCTGGGCACCTCGTCCTCGGGCGCGTCCGCCGCGTCGAACGGGCCGTCCAGCCCAGCGAGCCCGTCATCGGCGTCGTAACCGGTGTCCTCGAAGTCGTCGAGGTCACCATCAACGTCGTCAACGTCGACGTCGGGCTCGGGCGCGGCATGTCGTCCCCTCGGCTGTTCCTTCTCGGCGCGCCGCTTCCGTCCGAAAATCGCCACTACCTCTCCGTTCCTTCCCCAGTACCGCTGCCTGGTACCAGCGTCGCGTGCCCACCGGTGGACCCGTAGCCGCCGTCGCCGCGTTCGGACGGTTCGAGCTCGTCCACCTCGACGAAGACCGCGGTCTCCACCCGCTGCACGACCAGCTGCGCGATCCGGTCGCCGCGGGAGAGCACGATCGGCTCCCGCGGGTCGTGGTTGATCAGGCAGATCCTGATCTCGCCGCGGTAGCCCGCGTCAATGGTGCCCGGGGTGTTGACCACGGACAGACCGGCCCTGGCGGCCAGGCCCGACCTGGGGTGCACGAAACCGGCATACCCGTCGGGCAGCGCGATCGCCACCCCGGTGCCGACGACGACGCGTTCCCCCGGCTCCAGCACGACGTCCGAGGTGGTGACCAGATCGGCGCCGGCGTCGCCGGGCTTGGCATAGGCGGGTAGTGGGACATCCGGATCTATCCGGGAGAGCAGGACCTGCACGATGGACACGGGCGGCGAGACTACCCTGACGTGGTGGGCAACAGCACGAGCGCAGCCGATGCGCAGCCGGACAGCGGGCGGAAACCGGGCAAACCCTCCGGAAAGGGCGGGTCGCGGCACTCCGAGCGGCTCTACCTGTCCTGGTGGGGTTGGCCGGGACCGCTGATCGCGGCCGGGCTGCTCGCCGCCGAGATCCACATGGGGTACCCGGGTGTCCGGGCCTGGCTGCCGTATGTGCTGCTGGTGCCGCTGACCGCGGCGCTGATGGTGGCGCTCGGCCGGATCAAGGTCCGGGTGACCGGCAGCGGCGATACCGGTCACGACGCTGAGGCCGCTGAAAACACTGAAGACGCTGAGCTGTGGGTCGGCGACGCGCACCTGCCGCTGCGCCACATCGGCGCGATCGAGGTGATCGGGGCCAAGCAGAAGCGCAAGGCGCTGGGGCCGGACCTGGACCCGGCCGCCTTCGTGGTGCACCGGGGCTGGGTCGGGCCGCTGCTGCGGGTGCATCTCACCGATCCCGAGGACCCCACGCCCTACTGGCTGTTCAGCACCCGCAAGCCGGAGAAGGTGGCCGAGCTGCTCAGCGGCGGTCGGCCGGACCGGGTGTCCACCGCCGGGCAGCCGCCCCCGGAGACCCAGAACTAGAGCGCACAGCACAGAGGGGTGGCGGGGCCATCGGCCCGCCACCCCTCTGTCACAACCAAGAACCGCATCCCCCCGGACGCGCCGAACCGGGCCCGATCGCTCAGGCGCAGTCGCGGCACACCAGGCGGCCACCGCCCTCTTCGGCGAGCCTGCTCCGGTGGTGCACCAGGAAACACACCGAGCAGGTGAACTCATCCGCCTGCTTGGGCACCACCTTCACGGTCAGGTCTTCGCCGGAGAGACCGGACAGGTCCGCCCCCGGTAGTTCGAAGTTCTCCGCGGTCGCGTCTTCGTCGACGTCTACGACGCCAGACTGGTTTTCGTTGCGCCGCGCCTTCAGCTCTTCCAACGAGTCTTCGGCCAGCTCGTCGGCTTCGCTGCGGCGCGGAGCGTCGTAGTCGGTCGCCATTTCCCTCACCCCTGCGATCAGCTTCGATGTCAGATGGCCCGGACGCGCGCAAACGTGTTTCGCGTGTCCTTCGTGCCGCTGGTCAACGTTCCAGGGCCCCTGTTTGTGCCCGGCAGCGCAGTGAGGCAGGTCTCTTCTTCGGTATGGTGTGCCTGCCGTTGAACTGCCGCCGGAGCCCGCAGAGGGTAACTCACTGAATATCCAGCCCGACAACGGGTTATTCATACTCGTCCGTACGTCACCCATCAGGGGTAACGTACGGCTCGGCGAGGGGTAGTCCATTCGGGTTGCCCATCCCGGGGTTGTCCTGCGAACTCCAGCAAGACACGAACCCCGCGGGGACCGGCGGCGCCGACGCTGATGCACTGTAACGCCTAGGCTGAGCGGTGACGACGAACTCGGTAACGGCTGTGACACCCTGGGCGACCGGGGCGACTGGTCGTTCGCGCGGGGGCCGTGCACGGGAAAGGACGGGACTGGTGGGGTCGGGGATCGGTTTCGGGGGCCGTGGGGCACGGCCGTACCGCAGACGTCGCCCACTGCCCGCGCTGATCGTCATCGGGGTGCTCTGCGCCGGCGCGCTGGGCGTGTGGATGTACGCGATCTTCAGCAAGGCCGACGTGGACGCCGCGGTCCGCTGCGAGCCACCGTCGGCACCGCCGCCGGGGACCACGCTCACCTCGCTCGAACACGACGCGCTGGACGGCACCAGTCCGATCCCACCGGACAAGATCGCGGTCCGGGTGCTCAACGCGGGCGGACCGCGCGGCCAGGCCGCGCTCACCACGGAAAGCCTGCGGGCGCTCGGCTTCAGCGAGACCGCCGAGCCGGGCAACGATCCGGTCTACGGCGAGAAGCAGGAGGCGAAGTGCCGCGGCCAGCTGCGGTTCGGCGAGAACGGCAGCTCGGCCGCTCGCACGCTCAGCCTGCTGGAGCCCTGCGTGGAGCTGGTCAAGGACGGCAGGCAGGACGCCACGGTGGATCTCGTGCTCGGCTCGTCGTTCGGGCACGTGCTGCCGCGCCAGGAGGCCAAGCAGATCCTGGATCAGCTCACCACCTGGTCCGCCCGGAACCATGGCGGCGGCAGCGAGCAGTCCGCCGGCGACTCGGCGCCACCGCTGGACGAGGACCTGCTCAAGGCCGCCCGCGAAGGGCGCTGCTGAACCACCTCGACGGCTGTGGCGTTCTAGACGTCACCGATCCCGCATTCGATCGCGGCCGCCCGCAACGGGGCGGCGATCGAGGGCGCGGCCGCGAAGGTGGCGTCCACACCCAGCTCCGGGTCCTCCCCCGGCAGGCTCAGCACCGCACCCGCCTCGGCGGCCACCAACGCCCCGGCCGCCCAGTCCCACCGGCCGAGGCCGTGCTCCACGTAGGCGTCCAGCCAGCCGGCGGCGACCGAGCACAGGTCGAGCGAGGCCGAGCCGGGACGCCGGAGGTCGCGCACGTGCCCGAGCAGGCCGGCGGCGAACCTGGCCTGCCGCTTCCGGCGCTGAGTCTGGTAGGCGAAGCCGGTGCCGACCAGGGTGAGCTCGAGCCGTTCCGGCGCGGACACCCGCAGCGGCCTGCCGTCCAGCCAGGCGCCCTGCCCGCGCGCGGCCGTCCAGCGCCGCCCGCTCACCGGCTCCACCACCGCACCGGCCACGGACACGCCGTCCACCTGCGCGGCCACCGAGACGGCGAACCAGGGGAAGCCGTAGAGGAAGTTGACCGTGCCGTCGATCGGGTCGACCACCCAGGTCACCCCGCCGGCGGCGGAAGCGGTGCCGCCGCCCTCCTCGCCCAGCACGTCGTCGCCGGGCCGCAGCTCCGCGAGCCGCTTGCGAATGAACCGCTCGGACTCGTGGTCCACCGCGGTCACCACATCGGTCTGGGTGGACTTGGTGTCCACCCGCACCGCCCGCCCGGCGAGCATGCCCGTGCGGGCCTCCCGGACCAGTTCGGCCGCCTCGGCGGCGACCTGCACGGCAACGTCTTTCAGCTCCGACTCGATAGCTCCCACAAGGCCATGGGACCACATCGGGTTAAATGCTCGGACACAAGCTTCTGAATCGAGAAGGAAGGGACAACGCCCAATGACGGCGACCCGAGGTTTCGGCATCGACATCGGCGGCAGCGGTATCAAGGGCGCACTTGTCGATCTGGAGAAGGGCCAGCTGATCGGCGAGCGGCTCCGGATCGACACTCCGCGCCCCTCCACCCCGGAGGCGGTCGCCGAGGTGGTGGCCCAGATCGTGCAGCACTTCTCCTGGGACGGCCCGGTCGGTGTCACGCTGCCCGCGGTGATCAAGAAGGGGGTCGCGCAGACCGCGGCCAACATCGACCCCGGCTGGATCGGCACCGACGCGGACGCGCTGTTCGCCAAGCGGCTGGACCGCACCGTGGACCAGATCTCGATGCTGAACGACGCGGACGCCGCCGGGATGGCCGAGATCCGCTTCGGCGACCCGGCCGCACGGCACGGCGTCACCGCGCTGCTCACCTTCGGCACCGGTATCGGCAGCGCGGTGTTCCACGACGGCAAGCTGGTGCCCAACACCGAGTTCGGCCACCTGGAGGTGGACGGGCACGACGCCGAGAAGAAAGCGGCGGCCTCGGTGAAGGACAACGAAGGGCTCTCCTACCCGGAATGGTCCCAGCGCGTGGACCGGTACCTGTCGGTGCTGGAGAACCTGATCTGGCCGGACCTGTTCATCGTCGGCGGCGGGGTCAGCAAGAAGTCCGAGAAATGGGTTCCGCTGCTGAACATCCGCACCAAGGTGGTGGTCGCTTCGCTGCAGAACAACGCGGGCATCGTGGGTGCCGCGGCGGCCGCCGTCGAAGGCATCGAGCACTGACAGACTGATCGCGCCGCAACTCACCGGCGTGTCGTCGTTACAATGGAACGCGGCCCACGGCTGCGGAGCACAAAACCGCAGGTTGTGGGATGTTCCCCGAATCTGAGCCAGCCGAGTCGCAAGCGGCTCGAGCTGACTGTGATCGACCGCTGCGAAAGGGCGTACGTGGCAGCCGCAAAAACCGCTACCCGAAGCGGCACGAAGACATCGAACGCCGCCAAGGCCGGGTCGGCCGACGAGGGCACGAACCCCGCGACCGCGGCCGCGGGCCAGAACGGCGTGGCGAAGAAGCCGGCCGCTCGCAAGACCGCCGCGAAGAAGGCACCCGCCAAGGGCGAGGACACCAAGGGCGAGCCGGACGGTCCCGGTGACATCGACGAGGCCGAGCTGGAGACGCCGGACCTCTCCGACCTGGAAGAGGTCGAGGTCGACGTCGTCGACGCCACCGTGACGGAGGAGGCCGACGAGCCGGAAGAGGCCGAAGAGCCCACCGCTCGCGGCAAGCGGACCGCCGCCGACCGGGGCACCAAGTCCTCCGACAGCCCGGACTTCGTCTGGGACGAGGAGGAGTCGGAGGCGCTGCGGCAGGCCCGCAAGGACGCCGAACTCACCGCCTCCGCCGACTCGGTCCGCGCCTATCTCAAGCAGATCGGCAAGGTGGCGCTGCTCAACGCCGAAGAGGAAGTCGAGCTCGCCAAGCGCATCGAAGCCGGGCTCTACGCCGCCGAACGAGTACGCGGGGCGGAAGAAGACGGCGAGAAGCTGGCCACCCAGATGCGGCGCGACCTCAAGTGGATCGTCCGCGACGGCGAACGCGCCAAGGACCACCTGCTCGAAGCGAACCTGCGGCTGGTCGTGTCGCTGGCCAAGCGCTACACCGGACGCGGCATGGCCTTCCTGGACCTCATCCAGGAAGGCAACCTCGGTCTGATCCGCGCGGTCGAAAAGTTCGACTACACCAAGGGCTACAAGTTCTCCACCTACGCGACCTGGTGGATCCGGCAGGCCATCACGCGCGCCATGGCCGACCAGGCGCGGACCATTCGGATCCCGGTGCACATGGTCGAGGTCATCAACAAACTCGGCCGCATCCAGCGCGAACTGCTGCAAGACCTCGGACGCGAGCCGACCCCCGAAGAGCTGGCCAAGGAAATGGACATCTCGCCGGAAAAGGTCCTCGAGATCCAGCAGTACGCCCGCGAACCGATCTCGCTGGACCAGACCATCGGCGACGAAGGCGACTCCCAACTCGGCGACTTCATCGAAGACAGTGAAGCCGTGGTCGCGGTCGACGCGGTGTCGTTCACGCTGCTGCAAGACCAGTTGCAGTCCGTGCTGCAGACCCTGTCCGAACGCGAAGCCGGCGTCGTCCGGTTGCGATTCGGACTCACCGACGGACAGCCCCGGACGTTGGACGAGATCGGCCAGGTCTACGGGGTGACCCGGGAACGGATCAGGCAGATCGAGTCCAAGACCATGTCCAAACTCCGCCACCCCTCCCGATCCCAGGTCCTGCGGGACTACCTCGACTAGGAGCTGGACTGAGGCGGGCGCGTCGTCCAAGATTTACCTGAAGAGGGCCGTTGACCTGCGGGTCGGCGGTCCTCTTCCGTTCCAGGAGCGGCCGGTGGCTGATCGTTCCGCGCCGTTTTGCCCGAACCGTCGTTACAATGGAACATGGCCCGGGCCTGGGAGTCGAAGACCAGGCCGGGGACGCTCCCCGAATCTGACGCAGCCGAGACCACGGTCCCGCTCCGTCATGATCGACCGCTGCGAAAGGGTGTACGTGGCAGCCGCGAGAACCGCTACCCGAAGCGGGACGAAGAAGACCAGCGCCGCCAAGCCGGCCGACCCCGACACCGAGGCCGACGGCCAGGAGGGCGCGAAGACGCCCGGGCGAAAGCCGGCCGCCCGCAAGACCGCTGCGAAGAAGGCGCCGGCCAAGGGTGCCGCGAAGGGCGAGGACACCAAGGGCGAGCCGGACGGTCCGGAGGACATCGACGAGGCCGAGCTGGAGACCCCGGATCTCTCCGAGCTCGAAGAGGTCGAGGTCGACGTCGTCGATGCCACCGTGGTCGACGAGCCCGACGAGCCCGACGCCGCGGCCGAAACGGACACGCCCGCTCCGGCCGAGAAGGGCGCCAAGGCGGGCACCGAGTCGAGTTTCGTCTGGGACGAGGAGGAGTCGGAGGCGCTGCGGCAGGCCCGCAAGGACGCCGAACTCACCGCCTCCGCCGACTCGGTCCGCGCTTACCTGAAGCAGATCGGCAAGGTGGCGCTGCTCAACGCCGAAGAGGAAGTCGAGCTCGCCAAGCGGATCGAAGCCGGCCTCTACGCCGCTGAGCGGGTGCGTGGCGCCGAGGAGGACGGCGAAAAAATCGCCACTCAGATGCGGCGCGACCTCAAGTGGATCGTCCGCGACGGTGAGCGTGCCAAGTTCCATCTGCTGGAGGCGAACCTGCGGCTGGTGGTGTCGCTGGCCAAGCGCTACACCGGACGCGGCATGGCCTTCCTGGACCTCATCCAAGAGGGCAACCTGGGTCTGATCCGCGCGGTCGAGAAGTTCGACTACACCAAGGGTTTCAAGTTCTCCACCTACGCGACCTGGTGGATCCGGCAGGCGATCACCAGGGCGATGGCGGACCAGGCGCGGACCATTCGGATCCCGGTGCACATGGTCGAGGTGATCAACAAGCTCGGCCGGATCCAGCGCGAACTGCTGCAGGATCTCGGACGGGAGCCGACTCCGGAGGAGTTGGCCAAGGAGATGGACATCTCGCCGGAAAAGGTACTGGAGATCCAGCAGTACGCGCGGGAGCCGATCTCGCTGGACCAGACCATCGGCGACGAAGGCGACTCCCAGCTCGGCGACTTCATCGAGGACTCCGAAGCCGTGGTGGCCGTGGACGCGGTGTCGTTCACCTTGCTGCAAGACCAGTTGCAGTCCGTGCTGCAGACCCTGTCCGAACGCGAAGCCGGCGTCGTCCGGTTGCGATTCGGACTCACCGACGGACAGCCCCGCACCCTGGACGAGATCGGCCAGGTCTACGGCGTCACCCGCGAACGGATCAGGCAGATCGAATCCAAGACCATGTCCAAACTCCGCCACCCCTCCCGATCCCAGGTCCTGCGGGACTACCTCGACTGAGGCGGCATCGGCAGCCTGCCGGCGACGGCAACCTCCCGCCGAGGGAGGTGCACGCGCCGCGACACGCTTTTCGTCGCGGCGCGGATCCAACACAGACTGAGGCGGCAGACGGAAGGCCCGGTCACCGGCGAAAGCTCGCCGGTGACCGGGCCTTTTCGGCCGGCCGTGACCCCCGCACGGCCGACCCGCTCTACTTGCCGGAGTTGCTCTTGCGCTTGCCGGAAGAGACGACCACCAGCACCAGCCCGGTCAGCGCCAGCACCACGCTCGCCGCGATGTGCAGGCTGTCCGGGAGCACGTGCAGCTGGACGAACCAGCTCTTCGAACCGCTTTGGGCGACCCGGTTGATGAACCCGCCGACGCCCTGCACCATCAGCAGGATCCCGATTGCCTCGATCATGAGAACGTCCTCTCCCCTTGTTCGTGCGCCTGCTCTTTCGGCGGCGACAACGTGACCCACAGCGGTCCGGTGGCGAACCAGATCGCGGTGATCATGCCGAGTCTCGGCAGCCAGCCGACCCCGCTGATCGACCACAGCTCGGTGGTCTGCGCCGGCGAGCCGACCACGAAGATCAGCACCAGCAGCACGGCCGCGGCGATCCCGGCGCCGAGCACGCACCGGCCCCATTCCTGCCACTCGTAGCGGACCTTCGCGCGGCCGTACTTTGGCGGCTTCGGCGGCGGTGGTCCGCCCGCGAACCGCTGCGCGAACTTGGCGTCGGCCCAGCGGATCATCCGCGGCCCGAAGGCCACGCTGAAGCCGAGGTAGACCGCCGCGAGCCCGTGCACCCCGGTCGCGGTGCCGCCGCCGGCCAGGTCGACCATGGTGGCGACCAGCACCGCCAGGTCGATCGCCGGGGTCGCGGCGAGCAGCACCGCGCCGGTCCGGCGCAGCCGGAGCAGGTAGCGGGCCACCAGGCCGGCGGCGATGAAGACCCAGAAGCCGATCTCGCCGGCGGCGATCACCGCGGCCATCGGGTTCTCGGCGATGAAGTCCAGAATCTTGTTCACCCGCTCAGCCTGCTCCCCGGCCCGGTCCGGCCGCGTCCACGAAGGGCACGAGATCGCCGTCATCAGTTCGTAGGACGCCGGTTCGCCGCCGATGTGCTGTGATGACAACGTGCCCGCGCTCAACCTGCCCTCCGTGCTGAACTTCCGGCGGCTGGGACCGTGGCAGCAGGACATCGTGATCGGGGTCGGCACCTTCGTGGCCGGCTGCCTGCTTTACAGCACCGGGCTCTATCCGCTGTTCAGCTCGCCGGACGAGCTGGCATGGTGGCGGTTCGCCATCTTCGGAGGCATCT
This sequence comes from Amycolatopsis nigrescens CSC17Ta-90, assembly GCF_000384315.1. Lineage (GTDB taxonomy): Bacteria > Actinomycetota > Actinomycetes > Mycobacteriales > Pseudonocardiaceae > Amycolatopsis > Amycolatopsis nigrescens. Next base: position 6,368,333 of record NZ_ARVW01000001.1, on the reverse strand, counting down.
GCGTGGCCGAGGTGTTCCGGCGGCACCGGCCCGGTGCCGCGCTGGCCGCCGCGGCGGTGCTGCTGGGGGTGGACGTGGCCAACGGGCTCAGCGCGCCCACGCTGGTCGCCTTCTCCGACCTGCTCTACGCCGCGACCCTGTACGGCTCGCGGCGGCTGAGCACGGCGATGGTCCCGGCCGCGGCGATGACCACCATCGGCGCCGTGGTCGTCGCGCTGCTGATCGCCCCGGACTGGCGGGCCGGCGTGGTGGCGGCCGTGGCCGCGCTGCCGCTGGTGGTGGTCCCGGTGTGGTGGGCGACGAATGTCCGGCAGCACAAGATGATCGCGGACAACGAGCGGGCGAACGCGGCGAACCTGGCCAGGATCGGCGAGCTGGACCGCAACGCCGCGGTCGCCGAGGAACGGGCCAGGATGGCAAGGGATCTGCACGACGTGATCGCCGGGCATCTGTCCGCGATCGCCATCCAGTCCGAGGCGGTGCTGTCCATCAACGACGCGGACCCGGCGACCGCCCGCCGGGTGCTCGGCTCGGTGCGGGAGAACAGCGTGCAGGCGCTGGAGGAGATGCGGGCGATGATCGGCCTGCTGCGCTCCGAGGAAAACAGAGCGGGCGGGGACGGCGGAGACGAGACGACCGCGCCCGCGCGGCTGGCCGAACTGTCCAAACTGGTCGATTCGGCCAGGGCCAGCGGGATGCGGGTGGAGGTCAGCTCGGAGCTCGACGAATCGGTGCCGCTGCCGGCCGCGGTCGACCTGACCGCCTACCGGATCGCCCAGGAAGCGCTCACCAATGCGGTGAAGCACGCGCCCGGGACGCATGCCAAGGTGTCCATCCGGCACAGCGGGGAGATACTCACCATCGAAGTGGCGAACGAGCTGAAGGCGGGCACGGCCGAAGCCGGCGAAGACACCGGGCGGGGGTTGCTGAACATGCGGGAGCGGGCGATGGCGGTGGGCGGTTCGCTGTCCGCCGGGCCGTCGGAGGCGGGCTGGCTGGTGCGCGCGGTGCTGCCGATCTCCGGGCTGGGCACATGACTCCCGCCGAGGCGGCAATGATCAGGGTCCTTGTGGCGGACGACCACGGGGCGATCAGGGCGGGGCTGGTGCTGATCCTGGACAACGCCGAGGGCATCGAGGTCGTCGGGGAAGCGGCGGATGGGGCGGCGGCGGTGCGCCAGGCCAGGGCGCTGCGCCCGGATGTGGTGCTGATGGACGTGCGCATGCCGGGGGTGGACGGGATCGCGGCCACCCGCGAGCTGGTCGCCGAGGGACTGTCCCAGGTGCTGGTGCTGACCACCTTCGACCTCGACGAGTACGTCTACGCCGCGCTCAGGGCGGGTGCGGCCGGGTTCCTGCTCAAGTCGGTGGAGGCGGCCAGGCTGATCGAGGCGGTGCGCCTGGTGGCGGCCGGGGAGGGCGTGCTGGCTCCGCAGATCACCCGCAAGCTGATCACCGCTTTCGCGGCCGGTGCGCCGGCTCCGGTGTCCAGTCCGGCGGGGCTGGACACCCTCACCGAACGCGAGCGCGAGGTGCTCGGCTGCCTCGGCGAAGGGCTGTCCAACGCGCAGATCGCGGGCCGGCTGTTCATCGGTGAGACCACGGTCAAAACGCACGTCTCCCGGGTGCTGACCAAACTGGACCTGCGTTCCAGGGTGCAGGCCGCGATCCTGGCCCAGGAGTCCGGCCTTGTCCGCCCTCGTGAATGAAAAGTGTTGCCGGGGCAACGTTTTTCACTCACGAGGGCGGAGGTGGTAAATGTGAGGTATGAGCCACCCGGCGCCGAGGGACGCGCACACCCGCAAGCAGGACACGCTGGCCAAGCTGGAGCATGAGATCGACGCGTGGCTGGCCGCGGCCGGCACCGACGGCGACTTCCGGCTGCTTCCGCTCTCCTTCCACTGGGACGGCGCCGGCCTCACCTTCGCCACCCCGGCGGCCAGCCCCACCGGGCGGATCCTGCGCGCCTCCGGCCGGGCGCGGATCGGCATCGGGCAGACCAGGGACGTGGTGCTGATCGACGGCACCGTGCGGACCTTCGAGCCGGGCACGGTGCCGGCCGAGTTCGCCGAGCCGTTCGCCGAGAAGCACTGGGACGCCCGCGAAAGCGAAGGGTTCGCCTTCTTCCGCGTCACGCCGACACGGATTCTGGCCTGGCGCGAGGAGAACGAGCTGCCCGGCCGGACGCTGATGCGGGGCGGGAGCTGGCTGGTCTGAGCGCTCAGCTCGCGCAGCTGTCCCAGGGGCGGGCGAGCAGGCCGGTCGACTCGACCAGGTTCGCCGCCGCGCCCGCCTGCTCGGCGGCCACCACGAGCAGCAGCCCACCCGGCGACATTCCCTTGCGCAGCAAGGCGTTCGCCAGGTTCTCCACCAGTTGCAGATGCACCCCGTCCCGACCGAGCGAGGCGTATGTGTCCACAATGGACACCAAGGTGCCGCCGTCGCCGATGAGGGTGCCACCGATCAGCGCGAAATGACCGACCCGCCAGCGTGACGCCCACAGCGGGGGCATCCCGGTCTCCAGGTAGTCCCGCAGCGCCTGTTCGGGCGTGTCCTGCGCGCCGAGCTCGGCGGTGTCCACATTGGCGATCACCGCGACCCTGGGCAGCAGGTGCACCAGATCCAGCAGCCGGCCCAGCTTCGACGCGGTCCAGTCCCCGGCGGCGGGCACCGCCCGCAGCGCACCGCCGGACAGGGTCTCGACCGCGGTGGCGATCCCGGCCGCAGAAGTTCCGGCCGCCGCGGGAACCTCGGTGCGGGGCAGGTCCAGCCGAAAGTCGGCACGACCGGGCTCCCCCTCGGGCAGGGTGGCCCGCGCGTCCGCCAGCAGCACGGTGCCGGCGGCGGCCGCCGCCTCGTCCTGGTCGGCCAGCCGGATCCCGTGCACCCGCAGGGAGACCAGCGTCACGAAGGCGCCGCACATCCCGTCCTTCTGCGGGCGCTCGGCGCGTGCGGCGGCCAGCAGCGCGGAACCACCGGGAAACCAGTGCAGCTCGTCCAGCAGGCCCACTAGGACCGCCACGCGCACGGGACCGGTCCGCCGTGACCACAGGTGATCGCCGGGTGACTGTCGGAGACGGTGGCCGCCGGTGCAGCTGGGGTCATCACCGCATTATCGCGGTCGGCCCCACCCTCGCGGGGGATGGGGGAGGGAAACGGTCCGGTCACGGACCGGCTGGGGAATTCCGCTGAGAACGAACAAGACCGGGGCCGAAATCGGGCAGATCCGTCTTCACGGGCCCAGGAAGGCGGTCGGAGCACCCGCCATGATCAGCCCAAACAGCGTCTTCAGAGCGTTTTCGTCCTGCCCTGCGAGACGCGCTTACGACATCCGGAGTAATTCGGCGTGACACTCGTCCCACGGGCGCGGGAACAGTTGCGAGTCCCCAAACGTCTGCAAGAGTGGAAGCACGAACACCGCGGAGCCGGCGGCGACCCCCGCCCCCGGAGTCAGTGCCGAAGTGGTCGTAGCTGGATCGATGGCATCGGGTAACCGATGCCGGGACGGAGGGAGACTCCACATGACATCACCGACGCTCACCCGCCCCGAACTGACCGCTGCCGACCGTTGTGACCGTTGCGGTGCCGCAGCCCAGGTTCGAGCCATCCTCAGCACCGGTGGCGAGTTGCTCTTCTGCGGACACCACGCCCGTGAGCACGAGACCAAGCTCAAGGAACTGGCAGCCGATATCCAGCGCGGCTGATCGACCCCAGACACGACGCCGGAAGGGCGGGGATCCAGCTCGGATCCCCGCCCTTCTGCTGTCACCGGCCCGGTTAGACGGTGTCGAGCGCGCGCTCGAAGGCGATCTCGGCGGCACCGAGCAGCTTGACGTCCGCGCCGAGCGCGGAGCGCACGATCCGGGTACCGCCCACCGCCCTGCTGACCAGGCTGCGCCGGCGCACCTCGGCGGCCACCCTGTCCACCACCGGCTCCGGCAGCGCGGTGAACAGCTCACCGAGCACCACCAGCTCCGGGCCGAGCAGGTTCACCACGTTGACGAGGCCGAGGGTCAACCACTCGGCGAACTCGGCCAGCCGTTCCCAGGCCGCATCGGGGTCCCTGCCGAGCTCCCGCAGCTCGACCAGGGTCACCCCGCGCGGAGTCTGCTCGGGCAGCCCCAGCGCCCGGCACAGCGCCGCTTCCCCGATCTCGGTCTCCCAGCAGCCGCTGCTGCCGCAGTAGCAGTCCCGCCCGCCGGGGCGGATCACCATGTGGCCGACCTCGCCGACGTAGCCGGCGGTGCCGCGCAGCGCCGAACCCTCCGCGATCACGCCGCCGCCGACGCCCACGTCCGCCGAGACGTACACCACATCCGAGCAGCCGCGGGCCGAGCCGCGCAGGTGCTCGGCCACCGCGCCCAGCTCCGCGTCGTTGCCGACCAGCACCGGCACCCGCAGCACGCTGCCAAGCCGTTCACCGAGCGCGACATCGGTCCAGCGCAGGTTCGGCGCCTCGTGCACATGGCCGTCCCGGCGCCGGATCACGCCCGGCACGGACACCCCGGCCGCCACCGGCGTGCAGCCGAGGTCGCCGGCCAGCACGGTGGCCGACTCGATCACGTGCGTGATCACCTCGTCCGGCTCGCGGGTGCGCTGGCGCAGGTTCCAGCTGTTGCGGCCGAGGATCTGGCCACCAAGACCGACCAGTGCGATCGCGACGTGCTCCACCTGGACGTCGACCGCCAGCACCACCGCGGCCTGTGGCTGGGGCAGCACGAGCAGCGAGGGGCGGCCCGCCCCTCGCCCTGGCCTCGGCACCCGCTCCTCGACGACGCCCGCCTCGGCCAGCGAGTCCACCAGGATCTTGATTGTGCTGCGGTTCAGGCCCAGCTCACTGGCCAGCGCCGCCCTGGTAACCGGACCGCCGACGTGCAGCAGCCGCAGCAGAGTCGTGCGGTTGTGCCGGCGCACCTCGTCGGGCCGTGCAACGGGCGTGCTGGTCACGCGGGCTATGTTCCCACGACCCGGTCAGCGCGGTGCGGCAGCCGCGCGGCGGCGCGACAGCGCGTCCACGGTGGCGGCCAGCAGCAGCACCAGCCCGGTGATGATGTTCACCACCGCGGCGGACTGCTGGAGCAGCCCGAGACCGTTGCCGACCACGGCCAGCACCAGCCCGCCGATCACCGCGTCCACCACTCGGCCGCGACCGCCGAACAGCGAGGTGCCACCGATCACCGCGGCGCCCACCGCGAACAGCAGGGTGTTCAGCCCGCCGGCCTGCGGGTCCACCGAGCCGACCTTCGAGGAGTAGACGATCGCGCCGACCGCGGCCACCGAGGAGCAGATCACGAACACGCTGGCGCGGACCTTGCCCACGTTGATCCCGGCCCGGCGGGCGGCCTCGGCGTTGCCGCCGACCGCGTAGATGTGCCTGCCGTAGCGGGTCCGGTTGAGCACGTAGGTACCGATGGTCAGCAGCACCAGCACGATCGGCACCACGTAGGGCACCCCGGAGATGACGATGTTCGCGTTCGGCGCGCGGTTGGTGGTCAGCACCGCCGTCGCCACCGCGCCGAGCACCGCGATCAGGGCGACCTTGAACAGCACCAGCGGAGTCGGCTTGGTGACCAGTCCCCGGTTGAGCCGGGAGAAGTGCCCGCCGAGGGTGACCGCGGCGAACCCGCCGGCACCGACCACGAACAGCAGCCAGCTCCCGGTGGTGGACAGGTTGCCGTTGGCCACCTGGTTCAGCACCGGCGACGCGTTGATGCCCAGCGTGCCGCCTTCGCCGATCAGCTGCAGGATCACGCCCTGCCAGACCAGGAACAGCGCCAGCGTGACCACGAAGGATGGCATGCCGATCCTGGAGACCAGGAACCCGGTGATGCAGCCGATCGCGGTGCCAGCGCAGATCGCGAGCAGCATCTCGACCCACGGGTTGGCGGCAAGGCCGGACAGCACGATCGCGATGGCCACCGCGGAAAGTGCCGCGCCGGCCCAGATCCGCAGCAGCACCGCGACCAGCACGGCGATCACCAGCACCACGAGGAAGACGAAGTAGACCGTCGAACCCATCGAGCCGAGCAGGTTGCCGCCGCGCACGAAGTGCAGCGCCATCAGCGCACCGGCGACCCCGGACGCGGTGCCCGCGGACAGGTCGATCTCGCCGATCAGCAGCACGAACACGATGCCCATCGCGATGATCGTCTGCCCGGCGCCCTGCGCGAACAGGTTGGCGATGTTGTACAGGGTGAGGAAACTGTCCGACAGCACGGCGAACAGGATCACCAGCGCGGCGAGGCCGAGCAGCGCCGGCAGTGAGCCGAGCTGGCCGGCCTTCAGCCGGGAGAAGTAGTCGCGGATCGCCTCACCGGTGGACATCGACGTGGTGTCGATGCCGAAATCGGTGATGACTCCGCTCGGTCGCTCGTCGGCGGGCTGTTCGACCGGCCTGGCGCCCGCGTCGGTGGTGTCGGTCATCGCTGGTTCTTTCGGGTTCATAGGACGACGGCTTCGGGACGGGCCAGGCCGAGCTCGCCGGAGCGGCCGGCCGTGATCAGCTCGACCACCTGCCCGTGCGTGACCTGCTTGGTGGGCACTTCGGCAACCAGGCGGCCGAGGTAGAGCACCGCGATCCGGTCCGCGACCTCGAACACGTCGGCCATGTTGTGGCTGATCAGCACCACCCCGAGGCCCTGCTCGGCCAGCCGCCGCACCAGGTCGAGCACCTGCCTGGTCTGCGCCACGCCGAGCGCGGCGGTCGGCTCGTCGAGCAGCACGACCTTGCTGTCCCACAGCACCGACTTGGCGATCGCGACGGTCTGGCGCTGCCCGCCGGACAGCGCGGAAACGGGTGTGCGCACGGATTTCACCGTGCGCACGGAAAGGGACGCGAGCGTCTCCCTGGCGGCCTGTTCCATGCCGGCCTCGTCGAGCAGCCACTGGCTGCCGCGTTCCCGGCCGAGGAACATGTTCTGCACGATGTCCAGGTTGTCGGCCAGCGCCAGATCCTGGTACACCACCTCGATGCCGAGATCCGCGGCGTCGCGCGGGCCGCGGATGTGCACCTGCTTGCCGGCGAAGGCGACTTCACCGTCGTCGGCGGTGTGGATGCCGGCGATGCATTTGACCAAAGTGGACTTTCCGGCGCCGTTGTCGCCGACCAGTGCGGTGACTTCGCCCGCCCGCACGGCGAAGTCCACGTCGTGCAGGACGTGGACCGGTCCGAAGCTCTTGTTCAGGTGGCGCAGTTCAAGAATGGGTTCGCTCATCGAGTCTCCAGTGGAAACCGGGGCCGGAACGCGTTGTCGGGGAACGCGTTCCGGCCCCGGTAGTCGTTGACGGTCAGGCGATGCCGAGCTGGGCGCAGATCGGCTGGAGGTCCCCGGCGCAGATCTCGGCTGCCTTCACGTAACCCTGGTCCACCACCGTCTTGACCTCGTTCTTGGTGGTGAGCTGGGGCTGCAGCAGCACCGACTTGACGTCGCGGTTGCCCTTCGGGTCCTTGCTCACGTCCTTGGCGATCGCGTCCGCACCGGCCTTGTCGTTCTTGGCCAGCGCCGCGGCCAGCTTGGCGGCCGCCTCGGCCTCCTGCTTGATCGGCTTGAACACGGTCATGTACTGGTCGCCGACCAGGATCGACTTGAGTCCGTCCGCGGTCGCGTCCTGCCCGGTGACCGGCACCTTGCCGTTGAGGCCGTTCTTCTTCAGCACGGTGATCACCGCGCCGGCCAGCCCGTCGTTGGCCGCGACCACGCCGTCCACCTTGCCGCCGTTGCCGGTCAGGATCTGCTCGAAGGTGTTGCCGCCCTTCTGGTTGTCCCAGTTGTCGATGGGCTGGCTCTGCACCAGTTTCAGCTCGCCGGAGTCGTACTTGGACTGGAGCACGCTGCGCTGGCCGGCGGCGAACAGGGTGGCGTTGTTGTCGGTGGGCGCGCCCTCGATCTCGATCACCTGCGCGCCCGCCTTGCCCTGCAGCGCCTGGACCATGCCCTGGCCCTGGAGCGCGCCGACCTTCTCGTTGTCGAACGAGACGTAGTAGTCCGAGCCGCCGCCGAGATTGAGCCGGTCGTAGTCGATGGTCGGGATACCGGCGGCCTTCGCCTTGGCCGCGACCGCGGTGCCGAGCTCGCTGTTGATCGAAGCGATGATCAGCACCTTGACGCCCTGGGTGATCATGCCGTCCGCCAGGGTGGTGAACTTCTGCACGTCGCCCTGCGCGTTCTGCACGTCCGGCTGGAACCCCTCGGCGCGCAGCGCGGCCTCGATCATCGGCTTGTCGAAGCCTTCCCAGCGGGCGGAGGTCGCGGTCTCCGGCAGGATCACGCCGACCTTGCCGTTGGCGCCGCCGGCGGCGGGCTGGGCGGAGCTCGACGCCGAGGTTCCCCCTGCACCCCCGGAATCCGCGCTGTTGGCCCCGCAAGCCGTGAGCGTGACGGCGGCCGTCATCGCCGAGGCGACGAGAGTGAGGGTTCTCTTCCGCATCCCTTGTTCCTTCCGGATCCTGCCGACGTCGGCCGACCCGGACAGACCGGACGCCACGTCGCGCATATGTTGTGGGCGACAACATATGCGCGGACAGCACGGCACGGAAGGTCTGTGAAGGCAGAAAGTGCGGCTCGACGGACACGGTTTGGCAACGGCGAGGCGGATACCGCCAAGTGCGGACCGGTACGGCTCCGCAGCGCGTACTACCAGGAGCGCAGCGTCACGATGCGCTCTTCGAGCTGCTCCACGCTGGCCATCGCGGTGGGCGGCCCGCCGCAGACCCGGCGCAGCTCGTTGTGGATCGCGCCGTGCGGCTTGCGCGTGCGGTGGTGGTACATGCCGACCAGCGCGTTGAGCTCCTTGCGCAGACCGGCGATCCGCTCCCCGACCGACTGCGGCTTGGCCGGGGCCGGCGCCTGCTCGGCCTTCGACTTGCGACGGCCGGAGTCCGCGAGCTGCTCCTCCTGGCGTTTGCGCAACAGCGCGCGCACCTGGTCCGGTTCGAGCAGGCCGGGCAACCCGAGGTACTCCTGCTCCTCGTCGCTGCCGGAGAAGACCGCGGTGCCGAACGAGTTGCCGTCGTAGATCACCTGGTCCAGCTCGGCCGAGGCACCCAGCGACGTGAACGCCTTCTCCTCTTCGCCCGGCTCGTCCTCGGTCCGGTTCGCCGCGGCCAGCAGCTCGTCGTCCCAGCCGTCCTTCTCGCGATGCGGCTTGCCGAGCACGTGGTCGCGCTCGGCCTCCAGCTCGCTGGCCAGCTCCAGCAGCACCGGCACGCTGGGCACGAAGACGCTGGCCGTCTCGCCCTTGCGCCTGGCCCGCACGAACCGGCCGATCGCCTGCGCGAAGAACAACGGCGTGGAGGCACTGGTGGCGTACACCCCGACGGCGAGCCGCGGCACGTCCACGCCTTCGGACACCATCCGGACCGCGACCAGCCACCGGTCGTCGGAGTCGGAGAACTCGCCGATCCGCTTGGACGCCTTCGGATCGTCGGAGAGCACCACCACCGGCTCGACGCCGGACATCCGGTGCAGGATCTTGGCATACGCCCTGGCGGACTCCTGGTCGGTGGCGATCACCAGGCCACCGGCGTCCGGGATGCCGTTGGCGCGCAGCTGCTGCAGCCGGGTGTCCGCGGCGTGCAGCACGGCCGGGATCCACTCGCCGGCCGGGTCCAGCGCGGTGCGCCAGGCCCTGGCGTTCTGCTCCGCGGTCAGCGGCTCGCCGAGCCGGGCGGTGAACTCCTCGCCCGCACTGGTCCGCCAGGACGCCTCGCCCGAGTAGGCCAGGAAGACCACCGGCCGCACGACGCCGTCGGCGAGCGCGTCGGAGTAACCGTAGGAGTGGTCGGCCCTGCTGCGCAGGGACCCGTCGCCGTCCGGCTCGTAGCTGACGAACGGGATCGGCGAGTCGTCGCTGCGGAACGGGGTCCCGGTCAGCGCGAGCCGGCGCACCGCGGGGTGGAAGGCCTCGCGGATCGCGTCGCCCCAGGACTTGGCGTCCCCGCCGTGGTGGATCTCGTCCAGGATGACCAGCGTCTTGCGGTTCTCGGTGCGCACCCGGTGCAGGGTCGGATGGGCGGCGACCTGCGCGTAGGTCAGCGCGACACCCTGGAAGTCCGAGGAGGTCGCGCCGGTGGTGTTGCGGAAGTTCGAGTCGATCGCGATCCCGGCGCCGGCCGCGGACACCGCCCACTGGTGCTTGAGGTGCTCGGTGGGGGTGACGATGGTGACCGCCTCGATGGTGCGGTCGGACAGCAGCTCGGCGGCGATCCGCAGGCCGAACACGGTCTTCCCGGCGCCGGGCGTGGCGACCGCGAGGAAGTCCTTCGGCTTCTGGGTGAGGTACTTCGTCAGCGCGCGGCGCTGCCAGGCGCGCAGCGGCCTGGCGGTCTGGTCGTGCTCCGGCTCGGGTGCCGAGAAGCCGGGCTGCGTCCCCGCAGTCCCCACAGTCCTGGCACGGTGGGCCGTTTCGGACAAGGGAAGTCCAACTCCTCTCGGTCTCTCGGCAGGTTCCACGCCACCCCTCGACGGCATGCGAAGGCCCCCACGGAGGCCCCGGCAGCACGGTCCAGCCCCAATGCTGAACTGCCGGCCCGGAAGTGGAGGCGCGCGGTCGAGCCTACCTCGCGGCACCGACAGTGCACGGCGGCACGGCCGGGAAGTCGGACACGCCACAGGGGGCGACGAGCCAAAATCCCGGGCATGGACCATGCTGGACACTGCGATGAGCGCAGGATCCGAGCAGCACTCCGACGACGAACGGGCACCCGCGGTACGGGACGTCCGCAAGGGCCCCGTGCGCCTGCTCAAACGGACGCTGAGCAAGGCATGGGACGGCAACATCTTCTCCGAAGCCGCCGAAGCCGCCTTCTGGCAGACGCTTTCGCTGCCGCCGCTGCTGCTCGGCCTGCTCGGCAGCCTCGGCTTCCTCGGCGACTGGTTCGGCCTCGGCGTGGTGACCGCGGTGCACGACCGGATCATCGCCTTCACCGAGAAGATCTTCAGCCCGAACACGGTGGACCAGATCATCGAGCCGACGGTGAACGACATCCTCACCATCGGCAAGGGCGAGATCGTCTCGGTCGGTTTCGTGATCTCGTTGTGGGCCGGTTCCTCGGCCATGTCGTCCTTCGTCGACGCGATCACCGTCGCGCACGACCAGTACGGCGTGCGCAACGAGGTGTGGCAGCGGATCTTCGCCCTGCTGCTCTACGTGTGCGGGCTGGTCATCCTGGTGATCGGCCTGCCGCTGCTGGCGATCGGGCCGGACCTGCTGCCCAAGTTCTTCCCGGTGGAATGGCAGCCGACGATCGCCCAGTGGGTCAGCGCGCTGTACTACCCGATCCTGGCCGTGCTGATCACCCTCGCGCTGGCCACCTTGTACAAGCTGGCGCTGCCGCGGAAGCTGCCGTGGCACCGCGGCCTGCCCGGCGCGGTGCTGGCCATGGTGATCTTCCTGCTCTCCAGTGTCGGGCTGCGCATCTACCTGTCCTGGATCACCACCACCGGCTACACCTACGGCGCGCTGGCGGCACCGATCGCGTTCCTGCTGCTGACCTTCTTCATCGGGCTGGCCGTGGTGGGCGGCGCGTACTTCAACAGCGCGATCCAGGAGCTGTGGCCGGCCAAGATGACCAGGCGGCAGCGGCGCAAGTGGCGACGACTGGAGATGGAGCGGGCCAGCGAGCGGATGCGCGCGGACGACGGCAAGAAGCTGTGGGAGCGCAGCACCACCCCGCTGCGCCGGCCCGCCAGGTCCCAGCCGCAGCCGGAGCACACCTCCAACGGCGACTCCGCCGCTGACTCCTCGACCGAACTAGACCCCGAGGCCCGGCCGCACGCCGATCAGCCCTGACGCAGTCGCCAGGTCTTGCTGTCGAAGGCCACGCACACCCCGGGCGAGAGCACCACCACGCGCAGGGTGCCGTCCCGCTCGTCGAAGTCGATGCCCTCGGCCTCGAACTCCCCGCCGCACGAACTCTCCAGCGGCAGCTGACCCAGCGAGGTCACCTTGCCCGGCAGGTCGGAGCCGCCGAGCGGGCCGGGCAGGTCCACCTGGAGCAGGGGCTTGGTCACCCCGAACAGCTCTCCCGCCGGATCGTCCGAGGAGCACAGCAGCCGGGTGGCAGTGACGAAGTCGCAGCCCTGGATGTCCCGCACCGGGCGGTCCAGCCGGATCGCGGCCGCGTAGGGCAGGTTCGCGGCGGGGTCGGGGAACGCGACACCGGGCATCGGGTGCACCAGCAGCCGGTCCATGGTGCCCCACTCGCCGGCCACCAGCCAGCGGCCGTCCGGTGAGACGGCGGCGAAGGAGTTGTTGTTCGCTTCCCAGGATTCCAGCGCGTGCCGGTAGTCCGCCCACGAGCCGTCCGGGGCCTGCACCCGGAACAACTTGGCACCGCGGTCGTCGCGCTGGTAAGGCTCAACGTAGTAGCCGAGTCCGGCGCCGGGGTCACCGATGTGGTTCCAGCCCTGCGCGGCCAGCTCGGGGGCGACGGTGCCGATACCGGTGTACTTGATGAATGTGCCGTCCGGCCGGACGACAGTGGCCAGCCCTTGGCTCTCGTCCAGCGGGCGGGCCCGGTCCCAGCCGATCGGCGTCCAGGCCGCCTGTGCCGCCGCCGGGGCGCACAGCCCGAGCAGCGCCGCCACCGCCAGTACGATCATGCTCCCGCGCATGGCCACTCCGTCCCCGTGCCGCCGACCGGTCTGCTCTGCGTACCAGCCGGGCGCGGGGAAGGACAGCCGCCATGTGAATGATTTTCACATTGGCCGCGGGCTATTCGCCGGGGCGCAACCCGTCGAAGATCTTCTTGCAGTCCGGGCACACCGGGGAACCGGGCTTCGGCGACTTCGTCACCGGGAAAACCTCACCGCAGAGCGCCACCACGTGCGTGCCCATGACCGCGCTTTCGGCGATCTTGTTCTTCCGCACGTAGTGGAACATCTTCGGCTGGTCGTCATCGGTGCTGTCGGTGCCCTCGGGCCGGGTGTCGACTTCGGGCAAAGTTTGCGTACTCACACCCCAATGATGCCTCAGCCCCCGGCGAACGGGGCAAAGTGCTGGCAAGATACGTGCCCCGCAGGACACAGGAGGCCGCATGGCTGACACTGGCGGAGCCCCAGCCATGCGGGCCGACCGGGTGCGGGTGCCCCGCAGGACACAGGAGGCGCCATGACGGAACCGCGGGCGAGTCGGCCGCAGATGCCCGGCTACGGCACCAGCTCCGGCGCCGAGGGCATGCTCCCCTGGTCGTGGGCCGAGCAGCGGCTGCGCGACTCGCACGACTACTGGGTGTCCACGGTCTGGCCGGACGGGCGCCCGCACCTGATGCCGGTGTGGGGCGTCTGGGACGGCGAGCACCTGTGGTTCTCCTCCTCCCGCGGCTCCCGCAAGATCCGCAACGTGCGGGCGGGCTCGGCCGTGTCGGCCGCCACCGACGACGCGCATTCGCCGGTCGTGCTCGAAGGCGTCGCGGAGATCGTCACCGAGCAGGCGGTGCTGGCCCGCTTCCTGGAACTGGTCAACGTGAAGTACGGGACCTCGTACGGCATCGACATGGTGGACCCGGCGACGAGCGCGAGCGTGCGGGTGCGGCCGCGGTGGGCGTTCGGCCTGGACGAGCGGTACTTCGGCGAATCTCCGACGCGCTGGCAGTTCGGCCGCTGAAGCCGGGGGCGGCTGGACCCGGCGCCGGACGGGACCGCCCGATCGGTCAGGATGTCCACTTGTGACCGAACAGCCCCGACTTTTCCCCGCCGAGGAGATCGCCGACGCCGTCCGCGACGGCCGTCCCGTGGTGGCGCTGGAAAGCACCCTGCTCTCGCACGGCCTGCCCGCCGGCCGCAACCTGGAGGTGGCCCGCCGGCTGGAGCGGACCGTCCGGGAGGCGGGCGCGGTACCGGCGACCATTGCGGTGCTGGACGGGCGGCCGCTGATCGGCCTGTCCCCCGCCGAGCTGGAACGCGTGTGCGCCGAGGACGCCGGGCTGGACAAGCTGTCCCTGCGCGACCTCGGCCCGGCGGTCGGGCTCGGCCGGTCCGGCGCGACCACGGTGGCCTCGACCTCGGCACTGGCCGCGGCGGCCGGGATCGGCGTGTTCGGCACCGGCGGACTGGGCGGTGTGCATCTGCCGCAGGCTCGGACGGGCGACCATCGCGCACGTCCGCGAGGGCCGGAGGCGCTGCACGCGCCGGAACACGCTTTTCGTTCCGGCGCAGATTCAGCACCGGCGCAGCTGAGCTGGGACGTGTCGGCCGACCTCGGCGTGCTGGCCGCGGTGCCGACCGTGGTGGTCTGCTCCGGGGTCAAGTCGGTGCTGGACATCGCCGCCACGCTCGAGGTGCTGGAGACCAACTCGGTGCCGGTGCTGGGTTACCGCACCGACGACTTCCCGGCGTTCTACCTCCGCTCGTCGGGCCACCCGGTGCCGTGGCGGGTGGAGGACGCGGCGAGCGCGGCCGCCGTGGTGGCCGCGCACCGGCGTACCTCGTCCTCGGGGGTGCTGCTGGCGAACCCGGTCCCCGAAGAGTCCGAAATGGACAGATCGCTGCACGACCGGCTGCTCGAAGAGGGGCTGGAGTTGCTGCGCAGCAAGGACGTGCACGGCTCGGACGTGACGCCGGTGCTGCTGGAGCACTTCCACACCGCGAGCGGCGGGGTGAGCCTGGACGCCAACGAGGCGCTGGTGGTGTCCAACGTGCGGCTGGCCGCCGAAGTTGCGGTGGAGCTCTCGTGAGGATCGTGGTGGTCGGCGACGCCGGCCTGGACGTGGTGGCACAGCACGACGGGCCGATCGTGTACGGCGGGGACGCCCGCGCCAAGGTGCGCTTCGCCGGTGGCGGCGCGGGCGCGAACACCGCACGCTGGCTGAGCTCGCAGGCGGCCGAAACCACGCTGATCGCCCGCATCGGCGATGACGCGGGCGGCAGGCTGGTGCGCTCGGAACTGGAGGACGCGGGCGTCCGCTGCGCCTTCGCGGTGGACGAGGATGCGGCCACCTGCTGCGTGGTGGTGCTGGTGGACGGCGACGGGCAGCGCACCATGCTGCCCGACCGCGGGGCGAACGCGCGGTTCAGCCCCGCCGACGTCGACCCCGGCGTGCTGGCCGGCGCGGCGCATCTGCACCTGTCCGGCTATGTGCTGCTGGACCCGTCCTCGCGGCCCGCCGGGCTGGCCGCGCTGGCCGCGGCGAAGCGGGCCGGGCTGAGCACCTCGGTCGACCCGCAGGCCGCCGCGCTGCTCACCGATCCCGCGGGATTCCTCGATGACGTTCGCGGGGTGGACCTGCTGATGCCCAACCAGGACGAGCTGCGGGCGCTGACCGGCTCCGCGGACCCCGCCGCGGCGAAGGCGCTGCTGGGCACGGTCGGCGCGGTGGTGGTCACGGCCGGCCTGGACGGTGCGGCCTGGGTGGACGCCGGCGGGCTGAGCTCGGTGCCCGCCGAACCGGCCGAATGCGTGGACTCGACCGGTGCCGGGGACGCGTTCGACGCCGGGGTGCTCACCGCCCTGCTGGCCGGGAAGTCCACAGTGGACACTTTGCGGGCGGGGGTGCGCCTCGGCGCGCAGGCCGTGCGGAAGGTCGGCGCCCAGCCTTGAGCTAGCCGTCGATCACCCGGTGCTCGCGTTGTTCCAGCGCCTTCGCCTCGTACTGGTACCGGTTGACCTCCTCCGCCTTGCGCGGCGGACGGTCGTTGGCGATCAGCACCGCCATCCAGGGCAGCGGGATGGACAGCACGATGAAGGCCAGCGCCAGCCACCAGGTGTGGTAGAAGATGCCGGCCAGGATCAGGCAGGGGAAACGCAGCCCCATCATCAGCACGTACTTGCGCTTGCGAGCGGCGTACTGCTCGTCGTAGGAGGGCGCGGCCTCGGTGATCAGCACCGGGGCGACGTCCCGAGCTTCGGGTGCGCGGTCGCTCACGACACCACCTCCTGCGTCCATCGTCTCACTGGCCGGGCTCCCCCGACACCCTGGGCACGCCAAGGAAGTTCACCGCACCGACGACCAGTGTCTCCACCCCGGTCCGCAGGGTGGGATGGAGCACCGGCGCGAACAGCGGCGAGTGGTTGGACGGGACGTCCTGCTCGAACCGCCCGGCCGCGACCGCGGCCAGCACCGTCTCCGGGTCCATCCCGCCGACCAGCCAGAACACCGATGGCGCGCCGGCGGCGCGGCCGTACTCGCTGAAGTCCTCGCTGCCGGTGACCAGCGGGGCTTCCATGGTCCGCTCGGCACCGAAGTGCCCGCGGAAGGCGTCGGTCAGTTTCGCGTTCGCGTCCTCGTCGTTGGCGGTGACCGGGAAGACGCCGAGGCTCTCGAAGTCCGGCGGTTGCGGTGAGCCCGCCACGGCCGCCTCGCCGCGCACGATCCGCTCCACCGCGGCCAGCACCCTGGTCCGGACCTGCTCGTCGAAGGTGCGGATGTTGATCTCCAGGGTGGCGTGGTCGGCGATCACGTTGTGGGTGGTGCCCACGTGCACCGAGCCGACGGTGACCACGGCCGACTCGGTCGCGGAGACCTCCCTGGCCACCACGCTCTGCAACCGGAGCACCACGGACGCGGCCAGCACCGCCGGGTCCACCGTGCTCTCCGGACGCGAAGCGTGTCCGCCGCGGCCGTGCAGGGTGACGCGGAGCGCGTCGGTGGCGGCCATCAGCACACCGGGCCTGGTCAGCACCCAGCCCGCCGGCCCCGGCGCCAGGTGCTGGCCGAGCACCACGTCCGGGCGACCACCCAGCTCGAGCACCCCGCCGCGGACCATCGCCGCGGCACCCGCGCCCACCTCCTCGGCGGGCTGGAAGGCCACCAGCAGGGTGCCCGACCAGGTGTCGCGGTGCGCGGCGAGCAGCGCGGCCGCGCCGGAGAGCCAGGTGGCGTGCATGTCGTGCCCGCAGGCGTGCATCACCGGCACCTCGCGGCCGTCCTGGCCGGTCGTCCGCACCGTGCTGGCGTAGTCGAGGCCGGTCTTCTCCTCCACCGGCAGCGCGTCGATGTCGGCCCGCAGCAGCACGGTCGGCCCCGGACCGTTGCGCAGCACGCCGAGCACACCGGTGCCACCGACCCCGGTGTGCACCTGGTAGCCCGCGGTGGTCAGCCGTTCGGCCAGCTTCGCGGCCGTCCTCGTCTCCGCGAAGGACAGCTCCGGGTGCCGGTGCAGGTCGATGTACAGCTCTTCCAAGCCGGGCAGCAGTGCGTCGAGTGAGGAGAACAGGCCGTCGGTCACCCGACCATCTGACCACAACCTGCGGTGCAGGCCGTCTTCGCCGGCATCTGGAAGGATCACCGACCGTGACCAGTGACCTGCCGAAGTTGTCTGCCGAGTTGTGCGCGCGGTTGCGCGAAGCGTTCCTGCGTGCCGGATATCACGCCGACGGCGTGCTGGAGATCCTCGGCGGTGCCGCGCACGCGGCGCTCGGCCGCGGCGAGCCGGAGCTGGCCTACCGCGCCACCGCCGACGCGGGCGCGGCCGGCACGCTGATCCGGCTGTTCCTGCTCGGCGGCACCGAGCCGGAGACCGAGGTGGCGGCCGCGCTGTCGCCGTTGTCGTTGACGGAAGCCGGGCAGGCCGGCCTGGTCCGCGCCGGGGAAGGCGGCCTGCGCGCCGGGCTCGACGTGCGCCCGCACGGGGACGACGATGGCTACTGGTGGGTGCTCTCCGACCTGGACTCCGACCAGCTCGGCGGCGAGGTACCGGCGGATCACGTGCTTGGCGTCGGGCACGCGTCGCTGAGCCTGGTCAGGGCCACCACCCGGCGGCCGGTGGGCACCCTGCTCGACCTCGGCACCGGCAACGGGGTGCAGGCCCTGCACGCGGCCAGGCACGCCGGCCGGATCACCGCCACTGATGTCTCGGCCAGGGCGCTCGCACTGGCCGAGGCGACCTTCCTGCTCAACGGGCTGGACGTGGAGCTGCTGCGCGGTGAATGGTTCGCGCCGGTGGCCCGGCGCCGGTTCGACCAGATCGTCTGCAATCCGCCGTTCGTGGTGGGGCCGCCGCGGGTGGACTACGTGTACCGCGACTCCGGGCTCGCCGGGGACGACGCCAGCGCGCTGGTGGTGCGCCAGCTGCCCGGTTTCCTGAACGAAGGCGGCATCGGCCAGCTGCTCGCGTCCTGGCTGCACGTCAAGGGCGAGGACTGGGCCGACCGGGTGCAGCGCTGGCTGCCGCCGGGCGTCGACGCCTGGTTCGTGCAGCGCGATGTCGCCGATCCCGGCCTGTATGTCGGCACCTGGCTGCGTGACGCCGGCATCGACCCGCGCTCGCCGCGTGGCCGCGCCAAGGCCGCCGCCTGGCTGGACTGGTTCGCCCACGGCGGGGTGGAGGGCGTCGGCTTCGGGTTCGTCACCCTGCGCCGCACCGACGCAGCCGCGCCGACGGTGGTCTGCGAGGACCTCCGCCAGGCCTACGACGACCCGCTGGGCGCCGAGGCCGGTGCCTGGTTGGACCGGGTGGACTGGCTGCGGTCCAGCGGGGGCGGTGGGGACACTGCCGATGCATTACTCAAAACCCGGTTCGTGGTGCCGCCCACGGTGCTGCTGGAGCGAGTGGACTCCCCCGGCGACGAAGGCTGGCAGACCACCGTGCGACGGCTGCACCGCACCGACGGACCCGGCTGGCAGCACGAAGTGGACGAGCTGGCCACCGCGTTATTGGCAGGATGCCGCGGCGCGCTGCCACTCTCGGACCTGTTGGGCCTGCTCGCCGCCGGGCACGGACAGCCGGTCGACGAACTGACCGCGGCCGCCCTGCCGATGGTCCGCGAGCTGGTGCGGCACGGCATGTTGCGGCCGGCATGAGGGCGGTGGTGGCCAGGGTCACCGAGGCGAGCGTCACCGATCAGGACGCCGGAGACGCCGAAGACGCCACAGTCGGTGCCATCACCGAGCCGGGTTTGTTGGTACTGCTGGGAATTCACGCCGACGACACGGCGGAGAAGGCGGCCACGATGGCCCGGAAACTGCACGAGCTGCGGATACTGCGCGACGAGCAGTCCTGCGCCAGCACCGGTGCCCCCTTGCTGGTGGTGAGCCAATTCACCCTCTACGGCGACACGCGAAAAGGACGTCGTCCATCGTGGACCGCCGCTGCCAGGCCGGAAGCGGCCGAACCGCTGGTGCGGAGCGTGGTCGCCGAACTGCGGGCCCGCGGCGCCACCGTGAGCACTGGCACATTCGGCGCAATGATGGCGGTACGGAGCGTCAACGACGGCCCGTTCACGGTGCTCGTAGAGGTGTAACGGGAAGATCTAGCCCGACGGTCTGAACCACTCACGGGCCCTGAGCCCACCCGGATCACATCCTTGCGTCACAACCGATCGGGGAATTCGTCTCGTTCTCAGCAAAAGCTCAGCCTTGGTGGAGCAACCTTGCACTGTCGGCATCCGTCATCTCCTGTGAGACGCGGGAACGATTCGGAAGACCCCAGCGTTGACCAAGATGTCCAGCCAGCAAGCTGGACTCGCGGTACGGGAACTCCACAGGCTCTCGTGACGCGACGCACAGTCGGCGTGACGCAACAACACGTCAGCCCGTGACCGGGGAGGCAGCAAATGTCCGTCCAGACCCTCGAGCGCGAGACGCGCGGGATCCGCCGGCGCGCGATCCCACAGCCCGCCCCCGAGCCCGCGATCGAGACCGCCACGTCCACGTTACCCAACGTAGACGCCGATCTCGACGCCCAGAGCCCCGCCGCCGACCTCGTGCGCGTGTACCTCAACGGTATCGGCAAGACCGCGCTGCTCAGCGCCTCGGACGAGGTCGAGCTGGCGAAGCGGATCGAGGCGGGCGTGTTCGCCCAGCACATGCTCGACACCGAGGCCGGCACGCCCAAGGCGACGCCGAAGCGCCGCACCGAGCTGAAGGCGCTGGTGCGCGACGGCAAGGTGGCGAAAAACCACCTGCTCGAGGCGAACCTGCGCCTGGTGGTGTCGCTGGCCAAGCGGTACACCGGTCGCGGCATGCCGCTGCTGGACCTGATCCAGGAGGGGAACCTGGGTCTGATCCGCGCGGTGGAGAAGTTCGACTACTCCAAGGGGTTCAAGTTCTCCACCTACGCCACCTGGTGGATCCGCCAGGCCATCACCAGGGGGATGGCCGACCAGGGGCGCACCATCCGGCTGCCCGTCCACCTGGTGGAACAGGTGAACAAGCTGGCCAGGATCAAGCGCGATCTGCACCAGCAGCTCGGCCGCGAGGCGACCAATGAGGAGCTGGCGGCCGAATCGGGCATCGCGGCGGAAAAGGTCAGCGACCTGCTCGACCACGCCCGTGACCCGGTAAGCCTGGACATGCCGGTGGGCACCGAAGAAGACGCGCCGCTCGGGGACTTCATCGAGGACTCCGAGGCCACCGACGCGGAGAGCGCGGTCATTTCCGGTCTGCTGCAGGACGATCTGCGCCGGGTGCTGGCCACCCTGGACGACCGGGAGCAGCACGTAATCCGGCTGCGCTACGGCCTCGACGACGGCCAGCCGCGCACGCTGGACCAGATCGGCAAGCACTTCGGCCTGTCCCGCGAGCGGGTGCGCCAGATCGAGCGCGAGGTCATGTCCAAGCTGCGCCAGGGCGAGCGGGCCGACCGGCTCCGCGCCTACGCCAGCTAGTCGCTCGGCGGCTCCGCCCGGAACCACCCCGGTTCCGGGCGGAGTGCAGGAACCACGTCACTGCAACCACGTCACTGTGGGTCGCCGGTCAGGATTACCCGTTCGGCAGCGTTGACTTATGACCTGGGTCACGAGACGGTCGGAGTCGGCGTTTTTCAGAACTGACGTCTTCGCGCTGGGGTAGCAGCGCTTCGCGATGGGTGTTCGCACCCGATCGCACTCCCCGGAAGGTCGGGTCCGTCGGGGTGGGCCCGGCCTTCCGACATTTCGCGGCACTCTCAGCGGTGAAACCGGCACAAGGTACGGTCGTGGCACCGAATTCGCGTGCAAGGGAGCCCGCGCTGTGCCTGCCGAACCGCCTGCCACCACCACTTTTCAGCACACCGAAGTCCTGCCGCTGGCCAAGGACAACCACACCGAGTACCGGCTCGTCAGCCCGGACGGCGTGCGCGTCGTCGAAGCGGCGGGCCGGAAGTTCCTCGAAGTCGAGCCGGCGGCGCTGACCGCGCTGGCCCGCACCGCGATCACCGACATCCAGCACCTGTTACGTTCGTCACATCTGGCGCAGCTGCGCGCCATCGTGGACGACCCGGAGGCCAGCGGCAACGACCGGTTCGTCGCGATGGATCTGTTGCGCAACGCCGCGATCTCGGCGGGCGGGGTGCTGCCGATGTGCCAGGACACCGGCACCGCGATCGTGCTCGGCAAGCGCAGCGAGGGCGTGCTGACCGGCGGCAACGACGAGGAAGCGCTGGCGCGGGGCGTGTTCGACGCCTACCAGCAGCTGAACCTGCGGTACTCGCAGATGGCCCCGGTGAACTTCTGGGAGGAACGCAACACCGGCACCAACCTGCCCGCGCAGATCGAGCTGTACCACAAGGATGACACTGCTGGTGGTTCTCCTTCGTACGAGTTCCTGTTCATGGCCAAGGGCGGCGGCAGCGCGAACAAGACCTTCCTGTACCAGGAGACCAAGGCGGTGCTGAACCCCAAGCGGCTGGCCAAGTTCCTGGACGAGAAGCTGCGCGGCCTCGGCACCGCGGCCTGCCCGCCGTACCACCTGGCGATCGTGGTCGGCGGGATGTCCGCGGAGTTCAACCTCAAGGTCGCGAAGCTGGCGTCCGCCAGGTACCTGGACGACCTGCCGCGCGAGGGTTCCGCGCTGGGCCACGGGTTCCGCGATGTGGACCTCGAACAGCAGGTGCTGGAGCTGACCAGGAACTTCGGCATCGGCGCGCAGTTCGGCGGCAAGTACTTCTGCCACGACGTGCGGGTGATCCGGCTGCCGAGGCACGGCGCGTCCTGTCCGGTCGGGGTCGCGGTGTCCTGTTCGGCGGACCGCCAGGCCAAGGCGAAGATCACCGCCGACGGGGTGTTCATCGAGCAGCTGGAGCGGGACCCCGCGCGGTTCCTGCCGGAGGTCACCGGGGACGAGCTGTCCGAGGAGGTGGTCGAGGTGGACCTGAATCGGCCGATGGACGAGATCCGCGCCCAGCTGTCCCGGCTGCCGGTGAAGACCAGGCTGTCGCTGACCGGGCCGCTGGTGGTGGCCAGGGACATCGCGCACGCCAAGATCGCCGAACGGCTGGACGCCGGCGAGCCGATGCCGCAGTACCTGCGGGACCACCCGGTGTACTACGCGGGTCCGGCGAAGACCCCCGAGGGCTACGCCTCCGGCTCGTTCGGGCCGACCACAGCGGGCCGGATGGACTCCTACGTGGAGCAGTTCCAGGCTGCCGGTGGCTCGCTGGTGATGCTGGCGAAGGGCAACCGGTCGAAGAAGGTGACCGCGGCCTGCCGCGAGCACGGCGGGTTCTACCTCGGCTCGATCGGTGGCCCGGCCGCGCGGCTGGCGCAGGACTGCATCAAGCAGGTGGACGTGCTGGAGTACGCCGAGCTCGGCATGGAGGCGGTGTGGAAGATCGAGGTGGCGGACTTCCCCGCGTTCATCGTGATCGACGACAAGGGCAACGACTTCTTCGAAGCCACCTCGGAGCCACTGCTGCAGGTCAGCTTCCGCAGCTAGCCGACGTTTCCGCAGCTCAGACGTCGTGAGTGAAAAGTGTTGCCGGAGCAACGCTTTTCACTCACGAGGTCAGGGAGGGAACATCTGCGCCAGGTTGGCGAGGGTGCGCTCGATGCCCTGCTTGTTCTGCTTGGGGAACCAGCTGAGGCCGATCAGCCATGGCGTCCTGGCGGTGGACCAGTCGAAAGTCTCGGTGACTTCCGTGTGGCCGTTCTCCAGCGGCTTCAGCGCCCAGCGCCAGCGGTGGCCGTTGAAGTGGCGCCAGGCGATGAGCCTGTTCTCCTCGTACTCGACCACGGTGTTCAGGATCTTGTACGAGGCGCCGAGCTTCATGTCCATGCCGAACTTCGAGCCCAGCTCGAGCCGGTGCGGGCCGCCTGGTCGGGCGGCCCGCACCGAGCCGGAGCCATCGATCACCGGATGCTGAGCCGGGTCGGTGAGCAGCTCGAAGATCTTCTCCGGTGAGGTGGCGATCGTTTTCGTCACCGAGACCTGTCGTGCGTTCATTACTCAAGAGTAGGTCAGCTCTTGCGCTGCTCGCTGTGCAACTCCACGACCCGCTGGCCGAGCGGCTCGGCGAGTTGCACGTTCAGCACCGGGTAGCGGATGTCCATTGTGCACATCTGCTTGGTGGACGGCGTGGTCTCCACCAGGTTCAGCACCACCCGTTGCGGGTTCTGGTCCTTGATCTCCGCGCTGGCCTTGCCACAGCCGCCTTCCTCGGCCTTGATGGTCAGCGTGCGGCCGTCCCCGACGGTGCTGAGCTGCTTCGGATAGCTTTCCGGCAACGCGTTCGCGTCCAGCTGGGCGGCCGGCAGCGGGGCCGCCGCGGCGTCCGGCGGCGGCTGCACCGGCTGACCTGGTGCGCTGGGCAGCGGCGGTGCCGGTCGGGGCTCCTCACCGGGTGCCGAGCTCGGCGGCGCCGGCGAGACACCCTGGCCACCGGACATCTCCGGAGGAGCCTGAGCGGGCAGGTTTCCGTTGGCTGGGCTGGCACAGGCCGTCCCCGCGATCAGGACCAGTCCTGCGCCAGCGAGCGTTGTTTTCCAGTTCATGCCCTCGAAGACGGACCCGGCACCGGATCGGGTTGCACCACGGCTCACCTTTCCGCGGTGCGCCCGCGCAGCAGCCCGACCGCGACCAGCCCGGCCAGGGTCACCACCAGCAGCAACACCGTGCTGGCCGAGGCGAGGAAGACCTGCCCGCGTGCGGTCAGCGCGAAGATCCCGGCCGGCAGGGTCCGCCAGTCCGGCGGGTACAGCATCATGGTCGCGCCCAGCTCCCCCATCGACATCGCCAGCGCCAGCCCGGCCGAGGCGGACATCGCGGGCAGCAGCACCGGCAGCCGGACCCGCAGCAGCACCATCGCCGGCGGCGCGCCGAGGCTGGCCGCGGCCTGCGCCAGCAGCGGGTCGGCACGGGAGACCGCGGCGGAGACCGTGCTGTAGCTGAACGGCAGCACGATCATCAGGTGCCCGAGCAGCACGATCCAGCGGGTGCCGTTCAGGATCAGCGGCGGCCCGCTGAACGCGACCAGCAGGCCGAGCCCGAGCACCACCGAGGGCACCGCGATCGGCAGGTGGAACACGGTGTCCACGATCCGCCGCAGCCATGGTGGAACCCGGGACACCTCGGGCACGGCCAGCGCGCCCCAGGTGCCGAGCAGCACCGAGCCCGCGGACGCGATCAGCCCGGTCTGCACGCTGACCGACAGGCTGGCCAGGTTCTCGCCGGAGAGCGCCTCGGCGAAATGCGCCCCGGTCAGCGCGCCGGGCAGCGCCCCGGTCCACGAGCCCGCCACCGACGCGAGCACGATCATCACCAGCGGGGCCAGCACGATCACGGTGAACAGCACCGCGAACACGGCCCAGGCCAGCAGCTTGCTACGCCGGGTCCACAGCAGCACGGCGTTCTCCCTTCGACACGGCCCAGCGGTACACGCCGTACAGCGTCATCGACAGCAGCACATTGACCACCGCGACCACGCAGGCCGCCGAGTACTCCCCTGTGACGATTCCCTTGCTGTAGACCAGGATCGGCAGGGTGAGCACGTCCTTGGCGCCGGTGAACAGCACGATGCCGAACTCGCTGGCGGCCAGCAGCATGGTCAGGCAGGCACCGGAGGCCAGCGCGGGCAGTGCCTCCGGGAGCACCACCTGCCGCAGCACCCGCCACGGCCGCGCGCCAAGGCTGGCCGCCACGTCCAGCTGCGCGCCGGAGACCTGGCCGAACGCGGCCAGCGCGGGCCGCAGCACGAACGGGGTGTAGAAGGTGATCTCCGCGAGCAGCACGCCCCACGGCGAGTAGAGGAAACCGCCCGAGGTGCCGAACAGTGCGCCCAGTACGCCGGCCCCGCCGTAGAGGAAGGTGAACGCGAGCGCGATCAGGAAGGACGGGAAGGCGAGCACCGTGTCCACCAGCCTGGACAGCAGGCGGGCGCCGGGAAACGGCACGAAGGCGATCACCAGTGCCAGGAAGGTGCCCAGCAGGACGCAGCCCGCGGTGGTGCCGAGCGCGAGCGAGATCGTCCGCCAGACCGCGTCCGCGAACTCGGCCGAGGTGACCACTTCGCGCCACACCGAGAATCCGAACTCGCCGCTGCCGGACAGCAGCGACTGGCGGACCACCAGCACCAGCGGGTAGCCGAAGAAGCCGAGCAGCACCACCAGCGGCGGCAGCAGCCAGACCCACCGGAGCGGGCGCCCCGGCGGGGACTCCGGGCGGGGCGCCTGCCGCGGGGCCCGCGACAAAACCTCGGCGGTCATCGGAGACCGGCCGGGACCAGCGTGCAACCGTCCGGAATGGACAGTCCGACCGCGGTGCCAACCGCGGGCAGCCCGGCCACCTCCGGCACGTCCGCGCGGATGCGGCGCGGCCCCGCCGGGGTCGCCAGCTCCAGCTCCAGCCGGTAGTCGCTGCCGCGCCACCGCACGCCGACCAGCCGCGCGGTCAACGCCCCGGTGGCCGGGTCGGCGTGCACCGCGATCCGGTGCGGCCGCACCGCGACCAACTCGGCCCCGCCTTCATGGAGCAGCTCGGCGGGGATCAGGTTGGACGCGCCGAGGAAACCGGCGGTGAACTCGGTTTCCGGCCGGTGGTACAACCGTTCGGCCGGGCCTTCCTCGACCAGTCGCGCGTCGGCCAGCACCGCGATCCGGTCGGCCAGCGCGAGCGCTTCGCTCTGGTCGTGCGTGACGTAGATCAGCGTGGTGTCCGGCAGTTCGGCGCGCAGCCGGAGCAGCTCGGCCACCAGCTCCTCGCGCAGCGCGGCGTCCAGTGCGGACAGCGGCTCGTCCAGCAGCAGCACCTTCGGCCGGATGGCCAGCGCCCTGGCGATGGCCACCCGCTGCTGCTGGCCGCCGGAGAGCTGGCGCGGGAACCGGCGCGCGAACCCGCCCATGCCGACCAGCTCGAGCACTTCCCGCACCCGGTCGGCCACCTGCGCCCGCGGCAGTTTCCGCGCCCGCAGGCCGAAGGCGACGTTGTCGGCCACGCGCAGATGCGGGAACAACGCGTAGCTCTGCACCACCACGCCGAGACCCCGGCGGTACGGCGGCAGGCCGGTCACGTCGGTGCCGTCGAGCAGCACCCGTCCCGTGCTGGGCCGGACGAACCCGGCCAGCGCCTTCAGCGCGGTCGACTTCCCGGACCCGGAAGGGCCGAGCAGGGCCATCGTCTCGCCCCGGCGCACGGTCAGGTTGAGCCGGGACAGCGCCAAGGTCTGTCCGAAATGGACCGACAGGTCGCGCAGCTCGACCGCGGGAGTCACCGGCCCACGGCCTTCTTGTAGGCGGCGAGGTCGGCGTCCAGCCTGCCGAGCACCGCGGTCCAGTCGGCCTGCCAGACCTCGACCCCGTCCAGCACCGCCTGCACCTTCCGCGCCTGCGGCCCGTCGGTGGTGACGTCGGCACGGGTCGGGGTGCCGTATGCCTCCAGGGTTTTCGCCTGCACCTCGGCCGAGAAGAGGAAGTCCAGCAGCTTCTTCGCGTTGTCCGCGTGCGGACCGCCGGTGACCTGACCGGCGTAGTACGGCAGCGAAAGGGTGGTCCGCTTCCCGTTCGCGTCGGCTGGGAAGAAGAGCTCGAAGCCGCCGCCGCCCGAGTCCAGTTCGGCGAGGTTCATCTGCACGTCGCCGTTGGCCACCGCCAGCTCGCCCTTGGCCACCTTGGGTTGCAGCTTGCCGGTGGACGAGGACGGCCCGACGTTGTTCGCCTCCAGCCTGGCGAGGTAGTCCAGCGCGCCCTGCTCGCCGAGCACGTGCTGCAGGAGCAGCAGCACCGCGGTGCCGTCCCCGGCCTCACCGGGGGTGGAGTACTGGATCTTGCCCTGGAACCGCGGGTCGAGCAGGTCGTCCCAGGTGCGCGGCGGCGGACCGGCCTGGCCCGGGTGGTAGATGAAGTCGAGGTGGTTGTCGACCATCGCGGCGTAGCGGCCCTGCTGGTCGCGCAACGGAGCCGGCACCTGGTCCACCCCGGCGATCGCGGACGGCGTGAGCACTCCGGCCGCGGCCGCCCGCTGGATGAACGGGGGAAGCGTCACCAGCACGTCGGCCTGCGGGTTGGCCTTCTCCCGCTCCACCCGGGAAGCAACCTCGCCGGAGCCCGCCGTGACCACCTGCACGGTGATCCCGGTCTGCGCCTTGAACTCCTCGAAACGTTTGGTGTACCAGTCTTCCAGACCGTCCACTGTGTACAGCGTGACGGTGTTCTCTGCCGAGCCGCCGGCGGTACCGCCACAACCGGCGAGCACTACGGCCAGCAGCCCGACCAGCGCGAGCGTCTTGGATCTCATCAGTTGCCCTTCCTCAGCAGTTCGGGCAGATCACGGACGGAGTCGAGAACGTGGGTAGCGCCGGCGCCTTCGAACTGCTCGCGGCTGCCGGCCCCGGTGAGCACCCCGGCCACCACCGAGGCACCAGCGCTCAGCCCGGCGCGGACGTCCGTCGGGGTGTCCCCGGCGACCGCGATCGCGCGGACGTCGCTCACCCCGGCGCGCAGCGCGGCGGCCAGCACCAGGTCGGGATAGGGGCGCCCGCGCACACCTTCGCCGGGCGCCAGCGCGAAGTCGGCCAGTTCGTGCCAGCCGAGCGCGTCCAGGATGGCGAGCTGGGTGGCCGGGGCGAACCCGGTGCTCAGCACCACCTTGACCCCGGCCTCCCGCAGTGCGCGGATGGCCGCTTCGGCACCGGGGATCGGCGCGCACCGGCCGTCCGCGATCAGCTTCTCGTAGGTCTGCTGGAACTCGGTGTTGGCCCGCTGCGCGAGCTGCTCGTCGTCCAGCAGCGCGCGGAACACGGTGATCTTCGACTGCCCCATGGTGTCCCGGACGTAGCTGAGCATGCCCTGGTAACGATCGTCTGTTTCGGACACTCCGGCCGCGTCGATCGCCGCGGTGAAGGCGAGTTCGACCAGTCCGTCGTCGGCAACGGTGGTGCCGGCCATGTCCAGTACGGCAAGTTCGGTGTGCTCGGTGTTCACAGTCCCGCCTCCTCGGCAGTGTCTTCGGCGATGGCCGGCGCGCAGGTCATGCCCCGCCCGCCCGGCCCGGTGATCAGCCAGGTGCCCGGTGCGACTTCGGCGCGGTGCACCACCCGCTCCGGGTCGGTGGTCTGCGCGTAGATCCCCGCCCACCGGCGGCGGATCGGGGGCAGCGGACGGCCGAGCAGTGCCTCGGAGACCGCGCGCAGGTGGTCGTAGGGTGCTTCGTCCAGGTCGAACGGGAACGGCTCCTGGTAGCCGTGCGTGTCGCCGACGGTCAGGCCGCCGTCCGCGCGCTGCACCATGAGCAGCTGCATGGCTTCGGTGGCCGCGACCCCTCGCTGCGGCTGCTCGCGGTTCAGCGCGTCCAACGCCGGGCCGCGATAGGCCGGGTAGTAGCGGAAGCTGTCGCCGTCGGCGACGGAAGTGGTGAGCGGCTCGCCGAGCGGCTCGGTCTGCGCCATCTGCAGCCGGACCCGGCGGACCGGCAGGTCTTCGGTCAGCTCGCGGGCCAGGCCGCCGAGCCAGGCTCCGGTGCACAACAGCACCAGGTCCGCCTCGTGCCGTTCACCGCGGTCATCATGAACACCGCGAACACCGGGAACCCCGTGCCCGGTCAGATCGCGGACTTCGCGGCCGGGCAGCCAGCGGTAACGGCCGGTCTCGGCCAGCGCGGCGCGCAGGGCTGGCTGGGCCACCCTCGGTTCCACCGCGGCGTCCCGGTCGCACCACAGTGCGCCGAGGAAGTCGCCGCGCAGCGCGGGGTTGAGCTGGCGGGTCTCGGTGGCGTCGAGCAGTTTGAAGCCGCGGTCGGCGGCCTCCGCCCCGGCCACGACCTCGCCGGCGACCGCGTGCTCGGCTTCGGTGCGCAGCACGGTCAGCGAGCCGTTCGCGCGGAAGCCCAGGCCGGGCACGCGGGCACCGATACCGGCCCACAGGGTGCGCGCC
This sequence comes from Amycolatopsis nigrescens CSC17Ta-90, assembly GCF_000384315.1. Lineage (GTDB taxonomy): Bacteria > Actinomycetota > Actinomycetes > Mycobacteriales > Pseudonocardiaceae > Amycolatopsis > Amycolatopsis nigrescens. The sequence goes on along the minus strand of NZ_ARVW01000001.1, from coordinate 6,339,339 downwards.
CGCAGCGCGGTGTCCAGTTCCGCACCGGACGCCCTGCCGCCGACCCAGACCAGGCCGAAGTTGCGCACCGAAGCCCCTCTGGCTTCGGGTTCGCGTTCGAGCTGCACCACGTCATGGCCGCGTTCCACGGCCTGCCAGGCGTGCATGGTGCCGAGCACGCCGCCGCCAACGATGAGTATTCGCACGCCGCACACGTTCGCCCGCGGCGGCGAACATCCGGTGGACCGATGGGCAACGCCGGGTTAACCGCCCCGGAATATTGGACCGGATGAGTTACCGTTTTGTGACCTTAATCCGTCGTCGCCCGTTCAGAGCGGGCCAAGGCGGGTCATGAAGCTGAACCGGTCGCCGCGATAGAGCGAGCGGACCCGCTCGAAGGGCGTGCCGTCCGGGCCCCAGGAGACGCGGTGCATGAGCAGCATCGGCAGCGCCGGGTTGGTGCCGATCAGCAGCGCCTCCCGCGGCGTGGCCAGCACCGTCTCCATCCGTTCCTCGGCACCGGCGAACTTCACCCCGAGCCGCTCGCGAAGGCAGGCGTAGAGGGACTCCTTGGGGTCGAACACGTCGAGCAGGGTAGGAAACTGGGCCGCGGTGAGATAAGTCGACTCCAGGCCGACCCGCTCGAGATCGGCCAGCAGCACCCGTTCGATGTGCACCACCTCCTCCCCCGGCTCGATCTTCAGCTCCGTCGCGAGTCCGCGGTCCGCAGGCCGCCGCTCCAGCGTGATCAGCGTGCGGCCGGGTTCGATGCCCTGCTGCCGCAGCCCCTCCGTGTAGCTCACCAGCGCCAGCGGCTGCACCAGCTTCGGCCCGGCGACGAAGGTGCCGCTGCCCTGCCGCCGGCGCAGCCTGCCCTCCAGCACCAGCTCGCTCACCGCCTGGCGCACGGTCGCCCTGGACACGTCGAAGCGCTCGCACAGCTCGCGTTCGGTGGGCAGCACGGCGTTCTCGCCGAGCTCGGCGATCAATTCGAGCAGCTCGACCTTCACCGCGTAGTAGCGCGGAATCCGGCCGTGTTCCGGGATTCCGTCCCGCACCGGGCCGTCCGCGGGATGAACAGTAGGTTCTGAGCGTGCGTGCACGACGACTGAGCTTAGGGTAGGGCCGCACGGGTTTCCCCTCGAAGACGACGAAGCAGGGCGGCAGCATGGCGGCAGATCAACTCGCCCGCAGGCTGGGCAGCATGGACGCGACCGTGCTCGGCCTCGGTTCGATGATCGGTGCGGGCGTGTTCGTGGCCTTCGCCCCGGCGGCTCGTTCGGCCGGATCCGGGCTGCTGATCGGGCTGGCACTGGCCGCGGTGGTGGCCTACTGCAACGCGAACTCGTCGGCCAGGCTCGCCGCGCGCTATCCGTCCTCCGGCGGAACCTATGTGTACGGCCGGGAAAGGCTCGGGGAATTCTGGGGCTACCTGGCAGGCTGGGGTTTCGTCACCGGCAAGACGGCGAGCTGCGCGGCGATGGCGCTGACCGTGGCGGCCTACGCGGCACCCTGGCTGGACCGGCTGTGGCAGACCGTGCTCGCGGTGGCCGTGGTGCTCGCGCTGACCGCGGTGAACTACCGGGGGGTGCAGCGTTCGGCGAAGGCGACCCGGCTGATCGTGACCATCACGCTGACCGTGCTGGCCGCCGCGGTGGTGGCGATCGCCTTCACCGGTGACCCGCATCCCGGCCGGCTGAGCCCGTTCCCCGGTGCGAGCGCGGGCGGCGTCCTGGAAGCGGCCGGGCTGCTGTTCTTCGCTTTCGCCGGCTACGCGCGGATCGCCACGCTCGGCGAGGAGGTCCGCGACCCGGCCCGCACCATCCCGCGCGCCATTTCCCTGGCACTGGGCATAACGCTGGCGGTCTACGCGCTGGTGGCCGTCTTCCTGCTGTTCCAGCTCGGCCCGCTGCTGCTCGGCGAACTGCCGGATCCCTTGGCGTACGCGGTTTCCCGGACCTCCCTGCCCTGGCTCGCCCCGGTGGTCCGCGCCGGTGCCGCGCTGGCCGCGCTCGGCGCGTTGCTGGCGCTGGTGCTCGGTGTGTCCAGGACCGTGCTGGCGATGTCCAGGGACGCGCACCTGCCCACCGCGCTGGCCGCGGTGCACCCGCGGTTCGGGGTGCCGCACCGGGCCGAGGTCGCGGTCGGCGTGACCGTCGCGATCCTGGTGTCGGTGGCCGATCTCCGTGCTGTGATCGGGTTTTCCTCGTTCGCCGTGCTCGTCTACTACGCGATCGCCAACGCGTCCGCGCTCACCCTGCGCACCGGCGGCAGCAGGCTGGTCTGCGTGCTCGGTCTGACCGGCTGCGTGGTCCTCGCCTTCAGCCTGCCGCTGTCCTCGGTGCTCGCCGGCTGCGCGGTGCTCGCGTTCGGCGCGCTGGTCTACTTCGGACGCAAGCTGGTGCGCGGCCGTTAGCGGTCGATGTCCGGAATCCGCAGCGACATCAGCGCAGCGAGCAGCGGCATCGCGATCAGCACGACGAGCGCGGTGCGGAGGCCGGTGGCGTCGGCGAGACCGCCCAGTACCGGCGCGGCCAGCCCGCCGACGCTGACCGCCAGCCCGAGGGTGACCCCGCTGGCGGTGCCGACCCGGTTCGGCAGGTAGTCCTGCCCGAGCGTGACGTGCAGGGAGAACGGCACGAACAGCGCCAGCGCGGTGGCCACGATGAAGCCGAAGATCACCGGGCCCGGCACCAGCGCCAGCCCCGCCATCGCCGGCACGCCGAGCGCGTAGGAGACGCGCAGCACGGCGGCCCGGCCCCAGCGGCCGGCGAACCGGCCGCCGAACAGGATGCCCACCGCACCGGTGCCGTAGAACAGCACGAGCGCGACCTCACCGGTGACCACGCCCGCGGCCAGCCGCTGCTGAACGAACAGGGCGAGAAAGGTGCCAAGCCCGAAGACCGCGATCGACCTGGCGATGATCACCACGGTGAGCTTGGCGAAGGCGGGCCAGTCGTCGCGGACGGGCTCGACGGCCCGTCGCTTCGGCGGGGCCGCACGCGCGGCGCGCAGCGTCGAGCGCAACAGCACCGTGGTCAGCGCCGCACCGGCCAGCGCGGGCACCAGCAGCGGCCAGGTCGCGGTCACCCCGAAGGTCTCCAGCAGCGGCGCCACCGCGACCGGCGCGAGCGCGAAACCGGTGCTGCCGCCCACGGAGAACCAGCTCATCGCGGTGTGGCTGCCCCTGCTGGCCACCCGCGCCAGCCTGGCCGCCTCCGGGTGATAGGCGGCGACGCCCAGCCCGGACAGCGCGATCGCCAGCCAGGTCATCAGGTAGGAGGAGGTCAGCCCGGACAGGCCGATCCCGGCGCCGGCCACGCTCATGCCAACCGGCACCAGCCACGGCATCGGCCGCCGGTCGGTGAGCAGCCCGAACACCGGCTGCACCACCGAGGAGAGCAGCGTCGCGGCCAGGGTGATCCCGCTCGCCTCCGCATAGCTCCACTGGTGCGCGGCCACGAAGAAGGGCACCAGTGCCGGCACGGCGCCCTGGTAGAGGTCGTCGATCAGGTGCCCGGCGGTGAGCACCACCAGATCCCGGCGGGAACGGACGCCGGCCTCGGCGGTAACGGTCATGCCTTGATCCTGACCGCCGCCGGTGGCGACCTATTAGCGGTAGAGTGCCAAGTTATGCCGGAAATCGGTCAGCCACTGGTGCCGGGCGGGCGGCCGCTGCGCGCCGGGGAGCGGGTCGAGCCGCACCAGCACGACCGGAACCAGCTGGTCTACGCCGCCTCCGGCGTGCTGTCCGTGACCACCCCCGCGGGCACCTGGGTGGCCCCCGCCCAGCGCGCGGTGTGGATCCCGGCCGGGATCGAGCACACCCACCTGGCGCTCGGCCCGTCCGTGCTGCGGACGCTGCTCTTCCCGGCCGGCTTCCGCAAACCCGGGCTGACCGGGGCGCCCGCGATCATCGCGGTGCCGCCGTTGCTGCGGGAACTGATCCTGACCCTGGTGGAAGACCCGCCGGCGAGCGCGGCCGAGCGGCGCCGGCTGGAACAGGTCACCCTGGACCGGCTGCACGCCGTGCCGGACCCGCCGCTGCTGCTGCCGGCGCCGCGTGACGACCGGCTGCGCGCAGTCGAGGACCTGTTGCTCGCCGAGCCGGGAAACCGTTACAGCGTCGGGGAAATCGCCCGCGCGAGCGGTACCAGCACGCGCACCCTGCTGCGCCTGTGCCGGCGGGAGCTCGGCATCACCGTGCACCAGTGGCGCACGCACATCAGGCTGGTGCACGCCCTGGAGCTGCTGGCCAAGGGCGAGTCCGTCTCGGCGACCGCGCACCGCTGCGGCTGGGCGAACCCCAGCGAGTTCATCGCCGTGTTCACCGGCTTCGTCGGCCGGACACCCGGCTCCCACCAGAACGCGCTGCTCACCGGTCGTGAGTGAAAAGTGTTGCTGGGACAACACTTTTCACTCACGACCCTCAGCGAGTCTTATCTAGGCGGGAAAGGGTGGCTTCGTAGTCGCGGAGGAGCTCCTCGACGATCTCGGCCACCGGGCGGACCTCGTTCATCCTGCCGACGATCTGGCCCACCGGCATGGACACCACGGACGGGTCGTCCGCCTCGTGGATCCGGTTGTGCGCGTGCGAGACCAGCAGGTTCTGCAGGGGCATCGGCAGCGGGTCAGGCGCGTCCGGCGCGGACCACGCCTCGGTCCAGCGGGTCTTGAGCAGCCTGGCCGGTTTCCCGGTGTAGATCCTGGTGCGCACGGTGTCCGACGAGCCCGCGTCCAGCAGCGCCCGCTGCATGGCCGTGGAGTCGGACATGGTCTGCAGGTACTCCTCGGTGGCCAGCCAGTAGGAGCCCATCCACACGCCCGACGCGCCAAGCGCCAGCGCGGCGGCCATCTGCCTGCCGGAGCCGATACCGCCGGCGGCGAGCACCGGCGCCCGGTCCCCGACCGCGTCCACGATCTCCGGCAGCAGCACCATGGAGGCGATCTCGCCGGTGTGCCCGCCGGCCTCATATCCTTGTGCGACAACGAAATCCACCCCGTTGTCGACATGCCGCACGGCGTGCTCCGCCTTGCCTGCCAGCGCGGCAACCGGCACCCCGCGCGCGTGCGCCTGCTCGATCACGTCCACCGGTGGTGAGCCGAGCGCGTTCGCGATCAGCTTGATCGGATGCCGGAGCGCGACCTCCACATGGGACCTGGCCACCGAGTGCAGCCAGCCGAGCACGCCGGCGCGTTCGTCCGTGTCGTCCGGCAGCTCGGGCACGCCGAGCTGGTCGAGCGTGCGCTCCACGAACGCGCGGTGCTCGTCCGGGATCATCTTGCCGAGGTCCATCGAGCTGCCCTCGGCCGGGATCTTCGCCGGCATCACGATGTCCACGCCGTACGGCTTGCCGTCGGTGTTCGCGTCCATCCAGTCCAGCACCCGGTCCAGCTCGGCCGCGTCGTTGAACCGCACGCAGCCGAGCACGCCGAACCCGCCGGCCCGGCTCAGCGCCGCGGCCACGTGCTCGGACGGGGTGAAACCCAGGATCGGGTGCTCGATACCGAGCGTGTCACACAGGGAGGTGCGCATCGTTCTCCTGCTCAGGCGTTCTGGGGCGAGACGGCGGGTTCGTGCTCGGCGGCGTAGCGCTGAGCCCACGGGTAGTCCGGCTTCCCGCTCGGGGAACGGCCGATTTCCGTTGCCAGCCAAAGGCTTCTCGGCACCTTGTAGCCGGCGATCTCGGTCCGCACATGGGCTTCGATCGCGGCGAAGTCGGGGGTGCCGCCCGGCCTTGCCTGGATCACCGCGGCCACCCGCTGGCCGAGCCGCTCGTCCGGGATGCCGATCACCAGCGCGTCGAACACGTCCGGATGGGACTTGAGCGCGCCTTCGACCTCTTCGGGGTAGACCTTCTCGCCGCCGGTGTTCACGCACTGCGAACCGCGGCCGAGCAGGGTGACCGTGCCGTCCTGCTCGTAGCGGGCGTAGTCGCCGGGCACCACGTACCGCGCGCCGTCCACCTCGACGAAGATCGTCTTGCTCTTCGCCTCGTCCTTGTAGTAGCCCAGCGGCACGTGCCCGCGCCGGGCGATCAGGCCGATCGCGCCCGGTTCGGCGTCCACCTTGCGGCCATCGTCGTCCAGCAGGATCGCGTCCTTGCCGAAGCTGACCCGCGGGCCGGCCGAATGGTCCGCGTCCTTGCTGACCATGCCGATCCCGGTGAACCCGCTCTCCGAGGAGCCGATCGCGTCGGTGATCACCACGTTCGGCAGCCGCTCCAGGAACTGCTGCTTGACGCTGTGCGAGAAAAGCGCGGCGTGACTGGACACCGCGGCCAGTGAGGATGCGTCGTAGCCGCCCTCGGTGTAGGCCTCGATCAGCGGCCTCGCCATCGCGTCGCCGACGATCGTGAGCACCTGGACCTTGTGCTCCTGCACGGCCTTCCAGATCTCGTGCGGGTCGAACTGCGGGACGAACACCACCGGGCTGCCCATGAACAACGCACCGAACGCGGCCCACTGGGCGGCACCGTGGATCAGCGGCGCGGCTGGCAGCCGGACCAGCGCGCCGGTCTTGCCCTGTTCGGCCAGCGTCCACTCGTCGGGCACGTACTCGCCGGTGACGAAGTTGATGCCGCCGCCGAGCGCGCGCCAGATGTCCTCGTGCCGCCAGAGCACGCCCTTGGGATAGCCGGTGGTGCCGCCGGTGTAGAGGATGTAGAGGTCGTCGGCGCTGCGCTCACCGAAGTCCCGCTCCGGCGAACCCTCCGCCAGCGCGTCTTCATACGGTACGCCGTGATAGCCGGAAAAGTCCCCGTCGCTTTCGTCCTCGATGACGACAACGTGTTTCAGTTTCGGGGTTTCCGGTAGTACGTCGGCGACCTTGTCCGCATACCGCTGTTCGTGTACCAGCGCGACCAGGTCGGCATTTTCGAACAGGTAGCGCAGTTCGCCTTGCACGTACCGGTAGTTCACGTTGACCGCGATCGCGCGCAGCTTGTACGCCGCGAACATCGCTTCCAGCGTCTCGATGGAGTTCCGGGAGTAGACGCCGATGTGGGAGCCCTGCCCCACACCGTGCGCCGCCAGATGGTGGGCCAGCCGGTTGGCGCGCTCCTCCAGCTGCTCGAAGGTGACCTGCCGATCGCCGCAGATGATCGCCGGGCGATCCGGCACGGCGTCGACGGCGTGCTCGATGAGATCCGCGATGTTAAGAGCCACCCCGTTAAATTAGAACATGTTATCGTTCTGGGCAATGGCAGATATCAGTTCGAAGGGCGGCAGGATGGCCGAGAACGCTCCGCACGCGCTGGTCGAGCAGCGCGAACACACCCTGATCGTCACGATGAACCGGCCCGAGGCGCGCAACGCGCTCACCGGCGAGATGCTGGCGATCATGGTCGAGGCCTGGGACAGGGTGGACACCGATCCGGAGATCCGGGCCTGCGTGCTGACCGGCGCCGGCGGGGCCTTCTGCGCCGGCGCCGACCTCAAGTCGATGGCCCGCAACTCCCCCAGCACCTCGTTCGAACGCGGCACCTTCGACCCCAGCCGGATCGAGGGCCTGCTCAAAGGCAGGCGGCTGAGCAAACCGCTGATCGCCGCGGTCGAGGGGCCCGCGATCGCCGGCGGCACCGAGATCCTGCAGGGCACCGACCTGCGGGTGGCCGGGGAGAGCGCGAAGTTCGGCGTCTCCGAGGCTCGGTGGAGCCTGTTCCCGATGGGCGGGTCCGCGGTCCGGCTGCCCCGGCAGATCCCGTACACGGTGGCCGCCGACCTGCTGCTCACCGGGCGGCACATCACCGCCGCGGAAGCCAGGGACATCGGCCTGATCGGGCATCTGGTGCCGGACGGCACCGCACTGGACAAGGCGCTCGAACTGGCCGGGCTGATCGCCGCGAACGGTCCCCTCGCGGTGCGCGCGATCCTGCGCACCATGCGGGACACCGAGGGCATGCACGAGGAGGAGGCATTCAAGCTGGACGCCCAGTACGGCATGACCGTGTTCGCCAGCGAGGACGCCAAGGAGGGCCCGCGCGCCTTCGCCGAGAAGCGCACCCCCGTCTTCCGCGACCGCTGAGGACCCACGCAGCGAAGGCCACCTTGCCTGCGTTCAACGCAGTGAAGGTGGCCTTCGCTGCATCAGGTCAGATGGCGCGGTCGTGGGTGGTCCAGTAGGGGTCGCGGAGCTTGCGCTTGTAGAGCTTGCCGTTGGGGTCGCGGGGCAGCTCGGTGACGTAGTCGACGCTCTTGGGCAGCTTGAACTTCGCCAGCCTGCCCTTCGCGTAGCCGAGCAGATCCTCGGTCAGCGCGTCCCCCGGCTCGACGCCTGGCGCCGGCTGCACCACGGCCTTGATCTCCTCACCCCAGTCCGCGTGCGGCACCCCGAACACCGCCACGTCCGCGACCTTGGGATGCATCACCAGCTCGCCTTCGATCTCCGCCGGGTAGATGTTCACCCCGCCGGAGATGATCAGGTCCGCCTTGCGGTCGTGCAGGAAGAGGTAGCCGTCCTCGTCGAGGTGCCCGACGTCGCCGAGGGTGAACAGGTCGCCGACCCTCGCCTTCTCCGTCTTCGCCTTGTCCTTGTGGTACTCGAACTTCGAGTCGCCCATCTTCATGTAGACCGTGCCGACCTCGCCCGGCGGCAGCTCGACGCCCTCGTCGTCGAGCACCTTGATGGTCGATCCCGGCCAGGCCGTGCCCACCGAACCGGGCTTGCGCAGCCAGTCCTCGCCGCTGATCACCGTGCCGCCGCCTTCGGTGGCCGCGTAGTACTCGGTGACCACCGGGCCCCACCAGTCCAGCATCCGCCGCTTGACCTCCAGCGGGCACGGCGCCGCGCCGTGGATCATGTTCCGCAGCGAGGACAGGTCGTACTGCGTCCGCACCTCCTCCGGCAACGCCAGCAGCCGGCGGAACTGGGTGGGCACCATGTGGCTGTGCGTCACCCGGTACCGCTCGATCAGCCGCAGCATCTCCGCCGGGTCCCAGCGGTCCATCAGCACCGCGGGGTGGCCGAGCTGCAGCGAGATCGCCACGAAGTTGAGCACCGCGGTGTGGTAGAGCGGCGAGCCGCACAGGTGCACGTGCCCGTCGAAGGGGGTCAGCCCGTAGATGCCGAAGAACCAGGTCGACGCGGCCGGCACCTGGTCGGGGTCGGCTCCGGTCAGCGGCCGCCGCACGCCCTTCGGCCTGCCGGTGGTGCCCGAGGTGTAGAGCATCGGCGAGCCCGCGGTCCGGTCGGCCGGCCTGCCGTCACCCTCGCCGGAGCCGAGTTCTTCGATGCGCCGGAACCCCGGCACCTCGCCGACCGCGAACCTGGCCTCGGGCCGCAGCCCGGCCTCGTCCGCGGCGGCCACCGCGACCTCGGCGAACCGTTCGTGCGCCAGGAACGCCTTCGCCCCGCTGTCGGCCAGGATGTAGGCGACCTCGGGGCCGACCAGGTGCCAGTTCACCACCACCACGTAGAGCCCGGACTGGATCGCGGCGAAGTAGGCGGCCAGCAGCTCGTCGCCGTTGGGTTGCAGCACCACGATCGCGTCGCCGGTCTCCAGGCCGAGGGTCCGCAGACCCCGCGCGTAGGTGTTGGCCTTCGCGGCCAGCTCGCCGTAGCCGATCTCGGTGCCGTCCGGGTTCACCACGGCACGAGCCTGGGGGCTCTCGGCAGCGATGTTCCACAGGCCAAGGGTGCTCGCGACAGTAGACATAGCCCAAATCTAGAACTCGTTCCACTTTGAAGCAAGGCGGTGAAGCTAGGCGGGACAGCGCCTTGCCGAGATTTCGAGAACGTGTTTCACTTCTGAGGTGACTGCCAGCACCGCCGAAGAACCCCCGCTCTCCGCGCCGCTCGACGTCGGCTTCGACTACACCAGGTCCGTCGGGCCGGTGCTCGGCCGCTTCGTGAACGGCCTCCGCGAACGGCGCGTCGAAGGCGTCCGCGGCTCGGACGGCCGGGTGCACGTCCCACCGGTGGAGTACGACCCGGTGACCGCCGAGGCACTGTCGGAGTTCGTCCCGGTTGGCACCGACGGCACCGTGCTGTCCTGGTCGTGGATGGCCGAACCCCTTGCCGGGCAACCGGTCCAGCGCCCCTTCGGCTGGGCGCTGATCAGGCTGGACGGGGCGGACACCGCGCTGCTGCACGCGGTGGACGCCGGCACGCCGGAGCGGATGCGCACCGGGATGCGGGTTCGCGTGCGATGGGCCGATGAGCCGATCGGGCACATCCGCGACATCGCCTACTTCGTCCCGGCCGACGCGCCGGAAGAGCCGGAACCCGCGCCGATGCCCGACCCGCCGCCAGTCGCCGAACGCGAGGACGGCGCGCCGGCGAGCATCGTGGTCACCCCGGTGCACCTGCGCTACCAGCACTCCGCGTCCCCGGAGGAGAGCCGGTACCTGCGCGGGCTGGCCGAGGGTCGGCTGATCGGCCAGCGCTGCCCGGCCTGCCGGAAGGTCTACATCCCGCCGCGCGGGTCCTGCCCGACCGACGGCGTGCCCACCACCGAAGAGGTCGAACTGCCGGACACCGGCATCGTGACCACCTTCTGCATCGTGAACGTGCCGTTCCTCGGCCAGCGCATCAAGCCGCCGTACGTCGCCGCGTACATCCTGCTCGACGGCGCGGACATCGCCTTCCTGCACCTGGTACTCGGCTGCGACGCCGCCGACGTGCGGATGGGCATGCGCGTCCGCGCCGCCTGGAAACCGCGCGAAGAATGGTGGACCTCGCTGGAGAACATCGGCCACTTCGCACCGACGGGCGAGCCGGACGCCGCCTACGAGTCCTTCGCCCACCACCTGTAGGAGCTAGCTGATGGCAGACGTGGCCGTGGTCGGGTTCGCAAAGGCGCCCAACGTCCGCGAGACACCGGGCACCACCAACGGCGTGGAGATGCTCGTACCGATCTTCGCCGAGGTGTTCGAGCGCACCGGATTGTCCAAAAAGGACATCGGTTTCTGGTGCTCCGGCTCATCGGACTACCTTGCCGGCCGGGCGTTCTCGTTCATCGCGGCGGTGGACGCGATCGGCGCCTTCCCGCCGATCCACGAGTCCCATGTGGAGATGGACGCGGCGTGGGCGCTGTACGAGGCCTGGCTGAAGATCCGGATGGACGAGGTGGACACCGCGCTGGTCTACGGGTTCGGCAAGTCCTCGGCCGGCACCCTGCGCCGGGTGCTGGCGCTGCAGCTGGACCCGTACCTGGTCGCCCCGCTGTGGCCGGACTCGGTGAGCATCGCCGGGCTGCAGGCGCGGCTCGGCCTGGACGCCGGGCTGTGGAGCGAGAAGGACATGGCCGAGGTCGCGGCCAGGAGCCTGGCCGACGCGGCGGGCCACCCTGGCGCCCAGCGCTCGGGCACGCTGGACGCAACCGAACTGCTGGACCGCCCGTTCGTGGCGGATCCGTTGCGCGCACACGACATCGCCCCGGTCACCGACGGCGCCGCGGTGGTCGTACTCGCCTCCGCCGAGCGCGCCCGCGACCTGGTGGAGCGGCCGGCGCTGATCACCGGCATCGAGCACCGGGTGGACTCCGCGGTGCTCGGCGCGCGGGACCTGACCGGGTCGCCGTCCACCGAGGCGGCCGGGCAGGCACTGGACACCGACGGGGTCGAACTGGCCGAACTGCACGCGCCGTTCAGCCACCAGGAGCTGATCCTGCGCACCGCGCTCGGCCTGGACGAGCGGGTGCGGGTCAACCCGTCCGGTGGCGCGCTCGCCGGCAACCCGATGTTCTCCGCCGGCCTCGCGCGGATCGGCGAGGCCGCGTCGCGGATTTTCGCCGGCGAGACCGGCAAGGCGCTCGCGCACGCGACCAGCGGCCCCGCGCTGCAGCAGAACCTGGTGGCCGTGCTGGAGGGAATGGACTGATGGGCAAGCAACCAGTCGCCGTGCTCGGCACCGGCCAGACCCACCACCGGGCCAAGCGAACCGACGTCTCGATGCCGGGGCTGATCCGGGAGGCCGTGGACAGGGCGATGGCCGACGCCGGGGTGGAATGGCCGGACATCGACGCGGTCGTGCTCGGCAAGGCCCCGGACCTGTTCGAGGGCGTGATGATGCCGGAGCTGTTCCTGGCCGACTCCCTCGGCGCGACCGGGAAACCGCTGCTGCGCGTGCACACCGCGGGCTCGGTCGGCGGGTCCACCGCGTTGGTCGCGGCCGCGCTGATCCAGGCCGGGGTGCACCGCCGGGTGCTGACCGTCGCCTTCGAGAAGCAGTCCGAGTCGAACGCGATGTGGGGCCTGTCCATCCTGCCGCCGTTCCAGATGCCGGTGGGCGCCGGTGCGGGCGGATACTTCGCACCGCACGTGCGCTCCTACATCCGCCGCTCCGGCGCGCCGTCGCACATCGGCGCGATCGTGGCCGCGAAGGACCGGCGCAACGGCGCGCTGAACCCGTTCGCGCACCTGCGCCAGGGCGAGATCACGGTGGAGTCGGTGCAGGCGTCGCAGATGCTGTGGGACCCGATCCGCTACGACGAGACCTGCCCGTCCTCGGACGGCGCCTGCGCGATGGTGCTCGGCGACGAGGCGGCCGGGGACGCGGTGCCGGGCGGGGCGGCCTGGGTGCACGCGACCGCGATGCGCACTGAGCCGACCACCTTCGCCGGCCGCGACCAGGTGAACCCGCAGGCCGGCCGGGACGCCGCGGCCGCGCTGTGGAAGGAAGCCGGCATCACCGACCCGCTGTCCGAAGTGGACACCGCGGAGATATACGTGCCGTTCTCCTGGTTCGAACCGATGTGGCTGGAGAACCTCGGTTTCGCGGCGGAGGGCGCCGGCTGGAAGATCACCGAGGCCGGGGAGACCGCGCTCGGCGGCAGGCTGCCGGTGAACCCGTCCGGCGGAGTGCTCTCCTCCAACCCGATCGGCGCCTCCGGCATGCTGCGCTTCTCCGAAGCCGCCAAACAGGTGATGGGCCGGGCCGGCGACTACCAGGTCGACGGCGCGCGCGTCGCGCTCGGGCACGCCTACGGTGGCGGTTCCCAGTACTTCTCCATGTGGGTGGTCGGCGCCGCCAAGCCGGCCGCTTGACAGCTATAGCGGGCACCCGTTAAGAGTTGTCCAGGTTTTCCTGGGGCGTGGCAAGGAATGCGCGGGCCCGGGTGACAGCGTTGTCAGCCTGGAGGAGCCATGCGTGCTCGCAGAACCGTCCACCTGCCCGAACTGCTCGCCGTGGTGGTGCTGGCGCTGAGCCTGGTCGCCGCGGCCCCGGTGGCTTCGGCGTCCCAGGTGGCCCCGCACCGGGGTTCGAACGTGGACCTGGTCAACCCGCTGATCGGCACCGACGGGGAGAGCGCGACCGAGTACGGCGGCATGATCCCGAGCACCGCGCCACCGTTCGCGATGACCCGCTGGTCGCCGATGACAAGGCAGAACTGGGTGAGCAGGCTGCCGTACCACCACGACGACACCGCGATCAGCGGCTTCATCGGCACCCACCAGCCGGCGATCTGGATGGGCGACTACGGCTACGTGACCGGGATGCCGGGCGTCGGCGAGGTCAAGGCCGGGATGGACGCGCGCGCCCTGCCCTACCGGCACGAGGACGAAATCGCCACCCCGTCGAAGTACTCCGTGGACCTCCAAGCCGGTGCCGGGAAGACGCTGAAGGCGGAGCTGACCGGCACCTCACGCGCCGGCGACATGCGGTTCAGCTACCCCGAGGGGATGCCGGCCAACTTCGTGCTGGAGGCGACCAGGGCCGGCATCCGTGGCCAGGTGAACGTGGACCAGGAGCGCCGCGAGATCACCGGCTACAACCCGGACCGCCAGGACAACAAGCTCGGCCCGTTCAAGGCGGCGAACTTCAAGGGCTACTTCGTGGCCAGCTTCGACACCCCGTTCGACAGCTACGGCACGTCGACCGGCGAGGCGCTGCACGAAAACGAGCGCGGCCGCACCGACGCCGGGGTCGGCGCGTACGTGCGGTTCCCGGCGGGCACCGGCCAGGTGCGGGTGCGGATCGGCACCTCGTTCATCTCGGTCGAGCAGGCCAGGGAGAACCTGCGGCGGGAAATCCCGGCCTGGCGCGGGTTCGACTCGGTGGCCGCGGGCACCAGGGCGGCCTGGAGCGAGAAACTGGACCGGGTGCACATCAAGGGCGCCAGCAAGGACCAGCTCGCGAACTTCTACACCGGCATGTTCCACGCCCTGCAGTACCCGTCGGAGATGTCGGAATACGGCCGCTACTACAGCGCCTACGACGACAAGGTGCACCACGGCACCAGCTACACCAGCTACTCGCTGTGGGACACCTTCCGCGCGCAGAACGCCTTCCTGACCCTGTTCGCGCCGGAGCGGATCGACGACATGGTCACGTCGATGCTGCAGGACTACCGGGAGGGCGGCTGGCTGCCGATGTGGAAGAACCCGACCGAGACCAACATCATGGTCGGCACCAACGCGGACTCGATCATCGCCGAGGTGCTCAACAAGGGCTTCCACGGGTTCGACCGGAAGCTGGCGTACGAGGCGGTGCACAAGAACGCGATGACCCCGCCGGACCGCGACACCGAGCTGCGCTTCGCCGACCGCGAGGAGGGCACTCCGGTGGAGGCCAGGGCCGGGCTGACCACCTACAAGCAGAACGGCTGGGTGGCCTCGGACCGGACCGCCGAAGCCGGTTCGCGGACGCTGGACTACGCCTTCGAGGACTGGGCCGTCGCCCAGGTGGCCAAGGCCGTCGGCAAACCGGCGGACGCCGAGTTCTTCTTACAGCGCAGCAAGAACTACCGGAACATGTACAACGCGGAGACCGGCTTCATGCAGTCGCGGAACTTCGACGGGACGTGGGCCGAAGGCGGCTGGACCGAGGGCGACGAGTGGGTCTACACCTTCGACGTCATGCACGACATGCCCGGCCTGATCGAGCTGATGGGCAAGGACCGCTTCACGTCCACTTTGGACCGGCATTTCGCGGAGGGGCACAACAACCACACCAACGAGCCGAGCCACCACATCGCCTACTCCTACGACTACGCTGGCCAGCCGTGGAAGACGCAGGAGCAGGTGCGGGCGATCGCGGAGAGCGACTACGCGAACCGGCCGGACGGGCTCAGCGGGAACGACGACCTCGGCCAGATGTCGGCCTGGTACCTGCTCTCCGCGATCGGCGTCTACCCGGTCAACCCGGCGTCTGACCAGTACGCGGTGGGCAGCCCGTTCTTCGACGAGGTGACCCTCCGGCTGCCCGGCTCGCCACGGCCGCTGGTGGTCTCCGCGCCCGGCAACTCGGCGTCGAACAAGTACGTGAAGTCGTTGCGCGTCAACGGAAAACCGGTCGCTGAGCCGTTCATCTCCCAGCGCGACCTGACCCGCGGCGGCGAACTCCGCTTCACCATGAGCCCCACCCCGCACCCCTGGAACCCGGGCAAATAGCCGACTATTTGCCCGTGGCGGTGAGGAGGGCGCGGGCTTCGGCGACGGCGGCGGTGAGGGCGGCCGGGTCCGGGGTGAGGGCGCCGACGATGCGGTCGATCTCGCGGAGGCCGGCGCGGGCGAGCAGGGTCTTCTCGTTCGTCACCCATTCACCGCGGGCGGCGAGCACCGCGTGCGCGGTCTGCAGCGCGGCCTGCGCCAGCGCGCCCGCCGTCTCGGTCAGCCTGCCCTGCGGCGCGTGGTTCGCCTCAGCGTAGGTGAGCACCAGCGTCGCCATGCCGGACCAGGCCTTCGGCGCCGCGGCGCGCAGCGCGTCCGGGTACGCCGGCTTCGGCAACTCCCCGTGCAGCACGAGGTTGAGCGCCAGCTCGCCGAGCACCAGGTAGCTCGGTATCCCGGCGAGGTGGAACATCAGCGGCTCCACCTGGAACCGCCCGGCCCGCGCCTCGGCCAGCTGGTGCTCGATCACCCCGAGGTCGCGGTAGTGCAGGTCGACCGGCCTGCCGTCGATCCGCAGCCAGGCGCCGCCGTTGAACACCCCGCCGCCCCAGCCGCCGAGCTCGGACACCTCGCCGGGCCAGCCGAGCGCGCGCAGCTCCGCCGGGTCGAACCGGTCCCGGTAGTACAGCGCGAAGTCCCAGTCGCTGTCCGGCCGGTGCGTGCCCTGCGCCCGTGACCCGCCGAGGGAAACCGCGCGCACCCCCGGCAGGCCGGCCAACCGGTCGGCCACGTGCGCGGTGAACTCATGATCGTGCATGAGACGGGACCCTAGTGTCCCGCCGCGATCCGATCACTCGTATTTGACCTGGTAGTGCTTGATGCCGTTGAGCCAGCCGGAACGCAGCCGCTCCGGCGCCGCGACCTCGCTGATGCCGGGCATCTCCTGCGCGATCGCGTTGAAGATCAGGTCGATCTCCAGCCTGGCCAGGTTCGCCCCGATGCAGTAGTGCGAGCCGGTGCCGCCGAAGCCGACGTGCGGGTTGGGGTCGCGCAGGATGTCGAACTTCTCCGGCTCGTCGAACACCTCGGGGTCGAAGTTGGCCGAGCTGTAGAACATGCCGACCCGGTCGCCCTTGCGGATCCGCTGGCCGCCGAGCTCGGTGTCCGCGGTCGCGGTGCGCTGGAAGGCGACCACCGGGGTGGCCCAGCGGACGATCTCGTCCGGCGCGGTCTTGGGCCGCTCCTGCTGGTAGAGCCGCCACTGGTCGGGGTGGTCGATGAACGCCTTCATGCCGTGCGTGATGGCGTTGCGGGTGGTTTCGTTCCCGGCCACCGCGAGCAGCAGGACGAAGAAGCCGAACTCGTCCGACGCCAGCGACTCACCGTCCACATCGGCCTCGATCAGCTTGGTGACGATGTCGTCCATCGGGCACTTCCGGCGCTCTTCGGCCATGTTCCAGGCGTAGCCGAGCAGTTCGGCGGAGGCCGCGATCGGTTCGATGTCGTACTCGGGGTCGTCGTAGGCGATCATCTGGTTGGACCAGTCGAAGATCTTGAGCCGGTCCTCCTGCGGGATGCCGATCAGCTCGGCGATGGCCTGCAGGGGCAGTTCGCAGGCGACGTCGGTGACGAAGTCCCCGGAGCCCTTGGCTTTCGCCGCGTGCACGATCCGGGCGGCCCGGTCGCGCAGCGCGTCCTCCAGCTTGCCGATCGAGCGCGGGGTGAACCCCTTGGACACGATCCGGCGCAGCTTGGTGTGCTGCGGGGCGTCCATGTTCAGCAGGACGAGCCGGTTCGCGTTCAGGTTGTCCTCGGTGATGTTCTCGTCGAACCGGATGATCGCGGTCTTCTCCTGCGAGGAGAAGAGCTGGCTGTCCTTGGAGATCTCTTTGACGTCCTCGAGCCGGGTGACCACCCAGTAGCCCTCGTCGCGGAACCCGGCGACGTTGTGCCGCTGCGGGTTCCACCAGACCGGGGCGGTCTGCCGGAGTTCGGCGAACTCTTCCAGTGGCAGCCTGGTCGCGTACAGGTCGGGATCGGTGAAGTCGAACCCAGCGGGAATGAGCGGTGTGGCCACGGCTACCTCCAGAGCGCTTCGTTGCTGCCTGCGGGATACCCGCACCCCACGGAAACCGTGGAACACGTTCTAGACGAGGATTTAAGCATACGGTGTTAACTAAGAAAAGAGGCTCAGTGAAACCCGTTTACTGACAGAGTCGCGATCATAAACTCCTGGTAGGCAAAGGCCAGGCAGAGAGTCACCAAATGGCGGTTGACCGCGGTCGGCCTTGCTCAAAATCAGAACGTGTTCTAGTTTTGACGAAGAGCCGGATAGTTAGCAAAGGAGACGACTGTGCGTGAACCCGTCATCGTGGAAGCCGTCCGGACGCCGATCGGCAAACGCGGAGGGTGGCTCTCCGGGTTGCACGCGGCCGAGCTGCTCGGCGCCGCGCAGGCCGCGCTGCTGGAACGGGCCGGGCTGGACCCGGCGCTGGCCGAGCAGGTCATCGGCGGCTCGGTCACCCAGGCGGGCGAGCAGGCCGGCAACGTCACCCGCACCGCCTGGCTGCACGCCGGACTGCCCGAGGCCACCGGCGCCACCACCATCGACGCCCAGTGCGGCTCGGCGCAGCAGGCCACGCACCTGGTGGCCGGGCTGATCGCGGCGGGCGCGATCGACGTCGGCGTCTCCTGCGGGGTGGAGGCGATGAGCCGGGTGCCGCTGGGCGCCAACCGCGGGGTGGACGCGGGCCTGCCCAAGCCGGACGCCTGGGCGATCGACATGCCCAACCAGTACGGCGCGGCCGAGCGGATCGCGGTCCGGCGCGGGCTGAGCCGGGCGGACGTGGACCGGTTCGGCGCTGACTCCCAGCGCAAGGCCGCCGAAGCATGGGCGGAAGGCCGGTTCGAACGCGAGGTGGTCCCGGTCAAGGCGCCGGTGCTCGGCGAAGACGGCGCGCCGACCGGGGAGGCCCGGCTGGTCAGCAAGGACCAGGGGCTGCGCGAGACCACCGTCGAGGGCCTGGCCAGGCTCAAGCCGGTGCTCGAGGACGGGGTGCACACCGCCGGCACGTCCTCGCAGATCTCCGACGGCGCGTCCGCGGTACTGCTGATGGAGGCGGACACCGCCCGGCGGCTCGGGCTGCGGCCGCGGGCCAGGATCGTGGCGCAGGCGCTGGTCGGCAGCGAGCCCTACTACCACCTGGACGGTCCGGTGCAGTCGACCGAACGCGTGCTCCGGCGCGCCGGGATGGCCATCGGCGACCTCGACCTGTTCGAGGTGAACGAAGCCTTCGCGTCGGTGGTGCTGTCCTGGCAGCAGGTGCACCGGCCCGACCCGGCGAAGGTGAACGTCAACGGTGGCGCGATCGCGCTGGGCCACCCGGTGGGCAACACCGGCACCCGGCTGATCACCACCGCGCTGCACGAGCTCGAACGCCGCGACGCGAGCACCGCGCTGATCGCGATGTGCGCCGGCGGCGCCCTCTCCACCGCCACCATCCTCGAACGCCTCTGACCCCGTTACGCAGCGAAGGCCACCTTGCCTGCATCCAACGCAGGCAAGGTGGCCTTCGCTGCATTCAGCGGGGGGGGGGGGGGGGGGGGGGGGGGGGGGTGGGGGGGGGGGGGGGGGGGGGGGGGGCGGCGGCGATGAGGCGGGTGACGACGGGGCCGAGTTCGGCGGGTTCCCAGCGGGCGCCCTTGTCCTCGGCCGGGCCGTGCCGCCACGACTGGGCCAGCGAGACCCGGCCGCCGTCCACCTCGAACACCCGGCCGGTCACCGCCGAGGACTCCGCGCTGCCCAGCCAGACCACCAGCGGGGACACGTTTTCCGGTGCCATCGCGTCGAAACCGTCCGCCGGGGCGGCCATGTCCTCGGCGAAGGCACCCTCGGTCATCCTGGTCCGCGCGGCGGGCGCGATCGCGTTCACGGTGACGCCGTACCGGCCGAACTCCGCGGCCGCGACCAGGGTCAGCCCGGCGATCCCGGCCTTCGCCGCGGAGTAGTTGCCCTGCCCGACGCTGCCCAGCAGCCCCGCGCCCGAGCTGGTGTTGACCACCCTGGCCGACCGGGTCCGCCCTGCCTTGCTCTCCGCGCGCCAGTACTCCGCGGCATGCCGCATCGGCGCGAAATGGCCCTTCAGATGGACCCGGACCACCGCGTCCCACTCCTGCTCGGTCAGGTTCACCAGCATCCGGTCGCGCAGGAAGCCCGCGTTGTTCACCAGCACGTCCAGCCCGCCGAAGGTGTCCACCGCGGTCCGCACCAGCCGCCCGGCACCGGCCCAGTCCGCGACGTCGTCGGTGTTCGCCACCGCCTCGCCGCCGGCCGCCACGATCTCGTCGGCCACCTGCTGCGCCGGACCGCCGGAGCCGCCGCTGCCGTCCAGGCCGGCGCCGAGGTCGTTCACCACCACCCGCGCGCCCGCGTCGGCGAAGGCCAGCGCATGCGCCCTGCCGATCCCCCGGCCCGCTCCGGTGACGATGACCACCCGGCCGTCTGCGATGCCGCTCATCCACGCTCCTCTGCCGTTTTCGCCGTACTCGCCGCCAGAAAGGCGGGCAGTTCTCCGCCGCCGTGCACCGTCAGGCAGGCGCCACTGACGTAGGAAGCCAGCGGTGAAGCCAGGAAGACCGCACAGGCGCCGATCTCGCTCGGTTCCGCCAACCGTCCTAACGGGACGGTCGAGCCGACGGCTTCGACCCCGGCCGCGTCACCGTAGTGCAGTTCGGCCTGCTCGGTGCGGACCATGCCCACCGCCAGCGCGTTCACCCGCACCTTGGGCGCCCACTCCACCGCCAGGCTCTCGGTCAGGCTGGCCAGGCCGGCCTTGGCCGCGCCGTAGGACGCCGTGCCCGGCGACGGCCTCGTCCCGCTGACGCTGCTGATGTTCACCATCGCGCCGCCGGAATCCTGTTGTCGCATAACGGCATTGGCACATCTGGCCACGGTCAGCGGAGCGAGCAGGTTCAGCGCGACCACCTTCTCGTGGAACCGGTCGGACGCGGCGGCCGCCTCGGCGTAGGGGGCGCCGCCGGCGTTGTTCACCAGCACGTCGAGCCGGCCGTACCGCCCGGTCAGCTCGCCGATCATGCGCTCCACCTGAGCGGGATCGCGGACGTCGCAGGGCAGGAAGGCGGCCTCGCCCGCCGGGTGTTCCGGCGGACGCCGGGCGCAGGTCACCACCTGCGCACCGGCCGCGAGAAAGGCCGCGGTGATCCCGGCACCGACGCCGCGGACGCCACCGGTGACGAGCACGACCTTGCCGTCCAGGCCGAGTTCCATGGGCACCGGGCCGCACCTCCCGCTCGGGTCTGTACCTGAAGTCGGACGTCCTGCTAACGTACCAAGCAAGTGCTAGGTTTGGAAGCGAGGCCGATATGCCTGCCCCCGTCACCACCGCCCGCGCCGAGCCGGGAATCCAGCTGGTCACCGTGCACGCCCCACCGGTGAACGCGCTGACCGTGCAAGGCTGGTTCGATCTCGCGGCCGCGGTGACCGCCGCCGGCGAGGACCCGGAATGTCATGTCGTGGTGCTGCGCGCCGAAGGCCGCGGCTTCAACGCCGGCGTGGACATCAAGGAAATCCAGCGGGAAAGCGAGGACGGCTCCTACACCGCGCTGCTCGGCGCGAACCGGGGCTGCGCGGCGGCGTTCTCCGCGGTGTACGAGTGCGCAGTGCCGGTGATCGCGGCCGTGCACGGGTTCTGCCTCGGCGGCGGGATCGGCCTTGTCGGCAACGCGGACGTGGTGGTGGCCGCCGACGACGCCACCTTCGGACTGCCCGAAGTGGACCGTGGCGCGCTCGGCGCGGCAACGCACCTGGCCAGGCTGGTGCCGCAGCACCTGATGCGCACGCTGTACTACACCGCCGGCACCGTGGACGCGCATCAGCTGCACCACCACGGTTCGGTGTACCAAGTGGTGCCGAAGGCCGAGCTGGACGAGACCGCGCTCGCGCTGGCGCGGCGGATAGCGGCCAAGGACACCAGGGTGATCAGGGCGGCCAAGGAGGCCATCAACGGAATCGACCCGCAGCCGGTGCACCGCAGCTACCGGTTCGAACAGGGCTTCACCTTCGAGCTCAACCTGGCCGGCGCGGGCGACTCCGCGCGCCAGGAATTCCTCAACGGCAAGGGGAACTGATGGCCGACAAGCGGATGACCCCGGACGAGGTGGTCGCCGAGCTCACCGACGGGATGACCGTCGGCATCGGCGGCTGGGGCTCCCGGCGCAAGCCGATGGCGCTGGTGCGCGCGATACTGCGCTCGCCGTTGCGGGATCTGACCGTGGTGTCCTACGGCGGTCCGGACGTCGGGCTGCTCGCTTCGGCCGGCAAGATCCGACGGCTGGTCTTCGGTTTCGTCACCCTGGACTCGGTGCCCTACGACCCGTGGTTCGGCAGGGTCCGCGAGGCGGGTGAGATCGAGGTGACCGAGTACGACGAAGGCGTGTTCGGCACCGGGCTTTCCGCCGCCGCCGGGCGGCTGCCGTTCCTGCCGACCAGGGCCGGCCTCGGCTCGGACGTGCTCCGGCTGAACCCGCACCTGAAGACCGTGCGCTCGCCCTACCCGGACGGCGAGGAGCTGCTCGCGGTGCCCGCGCTGGAGCTGGACGCCGCGCTGGTCCACCTCAACCGGGCGGACGCCAGGGGCAACGCGCAGTACCTCGGCCCGGACCCGTATTTCGACGAACTGTTCGCGCTCGCCGCGAAGCGTTGTTACGTCTCGGTGGAGAAGGTCGTCGAGACCGCGGAACTGACCGCGACCGCACCGGTGCAGAGCCTGCTGCTGAGCCGCGGGCTGGTGCACGGCGTCGCGGAAACGCCGAACGGCGCGCATTTCACCACCGCCGCCCCGGACTACGGCCGCGACGAACGATTCCAGCGGCACTACGTGGCGGCTGCGAAGGATCCCGGCGAGTGGCCGAAGTTCGTGGACCGCTTCCTCTCCGGCGACGAGGCGCATTACCAGGCCGAGGTGGCCCGGTTCACCGAGGAGGCCGCATGACTGACACTGGCGGAGCCCCATTCATGCGGGCCGACCGGGTGCGGGTGCCCCGCAAGACACAGGAGGCGGCATGAGCACCACAGTCACCAGGGCCGAGTACGCGGCGGTGGCGTGCGCCGAGCTGTTCCGGGGCGACGGCGAGATCGTGGTCAGCCCGATGGGCCTGCTGCCTTCGATCGGCGCCAAGCTGGCCAGGCTCACCTTCGAGCCCGATCTGCTGCTGTCCGACGGCGAGGCATACCTGCTGGCGAACACCGGCGGCGAGCCGGTGATCGAAGGTTGGCAGCCCTTCCGCAAGGTGCTGGAAACCGTGGTGCCGCACGGAAACCGGCATGTGGTGATGGGCGCCAACCAGATCGACCGGTACGGCAACCAGAACATCTCCGCGATCGGCGAGCACGCCCGGCCGAAGAAGCAGCTGCTCGGGGTGCGCGGCGGTCCCGGCAACACGGTCAACCACCGCACCAGCTACTGGGTGCCGAGGCACGGCACCAGGGTGTTCGTGCCGGAGGTGGACGTGGTTTCCGGGGTCGGTTATGACCGCGCGGAACAGGCCGGACCGTCCGCGTGGCGGTTCCACGACCTGCACCGGGTGGTCACCAACCTCGGCGTGCTGGACTTCGGCGGTGCCGGGCACGCGATGCGGCTGCTGTCGGTGCATCCGGGGGTGACGGTGGCCGAGGTGACCGAGGCGACCTCCTTCGAGCTGGACACCTCGCGGACCACCGAAACCAGGGCGCCGACGGCGGAGGAGCTGCGGCTGCTGCGCACGGTGGTCGACCCGAAGTCCTTGCGGGACAAGGAGGTCCCGTCATGAGGACGGCGCTGACCGAGCTGACCGGGGTGCGCCATCCGGTGGTGCAGACCGGGATGGGCTGGGTCGCCGGGCCGCGGCTGGTGTCGGCCACCGCCGAGGCCGGCGGGCTTGGCATCCTGGCCTCGGCAACGATGAGCTTCGACGAGCTCGCCCTCGCGGTGCAGGAGACCAAGGAGCGCACCGACCGGCCGTTCGGGGTCAACCTGCGCGCGGACGCCGAGGACGCCGGCCGCCGGGTGGACCTGATGGTCGCCGAAGGGGTCCGGGTCGCGTCCTTCGCGCTGGCCCCGCGCCGGGAAATGATCGCGCGGCTGAAAGACGCCGGCATCGTGGTGATCCCCTCGGTCGGCGCCGCCCGGCACGCGGTGAAGGTGGCCGAATGGGGCGCCGACGCGGTGATCGTGCAGGGCGGCGAGGGCGGCGGGCACACCGGCGGGGTGGCCACCACCCTGCTGCTGCCGTCGGTGCTGGACGCGGTGGACATCCCGGTGGTCGCCGCCGGCGGCTTCTTCGACGGCCGCGGGCTCGCCGCCGCGCTGGCCTACGGCGCGGCCGGAGTCGCGATGGGCACGCGGTTCCTGCTGACCAAGGAGAGCACGGTGCCCGAACCGGTCAAACAGGCCTATCTGCGGCGCGGGCTGAACGACACGGTGGTCACCAGGAAGGTGGACGGCATGCCGCACCGGGTGCTGCGCACCGAGCTGGTCGAGGCGCTGGAACGGTCCGGCCCGGCCACCGGTTTCGCCCGCGCGGCGGCGAACGCGGTGCGTTTCCGGCGGCTCACCGGGCTGTCCTGGCTCGCGATGGCCCGTGAAGGTCTGGCCATGAAACGCGGCGGGGACCGCACCTGGGCACAGGTGCTGATGGCGGCGAACACGCCGATGCTGCTGCGGGCCGGGCTGGTGGACGGGGACACCGGCGCCGGGGTGCTCGCTTCCGGGCAGGTCGTCGGCCTGCTGGGCGACCTGCCGAGCGTGGCCGAGCTGGTCGAGGGCGTGGTGGCCGAGGCCGAGCGGTCCATCGCCCAGCTCCCCGAGGGCAAATAGCCGACTATTTGCCCTCTGCGGGCCACCCACCTGGGCAAAAAGTCGGCTATTTGCCCAGGGCGGGTGGGTTCGAGGGAAGCGGGCCGGATCTGCTTGACTTCGGGTATGCCCGCCGCAGAACAGATCTCTGCCGTCTGCGCCGTCGAAGGCGCCGAACTCCACGTGCAGCGCACCGGCGAGGGCCCGCCGCTGCTGCTGATCGCCGGCGGGCTCGGCTCCGCGGACGGTTTCCGCTTCCTGGCCAAGGACCTGAGCAGCGAGTACACCGTGCTGAGCTACGACCGGCGCGGGCACTACCGCAGCACCGATCACGGCAGCGGGCCGATCACCGTCGCCAGGCAGGCGGCGGACGCCCGCGCGGTGATCGAGCACTTCGGCTTCCCCTCCGCCGCAGTCTTCGGCAGCAGCGCGGGCGCGCAGATCGGCCTGGAGCTGGTGACCGCCCATCCCGGGGTGGTCAAGGGACTGGTCGCGCACGAGCCACCCGCGGTGCGCCTGCTGCCGGACGCCGAGCAGTGGCTGGCCTTCAACGACGAACAGGTCGCGGTCGCGCGCTCCGGTGACCTGCTGGGCGCTTTCCTGAAGTTCGTCGGCTCCATCTCCGGCGCCGCGCTGCCCGAGCTGCGCGCCGTCCGGCTGCCCAACCAGGACGAGTGGCGGCTGCTGTTCGACCGGGAGATCACCGAGTTCTACTCGTACCTGCCCGATATCGCCGCGCTGCGCCGGACCAGGGTGCCGGTGCTGCCGGTGGCCGGCCGGGACAGCCGGGGCTACTACCACTACCGCCCGGCCAGGACGCTGGCGCTGGAGCTCGGCATGCCGTTCGAGGAGATGCCCGGCGCGCACCTCGCACCGCAGCGCAACCCGGCCGATTTCGCCGCCGTGCTGAAGGAACTGCTGCTCACCGTCCCGATCTAGCGCTCGAGCCGGGTGCAGAGCCGCCAGATCGCCTCGCGGTTGCGCGGGTCGGTGGCGAAGGACGGCCATTCGGCCCGCCTGCTCCGGAGGTCGAAGTAGCTTCCGTGCACCCCGGCGACCTCGTCGCTGGACGCGAGGTACACGCTCGACCGCGACGCCTTCGAAATGGCCTTGGCGCCGAAGAGCACCGGCATCGCCAACCTGAGCAGGGGCGCCAGCGGCCTGGCCGCGAGCGGGAACATGCCGATGGTCATCTCCCGGTTGCCGGGGGTGAAACCGTGCCCGGGGTAGGCCACGTTGATGGTCACCTCGGTGCCGGGCAACCGCTGGGCGAACTCGTAGCTCATCGCCATCAGGATGCGTTTGGTGTGGTTGTACTGCGAGTCGAGCAGGCCGACGTAGCGCCGCTCGCCCTGCAGGTTCGCCAGATCGATGGCGCCCTTGGGGATGCCGCCGGTGATGTTGACCACCCTGGCCGGCGCGCTCGCCCGCAGCAGCGGCAGCAGCAACCGGGTGAGCACGAACGGCGCCAGCACGTTGGCCGCGAAGTCCGTCTCGACCCCGTCCTCGGTCAGCTCGTGGCGCGGCCGGTTCGCGGCGGCGTTGTTGATCAGTACGTGCAACGCGTCGTAGCGGTCCCGCACCTGGCCGGCGAGGCGGCGCAGGTCTCGTTGCCGAGTGACGTCGGCGGTGAACGCCGCTATCTCACCGTTCCCGGTGTCGCGCTTGAGTTCCTCGGCCGCCGCCGCGGCGCGGCCTTCGTCCCGGCCGACCAGCAGAACGCGCATGCCCAGCCGCGCCAGCCCGCGGGCGGTCTCCTTGCCGATGCCGCCGGTGCTGCCGGTGATCAGTGCCGTTCTGCCGTCCATCTTCGTTCTCCCAGGTTCCAGTGCACTGCCCACAAGTTGTCACTAGGTGACATATTCGTCATCTAACGCCGAAAGATACAGTTGGTTCGTGGAAAGTCAAGCGAGCGAGGGCCTCCGCGACCGGACCAGGCGCGCGGTGCGCGCGGAGCTGGCCGAGCGCGCCATGGAGCTGTTCGAGGCGAACGGCTTCGCAGAGACGACCGTGGACGACATCGCCAAGGCCGCCGGGATGTCCAAACGCAGCTTCTTCCGCTACTTCGCCACCAAGGAGGACGCGGCGCTGGGCGCGGTCGAGGTGCTCGGCGAACAGGTGGTGGCGGAGATCCGCGAACGCCCGCCGGAGGAACCGCCCTGGCAGTGCCTGCGCGAAGTGCTGCGGCGCTGGGAGGAGCGGATCCGCGCCTCCGCCGAGCAGCTCGCCGGCCTCCGGCTGATCGAGTCCACACCCGCCCTGCGCGCTGCACAGCACGCGAAACGCGACCAGGCGCGGGCGCTGATCGGCGACGCGCTCCGCGCCAGGCCGGGCGCGGAGCTGAGCGCGTTCGAAGCCGACCTGCTCACCGCCGCGGCCGGGGCCGCATTGGACGCGGTGTCACGGGAATGGCTTCGTTCCGGCGGTACCGCCGACCGCGCCGCCCTGCTCGACCGCGCCTTCGACCTCCTGCACCCGTGACGCCCGCACTGCCGGAAATCGGCTGGCGGGGCCGTCGACCGGGTGTCAGAGTGGCGGCATGGCAAGGGACTTCGAGGAGCTGGTGGCCGAGGCGGAGGCCGTCTCGGTGGACGGGTGGGACTT
Organism: Amycolatopsis nigrescens CSC17Ta-90; assembly: GCF_000384315.1. Classification (GTDB taxonomy): domain Bacteria; phylum Actinomycetota; class Actinomycetes; order Mycobacteriales; family Pseudonocardiaceae; genus Amycolatopsis; species Amycolatopsis nigrescens. The sequence continues at coordinate 6,312,631 of NZ_ARVW01000001.1, read as the reverse complement.
CTCCTGGCTGGACGGGCGCGCCAGTGAGCAGCGCCCTTCGTGGGGTTACGCGCGGACCATGGCCGGGCGGATGGCCGGGGCCACCGCCGCACTGGACATCCAGACCGGCGGTGGCGAAGTGCTCGACAGCGTGCCGGAACTGCCCCGGCTGACCGTAGCCACCGAGTCATGGCCGCCGAACATCGCGCGAGCCACCGAGTTGCTGCGCCCGCGCGGGGTGGCGGTGGTGGCCGACGAGGACGAGCCGCCGCTGCCCTTCGCCGACGACACCTTCGACCTGGTGGTCAGCCGCCATCCGGTGACCACCTGGTGGACGGAAATCGCCAGAGTGCTGCAGCCCGGCGGAACCTACTTCTCGCAGCAGGTCGGTGCGGCCAGCGTGTTCGAGCTGGTGGAGTACTTCCTCGGCCCGCAACCGCCCGAGGTGCGGCGACGCCGGGCGTCCGAAGAAGCCCGCGCGGGCGCGGAGGCCGCCGGGCTGACGGTCACCGACCTGCGCGACGAGTCCCTGCGCGTCGAGTTCCACGACATCGGCGCGGTGATCTACTTCCTGCGCAAGGTGATCTGGATGGTGCCGGACTTCACCGTGCCGCGGTATCGCGACGAACTGCGGAGCCTGCACGACCGCATCGAGGCGGACGGCCCGTTCGTCGCGCACAGCACGCGCTTCCTCATCGAAGCCCGCAAACCCGCAGGTCAGGTGTCGTGAGTGAAAAGTGTTGTCCTGGCAACACTTTTCACTCACGACCGGTGCGGTGGTGGACCACGTTGGACGAAGGGCCGTAGTAGTAGGCGCGAACCCGGTACTCCGCTCGTTTTTCGTTCGGCAGCGTGATCAGGCCGAAGGAGTTGACGTCCGGGTCGAGCACCGCGGTCACCCCGAACTCCCCGCCGCCCGCCGGCCTGGACTCCAGCAGGTAGCCGTCTTCGTCGCCGGCGTTGTCGGCCCAGCCGAACCTGATCCCGTTGGCGTGCATGACGGTCGCGGTCAGCCCGGCCGGTGCCGCCGCCGGATCGGCGCTGCGGACGGCGTGTTTCGCCGCGGTGCCGCCGGGGATCACCTTCGGCGGCGCCCACTCGTGGTCGTTGCGCTGATCCTCCTCGGTGAACTCGCCCGGCGGCAGCACCACCTCGACGGTATTCGAAACCGGCCCGTAGTAGGCCCGGATCCGGTGGTAGAAGGTGGTTTCCGGAATGAGATCGGGATGCCGGAAGGTGGTCCTCGCCGTCGGCAGGTACTCCAGCACGGTGTAGTCGCCCTGCGGCTCGGTGGCGAACTCCACCACCCGCCCGGCGGCGCCGGGATCGTCGCCCTGCCAGTGCAGTTCGATGTCCACCGGGGAGACCAAAGTGGACGAAAGCCGCTCGGCCGGCACCGGTGCCGCCGAGCAGCCGGCCAGTACCAGCGCCAGCAGCGCGGTCGCGAGCCTCATCGCTACTTGCGCCAGAACTTGACCCCGCTCCACACCACGGTGGCCGGTCCCTGGCCGCTGCTGGTCCGGTAGGCGCCGAACTTGTCGTAGAAACTGCCGCCGGGGCTGGCGTAGGTGTGCCGCAGCGAACCGTTGATGTAGGTGCGGTGGCTGGTGCCGACCTGGTGCACGGTGTTGACCCGTACCGTGGCACCGACCGTCGCGCCGGTCGCGACGGTGTCCCCGCCGTGCACCGCGTAGAGCCGCCCGCCGCGCTCGACGGCGAGCATGAAGTACGGGCCGGGGGCCGAATCGTTGAAGGTCTGCTTCAGGCTGATCCTGGTCCCGCCCATGCTGGTGATCCGGAAGCTGCCCTCGAACTGGCGGGTACCGCCGGTGTAGGTGGCGTAGCGCCGTTCCGCGCGCTGGTCACCGCTGGCCGTGGAGCAGGTGAGGGTGAAGGTGAGGTTGTCGACCTGCCCGCAACCGCGTTCCTGCACCGAGAAGGTGGGCGAGGTTGAGGTCCACGGGCCGGACTCCACCTGGGCCTGTGCGGCCGGGGCCGTGCTCAGCAGGCCGCAGATCACGGCCGCGCACGCCAGCGCACGAGCTGACTTCGACATGTTCGGGTGTCCCTTTCCGATAACAGGCGGCGGATATGTCTGTTCCGGACAAGGATCGCGGGAACCGCTTTCCCAGCCACGTGGCGGCGGCCAGCACAGCTTAAGTCGCGGCAGAGGTCTGGACAACCCCGAGCGGCGCGGCAGGGTCACTGCGGAGGGGCGCTCTCCTCCGGTTGCTCGGTGGAGCCCCGCCCGTCCAGGCTGATGCCGCGCAGGGTGAGCACGACGACCAGCACGGCACCGGCGGTCAGCGCGATATCGGCGATATTGCCCACGAACCAGCCGTTGTAGTCGATGAAGTCCACGACGTGCCCGTTCGCGAAACCGGGCGCGCGGAACAGCCGGTCGCCGAGGTGCGTGGCCGCGCCGCCGAGCAGCAGGCCCAGCGCCACCGCCCAGCCCCGGGAACGGACCCGGACCACCAGCCAGCCGACCCAGAGCACCGCCGCGGCCGCGAAGATGGTGAAGATCCAGGTCGAGCCGCGGCCGATGGAGAAGGCCGCCCCCGAGTTGTAGAGCAGCCGGAACTGGAGCAGCTCGCCGAGCACCGGAATCGGCGCGCGATCTTCCAGCGCCGACTCGGCCCACAGCTTGGTCAGCTGGTCCACGACCAGCACCAGTACCGCCAGCAGGACCGCCCAGCGGCGGACGGCGGCGGGTGATCCAGAACCGGTCATGCCGGCCAGCCTAGCCAGGCGTCCTGGACAGCGCTCAGAGTGCGCGGATCACCCGGCACGGGTTGCCGGCGGCGAACACCTTCGCGGGCAGGTCCCTGGTGACCACGCTGCCGGCACCGACCACCGTGTCGTTCCCAACGGTCACTCCGGGGCAGACGATCACCCCGCCGCCGAACCAGACGTTGTCCCCGATGGTGATCGGCGCCGCGGATTCCCAGCGCTCCCGCCGCGCCTGGTGGTCCTCCACCGGGTGCAGGGCGGTGAGCAGCTGCGCGCGGGGCCCGATGGACACGTCGTCGCCGATCCTGATCGGCGCGCAGTCGAGCAGGATCGCGTCGTAGTTGAGGAAGCTGTTCGAGCCGATCTCGATCAGGTAGCCGTAGTCGCAGCGGAACCTCGGCATGATCCACGAGCCATCGCCGAACGCGCCGAGCAGCTTGTGCAGCACGGCGTCCCGGAGCCCGGTCTCGTCCGCGGCGGTCGCGTTGAACTCGTCGCACAGCTGGGTCGCGCGCCGGCGTTCGGCCACCAGCTCCGGGTCGCTGTCCTGGTAGAGCTCGCCGCGCAGCATGCGTTCCTTGCCTTCACCCATGCCGCCACGCTACCGGTCCGGAACGGGCAAGCGGCGTGTCCCGAATCGGCAAGACGCCCCAGCTCCCCCGGCGGTTCACTGGACCGGCCCGCACCGAGAGGAGCCGCGACATGCCCGAACAGGCCGGTACCGAGTTCTGGAAGGACCTCGCGCCGATCGAGAACTCCATGCGCCCGGACGCGCTGCCCGAGGTCTACCTGCCGCAGGTGGCCACCGACGACGACCGGTACTACGTGCCGTTCACCGAGACCGTCGACTCGCGTCCACTGTGGATCAACGTGAAGGACAACTCGTGGTCGGACATCCTGCGGGCCAAGGAGGCCGGGCTGGTCAACCGGCACTACCACCCGCGTGAGGTCTTCGCCTACACGATCTCCGGCAAGTGGGGCTACCTGGAGCGGCCGTGGACCGCGTCCGCCGGCGACTTCGTGTACGAGACGCCCGGCGAAGGACACACCCTGGTGGCCTACGAATCGGGGCAACCGATGAAGACGCTGTTCATCGTCAAGGGCCCGCTGATCTGGCTGGACGAGAAGGGCGAGCCGGACGGGTTCTTCGACGTACACGACTACATCGACATGTGCCGCAAGCACTACGAGAAGGTCGGGCTCGGCGCCGATCTAGTGAACTCGCTGTTCCGATAAGTCCGCCCGAGACCCTGATTCCCCGCCCTCCCAACGATGTGAGGTCCTCTCGATGTCGCGCGAGAACCGGCTGCTGCTGATCCTGTTCCTGTCGTTCGGTTTCGTGTTCTTCGACCGCCAGGCACTGGCCTTTCTCGCCCCGCAGATCGGCCGCGACTTCCCGCTGTCCAACACCGAGCTGGGCCTGCTCTCCGGGGTGCTGGCGCTGACCTGGGCGCTGTCGGGCATGTTCGCCGGCCGGATCTCGGACCGGCTCGGCATCCGGAAACCGATCCTGGTCACCGCGGTGGTGCTGTTCTCGGTCTTCTCCGCGATGTCCGGGCTGATGACCGGGTTCGCCGGGCTGCTGGTGGCCAGGGCGCTGATGGGGATCGCCGAGGGCGCGGTGCTGCCGGTCGCGCAGTCGCTGATGATGGACGCGTCCTCGACGCACCGGCGCGGCCTGAACATGGGGCTGGTGCAGGGTTCCTCCGCCGGGTTGCTGGGCGGGATCGCCTGCCCGCTGGTGGTGGTGCCGCTGGCCGAGGCCTACGGCTGGCGGACGGCGTTCTACGTCACGATCGTGCCGGGCCTGTTGCTCGCGGTCTGGATCGCGAAGTCGGTGCGGGACCGGCCTGCCGCCCCGCGGCCGGTCCCCGAGGTGCCGCGAAAACCGGTGAAATCCCGTGAAAACGTCACCGAAAAGGTCACGCTGCGGCAGATCCTCGCGCACCGCAACGTCTTGCTGTGCATGCTGGCGGCCTGCTGCTACCTCACCTGGTTCGTCGTGATCATCACCTTCACGCCCAGCTACCTGACCACGGTGAAGGGGTTCTCCAGCGGCACGATGAGCGCGGTGATGACCTGCTTCGGGGTGGCTTGGGTGCTCTGGGGCTTTCTCACCCCGGCGATCTCGGACCGGATCGGCCGCCGCCGCAGCATGATCTGGTTTTCCGCGATCGCCGCGGCCTGCCCGGTGCTGGTGGTGTTCGTGGAGAACCCGGTGCTGCTGGGCGTTCTGGTCATCCTGACCTACACCGGACTCGGCTGCTTCACCTTGTTCATGGCCACCATTCCGGCGGAAACCGTGCCGCCGTCGGCACTCGCCGGCACGCTCGGGCTGGTGATGGGGGTCGGCGAGCTGGCGGGCGGGGTGTTCGGGCCGATCATCGCCGGCCGCGCGTCGGACGCGTGGGGACTGTCCGCGGCCATGTTCATCGCCGCCGGCGGCGCACTGCTGGTGGCGCTGCTTTCGTGCTGGCTCAAGGAGACCGCCCCGATGCTGCATCTGCGCAAGGGCAGGACCCCGATCGCGGAGGCGGCCGGATGAAAGCGGCGGTCTGGTACGGCGCGCACGACGTCCGGGTGGAGGAGACGCCGGTGCGCCCGCCCGAGGACGGCGAGGTGACCATCGAGGTGGCCTACTGCGGGATCTGCGGCAGCGACCTGCACGAGTACACCAGCGGGCCGCACGCGATCCCGGTCACCGTGCCGCATCCGCAGTCCGGCACCAGGGCACCGCTGGTGCTCGGGCACGAGTTCGCCGGCACGGTGGTGGAGCTCGGCAGCGGGGTGCCCGAGGTCGCGGTCGGCGACCGGGTCGCGGTGGAACCGCACTACCGCTGCGGCACCTGCCCGCGCTGCGTGGCCGGGGAGTACAACGTCTGCCGAGACTTCGGTTTCGCCGGGCTGATGGGGCACGGCGGGCTGGCGGAGTACGCGACCGTGCCCGCGTACATGCTGCATCAGCTACCGGACTCCGTTTCGCTGCGGGAAGCCGCCCTGCTGGAGCCCGCCGCGGTGGCGCTGCACGGGATCCGCCGCGCCGCGCTCACCCCTGGCGACGTCACGCTGGTGGTCGGGCTCGGCCCGATCGGGCTGCTCACCGTGCTGCTCGCCGCCCAGCGCGGGGTGCGCCGGATCGTGGCCGCCGACGTCAACCCGCGGCGTCTGGACCGGGCCGGCCGGCTCGGCGCGACCGACCTCATCGACCCGCGCGTCGAACCGGTACCGGCCGCGATGCGCAGGCTGACCAGGGGCGAGGGCGCGGACGCGACCTTCGAGGTTGTCGGCGCCGAGCACACCCTGCGGGACTGCCTCGCGGCCACCCGCCGCGGCGGGCGGGTGCTGCTGCTCGGCCTGGCCGGCGAGCTGAGCATCGACGCCTTCGCGCTGGTGAACAACGAGCAGTCGATCATCGCCAGCGTCGGCTACCGCGACGCGCATCCGGAGCTGATCCGACTGGTGGCGGCCGGATGGCTGTCCCTGGAACCGGTGGTGACCTCGGTGATCGGGCTGGACGACGTGGTCGGCGCCGGGTTCGAGGCACTGGCCGGCGACACCGACCAGCTCAAGGTGCTGGTCCGGCCGGGGCGGGAAGCGCGATGACCGGGTTCGACGGGCAGACCGTGCTGGTCACCGGCGGCACCTCCGGGATCGGCGCGGCGACCGCCGTCCTGCTCGCCGACCGCGGCGCCGAGGTGCTCGCGCTCGGCCTGCCGCCGGTGGACCTTCCGCTGCACGCGCGGATCAGCCAGGTGCGCCAGGACATCACCGACCGGCCGAGGCTGACCGCGCTGATCGCCGGGCTGCCCCGGCTCGACCACCTGGTCAACTGCGCCGGGATCAGCCGCGACCGGGCCGAGTACGACCTCGAGGTGTGGGACCGGGTGCTGGCGGTCAACCTGACCGCCGCGATGGCCGCCGCGGAGGCGGCCCGCCCCGGGCTCGGCGCCACCGGCGGCACCATCGTGAACGTCTCGTCCATGTTCGCCTTCGCCGGCAGCCGCGACCGCCCCGCCTACAGCGCCAGCAAGGGCGCCATCGGCCAGCTCACCCGCTCGCTGGCGGCGGAGTACGCGGGCGAGGGCATCCGGGTGAACGCGGTCGCCCCCGGGTTCATCCGCACCCCGCTGGCCCGCGGCGTGCTGGGCGACCCGGCGGCGGCCGGGACGGTGCTCGGCCGGATCCCGCTTGGCCGGATCGGCGAGCCGCGCGAGGTGGCCGAGGTGATCGCGTTTCTCTGCTCGCCCGCCGCCGGTTACGTCACCGGGGCGGTGCTGCCGGTGGACGGTGGCTATCTCGCCACCTGAACCGGACCCGCGGGGCGCGTGACTGAAGTCACTCGACCCGACTACGCTGATGCGCCGCAGCCGTCAGCCGAGGAGGTCCGGAAATGCCCGGGCAGCAGATCGCGGTCGTCTCCCGTGTGTCCACCGAAGGCATCGACCCACCGGACCGGGTGGACTTCTGGGAGGACTACAACCGGCAGGCGCTGGTCGGGCTGACCTGCTCGCCGTACTCCGAGCACGGGCTGCTGGCCAGGCAGACCAACCTGCGGCTCGGCGAGCTGCGGCTGGCCGACATCGCCGGCAACGAGCACGTCATCGAGCGCACCCCGCGGATGTGCCGGCTGCAGCCGAAGGACTCGGTGTTCGCCAGCCTGCTGGTCAGCGGGGACGCGGTGTTCTTCCACGGGCAGGGCTGTTTCACCGTGACCGGCGGCGACCTGGTGCTCTACGACACCCGGCAGTCCTACCTGTTCGGCTTCTCCTCCCCGATGCGCCAGCTGCTGGTGGACATCCCGCGCTCGGTGTTCACCGAACGCTGCCTACCCGGTGGGGTGCCGGCGCCGATGGTGTTCGGCCGCGAGTCCGCCGCTGAGGGTGCGATCGTGTCCACCCTGCGCAGCACACTGGCCGGGTTCGCCGCAGGTGCCCGCGAGCGGGACGAGGACACCGTGCTGGACCTGGTGCAGTCGCTGGCCGCGCCGCGGGCTGGCGAGCATGTGCACGGCGGTCCGTCGCGGCTGATCGTGGCCAAGGACTACATCGAGCGCAACCTGGGCGACCCGCGGTTGTGCGCCGGTCAGGTCGCCGCCGCGCTGGACGTGTCCACCCGGCAGCTGAGCCGGATCTTCGCGGACGAGGGTGTCAGCCCGGCGCGGTACGTCCTGCACCGCCGGCTGGACCGCGCGCACCAGGAGCTGCGCCGGCACAGCGACGGCACCATCGCGGAGCTGGCGTTGTCCCTCGGGTTCATCAGCCAGGCGCATTTCACCCGGGTGTACCGGCAGCGCTTCGGCCACACCCCCGGCCAACTGCGGTCGTGATCAGAGGCGTTCGATGATGGTGACGTTGGCGGTGCCGCCGCCTTCGCACATGGTCTGCAGGCCGTAGCGGCCGCCGGTGCGCTCCAGCTCGTGCAGCAGGGTGGCGAACAGCTTGCTGCCGGTGGCGCCGATCGGGTGGCCGAGCGCGATACCGCCGCCGTTGACGTTCACCCTGGCCGGGTCCGCGCCGGTCTCCTCCAGCCAGGCCAGCACCACACTGGCGAAGGCCTCGTTCACCTCGAAAAGATCGATGTCCTCGATGGCCAGGCCGGTTTTGCGCAGCGCGTGCGAGGTGGCCGGGATCGGGCCGGTCAGCATCCACACCGGGTCCGCGGCCCGCACGCTCAGGTGGTGCACCCTGGCGCGCGGGGTGAGCCCGTGCTCGCGGACGAAACCCTCGGACGCGAGCAGCGCCGCGCTCGCGCCGTCGGAGATCTGGCTGGCCACCGCGGCGGTCAGCCGGGAGCCCTCGGCGAGCGGCTTCAGCCCGGCCATCCGCTCCAGGCTGGTGTCCCGCCGCGGCCCCTCGTCGTGCACCAGCCCGCCGAACGGCACGATCTCCCGGTCGAACCGGCCCTCGTCGATGGCGGCGATCGCCCGCTGATGGCTGGTGTAGGCGAACTCCTCCATCGCCTCGCGGGAGATGTCCCAGTGCCCGGCGATCATGTCCGCGCTGCGGAACTGCGAGATCTCCGTCGAGCCGTACCGCTCCTGCCAGCCCTTCGAACCCGAGAACGGGTCCGGGAAGCCGTACTCCCGCCCGGCCAGCATCGCCGCGCTGATCGGGATCTGGCTCATGTTCTGCAGCCCGCCCGCGACCACCAGGTCCATCGTGCCGCTGAGCACGGCCTGCGCGGCGAAGTGCACGGCCTGCTGGCTGGAACCGCACTGCCGGTCCACCGTCACCCCCGGCACCTGCTGCGGGAGGCCGGCGGCCAGCCAGGCGGTGCGGGCGATGTTGCCGGACTGCGAGCCGAGGGTGTCCGTGCAGCCCATGATCACGTCGTCCACCAACGCCGGGTCGAAGTCGTTGCGCCGCACCAGTTCGGCGAGCACGTGCGCGCCGAGGTCGGCCGAGTGCACCCCGCTCAGCCCGCCGCCGCGCCTGCCGATGGGCGTGCGCAGCGCGTCGATCACATAGGCCTCTGGCATTTCGGCTCCCTACTGCTTCTTGACCGGACGGCGCCGGGTGGCGATCCCGTCCAGCAGGATTCCCAGGTACTGCTCGGCCACCGCGTTCGCGGACAGCGTGCCGCCGGGGTTGTACCAGCGGACCGCGACCCAGACGGTGTCCCGGATGAACCGGTAGACCAGCTCCACGTCCAGATCGGCGCGGAACGCGCCCTCGGCCACCCCGCCGGCGAGGATCTCGTTCCACAGCTTGCGGAACTCCGCGTTGCGGTCGTTGAGGTAGCCGAACCGGGGGAACTGCATGAGGTGCTTGGCCTCGTTCTGGTAGATGGCCACCTCGGCCGGATGCGCGTGGATCGACTCGAAGGAGGCGACCACCACCGCCTCCAGGGTCTTCCGCGGGCCGAGCCCGGTCGCCACGATGTCGGCGTAGGTGCCGAAGAGCTCGTCGAGGAAACCGGTCAGGATCTCGTCCGCCATCGACTCCTTCGAGTCGAAGTGGTGGTACAGGCTGCCGGAGAGGATCCCGGCCGCGTCGGCGATGTCGCGAACCGTGGTGGAGACGAAACCGCGGTCGGCGAACAGCCGCGCCGCGATGGCCAGCAGCTCACCGCGGCGACCGGAGACCGACGACCTGGCCGCTTGTTTGCTCATGACTCCCTCACGCGTGCTGGCTGCTTACGGAAACGACCTCGCCGGTGAGATAGGACGAGTAGTCGCTGGCCAGGAATACCATCACATTGGCCACCTCCCCCGGTTCCGCCGCCCTGCCGGAGACCTCGCGCCCGGTCAGCTCTTCGAGCAGTTCCTCAGACGTCACCTTGGCCAGGAAGGGATGCATCGCCAGGCTCGGCGCGACCGCGTTCACCCTGATCCCGTGCGGCGCCGCCTCCACCGCCGCGCACCGGGTCAGCGCCATCACCCCGGCCTTGGCCGCCGCGTAGTGCGCCTGCTCGGCCTGCGCCCGCCAACCGATCACCGAGGCGTTGTTCACCACCACCCCGCCGTCACCCTGCTCGATGAACCGGCGCAGGGCCGCCCTTGTCATCCGGAAGGTACCGGTCAGCGTCACGTCCAGGACCCGCTGCCACTCCTCGTCGGCCATGTCCACAATGGACTTCGACCCGCCGAGGCCTGCGTTGTTCACCAGCACGTCGATCCGGCCGAACCGCGCCACCGCGCCGTCGACCAGTCCCTGAACCTGGGTCTCGTCGGTGACGTCGCAGACGATCGGGTGCACCTCGCCCAGCTCGCCGAGTTCGGCCGCCTTCTCCGCGAGCCGCCGTTCGTGCCAATCGCTGAGCACCACCCGCGCGCCCTCCAGCAGGCCGCGCCGCGCCACCGCCGACCCGATCCCGGTGCCGGCCGCGGCGGTCACCACGACCACCTTGTCCCGCAACAACTCGCGGCCTGCCAAGTCCTTCGGCACCGGTATCATTGACGCACCTCTCGCGGTAACCCGAGCACCCGCTCGGCGATGATGTTGCGCTGGATCTCGTTGGAGCCGCCGTAGATGGTGTCCGCGCGGCTGAACAGGTACAGCCGCTGCCACTCGTCCAGCTCGTAGGGCGCGCCCTCGGTGACCAGCGACCCGGCCCCGCGCACCAGCATGGCCAGCTCGCCAAGCGAGCGGTGCCAGTTCGCCCAGACCAGCTTGGACACCTCGGCCACCCCGGTCGCCGGATCACCGAGGGTGCGGACCGCGTGCGCGCGCATCACCTCGAGCCCCATCCAGGCACGGGCGATCCGGTCCGCGACCACGGGATCGGCGGCGGCCCCGGTCGACTCGGCCAGTTCGGTCAGCGCGCGCAGCTCCCGGCGGAAACCCACCTGCTGCCCGAGGGTGGCCACCCCGCGCTCGAAGGCCAGCGTGCCCATCGCCACCCGCCAGCCCTGTCCCGGCTCGCCGACCACCAGATCCGCTGCGGTCCGCGCGCCGTCGAAGAACACCTCGTTGAACTCCGAGGTGCCGGTGAGCTGCCGGATCGGCCGCACCTCGACCCCGGGCTGGTCCAGCGGCACGAGCAGGTAGGACAGGCCGTGGTGCCGTTTCGAGCCGGGCTCGGTGCGGGCCAGCACGAAGCACCAGTCCGCCTCCTGCGCCAGCGACGTCCACACCTTCTGCCCGCGCAGCACCCATTCGCCACCGTCCAGCGCCGCCGTGGTGGACACCGCGGCCAGGTCCGAACCGGCGCCGGGCTCGGAGTAGCCCTGGCACCACAGCTGTTCCACCCGGACGATCGGCGGCAGGAACCGGCGCTGCTGCTCGGGCGTGCCGAAGGCGATCAGGGTGGGTCCGAGCAGTTCCTGGCCGAGGTGGCTGACCTTCGCGGGCGCCCCGGAACGGGCGTACTCCTCGTGGAAGATCACCTGCTGGGCCAGGGTGGCCCCGGCGCCGCCGTGCGCCACCGGCCAGCCGAGGCAGTTCCAGCCGGCCTCGGCGAGGTGCCGCTCCCATGCGACGCGCTCGGCGAAGGCCTCGTGCTCGCGGCCGGGGCCGCCGAGCCCGCGCAGCCCGGCGAACGCCCCGGCCAGGTTCCGCTCCAGCCAGTCGCGCACGCGCGCCCGGAACTCGGTGTCCGGCAAGCCCGGAAGGTCCTCTGACAACGCCGCTCCTCTGTTCAAAACAGGCGGTCATGCGTAGGCTACCCTACCAAGCACTTGCTAGGGAGACGCAATGGAAACCATCCCGGCCGCGCTCGCCCGTGCGGCACAGCGGTTCGGCCACCGGGAGGCACTCGTCGACGGCCCGGTTCGGCTCAGCTATGCCGAGCTGCGCCAGCGGGTGCGCCACTGCGCGGGAGTGTTCGCCGCGGAGGGCGTCTCCCCCGGCGACCGGGTGGCGATCTGCTCGCCCAACACCCACCACTGGGTGATCGCGGCGCTGGCCGCCCAGTACGCGGGCGCCACCCTGGTGCCGATCAACACCCGGTTCACCGGACCCGAGATGCGGGACGTGCTCGAGCGCAGCGAGGCCGTGGCGCTGGTGGTGGCCGGGGAGTTCCTCGGCGTGGACCGGCTCGCCGAGCTCGGTGACGCCCGGCCACGCACGGTGCTGCGCGTGCCGGTGGAGGGCGAGCCCGAGCCGACACCCGGCGTGCTGGACTGGTCCGCGCTGGAAAGTCGCGAAGTCGACCTGGCCGAGGTGGACGCCCGCGCGGCGGCGGTCCGGCCCGGCGACGTGAGCGACATCCTGTTCACCTCCGGCACCACCGGCCGCAGCAAGGGCGCGATGAGCAGCCACCGCCAGGCGCTCGGGGTGGCCGAAGCCTGGGCCGAATGCGGCGTGCTCGGCGAGCGCGACCGGTATCTGGTGATCAACCCGTTCTTCCACAGTTTCGGCTACAAGGCGGGCATCCTGGCCGCGCTGCTGCGCGGCACGACACTGCTGCCACAGCTCACCTTCGACGCGGAGAAGGCGATGCGGCTGATCGCCGCGGAGCGGGTCACCGTGTTGCCGGGGCCGCCCACCATCTACCAGGTCATGCTGGACTCCCCGGCCCGCGCCCGCTACGACCTGTCCAGCCTGCGGCTCGCGGTGACCGGCGCGGCCACGGTGCCGGTGGCGCTGGTGGAGCGCATGCAGTCCGAGCTCAGCTTCCGCACCGTGCTCACCGCGTACGGGCTCACCGAAGCGGTGGTGGTCACCATGTGCCGCCCCGACGACGACGCGCGCACCGTCGCGCACACCTGCGGCCGGGCCACCGCCGGGTTCGAGATCAGGATCGCCGAGTCCGGCGAGATCCTGCTGCGCGGGCCGAACGTGATGCTCGGCTACACCGGTGACCCGGCCGCCACCGCGAAAGCGATCGACGCGGACGGCTGGCTGCACACCGGGGACGTCGGGGCGGTGGACGAGCGCGGCTACCTCAGCATCACCGACCGGCTCAAGGACATGTACATCTGCGGCGGTTTCAACGTCTACCCGGCGGAGGTGGAGCAGGTGCTGGCCAGGCTGCCCGGGGTGGCCGAGTCCGCGGTGGTCGGGGTGCCGGACGATCGGCTCGGCGAGGTCGGCCGGGCGTACCTGGTCGCCAGTCCCGGCGCCGAACCGTCCACTGAGGACGTTCTGGCGCACTGCAAGCGGAACCTGGCCAACTACAAGGTGCCGCGGCAGGTGGAGTTCCGCACCGCGCTGCCGCGCAACCCGGCGGGCAAGGTGCTCAAGCGGGTGCTCAAACAGGAGGCTTCATGAGCGAGGAAGTGGTCCGTTACGAGCGGCGCGGGCCGGTCGCGTTGGTGACGATGAACCGGCCCGAGTACCGCAACGCGCAGAACTCGGCGATGACCTACGCGCTGGACGACGCCTTCTCCCGCGCGGTGGACGACGACGAGGTCAAGGTGATCGTGCTCGCCGGCGCTGGCAAGCACTTCTCCGCCGGGCACGACATCGGCACCCCCGGCCGGGACGTGGACGTCTCCTTCGAACGCCGCGCGCTGCTGTGGTGGGACCACGTCGGGAAGTCCGGCGGGGACCAGCGGTTCGCCCGCGAGGCGGAGGTCTATCTCGGCATGTGCCGTCGCTGGCGGGAGATCCCCAAGCCGACCGTGGCCAGTGTGCAGGGCGCGTGCATCGCCGGCGCGCTGATGCTGGCCTGGGTGTGCGACCTGATCGTCGCCTCGGAGGACGCGTTCTTCGCGGATCCGGTGGTGCGCATGGGAATTCCCGGGGTCGAGTACTTCGCGCACCCGTGGATGCTGGGGCCGCGCGCGGCCAAGGAGGTGCTGTTCACCGGGCAGCGGTTCAGCGCCGCGCAGGCCAGGGAGTGGGGCATGCTGAACCGCGTGGTCCCGCGCGAGGACCTCGAAGCGGAGACGCTGGCGCTGGCGGAGACCATCGCCGAGATGCCCTCGTTCGGGCTGGCGCTGGCGAAGAAGGCGGTCAACCAGGCCGAGGACCTGATGGGCCTGCGCAACGGCATGGACTCGGTGTTCGGCCTGCACCACTTCGCGCACGCGCACAACGCGGAGCTCTCCGGCGGCGACTCGCTTGGCGGGCAGGACGCCAGGTCCATGCGCGACGCGAACAGGAAACCGTGATGGATCTCGAACTGGACGCGCACGCCACCGCGTTCCGCGACGAGGTGCGCGGCTGGCTCGCCGAGCACGTGCCGAAGCGGCCGCTGCCCTCCTTCGACACCCCGGAGGGTTTCGAGCGGCATCGCGAATGGGAGGCGCTGCTCGCGGACGCGCGGCTGTCCGTGGTGTCCTGGCCGGAGAAGTTCGGCGGCCGGGGCGCGAGCCTGCTGGAGTGGGTGCTCTTCGAGGAGGAGTACTACGCGGCGGGCGCGCCGGCGCGGGTGAGCCAGAACGGCATCTTCATGCTCGGGCCGACGCTGTTCTCCCACGGTACCGCCGAACAGCAGCGGCGGGTGCTGCCGGCGATGGCCACCGGCGAGCAGATCTGGGCGCAGGCATGGTCCGAGCCGGAGGCCGGCAGCGACATCGCCGCGCTGCGCAGCACGGCGGTGCGCACCGAAGGCGGCTGGCTGCTCTCGGGCCAGAAGACCTGGAGCTCGCGGGCGGCGTTCGCGGACCGCGCGTTCGGCCTGTTCCGCGGTGACCCGGAAAGCAGCCGGCACCGCGGGCTGACCTACTTCATGATCGACCTGCGCGCCGAGGGCGTGCGGGTGCGCCCGATCGCCCAGCTGGACGGCGAACCGGGGTTCGCGGAGATCTTCCTGGACGACGTGTTCGTGCCGGACGCGGACGTGATCGGCGAGCCGGGGCATGGCTGGCGGGTGGCGATGACCACCGCGAACAACGAGCGCGGCCTGTCCCTGCGCAGCCCGGGCCGGTTCCTGGCCGCCGCAGATCGCCTTGTCGACCTCTGGCGCCGCACGGCCGACCGGGGTGACACGGCGCTGGCGGAACGGGTCGCGGACGCGTGGATCGGCGCTCGGGCGTACCAGCTCTACACCTTCGGCACGGTGACCAGGCTCGCCGACGGCGGCGGGCTGGGCCCGGAATCCAGTGTGAACAAGCTCTTCTGGTCGCATCTGGACGTCTCGCTGCAGGAGACCGCGCTGGACCTGCTCGGGCCGTCCGCCGAAGTCCGGGACGAGGCGGGCTGGGTGGAGGGCTGGCTGTTCTCCCTTGCCGGCCCGATCTACGGCGGCACCGACCAGATCCAGCGGAACGTGGTCGCCGAACGGCTGCTGGGACTACCCCGAGGTGATCGATGAGGTTCGCGCTTTCCGCCGAGCAGCGGCAGTTCGCCGCCAGCATCGGT
This sequence comes from Amycolatopsis nigrescens CSC17Ta-90, assembly GCF_000384315.1. Lineage (GTDB taxonomy): Bacteria > Actinomycetota > Actinomycetes > Mycobacteriales > Pseudonocardiaceae > Amycolatopsis > Amycolatopsis nigrescens. Next base: position 6,297,230 of record NZ_ARVW01000001.1, on the reverse strand, counting down.
GACCTTCTGTCCGATTCGGACGTTCCGGCGGCGGCACGGTCGTGGGCGGCCGGCGAGCACGAGCCGGGGCTGCGGATCTGGCGGCGGCTGGCCGGGCTCGGCGTCACCGCGCTGACCGTGCCGGAACGCTTCGACGGGCTCGGCGCGGGCGCGGTGGACCTGGTGGTCGCCTTCGAAAAGCTGGGCTACCACGCGGTACCCGGTCCCTGGGTGGACACCGTCGCGGTGCTGCCCGCGCTGCTCGACGACGAGGTGCTCGCCACGGTCGCCGCCGGGGAGACCTTGGCCTCGCTGGTGTTCGCGCCGCACGTGCCCTACGCGCTGGACGCGGACGTGGCACCGACCCGGCTCGCGGTGGACGGCACCGGCCTGCGGGTGTTCACCCCTGCCAGACCGCTGACCTCGGTGGACCCGGTGCGGCGACTGTACGAAGTGGACTACGGCGAGCGGGTCGCCACGGTGTCCGATCCCGGCGCCGCCTTCGACACCGGCGCGCTGGCCACCGCGGCGCAGCTGCTCGGCGCCGGGCAGTGGCTGCTGGACGCGGCCGTTTCCTATGCCGGGCAACGGAAGCAGTACGGCAGGGCGATCGGCGAGTACCAGGCGATCAAGCATCTGCTCGCCGACGTGGCGACCAAATTGGAGCTGGCGAGGCCGCTGGTGCACGGGGCTGCGGTGGCGTTGGACGCGGGCGCGGCGACCGTGCCCAGGGACGTCTCCGCGGCGAAGGTGGCCGCCGCGGACGCGGCCTACCTGGCGGCGCGCACCGGGCTCCAGGTGCACGGCGCGATCGGCTACACCGCCGAGCACGTGCTCGGGCTGTGGCTGACCAAGGTGCGCGCGCTGGTCGGTGCCTGGGGCACCCAGGCGTTCCACCGGCGGCGGGTGCTGGACGCGGTGGCCGCCTGATGTTCACCGAGGAGCAGCAGGCGCTGCGCGAGACCGTGCGTGCGGTGGCCGAGCGCCACGACGACCCGTGGCCGGCGCTGCGAGACCAGGTGGGCGTGCCGGCGCTGGCGGTGCCGGAGCGCCACGGCGGGCTCGGTGCCGGGCTGCGCGAACTCCAGGTGGTGGCCGAGGAGCTGGGCCGCACGCTGGCCCCCGGCCCGTTCCTCGGCTCGGCCGTGCTGGCCACGCTCGCCCTGCTCGAAGCCGGCGACGAGGCGGCGAACGCCCGGCTGCTGCCGCGGCTCGCCGGCGGCGAGGTGGCTTCCCTGGCCTGGGCCGGCGCGAACGGCCGCTGGGCCATCGACACGAGCGGCACCGCCTGCACGGCCACCGACGAAAATGTGCTCAACGGCACCGCGCACTACGTACTCGACGGTGACCAGGCAGACATCCTGCTGGTGGTGGCCGGGCCGGCGCTGTTCGAGGTCGATCCGGCCGAGGCACGGCGCACCCACACCCCAGCCATGGACCAGACCAGGCGGCTGGCCACGATCGAACTCGACGGCGTGCCCGGTAGGCGGGTCGGCGACCTGCGGGCTGGCCTGGCCGGGGTCCGGGACGGGGTCTGCGCCGTGCTGGCCGCCGAGCAGGCCGGCGCCGCGGCCCGCGCACTCGAGCTGACCGTGGAGTACACCGGTCAGCGCCGCCAGTTCGGCCGCCCGATCGGCGGGTTCCAGGCGCTCAAGCACCGGATGGCCGATCTCCACGTGCTGGTGGAGACCGCGCGCTCGGCGGCATACGCGGCGACCGAGTCGAGCCGGCTGGCCGCGGTGGCGAAGGCGTACTGCTCGGAGGCGTTCAGCGCGGTGGCGGCGGAGATGATCCAGCTACACGGCGGGATCGCGATCACCTGGGAGCACGACGCGCACCGCTACTTCAAACGCGCGCACGGCAGCGCCCAGCTGTTCGGGCAGCCGCACGAGCACCTCGCCAGGGTCGGGCCCGACCGGGCGGAGCGGTAGGGACAACCCCCCGGCGAACCCGGGTGCGCACGGGATTACCGGACGATCACCACCGGCCCAGACTCGGGCAGGTGACCATCGACGAACTTCCCCCACCGGCCGGCCCTGCCACCGGCAGCGACTTCTCCCGCCTCGCCCAGCGGATCACCAAGGCCGGCCTGCTCGACCGGCGCCCCGGCTACTACGTCGCCAGGATCGGCATCGTGGCCGGGCTGTACCTCGCCGGGCTGGCCGCCTTCTTCCTGATCGGCGACTCCTGGTGGCAGCTCGCCATCGCCGCCTTCTTCGCGATCATGTTCGCCCAGGTCGCGCTCGTCTCCCACGACATCGCGCACCGCCAGGTCTTCCGCACCCGGCGGCCGAGCCAGGTCGCCGGCTGGATCACCGGCAACCTCGGCGTTGGCATGAGCTACGGCTGGTGGATGGACAAGCACACCCGCCACCACGCCAACCCCAACCACGAAGAACTCGACCCCGACGTCGATCCGGACATCCTGGTGTGGTCGACCGACCAGGCGAAAGCGGCCAAGGGGCTGCCCAGGTTCATCGGCCGCTGGCAGGCGTTCCTGTTCTACCCGCTGCTCACCCTGGAAGGCCTGAACCTGCACGTTTCCGGGTTCCGCGCGCTGTTCCGGCCGAACCTGAAGCACCGCGGCATCGAAGCGACCCTGCTGATCGTGCACGTGCTCGGCTACCTGGCCCTGCTGTTCCTGGTGCTCTCGCCGGACAAGGCACTGGCCTTCCTCGCGGTGCACCAGGGCCTGTGGGGCGTCTACATGGGCTCGGTGTTCGCACCGGGGCACAAGGGCATGCCGACCCTGAAGGCCGGCGAGAAGCTGGACTTCCTGCGCCGCCAGGTGCTGACCACCCGCAACGTGCGCGGCGGGCCGGTCGTGGACATCGCGATGGGCGGGCTGAACTACCAGATCGAGCACCACCTGTTCCCCAGCATGCCGACCCCGCACCTGCCCCGTGCGCAGCGGATCATCCGCGAGTACTGCGCGGAGATCGACGTCCCGTACTACGAGACCGGGCTCATCGACTCGTACCGGCAGGCGCTGCGGCATCTGCACGAGGTCGGCGAGCCGATCCGGCTCGAGAAGGCCGGAAGCCGTTGACCCCCAGTGCAACGGCTGCCGTCGGCTGGATCGGTCGAACGGACGCGGTCCAGCCCTCAGCATGACCTGGCCGGGCCGGAGAGGGCAGGGTACGGTCCGCTGAGTGGACCCGGAGCAGCAGAGTCCGTTTCGCTCCGGTCGAGAAGATTGGAGTGGCCGGTCGGTGCGCGAGAACACAGCGGGCGGAGATCTGGGCAGGACCGCCGGGCGCGGCGTGCTGGAAGGCGCGTTCTCGCTGCTGGAGGGACTGGCCAAGGAAGGCGAAGCCGGGCTGACCAGGCTCGCCGCCGACGCCGGGCTGCCGAAGGCCACCGCACATCGGCTGCTCGACCAGCTCGTCGAGCTCGGCGCCGTGCAGCGCCGGTCGGGGCGGTACCGGATGGGCGCCAGGATGTTCCGGCTGGGACAAGCATGGCGGCCCACCCCGGTGCTGCGCGCGGCGGCGAAGCACCCGCTGCGCCAGCTGGCCACCGCCACCGGGAAGGCCAGCGTCTGCGTGGCGGTGCCGGACCAGGACAAGACCCTGATCGTCGGCGGGATGCGCGGCGAGGTGGACGAGGTGCTGCCGCTGCGGGCCGGGCTGCTGATCCCGCGCGGCACCGCGGCGGACATGCTGTTCGAGATGGAAACCCCGTCGACCGCCTCCCCGGAGCGCTACTCGGTGCCCGAGTGGAAACGGCTGATCGCCACCGCCCGCAACGAGGGACTGGCCTTCGGCTACGAAGGCGCCGTGCCCTCGGTGTACTGCGTGGCCGCGCCGGTGTGCTCGCCGTCCGGGCAGGTGGTGGCCGCGGTGGGCGCGTCGGTGTTCGACAGCTTGCGGATGAAGGCCATCGGCCCGGCCGTGCAGCGCGCCGCCGACCTGGTCAGCGCCAACCTGGCCCGGCTGCCCGAACCCGAACCCGCGGTCGCCTCGGTGCCGGAGGCCGGCTGAGCCGTGCCCGATCAGCCGAGTGTGGCGGCCAGGCTCGACCGGCTGCCGGTGACCCGCCTGCACCGTTATCTGATCGCCGTAGTCGGCGTCGCCACCTTCTTCGACCTGTACGACCTGTTCCTGGCCAGCACGGTCAGCACGGTGCTGAGCAAGGAGTTCGGCGTCTCCAGCGGGGAGATCAAGCCACTGCTCGCGTCCGCCTTCCTCGGCGCCTTCGTCGGCGCGCTCACGCTGGGCAGGCTGGCCGACCGGATCGGGCGGCGCCGGGCGTTCCTGCTGACCCTGGGCATCTACTCGCTGTTCACCTTGCTCGGCGCGTTCAGCACGGACGTCTGGATGCTGGTCGCCTGCCGGTTCGTGGCCGGGATCGGGATCGGCGCCGAACTGCCGCTTGCCGACGCCTACCTTGCCGACCTGCTGCCGGCGAAGTCCCGCGGCCGGGCCACCGCGTGGGCTTACACGATCGGCTTCTGCGGGGTGCCCGCGGCCGGGTTCCTCGCCATGGCGCTGGCCGGCGAAGCGCCGCTGGGGGTGGACGGTTGGCGGTGGCTGTTCGTGATCGGCGCGCTGGGCGCGGCGGTGGTCTGGGTACTGCGCGCCCGGCTACCGGAGTCGCCGCGCTGGCTGGCCGCGAACGGCCGGCACGAGGAGGCCGACCTGGTGGTCCGCCGGCTGGAAGCCGCCGCCCCGCAGCCGCTGGCCGAACCGGCACCGGCGACCCCCGTCGAAGAGCCGTGGCGGGCGAGCGCGCTGCTGCGCCCGCCGTGGCGCCGCCGTACCGTGATGCTCTACGTTTTCCAGCTGCTGCAAGCTTTCGGCTACTACGGTTTCGGTTCGCTGGTGCCGATCGTGCTCGCCGCGAAGGGCTACGGCCTGGTGCATTCGCTGACCTTCAGCGCGATCACCTTCCTCGGCTACCCGATCGGCTCGGCGCTGTCCATCCCGATCATCGAGCGGGTACAGCGGAAATGGCTGATCGTGGGCAGCGCGCTGGGCATGGCCGCGTTCGGCCTCGGGTTCGGCTTCTCCGGTTCGAGCGCGCTGATCGCGGTGCTCGGTTTCTGCTACACCGCCACCAGCAACGTGTTCTCGAACGCCTTCCACACCTACCAGGGCGAGCTGTTCCCCACGTCGCTGCGCGCGACCGCGGCCGGCTCGGCCTACTCGCTGTCCAGGCTGGCCACCGCCGCGATGCCGTTCGTGCTCATCCCGGTGCTGGAGGCCGGCGGCGCGGGCGCCATGTTCACCGTGGTCGCGGTCGCCATGGCCGTGCTGATCGCCGACATCGCCCTGCTCGGCCCCCGCACCACCGGCCGCCCCCTGGAAGAAATCGCCGCGCACCGGTGAACTAGCCCGGTGCTCGTCCGTGGCCGTCCGGGAGCGGTTTCGGACCGGCGAGTTGCACCAGTACCGCACCGGTGAGCAGGATCGCCGCCCCGGCCAGCTGCGCCGGGCCGAGCGCCTGACCGAGCAGCAGCCAGGCCAGCACGGCGGCGACCAGCGGTTCGACCAGTGCCAGCACGCTGGCCAGCGCCGAGGGCAGCTCGCGCAGCGCCCGCAGTCCGGCCAGGTAGGGCAGCACGGTGCCAACCACGGCGAGCGTCAGCAGCGCCAGCCACGCCGGGATCCGCAGGCCGTCGAGTACCGCGGGCGCGGTGAGCAGGCCCGTTGGCAGCGTCCACGGCGGGCTGACCGCGACCACCACCACCGCGCCGATCGCCAGCCCGGCCGCGGTCAGCCCGAACGAGTCGTGCCTGCTCGCGCCGTGCTCACCGAGCAGGAAGTACCCGGCCGAGCAGATCGCCGCGGCCAGCCCGGCGGCGACGCCGATCAGGTCCAGCCGGGCGCCCTGCCAGATCTCCGCGATCAGAGCCAGCCCGGCCACGGCCAGCCCGATACCCAGCCACACCAGCACGGACAGCCTGGTGCGCCGCACCACCCGCACCCAGAGTGCGACGAGCGCGGGCGCCAGGTTGACCAGCACCATCGCCACCCCGACCGGGACCCTGGCCACGGCCAGGAAGAAGAACAGCTGCACGCCGGCAACGCCGAGCAGCCCGTAGCCGAGCAGCAGCCACCGGTCGGCACGGCGGAACCGCAGGGCCCGCGGCCGCAGCACCGCGACCACCGGTGCCAGCAGCAGCGCAGCCAACGCGATCCGTACCGAGGTCACCGCGGCCGGGGACCAGCCCGCCGCCATCACCGCCTTGGCCAGCGGGCCGGAACTCGCGAACAGCACCCACGAAGTCAGGCTCAACCCGGTCGCCTGGCCCCGGCCCGGCGTCCGCGCGATCTTCCCCAGTCCGGCCACGCCCGCAGTGTGCCTACGGGATGACCGCGCTGAACAACGATTTTACCGCACCCCGACTATCCACACCGCAGCTACGGCTCACAGGCAAATGTTTTCCACCACCGTTGTCACTAGTTCGGCGCGTCGTGGTGAGCGGATCTTTTTGCTGCGGTTCTCTGCCGCAGAAAGCCGTAATGCCGCGCGTCCAATTTCACATTCCCCCGCCACAGCCCCCGCCGTCACCGCCTTCCGCAGGCCCAACGCCCCCCGCATGCCCTCCGTAGGGATTGCGACGCGGCTTGTTGGCCGGCGGCCGTGCTTCTTCCGGGAGGAAGATATCGGTAACCGCCAGTGCTACGGCAACCACCGACCCCAAGATGCCCATGAGCATGAAAAAGAACCATCCACCGTCGAACCCGCTAACTATATAGCCACAGATGAGCCCCAGGTCGATGATGGCGAAGACCACCGAGACGAGGATCGCGATGCGTTTCGCGCGGCGTTTCCTGCGCCACTCACGATCAGCAGCAGCGCTGTTCAGCTGGGCCCGTGCGCGCCTCGCGTGGATGCGGGGCTGGCGGTCACGGTAACGCCGGAGGCGTTTTCCCTTGCCCATTCCGCCTTCACCTCAGTTGCCGAGATGGTCACCCTCTCAGCTGTGGTCCACAGGACTGCACCCTCACCGGAGCCCCGACCACCAGCCCCATCGGCGTGCGATCCGGATCGTGCCAACTTGTGCTTGGCCCACGACTTCTTCCCGTCTTGGTGGTCGACGACCCTAATCCTGCCGCCTGGGACCAGTCCCGACGAGCACAACCACCCCGTTGGCGAAAGGTGACTGCGCAGCAACAGAAAGCATGAACAAGTGACAGATAGCTTGGTCTGTCACATCCGTCCGGCTCCGTGAAGGCCAGTTCACCCCATCGAGCAATCGAACTTGTGTTCGAGTATCGCTAGGGTGGGGTTATGACCAGCGGAAACGAGGCTTCAGGCGGGTGGTGGCGGCTCGATGGCCGCGCACTGGTCGCCGAGCTGCTCTCCCGTGAGCGGGAGAAGCGGCGTCTCGATGCCGAGCAGGGCCAGATCCTGGCCGAGCTGGATCGGCGGGGCGTGCGGGAAGCGACCGGGTACGGCACGCTCGCCGCGCTGCTCCAGGAGTCGTGCCACGTGTCCGCCGCCGAGGCGCGGGCCCGGGTCGCCCGCGCCCGCGCGCTGAACCCCGGACGAGATTTCGCGGGCACCGAACAGCCCGCACTCGCGACGGCCACCGCTTTGGCCGCGATGGAAGGTGCGCTGGGCGCCGGGCAGATCGACGCGATCCTCGCCATCCTCGGGCAGCTTCCGGACAGCACGGCCGAACACGAATGGGGGCTGGGCGAAAAGATCCTGGTCGACCTCGCCAGGACCGCCGGCCCCCGAGAGATCGCCGTGGCCGGTTGGCGGCTGCTGACCCGGCTCGATCCGGACGGCCCGGAACCGAACCATCGCGAGCCTGTCCCCGCCCGCCGGAAACTGGCCTTCGTCACCCATCGCGACGGCAGTCACGGTCTCAAGGCCACTTTGGACGATGAAACCTTCGCCCGGCTCAAAGCCGCGCTCGACCCGCTGGCGAAACCCCGTCCGGCGACCCCGGAAGAAGGCCCCGACACCCGAGGCCAAGGGGAACGTTATGGGGACGCGTTCGCGGAGTTCGTCGGCATCGGGATGGCCAACCCGGATCTGCCCGGCCAAGCCGGGGACACCACGCACATCGTGGTCACGCTGTCCTACGACGACCTGCGCCGTGAACTCGGCCGCGCGTGCCTCGACCTGGTCGGCGACATCAGCGCCACCGAAGCCCGGCTGTTGGCCTGCGACGCCACGATCATCCCGGTCGTCCTCGGCTCACACGGGGAACCGCTCGACGTCGGCCGGGCCCAGCGGCTCGCCACTCCGGCCCAGCGCCGGGCGTTGGCGATCCGGGACGGCGGTTGCGCGTTCCCCGGCTGCGACGCCCCACCCCAACGTTGCACCGCACACCACATCGTCTTCTGGGCCCACCACGGCGAAACGAAGATCGGCAACCTCGTGCTCCTGTGCGCCCGGCACCACCGGCTGATTCACCACTCCGACTGGGCGGTCCGCCTGGCAGCCGACGGACACCCCGAGTTCATCCCGCCCGGTTTCCTCGACCCCACCCGGGCACCCCGCCGCAACACCATGCATCCACCGCCGCGCTCCCGAACAGGCAGGTTCCGATCATGACTTTTCGGGGCTCAGTACCAGTCGTCGGGGCGGGGCCAGGTGAGCAGGGCGTCGAGGTCTTCGCGCACCGGGGCGGGGGCGGTATCGGGCTGGGTGACGGTGTAGCGGCCCCGGTAGAACAGCAGGGGGCGCGCGTCCGAGGTATCGGCGGAGCCGAGAGCGGTGACGCGGCCGACCACGACGTAGTGGTCGCCGGCTTCGTGCACCGCTTCCAGTTCGCAGTCGACCCAGGTCAGCACGCCGTCCAGCAGTGGCGAACCGGAAGGTGCCGGGTGCCAGGCGACCGAGCCGAACTTGTCCGCGCCGCGGGCGCCGAAGGTGTTGCTCACCTCGCGCTGGTCGTCCGCGAGCACGTTCACCGCGAACCGGCCGGCCCGCTCGATCAGCGGCCAGGTGCGGGATCCCTTGCCAGGACAGAACAACACCAGCGGCGGGTCCAGGGAAAGCGCGGCGAAGGACTGGCAGGCGAAACCGACCGGCTCACCACCCGCCGGTCCTCCGCCGCAGCCGGTGACCACGGTGACACCGGTGCAGAACTGCCCGAGCACCGCGCGGAAATTGGCCGGGTCGATCTCCGCGGCGATCGTCATCGCGGCCGCGCCCCGACCGAAAAGTCGTGGCCCCACAACGAAACCGCGGTGCTCTCCCTGGCGATCCAGCTCTCGTCGTCCACCGTGCGGCCCTCACAGCCGAACTCGACGTCGAAACCGCCGGGGGTCTTCATGTAGAAGGACAGCATCAGGTCGTTGACATGCCGGCCCAGTGTCGCGGACATCGGCACCTTGCGCCGGATCGCGCGGTCGAGGCAGAGGCCGACGTCGTCGGTGTTCTCCACCTCCACCATCAGGTGCACGATCCCGCTCGGTGTCGGCATCGGCAGGAAGGCCAGGCTGTGGTGACGCGGGTTGCAGCCGAAGAAGCGCAACCAGGCCGGGTCGCCGTCCTCCGGCCTGCCGACCAGCTGCGGCGGCAACTTCATCGAGTCGCGCAGCCGGAAACCGAGCACATCGCGGTAGAACCGCAGCGCTGCCTCGTCGTCGTGAGTGGACAGCACCACGTGGCCCAGCCCCTGCTCCTCGGTGACGAACCGGTGCCCGTACGGGCTCACCACGCGCCGATGCTCCAGGGCGACCCCGTGGAACACCTCGAGAGTGTTGCCGGACGGGTCCTCGAAACTGATCAGGCCATCCACCCGGCGGTCGGCGAGCTGCTCGGCGGTGCCCTCCTTGTACGGCACGCCGTTCGACTCCAGCCTGCCGCGGATCTCGTCCAGCTCGCCCGCATTCGCGGTCTCCCAGCCCGCCTGCGCGAGCCGATCCCGTTCGCCGGGGAAGACGACCAACCGCGCGGGAAAGTCATCCATCCGGAGATAGAGCGCGTCCGGGTCGGCACCCTTGCCCTCGATCATGCCGAGCACCTTGAGCCCGTATTCGCGCCACTTGGCCATGTCCGTGGCCTCGATGCGCAGATAGCCCAGTGAACGAATACCCATCACGAACCCCCGAGGAACGATACGGCGAGCCGGTTGAACTCTTCGAACTTCTCGAGCTGCGCCCAGTGCCCGCAGCGGCCGAACACGTGCAGCTGCGCACGCGGGATCAGCTTCAGCGCCAGCAGTGCGCCGTCCAGCGGGTTGACCCGGTCCTCACGGCCCCAGATCAGCAGCACCCGCTGCCGCAGCCGGTGCGCCTCACGCCAGAGCATGCCCTGCTCGAAGGTGTCGGGCTGGGCGAAGGACGCCCCCATCGCGCGCATCGCGTTCAGCGACTCCTCGCTGCTCGCGGCGGCGAACCGCTCCTCGATCAGCTCGTCGGTGATCAGCGACTGGTCGTAGACCATCACGCGCAGGAAGGCTTCGAGCTTTTCCCGGCTCGGCCCCGGCGGCGCGCTGAACCGGCCGAGGTTCTTGATGCCCTCGGTCGGATCCGGCGAGAACACGTTGACGCTGAGCCCGCCGGGGCCCATCAGCACCAGCCTGCCCGCCCGGTCCGGATGGTTCAGCGCCAGCCGCACCGAGGTGCCGCCGCCGAGCGAGTTGCCGACCAAGTGAGCCCGTTCGATGCCGAGCTGGTCCATCAGGCCGACCACCGCGTCCGCGCTGTGCGTGAAGTACTGCGGATGCTCGGTCGGCTTGTCCGAGCGGCCGAAACCGGGCTGGTCCACCGCGATCGTACGGAACGACTTGGCGAATACCGGCAGGTTGCGGCCGAAGTTGCTCCACGCCGACGCGCCGGGCCCGCCGCCGTGCAGCAGCAGCACGGTTTCCGCGTGCTCGGTGCCGGCTTCGTGGTAGTGCAGGCGGAGATCGCCTCGTACCTGGATGTACTTGCCTTCCATCGCTTACACCATCGCGTTTTCGACCGGGAGCCCGAAGGCGCCGGTACCGAACATCACGTAGGCTCGCTCCGCGTCGTTGGCCGCGTGCACCCGCCCGGCGTGCGCGTCCCGCCAGAACCGCTGGATCGGGGTGCCGCTGCGCAGCGCGCGGCCGCCGGAGTTCTCGAAGAGCCGGTCGATCGCCGAGATCGCCCGCTCGGTGCCGCGCACCTGGTCACGCCGGACCCGCAGCCGCGTCTCGAACGGCAGCTTCTCACCGGCGCACGCCCGCTGGTACAGCTCGTCGATGTTGTGCGTCAGCTGCAGCCAGGCCGCGTCGATCTCGCTGGCCGCCTCGGCGATCCGCACCTTGGCGAACGGGTCCTCTTTGGCCTGTTCGCCGGCGTAGGCGGCGCGGACCCGACTGCGCTGGTAGTCCACATGCGCGTCGTAGGCGCCCTGCGCCATGCCGATGATCGGGGCGGTGATGGTGCTGGGGTGCACCGAACCGTACGGCAGCTTGTAGAGCGGGCCGGGGTTGACGTCCTGGCCTGGGGTCCGGCATTTCGAGGTGGCCATGAAGCTCAGTGCGCGGTGCTGCGGGACGAACACGTCGTCCACCGCGATGTCGTTGCTCCCGGTGCCGCGCAGGCCGACGGTGTCCCAGACGTCGTCGATCCGGTAGTCGCTGATCGGCAGCAGGTAGGTGCAGAAGTCCACCGGCTTGCCATCGGCGTCGAACGCGGGCGCACCGAGCAGCACCCAGGTCGCGTGGTCGCAGCCGGAGGAGAAGCTCCACTTGCCGGTCAGCCGGTAGCCGCCGTCGACGACCTGCGCCTTGCCCATCGGGGCGTAGGAGGAGGAGATCCGGACGTCGATGTCGTCGGCCCACACCTCTTCCTGCGCCTTCCCGTCGAACAGGGCCAGGTGCCAGGGGTGCACCCCCAGGATGGAGGCCACCCAGCCGGTGGAACCGCAGGCGCTCGCGATCAGCTTGACCGCGGTGTAGAAGGTCACCGGGTCGGCCTCGTAGCCGCCGTAGGTCTTGGGCTGCAACAGTTTGAAGAAGCCGATCTCCTGCAGCGACTTGATCGACTCGTCCGAAATCCGGCGGGCGTCCTCGGTGTCCTGCGCCCGTTCGCGGAGGGTGGGCAGCAGCTCCCTGACTCCGGCGATCACCTCGTGGGTGCCCTGCTCGCTCATGCTCCGCCCCGTCCTCACTCGCCTAGATGGTCGTTTCTCAGCTACCGCGCAAGACTAGAACACGTTCTCGTTTTTGTCGAGAACCCGCTGCGCCAGGGCACCGCTCCGACCCGCCCTGCGACCGGAAAACACGCAGTCGGCAAGCGAGAGACCGCTCACATACGACCTAGAACAGATTCCCACCGCGGAGCGGCCGGCGGCGTACAGCCCGGTGATCCCGCGACCGTCCGCGCCGCGCACCTGGCCGGTGTCCTCGTCCACCACCAGCCCGCCGAGGGTCAGCATCGGACAGGGATAGCCCAGGTTCGGCTTGACCGAGACGTCGATCAGCGAAAACGGCGGGGTGCGCAGCGGCTGGACGAACTCGTCCGGCTTTCCGGCCGGGTCCGCTCCCCCGGCGTGGTACTCCGCCACAGTGGCCGCGAGGCCGTCCGGGTCGACCCCGGCCCGGCGTGCCACCTCCGCCACCGATCTGGCGCTGACCCGGCCCCGCCGCAGCAGGTAGAGCGCCTGCAGCCACTGGAACCACTGGCTCTGCCGGCGCGCGTCCCGCCCCGCCTGCGCCGCGATCGCGTCGTCGATCAGCAGCCAGCCCTTGCCATCGTGCTCGGTGATCAGCTTCTCGCCGATCGCGGCGCCGTAGCGCGACTCGTCGATGATCCGGCGCCCGTGCGCGTCCACCAGCACGCCGCCGAGGAACGCGCTGGGCGGGGTGATGAACCGCCAAGCCGAGATGCGGTGCATCCAGGCGGTCGCGCCGCCGGCAGCCACCCCGAGCCCGATACCGGAACCGTCGTCGGCCGAGGTGCCCAGCGCCAGCCCGCCGCGGTAGGCGGGCGCGTGCTCGCGAACCAGCTCGCGGTTCGCGATGAACCCGCCGGCGGACAGCACCACCCCGCGGCGCGCGGTGATCTCCAGGTCGCGGGCATACCGGCGTTCCAGCGACTCGGCACGCCGGTGCAGCGCCTTGCGCAGCGCGGGCACGTAGATCCCCGGTTTCGCGGCGTAGCGCCCGAGCAGCCGGTGCGCGGTGCGCACCCAGACCGGCGCGTCCCGCAGGGTGCGCACCAGCAGCCCGGTCACCGCGCCCCGCTCGTCGGTGCGCAAACGTTTGACCGTGGTCTGCGGCAGCACCCGCACCCCGCGCCGGCGGGCCGACTTCGCCAGCTTGGCGAACAACAGCTTGCCGGAGGTGCCCGGCCCCTTCGCGCGATGGCCGCGAGGAGCGGGCTTCGCCGCGTCGCGGAACCCTCCCGCGGACTCGCTACCGGAGTAGTACAGGTAGTAGTCGTCGTTCGGGTAGGAGGTCTTGTACGGGCACAAGCTGCCCTCGAACGGCACGCCGTTGCGCTCCAGCCAGGTGATCATCTCCGGGCTTTCCGCGCAGAACCGGCGCAGGGTCCGCTCCGAGACCACGTCCCCGACCTCGAGCCGGAGATACTCGTACATGGCCTCCACCGAGTCCGTCACCCCGGCCGCCCGCTGCTGCTCGGTCCCGCCGCCGGCGTACACCACGCCGCCGCTGACCGCGCTCGCGCCGCCACCGGAGAACCGGTCCAGCACCAGCACCTTCGCTTCACCGCCCGACGCGTCTGATGCCTCCACGGCTTCGATCGCCGCGCAGGCCCCGGCCGCGCCGAAGCCGACCACCACCACGTCCGCCACTTCCGACCCAGGTTCAGCCACGCGAACTACCCTAGAACTGAAACACGTTCTCGTCTATGGTTACGACAACGGGAGCGAGCTGGCTGTCCTTGTTCTGTAACGCGTTATAGGTTGACGCGGATGCCGACAGCGGTGACAGCGGTGAAATCGGAGGTGGCATGTCGGAGGAGTTCGACGTGGTCGTGGTGGGCAGTGGTGCCGCCGGGATGACGGCCGCGCTGGCCGCCGCCAGGCAGGGCCTCGACGTGGTGGTGGTGGAGAAGGCCGGGCGCTTCGGCGGCTCCACCGCGCGGTCCGGCGGGGGCGTCTGGATCCCGGACAACGAGGCGCTGCGCGCGGCCGGGATCGAGGACACCGCGGAACGCGCCGGCGAGTACCTGCAGGCCATCATCGGCGACGTGGTACCCGCCGAGCGGCGGACCGCCTACCTCGAGCACGGCCCCGAGGTGGTGTCCTTCGTGCACCGGCACACCCCGCTCCGGTTCGGCTGGGTCCGCGACTACTCCGACTACCACCCGGAGGCGCCCGGCGGCCGGGCCGGTGGCCGCTCGGTGGAGCCGAAGGCACTGGACGGACGGCTGCTCGGCGCCGAGCTGGCGAACCTGGAGCCGCCGTACAGCGCGCCGCCGCTCGGCGTGCCGATCACCCAGGCGGACTACCGCTGGCTGAGCCTGATCGCCCGGCATCCCAAGGGTGTGCTCCGCATGTTCGGCCTCGGCCTGCGCTGGCTGGCCGGCAGGCTCACCGGCAAGAAGCTGCTTTCGATGGGCCAGGCGCTGGCCGCCGGACTGCGGATCGGGCTGCTCCGCGCGGAGGTGCCGGTCTGGCTGGACACCCCGCTGCTCGACCTGATCGTGGAGGACGACGCGGTGACCGGGGTGCTGGTCCGCCGCAACGGCGCCGAGGTGCGGCTGCGCGCCCGCCGCGGGGTGATCCTCGGCTCCGGCGGGTTCGAGTGGAACGAGGAGATGCGCAAGAAGTACCAGCGCGCGCCGATCGGCACCGAGTGGACCGTCGGCGCCAAGGCCAACACCGGCGACGGGATCAACGCCGGGCTCAAGCTCGGCGCCGCGGTGGACCTGATGGACGACGCCTGGTGGGGCCCGTCCATCCCGCTGACCGGCGGGCCGTGGTTCGCACTCGCCGAGCGGTCCCGGCCCGGCTGCGTGCTGGTCAACGCGCGGGGCGAACGGTTCGTGAACGAGTCCGCGCCCTATGTCGAAGCGGTGCACGCGATGTACGGCGGCGGGGAGGGGCCCGGCGAGAACATCCCGACCTGGCTGGTGTTCGACCAGCGCTACCGCAACCGGTACATGTTCACCGGGCTCGGCCCGCGCCAGCCGCTGCCGGGGCGCTGGTTCAAGGCCGGGATCGCGGCCAAGGCCGCCACCGTGGCCTCGCTGGCCGAGCGCATCGAGGTACCGGCCGAGGCGCTGGAAGCCACCGTGCGGCGGTTCAACGGTTTCGCCCGTGCCGGGGTGGACCAGGACTTCCACCGCGGTGACAGCGCCTACGACCACTACTACGGCGACCCCCGCAACCGGCCGAACCCCAGCCTCGGCCCGCTGGACCAAGCGCCGTACTACGCGATCAAGATCGTGCCCGGCGATCTTGGCACCAAGGGCGGGCTGTGCACCGACGTGCACGCCAGGGTGCTGCGCGAGGACGGCTCGGTGATCGAGAACCTGTACGCGGCCGGCAACGCCAGCGCCGCGGTGATGGGACGCACCTACGCCGGGCCCGGCGCGACCATCGGGCCCGCCATGGTGTTCGGCTACCTTGCGGCCCGGCACCTCGCCGACAAAGCTGCCGACAAAGCTGGCAGAGCTGCCGAGAAAGCCGCTGACGAGCGAACCGGAGGTAAGCGATGACGCAGGCAGACGCGGTCCGCACCATCGACGTGGGCGCACCGCCGACCAGGTTCGCCCGCGGCTGGCACTGCCTGGGACTGGCCGAGACCTTCAAGGACGGCAAACCGCACGCGATCAACGCGTTCGGCACCAAGCTGGTGGTGTTCCAGAGCTCCGACGGCGAGCTGCACGTGCTGGACGGCTACTGCCGGCACATGGGCGGCGACCTGACCCAGGGCACCGTCAAGGGGGACGAGATCGCCTGCCCGTTCCACGACTGGCGCTGGAACGGCAACGGCAAGTGCGTCTCGATCCCCTACGCCAAGCGGGTTCCGCTGCGGGCCAGGACCAGGTCGTGGACCAGCATGGAGGAGAACAAACAGCTGTTCGTCTGGCACGACCCGCAGGGCAACCCGCCGCCGTCGGACGTGGTGATCCCGCGGATCGAGGGCGTGTTCAACGGCGAGTGGAGCAACTGGACCTGGGACTCGGTGCTGATCGAGGGCTCGCACTGCCGCGAGATCGTGGACAACATGGTCGACATGGCGCACTTCTTCTACATCCACTACGCCTTCCCGACCTACTTCAAGAACGTGTTCGAGGGGCATATCGCGTCGCAGTTCCTGAACACCAAGGGCCGCCCGGACGTCGGGATGGCGTCGAACTACGGCGGCGAGGAGAACCTGCTGCGCTCCGAGGCCTCCTACTACGGGCCGTCCTACATGATCAACACGCTGCTCAACACGTTCAAGGGTTTCGACATCGAGAACGTGCTGATCAACTGCCACTACCCGGTGACGGAGAACTCCTTCGTGCTGCAATGGGGGGTGAGCGTGAAGAAGCTGCCCGGTGTCTCCGACGAGCAGGCGGACAAGATCGCCGGCAAGTTCGCGAAGAGCATCGGCATCGGTTTCCTGCAGGACGTGGAGATCTGGCGCAACAAGAGCAGGATCGACAACCCGTTGCTGTGCGAAGAGGACGGTCCGGTTTACCAGCTGCGCCGCTGGTACGAGCAGTTCTACGTGGACGTCGAGGAGATCAGCGAGGACATGACCCAGCGCTTCGAGTTCGAGGTGGACACCACCAGGGCGAACGAGGTCTGGGCCAAGGAGGTGGCGGACAACCTGGCCCGCCAGCAGGCCGAGCAGGCCGGGGTCTGAGCCGTGGCTCCCGGCACCGGCACCGGTACCCATGCGGCGCTTCCCGGTGGGCGCACCACGTTCGGCGACCCGACCGCGCGCGCGGAGACCCTCGCCGACCGGCGGGAGTTCCTGGCCGCCGGCCTGGCGCCGCACGACTGCCGGGCCTGCGGGACCTGTGTGCTGGTCAAGAAGAACAGCCGCAAGCACACCAGCATCCAGTGGGTCACCGACGCGGTCGCCAGCTGCCCGGTGTTCGCCGAGCGGGCCGCGGAGGGCGCGAACACCGCGCTGCTGGACACCTGCGAACGGCTCACCGGGAGCATCGCGGCGGCGGTCGAGGACGGCACGCTCGAGGTGTCCGGTGGCTGAGCAACATGAGCCCGAGCTGCCGGCCACCGGGGCGCACCGGCTGACGGTGGCCGAGGTGGTCGCCGAGACCGAGGAGGCGCGGTCGGTGGTGCTGCGGGTCGATCCCGAGCTGGCCGGGACCTTCCGCTACCGGCCAGGCCAGTTCCTGACCCTGCGCGTGCCCAGCGACCGCACCGGTTCGGTGGCCCGCTGCTACTCGCTGTCCAGCGCGCCACACGAGGGCGACCTGCTCAAGGTGACCGTGAAGCGGACCGCGGGCGGCTACGGGTCGAACTGGATCTGCGACAACTTCCAGCCCGGCTCGGCGGTCGACGTGCTCCCGCCGGCCGGGGTGTTCAGCCCGGCCTCCTTCGACGAGGACTTCCTGCTGCTCGCCGGCGGCAGCGGGATCACCCCGGTGATCTCCATCCTGAAGTCCGCGCTGCGGCAGGGAAACGG
This sequence comes from Amycolatopsis nigrescens CSC17Ta-90, assembly GCF_000384315.1. Lineage (GTDB taxonomy): Bacteria > Actinomycetota > Actinomycetes > Mycobacteriales > Pseudonocardiaceae > Amycolatopsis > Amycolatopsis nigrescens. Next base: position 6,279,751 of record NZ_ARVW01000001.1, on the reverse strand, counting down.
CCAGATCGTGCTGGTGTACGCGAACCGGGACGAGCGCTCGGTGATCTTCGCCGACGAGCTGGCGGCGCTGGCCGCCGAGCACGCCGGGCGGCTGGTGGTGATCCACTGGCTGGAGAGCGTGCAGGGCATGCCCTCGACCGAGCACCTGCGCGCGCTCGCCGCGCCCTACACCGGGCACGAGGCGTTCGTCTGCGGTCCCGGCCCGTTCATGGACGCGGCCAAGCAGGCGCTGAAAAGCCTTGGGCTGCCCCGGAAACGGATCCACATCGAACGGTTCCTGTCGCTTGGCGGCAACCCGTTCGAAGCCACCGCCAGCGCCGCCCCCACCGAGAGCACCGAAACAGCCGAGACCTCCGAAACCACAGAGGCCACCGCCGCGCTCGAAGTCGAGCTGGACGGCAGCGCGCACACCTTCGCCTGGCCGCGGCAGCAGAAGCTGCTGGACTTCCTGCTGGAGAAGGGCCTGGACGCGCCGTACTCCTGCCGCGAGGGCCAGTGCAGCGCCTGCGCCTGCCGGATCACCTCCGGCGAGGTGAAGCTGCTCAACAACGAGGTGCTGGACTCCGAAGACCTGGCCGACGGGATCGTGCTCGCCTGCCAGTCCCTGCCGATCACCGACGAAGTCTCGGTCAGCTACGAATGAGGGTGCCCGATGCCGATTGACCCGTCCATCGCGATCGGCGCCGAAGTCGGCGAGGTGACGTTCAGCTGGTCCGAATCGGACGTGCTGCTCTACCACCTGGCGCTGGGCGCGGGCGCGAACCCGGTCGACGAGCGCGAGCTGCGGTACGCGACCGAGCGGGACCTACGGGTGCTGCCCACCTTCGCCACCGTCGCGGCCACTTTCCACAGCACCCGGCCGCCCGCGGTTTCGCTGCCGGGGGTGGAGATCGACCTGGCCAAGGTGGTGCACGGCACGCAGTCGGTGACCGCGCACCGCCCGCTCCCGGCGGCCGGAAAGGCCACCGCGCGCACCCGGATCCTGGACGTGCTGGACAAGGGCAAGGCCGCGGTGATCGTCCAGGAGACGACCGCGACCGACCAGGATGGAAGTCCACTGTGGACGGCGCAGTCGAGCATCTTCGCCCGCGGTGAGGGTGGTTTCGGCGGCACGCGGGGAAGTTCGGACAAGGTGCCCCCGCCGTCGAGGGAACCCGACGCCGTGATCGACACCCCGACGCTGCCGCAGCAGGCGCTGCTGTACCGGCTGTGCGGCGACCGCAACCCGCTGCACTCGGACCCCGCGTTCGCCAAGGCCGCCGGGTTCGAGGTGCCCATCCTGCACGGCCTGTGCACCTACGGCGTGGTGGCGAAGGCGGTCACCGACGCGATGCTGGACGCGGACGTGCACCGGATCGGTTCCTTCTCCGCCAAGTTCGCCGGCATCGTGCTGCCCGGCGAAACGCTGCGCACCCGGATCTGGCGGGAACCCGACCGCCTTGTCCTCACCACCTGCGCCGTCGAACGCGACGAGGCCCCCGTCCTCTCCGACGCCTCCCTCACCCTCTAGCCCCCGCCCGAGAGGGCAAAAAGTCGGCTATTTGCCCTCTCGGGCGCGGGCGATCTCGTTCTGCGCGTGCAGCTCCTCGGTGAGGCGGCGCAGCGCGGCGGTCTGCTTGGCCTGCTGGTCGTTGCCGTGCCGGATCTCGTAGTAGATCGCCATCAGGCCGAGTGCCTGGAGCTTGCCCATGCCCAGGGTGAGCACCTGGTCGGGTTTCGCCCCCTTCTCCGAGGACTGGGCGCCCTGGAACAGGTCGCCCATCGCCTGCATGAAGTTCTCTCCGTTGAGGCGGGCGTCGAGGGGTTCGTAGTCATCCGCGTGCTCGGCTTCGCTCATACCAGCAGACGGTAGCGGGACGTACTAGCCGGCGCGCAAGGCCTTGTCGCGGAGCCGGTGCAGCAGCTCGCCGAACTCCTCCCACCACGGCGGCTGCTCCGCGCGGGACAGGTACCTCCGGCGCTCCGAGCGCAGCGTGTCCACCCTGGCACGCAGCAGGTCGGCGGTCTCCCCGTCCAGGTTCAGCGCGGCGCGCAGCCTGCTGAGCAGGTCCGCCTCGGCGGCGTCGGTGACCGAGTCGGCGCTGGCCAGCCAGGCCGCGCAGGCGTAGACCAGCTCCCGTTCCGAACGGTCCAGCGTGCTGAGGTCGGCGGGCAGCCCGACCTCGCTGACCGGGGCCAGCCCGGCGAGGCCGAGCACGTCCCCGACCGCGGCGAGCGCCTGCTCCTCCTGCTGGGAGATCTCGCTGTCCGCCAGCGCCACCGCGCCGGTGGTGTAGAAGATCGCCAGCCTGGCCTCCGGCGAGAGGCCGCGGACCAGTTCCGCGGTACCGGCCCGCCGCTCGGCGACCAGGCCGTCGAGCAGGGCCGAGCTGCGCGTCGAGTCGGCGAGCGCGGCCGGGTCGAGCAGCCGTTCCGCGGTGCCCGCCGGTGCGATGCCCAGCTCGATCACCGCGTCCTTGACCGACAGCCCGCGCCCCGCCGCGTGCCTCGCCGCCTGCGCGGCGACGTCGTAGCCGTAGACGTCCCCGATCACCCTGGACAGTCCCAGCGACTGCTCGGCCGCGCGCCGGTTGTGCTCGGTGTCGATCTCCAGCCCGAGCAGGCACTTGTCCGCGAACAGCGGCATCGCCTGGATGAGCAGCCTCGCCGACTCGAACAGGTTCTTCGCGATCACCGTGCTCCACGCGTTGAAGTCCAGCTCCGCACCCTGCACCGCCATGGTGACCACCGTGTCGTTCCCGCACACCTGGAAGCCGACCTGCACCACCAGCTCGGCCATCACCGGGTCGACCCGGCGCGGCAGGAACGACGAGCCGGCCTGCACCACCGGCAGGCTGATGCCGGTGCCGACCCGGTCCCCGTCGGCCAGCGTGCGCAGGTCCTTCGCCATCTTGGTCAGCCCGCAGGCGAGCGCTTTGAACACGGTCGAGGCGTACTGGAACCCGTCGCCGTTCTGCAGCGCGTCGAAGAAGTTCGGGTGCTGGCGCAGCTCGAGCCCGGTGGTCTCCCGCAGCCGCGGGTAGATCCGCTCCAGGTAGCCGGCCCCGGCCCCGAGCCCGGTGCCCACCATGGTGCCGCCCATCGGCACGTCCAGGCAGGAGTCGGCGGCCGTGCGGAGCCGGTCGATGCCGCGCCTGGTCACCGCCAGGTAGGAGCCGAAGGTTTGGCCGAAGGTGATCGGCACCGCGTCCGGCAGCCCGGTCCTGGACAGCCGGACCGCGGTGCCGTACTCGAGGACCTTCTCCTCCAGCACCTCGGCCAGGTGCTCCACCGCTTCGAGCAGCCGCTGGATCTCCCAGTGCAGCGCGATGTTCACCGCGGTCGCGATGGAGTCCGAAGTGGACTGTCCGGCGTTGACGTGGTGCTGCGGGTGGGCGAACTCGCTGCCGCGGCGGCCGCACAGCAGCTCGTTCGCGCGGTTGCCCAGCACCTCGTTGACGTTCGCGTTGAGCGACGCGCCACCGCCGCCGCTGAGCACGTCCACCGGGAACTGCTCCGGGCCGAGCAGGCCCGCGTGCACCTCGTCCGCGGCCTGGCAGATGGCTTCGGCGACCGGTTCCCGCAGCACCCCGACGTCCAGGTTCGCCAGCGCGGCCGCCTTCTTCACCTGCACGATCGCCTCGACCAGCGACGGCTGCCCGCCGAGGGTCTGGCCGGAGACCGCGAAGTTCTGCCTGGCGCGTTCGGTCTGCACGCCGTAGTACGCGTCGCTGGGGATCGACACCCTGCCGAGGGAGTCCTCTTCGATCCGGAACCTACCGGTCATCTCCAACCCCCTTCAGAGCGCGGCGACGAACATATACCCCATGCCGAGCCCCATCACGCTGCGGAACACGGCGCGGGAGACGAACCCGGGCGAGGAGGACGGACCGGGCCGGACGGCCAGCAAGCCGTGCCGGACCGCGTCCACCGCGAAGTATCCGGTCAGCACCGCCACCACCGGCCAGGCCATCCCGCCCGAGACATCCCCCGAGACATCCATTGTGGACATGTTGAGCCATGGCCCGTGCCCGCCGTGCGGCATGGCGGCGACCAGGTAGCACATGGCCAGCGCGGACACCGCGTGGTGCAGGGCCTGCGACCGCGTCTCCCTGGTCTCCCGCGCGCGCAGGCCGGTGCACAGGAACCAGAGCGCGGCGGCGCCGAGCACGGCCAGCCAGCCCGCCGCCGGAATCGGGCCGCCCACCGGGGAGACCATCGCCACCATGGCCACCGCCAGCATCAGGTCGGCGACGTCGTGCCCGCGCACGGACTGGCCGGGCTGTCCGTACTGGAAGGAGGACAGCCGGCGTACGCAGGGCAGAGTGATCAGCAAGAAGACCGCGGTGAGCAGCCACCCCACCACTACCGGGGTGTGCACGGCGAGCGCTAAGCCGGCACGGTCTCGACGACGAACACCGCGCGCACTCGGTCCGTCATGACCTGTCCGAATCGATCCTGGCCCGCCATGGCTGCCTCACTCCGTGGTGCCGGTTGTCCAGTCCACCGTGACAGGTCACGGCCGGACGGCACCAGCCGTCAAGCAGGTGAAAGCGCCCCGACCAGGGATCACGTCCGGTCACCCATCAGTAGCAGGCCGCTGGTCGGCACCCCGGTACCGGCCGTGACCAGCACGTTCTCCACCTCCGCGACCTGGTTGACCGCGTCCCCGCGGACCTGGCGGACCGCTTCGGCGATGCCGTTCATGCCGTGGATATAGGCCTCGCCGAGCTGGCCGCCGTGCGGGTTCAGCGGCAGCGCGCCGTCCAGTTCCAGGGTGCCGCCGGCGATGAAGTCCTTCGCCTCACCCCGACCGCAGAAACCCAGCTCCTCCAGTTGCAGCAGGACATAAGGAGTGAAGTGGTCATAGAGGACAGCGACGTCCACGTCCGACGGCCGCAAACCGGACTGCGCCCACAGCTGACGGCCCACCACGCTCATCTCCGGCAGCGCCGCCAGCTCGTCGCGGTAGTAGCTGGTCATCACGTACTGGTCGGTCCCGCTGCCCTGGGCGGCCGCGGCGATCACCGCCGGCGGCCTGGCCAGGTCCCGTGCCCGTTCGGTGCTGGTGACCACCAGCGCCACCCCGCCGTCGCTCTCCTGGCAGCAGTCGAGCAGGTGCAGCGGCTCGGCGACCCAGCGCGAGGCCTGGTGCTCGGCCAGCGTGATCGGCTTGCCGTAGAACCAGGCGGCCGGGTTGGTCGCCGCGTGCGCCCGGTCCACCACCGCCACCCGGCCGAAGTCCTCGCTGGTGGCGCCGTAGTCGTGCAGGTAGCGGCGGGCCAGCATGGCCACCGTCGCGGCCGGGGTGGCCAGCCCCATCGGGTAGTGGAAGCTGTTGTCCACACCGGAGGTGTTCACCTGCTGCGCCGCGGCCGCGGAGACCTGGCCGAACCGCTGCCCGGACCGCTCGTTGAACGCGCGGTAGGCGACCACCACGTCGGCGACCCCGGTGGCCACCGCCATCGCGGCCTGCTGCACGGTGGCCGCGGCCGCGCCACCGCCGTAGTGGATCCGGCTGAAGAAGCTCAGCTCGCCGATGCCGAGTTCCCTTGCCACCGAGATCTCGCTGTTGCCGTCCATGGTGAAGCTGACCAGTCCGTCCACATCGGACGGATCGAGGCCGGCGTCGGCGAGCGCCGCGCGCACCGCCTCCGCGGCCAGCCGCAGCTCGCTGCGGCCGGAGTCCTTGGAGAACTCGGTCGCCCCGATCCCGGCTATCGCGGCCTTTCCGGAGAGGTTCATGGCAGCTCGATCCGCACCGTGCCGGTGACGTGGTCGCCGAGGCTGTCCCGGCCGGTCACCTCGATCACCAGCTCGGCGCCGTCGCGCTCGGCCACCCGCCCGGTGAAGGTCAGCGTGTCGTAGGCGTAGCACGGCACCCCGAGCCGGATCTTGATCGAACGCACCAGCGCCTCCGGGCCCGCCCAGTCGGTGACGAACCGCTGCACCAGGCCGTTGTCGGTGAGGATGTTCAGGAAGATGTCCTTGGAGCCACGGGCGACCGCGGCGTCGCGGTCGTGGTGCACGTCCTGGAAGTCCCTGGTCGCCACCGCGGTGCTGACCACCATGGTCGGGGTCACCTCCAGGCGCAGCGGCGGCAGCTCGGTGCCGACCGTCACCTCCGAAAGCTTCACAGCTTTCACAGCGCCACCTTCCACGCGGGCAGGGTCAGTTCGTCGTCGATCCGCAGGAACACCGCGGTCACCGGCTGCCCGATCCGCACGTCGTCGGGATCGGCGTCGATCAGCTCGCCGAGCACCCGCACACCCTCTTCCAGCTCGACCAGCGCGACCACGAACGGCAGCTTCTTGCCGGGCACCTTCGGATGGTGGTGCACCACGTAGCTGTAGACGGTGCCGCGGCCACTGGCCACCAGGTAGTCCGGTTCCCGGCTGAGGTCGCCGTCCGGCGGCATCGGGCCCGGCGGATGCCGCAGGGTCTCGCCCCAGCGCTGGATCCGCAGCTCGCCGGCGCGAGTACCGGCCCAGAAGAACTCGGTGTCCCGCGAGATCACCGGCCTGAGCACCCCGGCGGCCAACTCGCCAGCTTCGATGATCTTGTCCGAAGTGGACTCCGAAGTGGGCTCTGCCGGCTCGGCACCGGGCGGGCGGAACTTCAGCACCCGGAACACCATCTCCGCGACGGCTTCTTCGCCTACGTACCAGATGGTCCTGGTGGTCACGAACCAGCCTTCGCCGAGCGCGGTGGTCTTCGGCCCGACGACGCTCTCCAGCCGGGTGGAGGCCGCCACCTGCTCACCGTGGCGCAGGTACCGGTGGTAGGTCTGCTCCGAATTGGTCGCCACCACCGAGGTGAACCCGGCCTCGTCCAGCACGGCCATCATGGCGCCGAGCGGGTCGTCGTCCGCGCGCACGCCGTGCAGTCCGTTCATCGTCCACACCTGCGCCATCGCGGGCGGCGCGACAAGTCCCTTGTGGACGGTCCGGGCGGCGAACTCCTGGTCGGTGTAGACCGGGTTGGTGTCCCCGATCGCCTCCACCCAGTTGTGCACCATCGGCTGGTTCACCGGGTCGCGGCCCGACCTTGGCGTGGATTCTCCTTGCGCGGCAACGCGTTCGGCGGCCGCGGTGATGGTCTCGCTCATCGCGGCACCCTCGGCAGCCCGAGCCCTGCGGTGGCGATCAGCTCGCGCTGGATCTCGTTGACCCCGCCGCCGAAGGTCAGTACCAGATTTCGTTTCGCCAGCACGTCCAGCCATTCCGTGAGTTCCGCGGTCGACGGCTCGCTCGCGTCGCCGTGCCGCCCGATCAGCTCGGTCAGCCGCCTTGCCGCCGTCTGGATGCGTTCCGAGCCGAAGACCTTGGTGGCCGACGCGTCCGCCACCTCCACCGCCGCACTGGCCGAGGACGCGGCCACCTGCCAGTTGAGCAGCTCGTTGATCCTGGTCACGGCCAGCGTTTCGGCCAGTGCGGCGCGCACGTCCGCCAGCTCCAGCAGGGGGGTGCCGTCCGGGGTCGTCCTGGCCGCGGCCCACTCGCGCACCCGGTCGTACAGCCCGCCGATCCGGCCGGCAGGGCCGAGCATCACGCGCTCGTGGTTGAGCTGGGTGGTGATCAGCCGCCAGCCCTCGTTCTCCTTGCCCACCAGCATGTCCGCCGGCACCCGCACGTCGGAGAAGTAGGTCGCGTTCACGTGGTGCGCACCGTCGCAGGTGATGATCGGCGTCCACGAGTAGCCGGGGTCCGAGGTGTCCATGATCAGGATCGAGATGCCGCGGTGCTTGGCCGCCTGCGGGTCGGTGCGCACGGCCAGCCAGATGTAGTCCGCGTCGTGCGCGCCGGTGGTGAAGATCTTCTGCCCGTTCACCACGTACTCGTCGCCGTCGCGGACCGCCGAGGTGCGCAGCGACGCGAGGTCGGTGCCGGCGTCCGGCTCGGTGTAGCCGATCGCGAAGTGCACCTCGCCGGCCAGGATCTTGGGCAAGAAGTCGGCTTTTTGCCGCTCGGTACCGAAGGCCTGCAGGGTGGGGCCGACGGTCTGCAGGGTGACCGAGGGCAGCTGCACGTCCGCGCGCGCCGCCTCGTCCACGAACAGGTGCTGCTCGATCTCGCCGAAGCCGCGGCCGCCGTACTCCTCCGGCCAGCCGACGCCGAGCCAGCCGTCCCGGCCCATCCGGCGGACGATCTCGCGGTAGGTGCCGCCGTGACGCTCCCGCAGCAGCGCGTGCCGTTCCTCGGGCGTGGTCAGCCCGGCGAAGTAGCGGCGCAGCTCGGCCCGCAGTTCCCGTTGCGCGGCGGTGAGTTCCAGTTCCATGCCGGTCACCCCGCCACCCGCTCGCCCAGCGCGGCCAGCCGGTCCGCCGCGCCCCCGGTGAACCGGCCGAGGTCCTTGACCAGCCCGTAGTACCGGTGCAGCGGGTAGGTGACGTCGACGCCGAGCCCGCCGTGCAGATGGTGGCAGCTCGCCAGCGCCTTGGGCGCCTCCTCGGCCAGCCAGTACGCGGCGACCTCCAGGTCCTGGCCGGGGTCGAGACCGGCCGAGAGCCGCCAGACCGCGGAAAGGGCGGCCAGGTGCAGGGTTCTGGACGTGATGTAGACGTCGGCGATCTGCTGCGCCACCGCCTGGAACGCGGCCAGCGGGCGGCCGAACTGCTCGCGGCTCGCGACGTGCCGGGTGGTCAGCTCCAGCGCACCGGCCAGCGCACCGTCGCCCAGCGCCACCGCGGCGGCCAGCGCGTACCGGTGCAGCACCGCGATCGCCTCGCCGGGCCGCGAGTCGGTGAGCAGCTCCGCCTCGGTGGCCACCACCCCGTCCAGCCGGACGGAATGCTCGGTGCCGCCGCCGGAGGTGTGCGTGGCGGTGCAGGCGACCCCGTCCGCGGCCGGGTCGACCAGGAAGATCCCGGTGCCGGTCGGCAGCGAGGCCGGCACCAGGATGCGGGCGGCGGTGTCCGCGTGCGGTACCGCGATCTTGGTGCCGGAGAGCCGCCAGACCCCGCCGTCGGTCACCGCGGTGGTGCCGGGCCGGGTGGTGAACGGGTTCGAAGGTTCGTGCACCGCGGCGGTGAGCAGCGTTTCGCCGGCGGCAACCCCCGGCAGCAGCGCGGCCCGCTGTTCCGGGCTGCCGAGCCGGTTCAGCGGCAGCACGCCCAGCCCGAGCGCGGCCAGTGCGGGCAGAGCGGGCACCGACCCGGCGGCCCGGCCGACCTCGGTCAGCACCATCGCCACCTCGGCCACGCCGAGGCCGTCCCCGCCCAGTTCGGCCGGCAGGGCGAGGGCGAGCAGCCCGGCGTCGGCCAACGCCCGCCACGACTGCCCCGGGTCGGTCTCCTTGGCCAGCACGGCCGCCGTCAGCTCGGCGATCTCCCGCTGCGTCTCGTCCAGCCCGAAGTCCACCCGCACTCCTCACCGCCGGTCAATACTGAAACTTGTTCTAGTCTCACCCACGGCCCTCCCCCTCCGCAACCCCTAGCCGGAGGCAGGGAGGGAGGCGAGAAGCTCGTCGAGCGAGGCGGGAAGAGCGGCCGCGAGTGGCCAGAGATCTGGAACGAGTTCTTGTGCGCCGAGCAGGCCGATGCCGACCTTCCCGTCGTGCGAAAGGACGGTCACGTTCAGCCCGGCGCCGTGGAACACCGGCCCCAGCGGGTACAGCCCGGTGATCCGCGCACCGAGCAGGTAGAGCGGCATCGGCGGACCGGACACATTGGACACCACCAGGTTGTGCACCACCGGCATCCGCTCGGCCAGCCGCAGCGCCGAAAAGACGCGGATCGCCAGCCCGAAGGTGGTGGCCGCGGCGAACTGGGCCCAGTCGTGCAGCATGTCCGCGTCGATCGTGTAGTGGTGGTCCTTGGCCAGCCGGTTGTTCTCGGCCAGCGTGAACACCCTGGCTGCCGGGTCCGGCAGATGCGTCGGCAGCGAGGCGAAGAACGCGGAAACCTTGTTGCTCCCGGTCTCCCGCTCGGAGCGCTCGTGCACCGAAACCGGCACGGTGGCCACCAGCGGGTCCGCCGGCAGCTCCCCGCGATCGGCGAGGAACTTGCGCAGCGCACCGGAAAGCAGCGCCAGCACCACGTCGTTCACGGTGACCCCGAAGGCGTTCTTCACCTTCTTCACGTCGGCCAGGTCGAGCTGGGCGTAGGCCACGCTGCGATGGTTCGTGATGGTGCCGTTGAGCGAGGTCCGCGGCGCGGTGAACGGCACCGGCATGCCCTTGCCGGCCAGCGCGCGGCCGGCCCAGCGGGGCGCCATGGTGAGCAGTTCCGGCAGCAGCCTGACCACCTCGCGCGGATGCCGGGCGAACTCCGTCGCGCTCCGGCGCAGCAGGGTGAGCGGCCCCGGCGGGGACGGGTTCACCAGGTCGATCTCGCCGAACTCCGGCGGCGGCGCATCGGCGCTGAGCCCGGTCAGGTGGGTGAGCAGGTTCGCCCCGCCGACCCCGTCCACGCTCGCGTGGTGCATCTTCAGCAGCACCGCGACCGAGCCGCCGGCGTCCCCGGCCAGCCCCTCGATCACGTACATCTCCCACAGCGGACGGTCGCGGTCCAGCGGCTGCCCGGCGAGCTGCGCGCACAGCTCGGCCAGCTCGTGCCTGCCGCCCGGCGCGGGCACGGCCATCCGGTGCAGGTGCAGGCCGAGGTCGAAGTCCTCGTCCTCCACCCAGACCGGATGGCTCAGGTTCCACAGCGGATTGTGCAGCTTGCGGCGGAACGCGGGAATGAGCTCGACCCGTTCGGCGAACTTTTCGCGCAGCAGCGGAAAGCTGTAGCCGCCCGGCATGGTGTCGCCGTCCAAAGTCACCAGACCGCAGACGTGCAGCACCTGGGCCGAGGTCTCCAGGTACAGAAAACTCGCATCCAGGCCGCTCAACCGCTCCATACCGGCCAGCCTAAGTGAACGGTCCCGGACCAGCCCGGCTGGACTTACCGGGCAGTAGAATCGGCGTATGCAGCCGAACTTCCTGGTCCGCAGGGCACTCCAGCTCGGTCTCACCGCCAACGCGCTGCGCCCGCTGCGCGGCTCGGCCTCCATCCCGGCCTTCTTCGCCGGCTGGCTGACCTCCGAACTCGCCCCGCACCTGCTGGCGCTGACCGCCGCGGACACCGCCGCGCACCTGGCGAGGCACGGCCTGCGCGGCGGCACCGGCAAGGCAGGGCTGGCGCTGGCCGCGCTGTCCGCGGCCGGGCTCGGCTCGATGATCGCCACCGCGCGCCAGGCCGGGGACCGGGTCGAGGATGCGCTGGCCGAGGGGCTCGGCCCGAAGTACGTCGAAGACCTCGAGCGGCCACCGGACGCGGACGACCTGGCCACCCCGTGGGGACAGCTGGTGCTGCCGTTCCGGATGCGCAACCCGGAGGTGCGCCGGTTCCGGAACGTGGCCTACGCCCCCGGCGGCAAGCGGTTCCTGCTGGACGTCTACGCGCCGCGCGGCGAGGTGCGCGACCGCCCGGTGCTGCTGCAGGTGCACGGCGGCGCCTGGGTGATCGGCAACAAGGACCAGCAGGGCATCCCGCTGATGCTGCACATGGCCCAGCGCGGCTGGATCTGCGTGGCGATCAACTACCCGCTCGCCCCGGCCTCCCGCTGGCCGGAGCACATCCTGGCGGCCAAACGGGCGCTCGCCTGGGTCCGGGAGCACATCGGCGAGTACGGCGGCGACCCCGGTTTCGTGGCGGCCACCGGCGGCTCGGCTGGCGGGCACCTGGCCGCGCTGCTCGGGCTGACCGCGAACGATCCCGTGCTGCAGCCGGATTTCCCCGAGACCGACACCAGCGTGCAGGCCTGCGTGCCGCACTACGGGGTCTACGACTTCGCCGCCACCAGCGGCTCGCGGGCCAGCACCGCCCGGCTGAACTCGCTGCTGGCCAAGCTGGTGGTGGGCAAGGACCCGGTGAAGTTCCTGGACGAGTACATCGCCGCGTCCCCGCTGGACCGGATCACCGACAAGGCGCCGCCGTTCTTCGTGCTGCACGGCGAACACGACACGCTGGTGCCGGTGCGCGAGGCCAGGGAGTTCGTCCGGCGGCTGCGCGAGACCGCCAAGAACCCGGTGGTCTACGCCGAACTGCCCGGCACCCAGCACGCCTTCGACATCTTCCCGTCCATCCGCAGCGCGCATGTGGTGCGCGGGGTGGAACGGTTCCTGGACTGGGCCTACCTGCGTTCCCTGCGCGAGCCTTCAGCGCGGTAGGCCGAGCAGCCGCTCCGCGGCGAGGTTGAGCAGCACCTGGGTGGTGCCGCCGGCGATGCTCAGGCAGCGGCTGAGCAGGAACTCGTGCTGCTCGGCCGCGGTCCGCTCGTCCACCACGGCCCCGTCCGGGCCGCGCAGATCCAGCACCGCCTCGGCCACCGCCTGCCGGTGCCGCACCCCGATCAGCTTGCGCACGCTGGACTCCGGGCCGGGGTCCTGGCCGTCCAGCCGGCGCAGCACGGACCGCAGGTCCAGCAGCGTGCCGGCGGAACCCTCGGCCACCAGCTCGCCGACCGAGTCCAGCACCACCGGATCCTCGCCAGCACCCGCCGCAGAAACGGCTTCGAGCAGGGTTTCCACCCCTTCCCCGACCGACGAGCCGCCGCTCATCGCGACCCGCTCGTTGGCCAGCGTGGTCCTGGCCAGCCGCCAACCGCCGGTGGGCTCCCCGACCAAGCAGTCGTCCGGGACGAAGACCTCGTCCAGGAAGACCTCGTTGAACATCTCGTCGCCGGTGATCTCGCGCAGCGGCCGCGCCTCGATCCCGGCCGAGCGCATGTCCACCAGGAAGTAGCCGATCCCCCGGTGCTTCGGCGCGTCCGGATCGGTCCTGGCCAGGCAGATGCCCCAGTCCGCTTCCCTGGCCAGCGACGTCCACACCTTCTGCCCGGTGAGCCGCCAGCCGCCCTCCACCCGTTGCGCCCTGGTGCGCAGCGAGGCCAGGTCCGAGCCGGCGCCGGGCTCGCTGAACAGCTGGCACCAGGTCAGCTCGCCGCGCAGGGTCGGGCCGACGAACCGCTCGCGCTGCGCGGGCGAACCGTGCTCCAGGATGGTCGGCGCGGCCCAGCCGCCGATCACCAGATCCGGTCGCCGCACCCCGGCGCGGGCCAGTTCCGCGTCGATCAGCAACTGCTCGGCGGCCGTCGCGTCCAGCCCGTACGGCCGCGGCCAGTGCGGGGCGAGATAGCCGGTCTCGGCGAGCCGGGCCCGCTGCCGCTCCGGCGCGAGCGCGGCGATCTCGGCCACCGTCGCCCGCACGGCCGGATCGCCGTCTTCGAGCGGCACGTCCAGCTTCCGACGGACCCCGGCCAGCGCCAGCCCGGCCGCGCGCCGCCGCCAGTACGCCGAGCCACCGAGCAGCTGGCGCAGCGAAACCGCGCGGCGCAGGTAGAGATGCGCATCGTGCTCCCAGGTGAACCCGATGCCGCCGAGCACCTGGACGCAGTCCTTGGCGTTGCGCACCGCCGCCTCCAGCGCGGCGCCCGCGGCCGTCGCGGCGGCCAGCGCGTGCTGCGAGGTGTCTGGGGTCTCTGAGGTGTCGTCCAGCCCGCCGTCGGCGGCACGAGCCGCGTCCCAGGCCAGCGCAGCGGCGAGCTCGGCGCGGCAGAGCATCTCCGCGCACAGGTGCTTGATCGCCTGGAAGGAGCCGATCGGCCTGCCGAACTGCTCCCGCACCCCGGCGTACTCGGTGGCGGTGCGCAGGCACCAGCCGGCGATCCCGGCGGCCTCGGCGGCGGCCAAGGTGGCGGTCAGGTTCTCGACCAGCTCCGCGGTCAGTCCCGGCAGCAGGGCTTCTTCCGGCACCGCCACATCCTCGAGCTCGATGTGCGCGGCGCGACGGGAGAAGTCGAAGGTCCTGGCCTCCACCACGCGGACCCCCGGCGTGCCCGGCGGAAGCACGAACCAGTACTGCTCCCCATCGGACTCGGCGGCCAGCAGCAGGTGCGCCGAAGCGTCCGCGTCCGGCACCGGACCGACCCGCCCGCGCACCCGCAGGCAGCCGGTCCGGTCCACGGTCCCGGCCAGCGATCCCGGGGCCACCGCGAGCGCGGCCGTGCCCTCGATCAGGTCCGGCACCAGCTCCTTGGCCACCGGCGAGTCCGGCAGCCTGCCGAGCACCAGCCCGGCCAGCACCCCGCCGAGCACCGGGCCCGGCACCAGCGCGGCGGCGGCTTCTTCGAGCCCGGCGGCCGCGTCCACCACGCTGGCACCGGCCCCGCCCAGCTCCTCGGGCACGGCCACCGCGAACAGCCCGATCGCCGCCAGCCCGCGGAGGTGTCTTCCGTGCTCACCGCCGTGTTCCAGCTCGCGCACCGCGTCCACCGGCCGGTGCCGGTCCGCCCACGCCCTGATCGACTGGGTCAGCGCCCGCTGTTCCTCGGTGATCGCGATCGGCACGCGTCCTCCTCGTCCGCTCCGGCCAGAGCTTGCACAGCCCGCCGAGGCCAACTATAGAACGTGTTTCAGTTTTTCGTCCAAAAACCCACCGGTTGAACGCTCCGGGGAGTTAGGTACGCTACGCACTGAAACTGAAACAAGTTCCGACCTTGACCCAGGGGAGCTGTCGATGGCCGGCAAGCAGAAGGCCACTGCGCAAGCTGGTGCACCCACCCAGTCCAAGGCCCGCGGCGGTAACGGCATCAACGCGATCAGCGGTGAGGAGCTGGGCTCGGCGGCGCAGCGCGACCGGCGACGGCGGATCATCGACGCGACGCTGGCGCTGGCCGCGAAGGGCGGCTACGACGCGGTGCAGATGCGGGCCGTCGCGGAACGCGCCGACGTGGCACTCGGCACGCTGTACCGCTACTTCCCGTCCAAGATCCACCTGCTGGTCTCCGGGCTGGCCAGGGAGTTCGAACGCGCGCAGGACAAGCTCGAGCGCGGCGCGATCCCCGGCGACACCGCCGCCGAGCGGCTGATCTTCGTGCTCGGCCGCAACACCAGGCTGATGCAGCGCGACCCGCATCTGACCGAAGCGATGGTGCGGGCCTTCATGTTCGCCGACACCACCGCGGCCGCCGAGGTGGAAACGGTCGGCAGGCTGATGGAGAGCATGTTCGCCAAGGCGATGGGCATCGAGGAGCCCACCGAGCACGACCGCGACATCTTCCACCTGATCGCGGACGTGTGGATGGCGAACCTGGTGGCCTGGGTGACCCGCCGCGCCTCCGCCGCCGACGTCGCCACCCGCCTCGAACTCTCCGTCCACCTCCTCCTCGACAAGTAAAGGCAAATAGCCGACTTTCTGCCGGGGCAAAAAGTCGGCTATTTGCCGGTCAAGCGAGGTCAGGCGGAGAGTTTGGGGAGGACCTCGCGGCCGAAGGTCTCGATCCATTCCTTCTGGTTGCGGCCGACGTTGTGCACGTAGATCCGGTTGAAGCCGGCGTCCACGTACTTCTGCAGCGCGGCACGGTGCACGTCCGGGTCGGACGAGACCACCATCCGGCCCTCGAAGTCCTCGCGGCGCACCAGCTTCGCCATCTGCTCGAAGTCGAACGGCGACCGGACGTCGGCCTTGGGGAACTTCATCCCGCCGTTCGGCCACTGGTCGATCGCGTTCTTCCACGCCTCTTCGTCGGTCTCGGCCCAGGACAGGTGCACCTGCAGCAGCTTCGGCATCTCGTCCGGGTCCTTGCCGGCCTTCTTCGCGCCCTTGCCGAAGTTGTCCAGGATGCCGGCCAGCTTCTCCAGCGACGCACCCGGCGTGATCAGCCCGTCCGCCAGCTCGCCGGTCTTGCGCGAGGTGTACGGCCCGGCCGAGGCGATGTAGATCGGCGGCGGCGGGCCGTCCGGCAGCGTCCACAGCCTGGTGGTGTGCAGCTTGAAGAACTCGCCGCTGTGCTTGACGTCCTTGCCGCTGAACAGCTTGTTGATGATCTCCAGCGCCTCGAACATCCGCCGCACCCGCTCCGGCGCCTCCGGCCAGTAGCCGCCGATGATGTGCTCGTTGAGCGCCTCCCCGGAGCCGATGCCCAGCCAGGTGCGGCCGGGGTAGGTGGCCTCCAGGGTGGCCGCGGCCTGCGCCACCATCGCCGGGTGCAGCCGGAACGACGGGCAGGTCACCCCCGGCCCGAGGTCACCGGTGGTGTTCTCGGCGAGCGACGCCAGCACACTCCAGACGAACGACGCCTCCCCCTGCGCGGGCACCCACGGCTGGAAGTGGTCCGCAGCCATCTGCCCTCGGAATCCGTGCTGCTCGGCCAGCGCGGCCAGCTCAATGGACTCCCTCGGCGAGAACTGCTCCAAGGCCGCAGCCATGCCGATCTGAACATCGCTCACGAGCTCATCAACCCTTCTCCCCTGTTCTGCTGATCTTCCGGCTTCACGGCCAAACCTACCCCGGTCAACGGTGCCCGTCAGCCAGCGCGGCGAGCTCGTCCAGCTCGCGCAACGTCTCGGCCTCCGGCTGGGTCGCGAGCAGGAAGGTGACCTGGTCGACCTCGGCCTCGAGGTAGCCGTTCAGCGTGTCGCGGTCACGTCCCGCGCCGAAAATGGCGAAGGGCACGCGGTCGCGGCCCTGCTCGGCCAGCCACTCCCGGACTCGGCGCAGCTCGTCCGGCGAGGTCTGCGCGCGCGGCAGCCAGCCGTCGCCGTGCTTCGCCAGCCGGTCGAGCGCGGCCTTGCTCTCGCCGCCGACGTAGATCGGCGGATGCGGCCGCTGCACCGGCTTCGGCCAGAGGAAGATCGGGTCGAAGTCCACCTGCTTGCCGTGGTATTCCGCCTCGTCCTTGGTCCAGATCTCCTTCAACGCGGCCAGCTGCTCATTCAG
Source organism: Amycolatopsis nigrescens CSC17Ta-90 (assembly GCF_000384315.1). Lineage (GTDB taxonomy): Bacteria > Actinomycetota > Actinomycetes > Mycobacteriales > Pseudonocardiaceae > Amycolatopsis > Amycolatopsis nigrescens. Next base: position 6,263,070 of record NZ_ARVW01000001.1, on the reverse strand, counting down.
CAGGGCGCCCCGGGTGCGCGGGTCGGTGCCGTGGTTGCGCATCTCCTCGAAGTTCCAGCCGACGCCGACCCCGAAGTCGACCCGCCCGCCGGAAATCAGGTCCAGGCTGGCCACCTCGTTCGCGGTGTGGATCAGGTCACGCTGGATCTGCAGTGCGATCCCGGTGCCCAGCCGGAGGTTCGAGGTGATGGCCGCGACCGCGGTGAGCGTCACGAACGGGTCGAGCGTGCGGTAGTAGTAGCGCGGCAACTCGCCCCCGCCGGAGTACGGGCTCTGCCTGCTCACCGGGATGTGGGAGTGCTCGGCGATGAAGAGCGAGTCGAAACCCCGCTCTTCCAGCGCCTTGCCGAGCACTCCCGGACGGATGCCTTCATCGGTCACGAACGTCGAAATGCCGAACTTCATATCAAGCTCGAACACGGCCGACGGGCATCCGCATTCCCGGTTGCTAGCGGTACCGCTCCACGACCGGGACGAGCTGGTCCAGCGCCCGCAGGCTCTCCGCCTCCGGCTGCGGGGCGAACCCCAGCGCCAGCCGCTCGACCCCGGCCTCGGCGAAGGTGTCCAGCACGTCGGCGGCGTTCGGGTTCGTCGTGGTCGGGAAGATCTTCGCGTCCGGCCCGACGTGCTCAGCCAGCATCTTCAGCTGTTCCTGCGCCCCTTCACCGTCGGGCGCGGCGTTGGGGAACCAGATCGCGGAGTGCCGGGCCACCCTGGCCAGCGCGGCGGGGCTGTTGCCACCGATGTAGATCGGCGGGTGCGGCTCCTGCACCGGCTTCGGCCAGGCGAAGATCGGGTCGAAGTCCACGTGCTTGCCGTGGTATTCCGCCTCGTCCTTGGTCCAGATCTCCTTCAGCGCCTCGATCTGCTCGTCCAGCAGCGCACCGCGGGTGGTCGGGTCGGTGCCGTGGTTGCGCATCTCCTCGCGGTTCCAGCCGACGCCGACGCCGAAGTCGACCCGCCCGCCGGAAATGAGGTCCAGGCTGGCCACCTCGTTCGCGGCGTGGATCACGTCGCGCTGGATCAGCAGGGTGATCCCGGTGCCGAGGCGCAGCGTCGAAGTCACCCCGGCCACCGCGCCGAGCGCCACGAACGGGTCCACCGAGTGGAAGTAGGGCCGGGGCAGCTCACCGCCCATCGGGTAGGGGCTCTCCCTGCTGGTGGGGATGTGGGAGTGCTCGGCCACGAAGAACGAGTCGAAGCCCCGCTCCTCCAGCGCCCGGCCGAGCACCGCCGGGTTGATGCCGTCGTCGGTCACGAAAGTGGAGATACCGATTCTCATGATCCGCACCAACCGGCCGGCCCGGCCGGGTATTCCCGGTCACACCGTGGAGTTGGTGTGCTTGTCACACATTGCGCCGGTACTGCCCGCCCACCTCGAAGAACGCCTCGGTGATCTGGCCGAGCGAGCACACCCTGGACGCCGCCATCAGCGCGCCGAACAGGTTGTCGCCCCTGGTCGCCGCCTCCCGCAGCGCGCGCATCGCCTGCTCGCCGTCCTCGGCATGCCGGTGCTGGAAGTCCGAAAGCCGGTCGAGCTGGGACTTCTTCTCGTCCTCGGTCGCCCTTGCCAGTTCGACCTCGAACTCGCTCTCGTCCGGGTTCGGGTTGCGGAAGGTGTTCACCCCGACGATCGGCAGCGAGCCGTCGTGCTTGAGCCGCTCGTAGAGGATCGACTCGTCCTGGATCTTGCCGCGCTGGTAACCGGTCTCCATCGCGCCGAGCACCCCGCCGCGCTCGGCGATCCGGTCGAACTCGGTGAGCACGGCCTCCTCCACCAGGTCGGTCAGCTCGTCGATGATGAACGAGCCCTGCAACGGGTTCTCGTTCTTGGACAGGCCCCACTCCTTGTTGATGATCATCTGGATGGCCATCGCGCGCCGCACCGAGCTCACGCTGGGCGTGGTGATCGCCTCGTCGAAAGCGTTGGTGTGCAAGGAGTTCGCATTGTCGTACAGGGCGCACAGGGCCTGCAGGGTGGTCCTGATGTCGTTGAAGCTCATCTCCTGCGCGTGCAGCGACCGGCCCGAGGTCTGCACGTGGTACTTCAGCTTCTGGGACCGCTCGTTCGCGCCGTAGCGCTCGCGCATCGCGACCGCCCAGATCCGCCTTGCCACCCGGCCGAGCACCGAGTACTCCGCGTCCATTCCGTTGGAGAAGAAGAAGGACAGGTTCGGCGCGAAATCGTCGATGTCCATCCCGCGCGCGAGATAGGACTCGACGTAGGTGAACCCGTTGGCCAACGTGAAGGCCAGCTGGGAAATGGGGTTCGCGCCCGCCTCGGCGATGTGGTAACCGGAAATGGAGACGGAGTAGAAGTTGCGCACCCCGTGCTCGATGAACCATTCCTGGATATCGGCCATCATGCGCAGCGAGAACTCGGTGGAGAAGATGCAGGTGTTCTGCCCCTGGTCCTCCTTGAGAATGTCGGCCTGCACGGTGCCGCGGACGTTGCGCAGCGTCCATTCCCGCAGCTCGGCGGCTTCCTGCTCGGAGGGCTTGCGGCCGTGCTCGTCCTCGAAGGCGGCGAAACGCTGGTCGATCGCGGTGTTCAGGAAGAAGGCCAGAATGGTGGGCGCCGGGCCGTTGATGGTCATCGAAACCGAGGTGCTCGGCGCGGTCAGGTCGAAACCGTCGTAAAGGGCCTTCATGTCCTCGAGGGTGGCGATGGAAACCCCGGAGGTGCCGACCTTGCCGTAGATGTCCGGCCGGGTGTCCGGGTCGTGCCCGTACAGCGTCACCGAGTCGAAGGCGGTGGACAGCCGCTTGGCGTCGGAGTCCGAGGACAGATACTTGAACCGCCGGTTGGTGCGGAAGGCGTCGCCCTCACCGGCGAACATCCGCGCCGGGTCCTCGCCCTCCCGCTTGAACGGGAAAACGCCCGCGGTGTAAGGGAAATATCCGGGCAGGTGCTCGCGGCGGAGGAAGGACAGCAGCTCGCCGGGGTCCTCGTAGCGCGGCAGCGCCACCCGCGGGATCCGGCTGCCGGACAGCGTCTCGCGCCAGAGCTGGGTGTGCAGCTCCTTGTCCCGGATCTTCACCACCAGCTCGTCGGCGCGGTAGGACTCGGCGAGCTCGGGCCAGCTCTCGAGCAGCTTGCCGGCGTCGGGGTCCACCGCATCCTCGGCGGCGGAGAGCAGCCGCGTGATCGGCCCGGTGTCCGCGCCGTCCGCGGCCAACGCGTCCTTGGCAACGGACAGCTGCGCACGCCTGCGCACCGCGGCAGCCAGCTCGCGGGTGCGCTGGTGGTAACCGCGCACGGTTTCGGCCACATCGGAGAGATAGCGCGTCCGCGACGGCGGGATGATCGTGCTGGCGTCGGTGGAGACCTTGCCCGCCACCTCCGGCAGCATCCCGGCGGAGACCGACAGCCCGCGCTCGGCCAGTGCCTCGCGCAGGTGCTGGTAGAGCGCGGTGACCCCGTCGTCGTTGAACTTCGCCGCGCTGGTGCCGAAAACCGGCATGTCCTCCGGCGCGGAGCCGAACGCCTCGCGGTTGCGCACCAGCTGCCGCGCCACATCTCGGCGGGCGTCCTCGGCGCCGCGGCGCTCGAACTTGTTGATGGCGACCGCGTCCGCGAAGTCGAGCATGTCGATCTTCTCCAGCTGGGACGCGGCGCCGAACTCGGGCGTCATCACGTACAGCGAGTGGTCCACGTAGTCGACGATGCCCGCGTCGCCCTGGCCGATCCCGGGCGTCTCCACGATCACCAGGTCGTAGCCGGCGGCCTTGCAGGCCAGCACCGATTCGCTGAGCCCGGCTGGGATCTCGCCGCTGGCCGTCCTGGTCGCCAGCGAGCGGAAGAACACCGGCCCGGCGCCCGAGCCTGCAGAGCCGCCGGAAAGCCCACTGCCGAGGCAGTTCATCCGGATCCGGTCGCCGAGCAGCGCGCCGCCACCCTTGCGCCGGGACGGGTCCACCGCCAGCACCGCGATCCGCAGCTTGTCCTCCTGGTCGAGGCGGAACCGGCGGATCAGCTCGTCGGTGAGCGAGGACTTCCCGGAACCACCGGTGCCGGTGATGCCCAGTACCGGCACCGTGCGGGCCTTGGCCGCGTCGGTGATCGCGGCCAGCCAGTCCGGCGGCAGCGTCTCGCGCTGCAGCTGGGTGATCACCCTGGACAGCGCCGGCACGTCCCCGGAGAGCAGCTTGTCCACCGAGCTCGGCGGCTGCTCGGCGAGGTCTACGTCGCAGGCCCTGATCATCGAGTTGATCATGCCCGGCAGGCCCATCTCGTAGCCGTCCTCCGGCGAGAAGATCTTCGCGACTCCCCTGGAGTGCAGCAGGTCGATCTCCTCGCGCACGATGACCCCGCCACCGCCGCCGAAGACCTTGATGTGCCCGGCACCGCGCTCGGCCAGCAGCTCCACCAGGTAGCTGAAGTACTCGACGTGCCCGCCCTGGTACGCGCTGATCGCGACGCCCTGCACGTCCTCCGAGATGGCCGCCGTGACCACCTCGTCCACCGAGCGGTTGTGCCCCAGATGCACCACCTCGGCCCCCTGCGACTGCAGGATCCGGCGCATGATGTTGATCGACGCGTCGTGCCCGTCGAAGAGGCTGGCCGCGGTCACGAATCGAACCGGGTTCACCGGGCGGTGCAGTGCGGTCTCCATCCCTCCAAAATACTAGGACTTCCTACTATTGGACAGCCGTGCATCGGTGACCGGCCTCACGCACAGGGTGATCGGAGGGCAAGCTGCCCGACGGTCCTGCACGGCGTCCGGCAGCTTGCTAAACTGTCGGACATGACGGACGTTCTCGGGCCGGCCCAAAACCGACCGCACGACGGCGAGGTGCAGGCGATCACGATGCGCGAACTCGGCAAGCTCACCGGTGAACAGGTGGGCCGGCTCGACCATCCCGTGCCCGTGACGAACAACGGGCTGCCGGTGGCCTGGCTGGTGCCGCTCACCCCTGCCGAACGTCGGCGTGTCGAGATGGTCGCCGCGGGCAGGCTTCGGCCGGCCAGTCTTCAGCCGAGGCCACGACGAGCTCCGCTACCACCGGTTGAGGACGGGCCATCGCTGTCCGAGCTTCTGCTCGAGATGCGCGAGCACGAGCGCACATGATCTATCTCGATTCGTGCGCCTTGGTGAAACTCCTCGTGACCGAGAAGGAGACCCCGGCGCTCGAAGACCATCTCGACGACCGGGAGTCCGAGCTCGTCACGTCGGAACTGGCCGTGACCGAGGTACTTCGCGTGGTCCGGCGATCCTGCCACGACTCGCAGCGCCGGCTCCGGGTCGAACAGGCCGTGCTCGACGAGCTGCTGGCAGCCGCGGTCGAACTGCTGGACCGCGTGAACCGGGTCGTCGTGGACTCGGACACGTTCTTTCGCGCCGCCATGTACGCCGACGATCCCTGCCTCGGTTCGCTCGACGCGATCCACCTGGTCTGCGCGCTCGACATCGGGCCGGAGCTGACCTCGTTCGTCACCTACGACAACACCTTGGCGCGCGCGGCCAAGCACAGCGGCCTACCGCTGGAACAACCGACGTAAGCCCTGCCGGCTCGCCGGGCAGGGAGCCGCGAGTTACTGGTGCTGGGCGGCGCGTACCGCGATCCACTGGCGCATCGCGTACTCGACCAGCGTGATGAGGGTCTGCTTGGTCGACTCGCGGTCCCTGGCGTCGCAGCGCACGATCGGTATGGCCGGGTCGATGGAGAGCGCCTCGCGGACATCGTTGACGTCGTGGTGCATGATGCCGTCGAAGGTGTTCACGCCGACGATGTAGGGCAGCCCGCGGTCCTCGAAGAAGTCCACCGGCGCGAACGAGTCGGCCAGCCGCCGGGTGTCGGCCAGCACCACCGCGCCGATCGCGCCGCGCACCAGGTCGTCCCACATGAACCAGAACCGCTGCTGGCCGGGGGTGCCGAAGAGGTACAGGATGAGGTCCGCGTCCAGTGACACGCGGCCGAAGTCCATGGCCACCGTGGTGGTGGACTTGTTCGGCGTCGCGTCCAGGTTGTCGATGCCGGTACTCGCGTCCGTCATCATCGCTTCGGTGGTCAGCGGCACGATCTCCGACACAGAACCGACGAAGGTCGTCTTGCCGGCGCCGAAACCACCGGCGACCACGATCTTCGCCGAGGTCATGGTCGACGGCGCGGTGTCCCGCGGTGCCTTATAGCCGACGGAGTCCACTCAAAACCCTTTCCATCAACATGAGATGTGCCTCGGCACCGTCATTGCCCGATATCGTCTTGTGCACGGCGACCAGGCCCGCGTCCGCGGCGTCACTGATCAGCACCCTGACCACGCCCAACGGAATCCGCAGGTACGCGACCAGTTCGGCGACCGATCGCGGGGTACGGCATTCTTCCACGATCGAGCGGAGCTCGATCTGCTCGGCCACCGCCGGCGGCAGGCTCCCGGCGGCATTTTCGATGTTCTCCCTGGTGGAGACCAGGGTCTCCAGTTCGAGTGCGTAGTTAGACTTCGTCCGTCCGCCGGTCAGAGCGTACGGGCGGACCACCGCGGTCTCCTCGGCCGGGCTCGGCGGCTCGACGTCGTCAACCCTGCTGATCCCACGCTGGGGCGGAGGCCGATCAGTGTAGCGGGGCGGTGACGGGTCGAAGAGCGCGTTGACCGGCACATCGGCGGCAGGAGCGTGCGGCGGGGTCACGGCTTCGGTCCAGTGCTCGGCGGGCTGGTAGGGCCGCGGCGGCTCGGCCGGCGGCTGGGGACCTGCGGGTTCGGCATGGGATTCGTTGTCCTCTCCGACCTTGGCGGCCGCGTCCTTCTTCCGTTTCCGGCGGGCGCGACCTGAGTTCAGGGTGAAGCCGTTGAGGACGTCGGCGAACGTGCCGTCGTCCTCATCACCGGCGGCGGAACCGGGGCCCGTGCCCGGAGCCCGCCGGTCCGCTCCCGGCTCTTCACCGAAGAACCCGGATCCCGTGCTCATCAACGCATCATCCCACCGGTTCGCCGATAAGCGAGCCGCCGGCACCCTGCAGCTGTGCTCGCAGCTCCGGGGTGAGAATCTGGCCGACCCGGTCGACCAGCATGGTCATCTCGTACGCGACCTGCCCGATGTCGCAGTTCGGTGCGGCGAGCACGGCAAGGCAGGAGCCGTCGCTGATGGACATCAGCACCATGATGCCGAGCTCCATCTCCACCACGGTCTCGTTCACCGCACCGGCCTCGAAGCAGCGCGCGGCGCCCTGCGTGAGGCTCACCAGGCCGGAGGCGACCGCTGCGAGCTGGTCGGCCCGGTCCAGCGGCAGTCTGCTCGATGCGGTCAGCAGCAGCCCGTCCGCGGACACGACCACCGCGTGCGCGACTCCGGGCACCCGCTCGGCGAAGTCGTTGACCAGCCAGCCGAACTGGTTCTGCTGGGGCTGAGCTGAACTCGGCGCTGAACTCGGCACATTCGACGAGGTCATTCACCCTCCATCTTCTCGGTGTTTCCCTCAGCCGGCTGCGCGGCCTGGTGCCGCCCACGCCGGATCCCCTGCTGGAAACTACTCAACCGTCCGCGCACATCATGTGCGTCGCGCTCGGATCTGGGGGCGGCCGGGGTGACCGGCGGCGCGGCACTGCCCGGCATCAGCTGTTCACCCCGCCGCCGCCGCGGTAGGCCCGCGGTGGTGTAGGCCGACGGGGCCGACCGGCCGACCGTCTGCACGGTCCGCCAGTTCTCGTCCGAGGCGAAGGACCAGGCGGCGGTCACCTCGTTATCGGACGGCGAGTCGGACTGCGGGATCTCGCCGCTGACGCGCTGTTCGCTCGGCGGCGGACCGGTGGGCACCGGCGGTACCGGTGACACCGACTCGGCGGCGGGTTCCGGGGCCGCGGCGGGTTCCGGGGAAGCAGCCGGTTCCGGAGACGCAGCCGCCTCCGGGGAGCCGGCCGTCTCCCTGGCCAGCCTGCCGCGGTGCACTCCCTGCTGGAAGCTGCTCAGCCTGCCCCGGATGTCGGCCGGGTCGCGCACCGGCAGCTCCGGGCGGGGGGAACCGTCCGCGGACGCCGGTTGCGGAGCCGAGGCCGCGCTGCCGGGCAGCAGCTGCTCACCGCGCTGGCGCCGGGGCAGTCCGGCCTCGGTGAAGCTGGACGGCTCGGTCTGCGACACCGCCTGCACGGTCCGCCAGCTCTCGTCGCTGGCGAAGTCCCAGTCACCGGCCTTCGTTCCCGTCGTCGGGTCGGCAGGTTCTGCCTTCTCGGTGGCCTTCGCCGCCTTGGCAGCCCCTGCAGACGCCGAAGACTCGGTAGGTGCGGACGACTCGGCGGAGTCCGCGGTATCGGCCTCATCCGCGGCTTCGGGGCTTTCGGGCTGGGCGCCGGCCGCGTCCGGGCTGCGGAACCAGGCCGACACCATCTCGTCGAAGATCGGCGTGTTCTCCGGCCCCATCGCGAGCGCGGGCACCGCCGCGGACTCACCGGTGGGCTCGGTGGTGGCGGCCTCGCTCCACCAGTCGCTGAGCGTGGTGCTGTTCGCTTCGAACAGCTCCTTGCCGCTGGGCAGCTCCGCGTCCGATTCCGACACCGCCTGCGCGGGCGAGACCTCGGGAGCGGCCGGTGGTTCGGGCTCCGGCGCGGGTTCCGGCAACGTCGGCGGCATGGTGGGCGGCATGGTGGGCGGCGGGCCCCCGGCCGAACCTGCGTCGAGCGGGGACGCCGACGGCGGCTCGTCGGTGATCGGGCTGAACAGCGCCGTACCGGAGATCTCCCGGTCGGCGGGCGGGCGGGCCTGCTCCTGGCCGCCGAAACCGTTCACCGGGCGCGGCCCGTCCGATGGGCGCCGCTCCAGCGGCGTGCCCTGCGAAGGCGACGGCACCCCGCCACCGGTCAGCCCGGGCAGCACCCCGGACCGGCTCGCACCGTTGGCCGGACGCTGACGGCGCGGCAGCGAACCGGGCGCCTGACCCGGCTGAGGCACGGACGGCGCGGGGGACGCCGGAGTCGCTGGGGTCGCCGTGGGATCCGGCCGCTGCGGGCCCGGTGCCTGCACATCCATCACCAGCTCACGCGGCACGATCACGGTCGCACGCACCCCGGCGATGTCCTTGCCGCCGTGCAGCGAGACCCCGATGCCGTGCCGGCTGGCCAGCCGGCCGACCACGAACAGGCCCATCCGGCGGGAGGTGGCCATGTCGATCGAGCCGGACTCGGTGAGCCGCGCGTTCGCCTCGGCCACCTCGGCCTCGTTCATCCCGATGCCCTTGTCCAGGATGTCCACCTGCAGCGTGCCCTGCTCGGTGATCCTGGTTGCCACGGTCACCTGCGTCTCCGGGGCGGAGAACGCGGTCGCGTTGTCCAGCAGCTCGGCCAGCAGCCGCATCAGGTCGCTGGAGCCGTAGCCGACGATGCGCGCGGACGGCGGCGGCTGCACGACAACCCGCTGGTACTGCTCGATCTCCGACACCGCGGCGCGCAGCACGTCGGTGGTGCTGACCGGCTGGCCGGAGCGGCGGCCCGGCTCGTCCCCGGAGAGCACCAGCAGGTTCTCGTTGTTGCGCCGCATCCTGGTGGCGAGGTGGTCCAGCTGGAACAGGGTGGACAGCTGGTCGGCGTCCTCCTCGTCCCGTTCCAGGCGCTCGATCATCTGCAGCTGCCGCTGCACCAGGCTCTGGCTGCGCCGCGACAGGTTGACGAACACACTGCTGTACCCGGTGCGCATCGCGGCCTGTTCCACCGCGAGCCGCAGGGCCTGGCTGTGCACCGCGTCGAAGGCCCTGGCCACCTCGCCGATCTCGTCGTCGGAGTGGATCGGCACCGGCTGCACCCCGGTGCCCTGCGCCCTGCCCTCCTGGATGTTCTGCACCGCGGCCGGTAGCTGGCGGTCCGCCACGTCCAGCGCGCTGGCCCGCAGCACGCGCAGCGAGCGCAGCAGCTGCCTGGTGATCAGGAAGACCACCGCCGCGGCGAGCACGAGCGCGGCGAACAACAGCACGGCCAGCAGCCCGGCGCCGCTGCTGGAGTTCTCCACCAGCTGGGCGGAGGCGGCGCGGATCTGCTCGGCGAGCCTGCCGCCCACCTCGCCGATCCGGCCGGTGACCGCGTTCGAGCTGTCCGTCCACTGCTGCGCCGAGACGCCCTTGACCGGGTCCTTCGCTTCGCTGCCCTGCTCCCCGAGGACGGTCTTGATCAGCCGCTCCCGGACGTCGAAGTTGGGGCCGGCCACGGTGCTGTCGAAGTCCTGCCGCTGCGCCTGGGTTGCCGCGGCGCGGAAGTCGGCGAGCCGGTCGTTCAGCCGGATCTCGGCGGTGCGGAGCTGGTTGAGGTCGCTCGGGGTGAGCGTGCCGCGGGAGATCCCGTAACCGACCATCGCCTGGCCGAGGGTCAGCTCGTCCTTGGCCACCTGGAGGTCGTGCAGCGCGCTCGGGGTGCCGCCGATCGCGTCGTCGCTGATCCCGGCCACCAGCGAGGTGTCCAGCTTGAGCAGCGCGGAGGTGATGGCGGAGTACTCGGTGATGGCCTGCACCGGGTCGAGCTGTCCGATGCCGACCTGTTCCCGCAGGCCGCCGATCCGGTCGAGCTGGTCCGCGGCCTCCTTCTCGGCGCCGGCGATGCTGCCGTCGAGTTCGATGGCCCGGCGCGCGGCGGCGCTCATCGGCGGCATGGCGGTGTCCACGGCGGCCCGCGCCTGCGCCAGTTCCGGGGGCACCCCCACGGTGCCCTGCGTCAGCAGGTCGGCGGTGCGGGTGCGCTCGGCCTGCAGACCGTCCAGCACCGCGCGGGTCTGGTCGCTGAGCAGCACCAGCCGGTCGATCCGCTGGTAGCTGTCCGAGCGGTCCACCTGGTTGGCGATGGTGGTGGCGCCGAGCACCAGCGCGATGACGATCGGCACCAGCGTCACCGCGGCGAGCTTGACCGGGATGCTCCAGTCCCGCCACCGCAGGATCGCCCGCCACCGGGACGGTCGCGGTGGTTCCTGGCCGAGCAGCTGTCCGACAGGCACCTGGCCTTCTCCTGCAACGGTCACGAAAGTGACTCCCTGTCCAGCACGTCGGCGTCTTCAGTCCGGGCTCTAGTCATCTGCATCATCTGTATCAGCACTGCCCTCGCCCTCGTGGCCGCGCCGACCGTCCCGTCCGGACGCGGCCCGTCGCATCATGCGATGTGCACAGGCTTCGAGACAAGGTCGCCGGACTTTCGCTGAGGGGGTCGGTGCGGCCAAAGAATCTTACATCAATCGCAGGATCGTCAATTCGACTCGGCTTACCCGCAGTGACCAGCACAAATACACTTTCCGGTGAGCAGGCGGCGAGCGGTTTCGCACGGCGGGGGCCGAAGCGTGGATTTCCGTGACCGAGATGACCGGCTCGACTGCCACCACAGTCACCCACATAGCCCAGGCGTGACCGACTGTGCCCGTGGCAGACCTACCGACCGTGCTGTCACCGCCCGATTACAACGGAAATATGCGCCCGATGTTGTGGCATTTCCGCCCGCCGCTTCGGATCTTCGCCGGTTTCTCCCTTAATACCTGCGCTGGCCAGCGGTTTTTCACCGGATGACGGGCAGCGACACGACCCACCCAGCGGGCGACCCCCGAGCAGGCGGTCGCCACCCCAAGTGGCCACATAGAGTAGTGGCCCACCGAGGCGGCCCCGGCACGCGGTCCGCCGGTTGCCGCATTACCGGCCACCATAATCGACGTTCAGTCACATTCTCGCTCACTATTACGAGTGAGCGTTCGAAGAAAAGGCCTTGACCGTTCGGAATACGTGCGCGGGACGGTCCGGAGCCGCCGCGCGCGGGTCCGGCTTCGGCCGCTTTTCCCCCGCGCCCTCCCCGTAGTTACGATGTGCGCCCCGAAGGTCTTGTGGAGGCATCCATGCAGAACGTGGCGCAGACGACCGCGGCCAGGAACGCCGTGGAGGACACCGGGCAGCTGCCCGTCCTCTTCGGAGCCGCCGGTGTCACCTCCGAAGCGCCGCCACCGGGCAGGGCCGCCACCGGTCCGGACTATGTGGACATTCAGCGCAGCGAGCGGTTCGTGGCGATGCGAAGCAGGCTGCGCCGGTTCATCTTCCCGATGAGCCTGCTGTTCTTCGCCTGGTACATGGTCTACGTACTGCTCGCCGCCTACGCGCACGACTTCATGAGCACCAAGGTGTTCGGCGAGGTCAATGCCGGGATCGTGCTCGGCGTTCTGCAGTTCCTGAGCACCATCGGAATCACCGCGGCGTACCTCCGGTTCGCCCGGCGGCGGATCGACCCCGAGGTCGCCGAAATTCGCAAGCAGGCGGGAGCCGACAGCAAATGACCGGAAATCTCGCCGCCGCCACGACGAACAGCGACCCACTGGTCAACACCCTGGTGTTCGGCCTGTTCGTGGTGATCACGCTGTTCGTGGTCTACCGGGTCAGCAGCCGGAGCAAGTCGACCACCGACTACTACGCCGCGGGAAGCGCGTTCACCGGGCGCCAGAACGGAATCGCGCTCTCCGGGGACTTCCTTTCCGCGGCCTCGTTCCTCGGTATCGCCGGGGCTATCGCGATCCACGGCTACGACGGTTTCCTCTATTCGATCGGCTTTCTGGTCGCCTGGCTGGTCGATCTGCTGCTGATCGCCGAACTCATCCGCAACACCGGCCGGTTCACCATGGGCGACGTGCTCAGCTACCGGATGCGCAAACGCCGGGTGCGCGCCGCGTCGGCCACCTCCACCCTGGTGATCTCCTTCTTCTACATGCTCGCCCAGATGGCGGGGGCCGGCGGGCTGATCGCGCTGCTGCTGAACGTGCACGGCGGTTTCGGGCAGGCGCTGGTGATCGGCGGGGTCGGCCTGGTCATGGTGCTGTACGTGCTGGTCGGCGGGATGAAGGGGACCACATGGGTCCAGATCATCAAGGCCACCATCCTGATCCTGTGCGCCGTGCTGATGACCGTTTTCCTCTTCGGCAAGTTCGGTTTCAGCTTCTCGAACCTGCTTTCCGCGGCCACCGAAAAAAGCCCGATGGGCGACAAGTTGCTCGAACCGGGCGGGCTTTACGGCGCGAACGACACCAGCAAGCTCGATTTCGTCTCGCTGGCCGTGGCACTGGTACTCGGCGCGGCCGCGCTCCCGCATGTGCTGATGCGCTTCTACACGGTGCCGAACTCCCGGGAAGCGCGCCGTTCGGTGGTGTGGGCGACCGCGTGCATGTTCGTCTTCTACCTGTGCACCCTGGTCATCGGCTTCGGCGCGGCCGCGCTGGTCGGCGCGGACGAGATCAAGAGCGCGCCGGGCGGGGAGAACTCCGCGGCGCCGCTGCTCGCCCTGCACATCGGGGGCACGCTGCTGCTCGGCATCATCTCCGCGGTCGCGTTCGCCACCATTCTCGCCGTCGTGGCCGGCCTGACCATCACCGCGTCCGCGTCCTTCGCGCACGACGTGTACGCGAACATCTTCAAGAAGGGCAAGGCCGCGCCCGCCGACGAGGTCAGGGTCGCCAGGCTGACCGCGGTGGCGATCGGCGTGCTGGCCATCGTCGGCGGCATCCTGGCCAACGGGCAGAACATCGCGTTCCTGGTCGCGCTGGCCTTCGCGGTGGCGGCGTCGGCGAACCTGTCCACCCTGCTCTACTCGCTGTTCTGGAAGCGGTTCAACACCGCGGGCACGCTGTGGGGGATCTACGGCGGGCTGGGCGCCTGCCTGCTGCTGGTGTTCTTCTCCCCGGTGGTGTCCGGTTCGCCCGATTCGATCTTCTCCGCGGTCGACTTCCACTGGTTCCCGCTGAAGAATCCCGGCCTGGTGTCCATCCCGTTCTCCTTCCTCTGCGGCTACCTCGGCACCGTGCTCAGCAAGGACAAGGCCGACCCGCGCAAGCACGCCGAGATGGAGGTCCGTTCGCTGACCGGGATCGGCTCTTGACAAGCTGAAGGGGTGCGAACAGACACCCGGAACAGGATCGAACGGTTCCTCACCGAGCACGCGCCGCCGACGCCGTGCCTCGTCGTCGACACGGACGCGGTGAGCAGCCGGGTCCGCGAGCTCACCGCCGAGTTCCCGGACGCCGGGCTGCGCTACGCGGTCAAGGCCAACCCGGAGCCCGCCGTGGTGGCCGCCGTGCTGGCCGCCGGTGGCGGTTTCGACGTGGCCGGGCCCGCCGAAACGGACCTCTGCCTGGCTGCCGGCGCGCGGCCGGAGGCGCTGTCCTACGGCAACACGATCAAGAAGCCGGCCGACATCGCGCACGCCTACGCGCGGGGCGTCCGGGAGTTCGTCTCCGACGCCGAGGGCGACGTGGACAACCTGGCCTGCTTCGCGCCCGGCGCCTCGGTGAGCGTCCGCCTGCTGCTCGACGGGCCTTCCTCGGCCACCCCGTTCGGGCGCAAGTTCGGCTGCGAGCCGCCGGTGGCGGTGGAGCTGCTCCGGCGGGCGGCCGCGCGCGGGCTGGACCCGGCCGGGCTGAGCTTCCACGTCGGTTCCCAGCAGCTCGACCCGGTCGCATGGGAGCACGGCATCTCGGCCTCCGCCAAGGTGTTCGCCGAGCTCGCCGCGGACGGCATCGCCCTGCGGCGGCTGAACATCGGCGGCGGCTTCGGGGTGCCCTACGCCGAACCGGCGCCCGCGCTGGCGGACTATGCCGCCGCCGTCCGGAACTCGCTCCGCGCGCACTTCCCGGCCGGCGTGCCCGAACTGCTGCTGGAGCCGGGCCGGATCCTGGTCGCCGGTGCGGGACTGCTGCGCACCGAGGTGATCCTGGTCGCCGGCCGGGCGTCCGACGACCCGAGGCGCTGGGTCTACCTCGACGCCGGCCGCTACAACGGGCTGGCGGAGACCGAGAACGAGGCGATCCGGTACCGCTTCGAGCCGGTCGGCGACCGTGGCGGGGAACACGGGCCGGTGATCATCGCGGGACCGACGTGCGATGGTGACGACGTGCTCTACCAACACACGCCCTACGCACTGCCGCTGGCGCTGCGCGCGGGCGACCTGCTCGACATCCCGGACACCGGCGCGTACACCACCAGTTACTCGTCGATCTGCTTCAACGGCATCGAACCCTTGAAGACCTACTGCCTGGCCGGTGGGGAACCCGTCGATGCGCACTGAACCCGCCCGCCGCCGGCCCGAGGTCGGGGTCTTCGCCGGCCGCCACGTGCTGGCCGAGTTCGACGGGATCGACCCGGCGCTGCTCGACGACCCGGACTTCCTCCGCGCGGCGTTGTCCACCGCGCTGACCGAGTCCGGCGCAACCGTGTGCGAACTGGTGTCCCAGCAGTTCCAGCCCCAGGGCGTCACGGTGCTGGCCATGCTGGCCGAGTCGCACGCTTCGGTGCACACCTACCCGGAGATCGGCGCGGTCTTCGTGGACGTGTTCACCTGCGGCGAACGCGCCGACCCCGAGCACGCCGTGCGGCTGCTGGCCGATGCGCTCGGCACCGGCTCGGTCCGGATGTCCACCATCAAACGGGGAGGCTGAGCACATGACGAGGCAGATCGTGGAACCGCTCGGCGAGGGCCTGTCCAGGCTCTGGCAGCTGGACGAGGTCCTGCTCGAAGCGAGCACCGGCTTCCAGCAGCTGCTGATCGGGCGCACCGCGCACGGCATCTCGCTGTTCTGCGACAACGAAAGGCAGAGCGCCGAGGCGACCCAGCTGGTCTACCACGAAGCGCTGCTGGTGCCCGCGATGCTGCTCGCCGAGCGGGTGCGCAGCGTGCTGATCATCGGGTCGAGCGAAGGGGTGCTCAGCCAGCTCGCCGTCGCCGGCGGTGCCGAGTTGGTGGACCACGTGGACATCGACCGCACGGCGGTCCGCGAATGCGCGCGGCACCTGCCCTACGGCTACACCCCGGCCGAGCTCGAAGCGGCGGAAAGCGGGACCGGCAAGGTGCGCGTGCACTACCGCGACGGCTGGGACTTCCTGGCCGAGGCGGTGTCGGGCGAGCAGCGCTACGACATCGTGGTGATCGATCTGCCGGACGAGAACGAGGACGCCGAAGCGCAGCACAACCGGCTCTACGAAAAGGAGTTCCTGCTCCGCTGCGCCGAGGTGCTGGCCGAGGGCGGGGTGGTCGCCTGCCAGGCCGGCTGCCCGACGATGTGGCGCAACGACACCCTGCGCAAGGCGTACCAGCGCTTCCAGGAGCTCTTCGGCACCGTCGTCTACTACGGCTCGGACGAGCACGAGTGGGCTTTCCTGTCCGGTCGCGCCGACCGGCTCGGCGAGCCGGTGCGCTGGATGACCGAGCGGCTGCCGAACGCGGCCTACCGGCCGTCCACTATGGACGAAGCCGCGCTCGCCGGCGGCACCGTCCCGCCGCGCTCGCTGCGCGCGTAACCCAGCTCAGAGCTTCTGGCCGGCCCTGACTTTGGCGGTGACCCACCGCTCGACGGCGAAGGACACCAGCGGCACACAGCCCGCCAGCAGCACCAGCACGGTCTTCTTGATCGCCCAGCGTGCCTTGATCGCCAGGTCGATGGTGACCACCAGGTAGATCATGTACAGCACGCCGTGGATGGGCGAGTACACCGCGGACGGCCCGGGGTTGTCGAAGCCGTAGCTCAGCACCATCACGAAGCAGAGCCCGAGCAGTCCGACACCGGTCACGTAGGCGGCCACCCGGAACCGCAGCAGTGACCCACTCAGCGCCGGTGCCGGACCGGCCGGCTTCACGTCCTCGGTTCGCGTGCTCATGCTGGCCTTTCTGCACGAATGTTCATCGGTCCTGCCGGTCGGCGGCGTTCAGCTCGGCGAGGTAGCGGTTGTACGCCGCGAGCTCGTCGTCCTCCGGCGCCGCCTGTACGGGCTGCGGCGACGGTGCCGGTCTCGGCGGCGGCACGTCCGCTGGCCGGTGCCCCCATTCGGTCCGCCCGCTCGACGAGACCTCGTCCTGCTCGGCGGCCTGTGCCCGCAACCGGCGGAAACGCCAGAACATGAAGGCCGGGAACAGTCCGAACAGCGGCCACTGCAGTACGTAACCGAGGTTCTGGAAGGTGCCGCTGGCCGAGGAGAACCGCTCCCACTGCCACCAGGCGAGGCCGCAGCAGAGCACCAGGCTGAGCAAACAGACGGCCACCATCGCGAGCCGTCGGGAAGTTTGCGAGCGTGCTGCCACGTTTCGACGCTAGCACTCCGCGTCGGCGGCGGAATCAGAAGGCAACCAGAAGCTTCAGCCCTGGACCTTGACCGCCTGAGCCGCCTTGGCGTAGCCGTCGGCGAGGCCGAACACCTTCTGCGCGTACTCGACCGAGTTGTTGTACGACATGATCCCGGCCCACCAGCCCTGCGCGCTGGCCATGTCACGGCCGCCGACGCACAGGTACCGCGCGGCACCGACCGCGGCGTCGTCGATCTGCTGCGGGTCGCCGAGGCCGTCTCCGTTGCCGTCGGAGTTGTACTTCGCCCAGGTGCCGGGGATGAACTGCATCGGACCGACCGCTCGGTCGTGCGTCGCATCGCCGTCGAACCGGCCGCCGTCGGTGTCCCCGATGGCCTTCACCCCCGGCGAACCGTCCAGCGGCACCCCGATGATCGGCTTCGACGGGCGCCCGTCCGCGCCGAGGGTGGCTCCGCCGTACTGGCCGTGGTTGGACTCGATCCGGCCGATCCCGGCCAGCGTCGCCCAGGAGAGCTTGCACTTCGGCTGGGCAGAGCGGATCGCCAGTTCGGCGTTGCCGTAGGCGACCAGCGCCCTGGCCGGGATGCCCACCGCCGTCGAGGTCCGGCCGGCCCACTCGGCGAGCAGGTCCTGCCCGGTTCGTCCCGGCGACTGCTGGGGAGCGGTCTGCTGCGCGGCCGGGTCGCCGGCCGGGGTGGCGTTCACCGGCACCGCCGAACCCGGCTGCACCTGGGCCGCCTGCACCTGCAGGGCGGGGATCTCGGTGGTGGTCGGACCGGCCTCCGGGGTGCTCGCCCTGGTCACCAGCCAGACACCGCCGCCGGCCACCGCCAGCACGACGGCCACCATGGCGAGCCTGCCGAGCGCCAGGGTGGTCGCGGTGGCCCCAGCCCCGCTCCGGCGGCGAACCGGCCCTGGCTCGCCCGCGGGGCGCGCCGCCGGCGCCTCCTCCGCACTATCCTGCGTGCTGACCACGAACCAAAGCCTCCAGCGTGACGAGCGTCCAAAAACCTAACGACGCCGCGCAGGTTAGCGTTACGGCCGGGCACCGCGGGCCATCGGCACACCGGTCCCGCCCCTTAGGACCGGAACGGGCCGGAAACGATCAGCTGGCGCGCTGCTGCCGGGAGAGCCTGGCCACGCACCACGCCGGCGCGCTGCCCCGGCGCAGGTGCTGCAGCACGGTCATCGGACCGAGCCGCCTGCTCAGGTCCGTCGGCGCCAGACCGGCCGCGCGGTAGTCCAGCGCACGCTGGTCCAGCGGGCTGATCCCGGCGTCCCACCACTTCTCGGCCTCGGCCACGTCGCCGATCATCTGCCACCAGCCGGCGGCCGCGGTGAGCAGCTCGTCGGGCACTTCGGGCAGCCTGCTGCGCATCGCGTCCAGGTAGCCGGGGTCCGCGGAGTCCACCGGCGCCCAGCCGCTGGCGCCGGACCGTGCGCGCTGCCCGGGGA
Source organism: Amycolatopsis nigrescens CSC17Ta-90 (assembly GCF_000384315.1). GTDB lineage: Bacteria > Actinomycetota > Actinomycetes > Mycobacteriales > Pseudonocardiaceae > Amycolatopsis > Amycolatopsis nigrescens. The sequence continues at coordinate 6,244,616 of NZ_ARVW01000001.1, read as the reverse complement.
TGCCCGGTGCGGCCTGTGGTGCGTCGGCGAGCCACGCGGAGGCGATCCGGTCCACCTCACGCTCTTCCGCGGTCTGCTCGCGCTCCGCGGCCCACTGCCGGATCAACGCGTCCACTCCGGGATCTCCGGTCATCCCTGCCTCCTCGTGCCCCGATAACGAAGTTCATGACTGATGAGCCCTGATTGATCGAGCGATCGACCTGTATTTCCTGGCCCGCATTGCCAGCACCAGGCGGTCACGCAATGTGAGCACCGTAGGGCCGACTCGCGCTCCTCCGCCAGACCCTTGGCCCGATGAATTCGACGACCAGCAGGTTAATCGCGGCAATCCACCCGGATGGTGGAGTGAGTACAACGAACTCGGCGTGATGTGACTTTCCGTAATCAGAGCCCGAAGCGCACATACTTTCGCCCGGCACCACGCAGGTGGTGCCGGTAAGCGTCAGCTTGGGGTCAGGAGAACAAACTTCTCACGAACGTGACGATCGCGTCGGCGCCATCCTTGAGCCAGCCCAGCACGTTGTGCACGGCGTCCGCCGACTGGGTTGGCTGAGAAATCAGGAAGAACAGAATCAGCGCGACCAAACCGACAACGAGGATCTTCTTCAGGTTCGGCGACATGGCTCCATCCGATCCGGTCTCTCGGGCACCCGCACGTACCGCGAGTCCGCGGCAGCTGCCACAACAGCTAAAGACATCCTGCCCCGGTGCAAGCTCTCTCGAACAGGCAATCACACGGATGGGTTCACCCAGTGACCGCCCGTGTCCACCACGGGCTGCCTTCACTCTAGAAGACAGCCGGCCGACGTCCAGCCGGACACGCGGCGAACACGCCCGCTAGTTCACCGCGCCCGCTCCTCGAAGTTTGTCGATCTCGGCGTCGTCCAGTCCCAGTTCGAGCAGCACGTCGGCCGTGTCCGCGCCCTTCTCGTGCGGAGCGGACGGCGTGGCCGCCGGCGTGCGGTCGAACCTCGGCGCCGGCGCGGGCTGCACGACCCCGCCGACCTCGACGAACGTCTCGCGGGCCTGGTTGTGCGGATGCGCGGCCGCCTCCCACGGGCTGAGCACCGGGGTGAGACAGGCGTCCGTGCCCTCCGCGCGCGCGACCAGCTCGTCGCGGGTGTGCTTGCCGATCGCCTCGGCCAGTATCTTCCGCAGCTCCGGCCACTCCTCCTTGTTCAGGTGGAACGGCAGCTCCTCGGCGTCCAGACCGAGCACCTTGACCAGATCGGCCCAGAACCGCATCTCGATCGCGCCGACCGCGACGTACTTGCCGTCGGAGGTCTCGTAGGTGTCGTAGAAGGGCGCACCGCCGTCGAGCATGTTCTCGCCGCGCTCACCGGCCCACACGCCCGCCGCGCGCAGGCCGTGCAGGCTGGTGGTGAGCAGCGCCGCACCCTCCAGCATCGACGCGTCCACCACCTGGCCCCGGCTCGAGGACGTGCGCTCGTACAGCGCGGCCAGCACGCCCATCGCGAGCAGCAGGCCACCGCCGCCGAAGTCGCCGACCAGGTTCAGCGGCGGCACCGGCCGCTCACCGGCCCGGCCGATCGGCTCCAGCGCGCCGGCAAGGCCGATGTAGTTGATGTCGTGCCCGGCGGCTGGCGCCAGCGGGCCGTCCTGGCCCCAGCCGGTCATCCGGCCGTACACCAGCCGCGGGTTGCGGGCGTGCACGTCGGCCGGGCCGAGCCCGATCCGCTCGGCGACCCCCGGCCGGAACCCCTCGATCAGCACGTCCGCCTTCTCGGCCAGCTTGAGCACCAGCTCCACGCCCTCGGGGGACTTCGTGTTCACCCCGATCGTGCGGCGGCCGCGCATCAGCGGGTCGTTGGGGAACCCCAGCACGTCCGCGCCGGGGGTCGCCCGGTCCACCCTGATCACGTCGGCGCCGAGGTCGGCGAGCATGGTGCAGGCGAACGGCGCGGGCGCCAGCCCGGCCAGCTCGATGACCTTGAGCCCGCTCAGTGGCCCAGCCTTCATTTGCATTTCCCTCCGATTACCCCGCGACCGGCCGTGACAGTCCGCCCGTTCACAGCGTCCGCGAAATGATCTCCTTCATGATTTCGCTGGTACCACCGAAAATTCGCGAGATGCGAATGTCGGCCCACGCCCGCGCGATCGGGTACTCGTTCATGTAGCCGTAGCCGCCGAAAAGCTGGAGACAGTCGTCCACCACCTTGTTGACCCGCTCGGTGGTCCACAGCTTGGCCATCGCCGCGCCCTGCACGTCCAGCTCGCCGCGCAGGTGCCGCTCGATGCACTGGTCCAGGAAGGCCCTGGACACGGCCGCCTCGGTGGCCGCCTCGGCGAGCTTGAACTTGGTGTTCTGGAAGTTGAAGACCGGCCTGCCGAAGGCGGTGCGGTCCTTGGTGTAGGCGATGGTCTGGTCGATCGCCGCCTCCATCCCGGCCACCGCGGACACCGCGATGATCAGCCGCTCCTGCGGCAACTGCTGCATGAGCTGGATGAAGCCCAGCCCTTCCTGCTCCCCCAGCAGGTTTCCGGCGGGCACCCGCACGTCGTCGAAGAACAGCTCGGCGGTGTCCTGGCCCTTCAGTCCGACCTTGTCCAGCACCCGGCCGCGGCGGAACCCGGGGGTCGTGGTCTCCACCGCGATCAGCGAGACGCCCTGCGCGCCGGCGTCCGGGTCGGTTTTGACCGCGACCACCACCAGGTCGGCGTGCGCCCCGTTGGTGATGAACGTCTTGGCGCCGTTGATCACGTACTCGTCGCCTTCGCGGACCGCGCGGGTCTTGATGCCCTGGAGGTCCGAACCGGTGCCCGGCTCGGTCATCGCGACCGCGCCGACGAACTCGCCGCTGGCGAACTTGGGCAGCCACTCCTTCTTCTTGTCCTCCGAGGCGTACTCGAGCAGGTAGTGCGCGACGATCCCGTTGTGCACCGAGACGCCCCAGGCGCTGTCCCCGGCCCTGGCCTGCTCCTCGAGGAGCACCGTCTCGTGCGCGAAGTTGCCGCCACCGCCGCCGTACTCCTCCGGGATGGACAGCGCGAGCAGCCCGACCTCGCCGGACTTCGTCCACAGCTCGCGGTCCACCTGCTTGTTCTGCGCCCACCGCTCCTGGTTGGGCACGAGTTCCTTCTGGCAGAACGTCTTCGCCAGCTCGCGGAAGTCCTCCAGGTCCGAGTCCATCCACGAGCTCTTCTGGATTTGCAGCGGCACAGCGGGTCCTTCCGGTCACCAAGAGCTACTGGATTACATGCCAGGCAGGATGTAAGTTCTCATGGGAATGTACATCCGTACCGGATTGCAGGTAAAGACCGATCGGCCCGGAGGTCGTTGTGACCGAGACAACACGAGGGCATCGCACCCAGGCGGAGCGGCGGGCGCAGACCCGGACCGCGTTGCTGGACGCGACCATCGACTGCCTCGTCGAGCTCGGCTACGCACGAACCTCGGTCCAGGAGATCTGCGGCCGCGCCGGGGTGTCCAAAGGCGCGGTGCAGCACCACTTCTCCGCCAAGGCCGAGCTGATGGCGGCCGCCGTGGAGCACCTGACCAACAAGCTGCGCGGCCAGCTCGCCACTTCCCTCGCCGAACTGCCAGGTGGCGCATCCGGGGTGTCGGCCGCGATCGACCTGCTCTGGGAGGGCTACTCGGGCACGCTGTCCACCGCGGTGACCGAGCTGTGGGTCGCCGCCAGGACGGATCCCGAACTCCGGGCGGCCATCCGGCCGGTGGACCGCGCCCTCGGCCGGGCCACCCTGGAGCACGTCACCACGGTGGCGGGCGAGCTGCCGAAGGAACGCGCCGAGACGCTGTTCTGGCTGACCGTGAACCTCACCCGCGGCCTCGCGCTGGACGCCGAACTCGGCGGGGACCCTGCCAGGCGCAAACAGCTGCTCGAAGAGTGGAAACGCATCGCCACCAGGCTCTACGCCGGGGACTGACCGGATGAGAGATGGGCCGACCTGGCCCTCACGCAGGTCGGCCCACCGCACCTGAGTAGAGGGCCGCACTGCTTCCGCGTGACGTTTACTTACGAAAACGTTTCGGATTCTGTCAGTTTTGGACGCTGGTCCGCAATCAGCCGAGCAGGGCGGCGAACGACCAGAGGTTGCCGTCGGCGTCGCGCGCGCCGAACTCGCGCTGACCGTAAGGCATGTCGCGCGGCTCGTAGTCGATGGTGGCGCCGGCTGCCTTCGCCTGGTCGAACATCTGGTCCACCTCGGCTGGGGTCGCGAGGTAGACCATCACCAGTGAGTGCAGCTTGCCGACGGCCGAAGCCGGCTCCATCTGGCCGGGATGCGGCCTGGCCAGGAAGACCGTGTTGTCGCCGAGCCGCACGCTGGCCGCGACCGCCGTCCCGTCCGGCCCGCTGGTCAGCTCGCCGCGCTCCATCCCGAAGGACCGGACCAGGAAGTCCTGGCTGGCCGGCACGTCCGCGCAGAAGAGAAAAGGGGAGACACTGGGCGTCGTGGGTACTCGCATGCCGAAAAGCTAAACCCGCGACCGGTTTCCAGCCAAACGGCAAAACCTGAGAATGATTCATGTTCCTTGGAGGTAGGCCGTACCGGCGGTATGCTATTACTCGTCGGTAACGAAGCCGCGGCAGCACGGATGGAGACCCATGACCAGCACCACGCCGGCCAACCCAGGTCAATACACCAGCACGCCGACGACCATCGGCGGAGTCGTCGGCGCGCCGTCGGCCGCCAGGGCGGCTCAGCTCGTCCGGCGAGCCTCCGGCGGCAAGGACTCCGCCCCGGTGGAGATGACCGCCCCGTTCACCGGGCTGGTCAACGCCACCCTGCCGCAGGCCACCGACGCGGACGCCAGGCGGGCGTTCGCGAACGCTCGCGAGGCCCAGCGGGCCTGGGCGGCCACGCCGATCGCGGATCGCCAGCGCGTGCTGATCCGGCTGCACGACCTGCTGCTCGAACGCCAGGACGAGGTGCTCGACCTGGTGCAGCTGGAAGCGGGCAAGGCCAGGATGGACGCCTTCGACGAGGTCTGCTCGAGCGCGCTGGTGGCGGCCTACTACGGCAAGCACAGCGCGAAGATCCTCGGCGCGAAGCGGTCGGCCGGGTTGATCCCGGTGCTGACCAAGGCGGGCGAGCTGCGCCACCCCAAGGGCGTGGTCGGCATCATCTCGCCGTGGAACTACCCGCTCGCGCTCACCGCGATGGACGTGTTCCCGGCGCTGGTGGCCGGCAACACCGTGGTGCAGAAGGCGGACAACCAGACCGCGCTGTCCGCGCTGTGGCTGCACGAGCTGGCCGAGGAGGCCGGGCTGCCCGCCGGGGTGTGGCAGATCGTGCTCGGCCGCGGTTCCAAGATCGGCGACGCGATGGTCGAGGAATCCGACTACCTGTGCTTCACCGGGTCCACGCCGGTCGGCAAGAAGCTGGCGGGCCAGGTCTCGACCCGGCTCACCGGCTATTCGCTGGAGCTCGGCGGCAAGAATCCGATGGTGGTGCTGCCGGACGCGAACGTGGCCAAGGCGGCCACCGGAGCGGTCACCGCCTGCTTCTCCTCGGCGGGCCAGCTGTGCGTCTCGGTCGAGCGGATCTACGTGCACGAGAGCATTCGCGAGGAGTTCGCCCGCGCGTTCGTGGCCAAGACCGAAGCACTCCGACTGGGGTCCACATTGGACTACGGCGCGGACATGGGGTCGCTGACCTCCGCCGACCAGCTGGAGTCGGTGTCCGCCCACGTGGAGGACGCCAGGGCCAAGGGCGTCACGGTGCTGACCGGCGGCCGCGCCAGGCCGGACGTCGGGCCGCTGTTCTACGAGCCGACCGTGCTCACCGGGGTGACCGAGGACGTCCGGCTGTTCGCGGAGGAGACTTTCGGGCCGGTGGTGGCGATCTACGGCTACACCGATCTCGATGACGCCGTCGACCGGGCCAACGACACCTCGTTCGGGCTGAACGCGAGCGTCTGGTCCCGCGACGGCGCCGCCGGCTGGGCGGTCGCCGCCAGGCTGAAGGCCGGCACGGTCAACGTGAACGAAGGCTACGCCGCGACCTTCGGCAGCGTCGCGGTACCGATGGGCGGGATGAAGGAGTCCGGCGTCGGCCGCCGCAACGGCCCCGAAGGGCTGCTGAAGTACACCGAATCCCAGTCCATCGCGGTCCAACGTGGACTCAAGCTGCGCCCGATGCGCGGCCTGCCGCCGAAGCTGTGGACGAAGAGCATGACGGCCAGCATGCGGGTGCTCCGCCGCCTCCCCGGCCGCTGACCGAACACGCCCAACGTGACGTTTGGCTCGTTCTATGGGCCGAACGTCACGTTGGGCTCGTCGCGTCCGCGGGTTTGCTGAGCAGGCCCCGGTCGTAGGCGATGGCAACCGCCTCCGCCCGCCGCGCGGCGCCGAGCTTCGCCATCACCCTGGACAGGTGCACGCTGACCGTCTTCTCGCTGATGTAGAGCTCGGCGCCGACCTGCCGGTTGGTGCGGCCGAGCGCGACCCGCTCCAGCACCGCGCGCTCCCGGTCGGTCAGCGGGTCCAGCACGTCACGCCGCGGTGCCTGCGCCACGCCGGGCAGGTCGAGCCTGGCCCGCTGCGCGAGATCGCGCACCGCGTCCAGCAGCGGCGCGGCGCACAACCGCTCCGCCACCCGGTGCACCTCGGCCAGCTGGTCGGTGATCGCGGCCTGATCGGGCTGGTCACCGGCCAGCATCGCCTCCGCGTAGTGCCAGCGGCAGATCGCCTGCTCGTAGACGGCGCCGTAGTCGAAGGCGGCCACCGCCGCGGCCCATGCCACCGCGTCCGCGGCCCCGGACAGTCCGCTGGCCGCGGCTTCGGCCCTGGCCAGCCAGGCCCTGCCCTCCGGCCCCATCGTGCCGCCACGCGGGCGGCCGTGCTCGGCGCAGTCGCGGACGTGCGCGAGCAGCGCCTCTCCGTCGCGCACCGCGGCCGCCGCGGTTTCGGCGTCACCCCGTGCCCTGGCGTGCGCGGCCTGAGCGGACGCGGCGGCGATGCCGAGCGCGCCGAGTCGCAGGCCGCCGAGCAGCAGCGGCTCGAACTCGGCCAGCCGGCCGATGGCCTCGTGCGCCTGCCGCACGCCCTCGGCGAAGTCGCCGCGCCAATGCGCCAGCTCGATCGCCGCGGCGCCGCCGCTGATCGGGATCTGCACGTCGGTCCGCCACTGTGGACGGAGCCCGACGACGATCTTCTCCGCGGTCGCGAACTGGCCGCGGCCGACCACGATCGCCACCCAGGCGGCGGCCATCCTGGCCGCGACCGCGCTGGAGACCCCGCGCCCCGGGCTGCTGCCCGCGGCGGAGCGCTCCGGCCAGTCCCCGCTGACGTAGCGCAGGCCGAGATGCCTGGCGCGCACCTCGAGACCGAACGAGCTCCAGTTCAACCCGGACTCCTCGGCCCGCTCGATGCCCCGCCGGTACAGCTCGATGGCCTCCGGCAGCTCCGCCTGCTCGTCGTAGCTGAGCGCGAGGAAGTACATCGCCCGCAGTTCGACGTTCAGCGCCCCGGCGTCCCTGGCCTTGCGCTCGGCCTGCCGCAGCCGGTCCCGCGCCTCGCCGACGTCGCCGGCGTTGTCGGCCAGCGTGCCGAGGGTGACCAGCGCGGACGCCTCGGCGCCGCCGGTACCCGCCGCACGGGCATCGGCGACCGCGGTCTGCGCGCTCCAGAACGAGTCCTCCCGCCTGCCCGCGGCACGCAGGATCATCGCCCTGGTGGCCAGCACCCAGGCCCGTACCGCGCTCGGCTCGGCATCGGCGACCAGGTCCCACGCCTCGCCGATCGCCGCCAGCGGGCCTTCGATCGGCCCCTCCTGCGCGCCCAGTGCCTCGGCGAGCCGGCGCCACGCCTTGGCCGCGCGGTCCACGTCGACGCTGTCGTCCAGTTGCTGCACCGCGGAACGCGCGTAGGCGACAGCCCGCTCCGGCTCGCCGGACGTGCCCGCGAAGTACGAGGCCTCCCCCAGCAGCTTCAGCTCGTCCACCCCGTCCGGGCGGCCCGCCACCGGCACTGCGTCCCAGATCTCCAGCGCGTGCTCGATGTGCCGCAGCGCCGAGCCGGGGGCGCCGAGCTTCTCCGCCTCCTTGGCCGCGCGCAGCAGAGCGGCCAGCGCCGTGCTCAGGTCCCTGCTCTCCAGGCTGTGGTGCGCCAGCTGCGCGTCCCGGCCGCGGCCGGCCGGCTGGGCGAGCAGCCTCGCCGCGTAGACCGCGTGGGTGCGGGTGCGCTCGCCCGGCAGCAGGTCGCCGTACACGGCTTCCTGCAGCAGCGCGTGCCGGAACGTGTAACAGCCCTTTTCGATCACCAGCACGTGGTGCTGCACGGCCTCCCGCAGCGCCTCGTCCAGCTCCAGCTCGCCGAGGCCGGAGACCTCGGTGAGCACCGCGTGCGACACCGAGCCGTTGGCCACCGACGCGATCCGCAAGGCGCGGCGGGTATCCGGCGAAAGCTTCTCCAGCCTGGCCAGCAGCACCTCGGCCAGCCCGGCGGGCAGGTCCTGGCAGTCCGAAGCGGACGCCAGCAGCTCTTCGGCGAAGAACGGGTTGCCCTCCGAGCGTTCGACGATGCTGTCGATGAACTCCTGGGTGACCGGACCGTCCGCGAGCGCCTCGACGAACCTGCGCGCCTCGGCGTCGCCGAACGGCCGCAGCTCGAACCGGCGGACCGTGGCCAGCCGCACCAGCTCCGCCAGCAGGGCGCGCAGCGGATGCCGCCGGTGCACGTCCTCCTCCCGGTAGCTGGCCACGATCAGCAGCCGCTGGGCGCGCAGCCGGGACAGCAGGAAGGACAGCAGGTTCCGGGTGGAACCGTCCGCCCAGTGCAGGTCCTCCACCACCAGCACCACCGGACGGTGCTCGGCGATCTCGGTGAGCACGCCGAGCACCGCGTCGAACAGCTGGAGCTGGCCGAGGTCGTACTCGGTGCGCAGCCGGCGCCCCGGGTCGTGCTCGGTGGAGGTGACCCCGGCGTGCTCGGCGGCCGGAGCCGGGGCGAAACCGACCTGGGGCAGCAGCCTGCCGAGTGCGGGCCGGCCGTGCACGGCGCCGGCGATCTGCTCGTCCGGCGCGCCGGCCAGCGGGCCCAGCGCCTCGGCGAACGGCAGGTAGGGCAGGCCGCCCTCCCGCACGTCGAGGCAACGGCCGACCAGTACCAGCGCACCCAGCTCGCCCGCGTACGCACCGAGTTCGCTGAGCAGACGGGTCTTGCCGACCCCGGCGTCGCCGGCCAGCAGCACCGCGCCCGCCTCGCCTCGTTCGGCTTCGGCGAACGCGGCCCGCAGCCTGCGCAGCTCTTCGGCACGCGCGACCAACGGGATTCCGGAACCAAGACGGGGCACGATGAGCATTGTTCCCTACCCCACCGACATTCCCGTCAGGCTTTTCCGGCGCCCGTCCATGGTCACTACCGCTAGCTCGCGCGCTGCCACGACTCGGCGGTCTCGTCGTGGTCCGCCCGCCGCTGCTCCGGCACCTGCACCTCCGGCGGCCTTCGCCGGCGCCACCGAGCGGGCTTCCGGCCTGCCGGCCGTTCCGCGACCCAACGGCGTCGGCCGGCCCGGTTCAGATCCTCGGCCCGGTAGGCGATCTCGACCCGCACCGCGTCGTAGTACCAGTCGCCCCTCATGGCGATCCCCGCTTTCACTTCGATGGTTCTTCTCCGTCGAAGTGAAGAGTGCTGCTGAGGGCACCCCGCCGGCATCGGGTGATCACCCATCGCGGCCGCGGCAGCGGGGCCGCCGGACCCCTTACTCCGCCTGGCCCCTGCTCGGCGGGGTAAGGGGTACGCGGCTAACGCAGGTCGAGGCCGCCGGCGCGCACCGCCGCCAGCAGCCCGCGCCAGGCGCCGGCACTGGCGAGCAGCAGGCCCGCCGCCGGGTTCTTGGAGTCGCGAACGGCGGTCCCGCCGCTGGTCAGGGCCACTTCGACGCAGTCATTGCTGCCGCCGCTGTAGCTGCTCTTGCACCAGTCGAGCCGGGAGAACTCTGCGTCGGACATAACTTCCCCACTCCTTAGTCTTTCCTCAGTAAGGGCAGCCGCCCGGCAGCCTCGGCGATCAGCTCGAGCGTGTCGTCCGGTTTCAACGCGGCAGCACGCAAATGGTCGAACATCATCGAATAGCGGTGTACATCGGGGGGCATCTCGAGGTAAAAGCCGCTGGGTGTGCTGTCCACGTAGACCACGTCCGGATCGGCCTGTTCGGGGAAGCCCAGGATGAGGAACGGCCCCTCCATCCCGGCGTGCGCGCCGGCACCGAAGGGCACCACCTGGATGGTCACGTGCGGCAGTTCGGCCAGCTCCAGCAGCCTGGCGAGCTGCTCGGCCATCACCTCGGGCCCGCCGACCCTGCGATGGATCACCGCCTCGTCGATCACCGCCCAGTACTGCGGCGGCGACGGGTCGGTGAGCAGCTCCTGGCGGAGCATCCTGGCCGCGACCCGGCGCTGGATCTCGGTCTCGTCGGCGTCCGGGCGCATCGCCCTGATCACCTGGTGGGTGTAGCGCTCGGTCTGCAGCAGGCCGGGCACCAGCAGCGCCTGGAACGCGCGCAGCGAACTCGCGTCCGCCTCCAGCCCGACGAAGGCGCCGGTGAACACCTCGTTGTAGGCATGCCACCAGCCGCGCTTCCTGGCTTCCCTGGCGAGCTGGACCAGCGCCTCGCGCTCGTCGCCGGCCAGACCGTAGAGCTCGAGCATGTCGCGGACGTCACGGGGCGTCACACCGACGTGCCCGGTTTCGATCCGGCTTATCTTCGATGCCGAGCATTCGAGTTTCTCGCCGACCTCGTCGATGGTCAGGTCGGCGGCTTCGCGTAACCGGCGCAGCTCACTGGCAAGCCTGCGCCGTCGAACGGTAGGACCCTGACCTCGCGTCATGACCGTACCTCCGTATCGACCTCGGCTGTCTTCGGTAATACCTAATGCCATATCTAACCAGCCGTCCGCACACTCGGTGATGTCTTGACCATCTCGAATGGACTCGTCCGCCACCAATCGGCGGACTGCAATTTGCAAATTGCCGATGTACGCTCTGTGTCCGGGTCCTTTCCGGGGCTCTGCTGGGTGATAAGCGGCACGTAACGAGGGACGCTCGGGGAGGCGATGTGGTTCGGCGCGACTCCATGGTCGGTCCCCTGCAGACGGCCGTCCATCGCAGACTGGACGAACTCACCCGATCGATCACCGAGACGGAGCCGGAAGAAGCCGCCGAAGTGGGCCGGCGACAGCTCGCTTTGCTGGCCGACGCATTGCGGTCGGTCCTCGCCGAGCACGAGCCGGACGCCAGGGGACGCTGCCCGGCGTGCCGCGGCAGACTGTCCAGAATGCTGCTCCGCAGGCGCAGCCGGACGCCGTGCCGGGCCTATCTGGCCGTATTGCTCAGGCTGGACGACGGCACCGGCGGCGGCGAACAGGTGCCACCGGTTACCCGGCATCACAGACGGAGGAAGCAGAACCTGCGTTACGCAAGCTGAACGCTTCCTCATCAGGAGAGTCCGGGGTCGCCCCCCGATCGATCCCGGCCTCTCTTCTGCACGCTCAGCAGCTCTTGGTCCAGCTGCATTCCAGCTCGTCGCCCGGCGCGTCCGCGACCATGACCGCGGGCCGGCGCGGCGGGTCGACGGCACCGCCGTACTGGGCCAGCCTGACCGCTACCGCGTCCTCCAGCGGACGGCTGCTCCGCAGGGTCTGGTTCGCGACCATGGCGAACACCAGTTCCGTGCCGTCGGCCGCGGTGACGTAACCGGACAGTGCGCTCACCCCGGTGAGGGACCCGGTCTTCGCGTGCACCTTGCCCTCGGCCGCGGTGCCGCGCATCCGGTTGCGCAGGGTGCCGCCGATCATCGGGTCCGCCACCCCGGCCACCGGCAACGACGCGTAGAACCGGTCGAACCAGGGCTTCCCCCGTGCCGCGAGCAGCAGCGCGGAGAGCTGGTCCGGTGCGACCTGGTCCATCCTGGACAGTCCCGAACCATCCACTGTGGACATAGCTGCGGGGTCGATGCCCAATCCCGGCAACGCTTTGTCCAACGCGGACAGGCCGTCCGGCCAGGTGCCATCGGCGCCGGCGGCCCGGCCGGCCGCCTTCACCAGCGCCTCCCCGTGCATGTTGTTGGACAGCTTCATGAACGGGGTGAGCAGTTCGCCCAGCGGCATCGAGTCGCGCCCGGCGAGCACCTCGGCCTGCTGCGGGGTGCCGCCGGCGGTGGTGCCGCCGAGCACCCGCACGCCGTATTTCGCCAGTGCGTCGCGGAACACCGCGGCGGCCAGCAGAGAAGGCTCCCAGACCGCCATGTACTCCTCGGCGGGATCGGCACCGGCCGGAATGGACCCGCTGACGGTGAAGGTGTTGTCGCCGTGCTCGCGATCCACGGTCACCGACGCGGCCCCGCCGGCCGGGCCGGTGGTCGCCGTGTTCACCGCCCGCAGGTAGCCGCTCGGCGGGTCGAATTCCACCCGCGCCGGGCCGCCCGGCGTGCCGGGGCGCACCCGCACGATCACCGAACCGGCGTCGTAGTCGGTGTCCGGCGCGATGGTCAGCGCGGAGGTCTGCGCGCTGTAGTAGTACGGCTCGTCGTCCCATGCCCAGCCGAGCCCCAGCCTGGTCCGGTCGAAGAAGGTGTCGTCGGCGATCAGCCCGCCCCGCACCACCCGCACCCCGGTCGCCGCGACGGTGGCAGCCAGCTTGTCGTAGTCGGCAGCGAGCATGGTCGGGTCGCCGCCGCCGCGCAGGTGCAGATCGCCGGTGAGCACCGATCCCAGCCGCCTTCCGGTACCGGCCACGCCGGTGTGGAAGCGATACCCCGGACCGAGGACGTCCAGCGCGGTGGCGGCGGTGAGCAGCTTGGTGTTCGACGCCGGCTGCCGCCGCCGATCGCTCTGCCTGGTGTAGAGCACCTCGCCGGTGCTTGCGGCGCGTACCACCACGCCGACGTCGGCCCCGGCCAACGAAGGGTCGGCCAGGATCGTGTCAAGGTCGCGGCCGAGCGAGTCACCGCCCTGCGCGGTCGGCGCGCCGGCAGGCCCGGCCAGTAACCCGGCGAGCAGGAGCAGCAGGACGGTCACGCGCAGGGGACGGGAAGTCGCCACGGCAAACCCCATTCGGCAGGCAGCACCGGGATCCTAGAGGATCGGGCCCGCCGTGCGGAGCGATCAAACAGTGCTCAAACGATGCGGAGCAGGCCCTCCTGGACCACGGTGGCGATCAGCGTGCCGTCCTCGGCGAAGAACCGGCCGGTGGCCAGTCCCCGCGCACCGGAGGCGGTCGGGGACGCGCTGTCGTAGAGGAACCATTCGTCCGCGCGGAACGGGCGGTGGAACCACAGCGCGTGGTCGAGGCTGGCGCCGAGCACCTTGTCCAGGTCCCAGTAGACGCCGTGCCTGGCCAGTACCGAGTCGAGCAGGGTCATGTCCGAGGCGTAGGTGAGCACGCAGACGTGCAGCAGCTGCTGGTCCGGCAGCACCCCGTCGGCGCGCATCCACACCTGGTTGCGCGCCGGGCGGTCACCGCTGTCCCTGGTGACCCACGGCGGGTCGTTCACGTAGCGGAGGTCGATCGGCCGCGGCCGGTCGTGGTGCCCGATCCGGCCGAAGTACCCCTCGGCCCGTTCCATCAGCGTGGGCAGGGAGTCCGGGCGCGGCACGTCCGGCATCTCCTCGGCGTGCTCGATGCCGGGCTCATCCTTCTGGAAGGACGCGGACAGCGAGAAGATCGCCTTGCCGTGCTGGATCGCGACCACCCGGCGGGTGGTGAACGAGCGGCCGTCCCGGATCCGGTCGACCTCGTAGACGATCGGCACGCTCGGGTCGCCGCCCCGGATGAAGTAGGCGTGCAGCGAATGCACCCGGCGCTCTTCCGGCACCGTCCGCCCGGCCGCGACCAGTGCCTGGCCGGCGACCTGCCCGCCGAACACCCGGACCGGGGAGTGCGCCGGGCTCACCCCGCGGAAGATGTTCTCTTCGATCTTCTCCAGGTCCAGCAGTGCGACCAACCGGTCCAGCATGGCCTGACCGCCACCAGAACCGGCGTCCAGGCCGGACGCCGCTTCCCGCGCCAACTCTGTCATGCCCGTGACCCTAACCGCCCGAAGTACGCGAAACGCGCTACGCGTGGTCCTCTTCACCAAGGCGGTGCACCCGGATCAGGTTCGTCGAACCGACCGTGCCCGGCGGCGAGCCGGCGACGATGACCACCAGGTCACCGGCCTGGTAGCGGCCCATCTCCAGCATCGCGTGGTCCACCTGCTGGATCATCTGGTCGGTGGAGTCGACGAAGTCCACGATCCGGGTGTCCGTGCCCCAGGTCATGGACAGCTGGCTGCGCACGCTCTCCTCGGGGGTGAACGCGAGCAGCGGCAGCCGGGTGTGCAGCCGGGCGAGCCGGCGCACGGTGTCACCCGACTGCGTGAAGGCGACCAGCGCCTTGGCGTTCAGCCGCTCGCCGATGTCGCGCGCCGCGTAGGAGATCACGCCGCGCTTGGTCCGCGGCACGTGGCTCAGCGGCGGCACCACCGGCGAGTCGGTCTCCACCGCCTCGACGATCCGGCCCATGGTCCGCACGGCCTCGATCGGGTAGCGGCCGACGCTGCTCTCGCCGGAGAGCATCACCGCGTCCGCGCCGTCCAGCACCGCGTTGGCCACATCGGACACCTCGGCCCTGGTCGGCCGGGAGTTGTTGATCATGGAGTCGAGCATCTGGGTGGCCACGATGACCGGCTTGGCGTTCTCCCTGGCGATCTGGATCGCCCGCTTCTGCACCAGCGGCACCTGCTCCAGCGGCAGCTCCACGCCGAGGTCGCCGCGGGCCACCATCACCCCGTCGAAGGCCAGCACGATGGCCTCGAGGTTGTACACCGCCTCCGGCTTCTCCAGCTTGGCCACCACCGGCACCCTGCCCTTGCCGACCCGGTCCATCACCTGGTGCACCAGGTCGATGTCGGCCGGGGAGCGGACGAAGGAGAGCGCGATGAAGTCCACGCCCAGCTCGAGCGCGAACTCCAGGTCCTCGATGTCCTTGTCGGACAACGCCGGCACCGAGACGTCCATACCGGGCAGCGACACGCCCTTGTTGTTGCTGACCGGCCCGCCTTCGGTGACCTTGCAGACCACGTCCGGGCCCTCGACACCCTCCACGACCAGGCCGATGTTGCCGTCGTCCACCAGCAGCCGGTCCCCCGGCTTGGCGTCCTTGGCGAGGCCCTTGTAGGTGGTGGAGACCCGGTCGTGGGTGCCGGCGACCTCCTCGACGGTGATCCGGACGATGTCGCCGGTGCGCCACTCGACCGGGCCGCTGGCGAAGGTGCCCAGCCGGATCTTGGGGCCTTGCAGGTCGCCGAGGATGCCGACCGGCTTGCCGGTCTCCGCCGCGGCGGCCCTGATCAGGTCGTACACCTGCTTGTGGTCGCTGTGGCTGCCGTGACTGAAGTTCATTCTCGCGACGTTCATCCCGGCGTCTACGAGATCCCGCACCTTCTCCGCGGTCGCGGTGGCGGGGCCAAGGGTACAAACGATCTTCGCGCGTCGGCTCACGTCGGCACAGCTTAGTGCCTTGGCGCCGTCAAGTCTGTACCGATCCCGGAACCGATCCCGAAAACTTGCCGTCGCCCAGCTCAAGGTCGGGTTACCAGCGGTTAGCGCGGTGGTTTCTCGCTCACCCCGACGTGGTCGCGGGCCCACTCGTTGAACGGCCGCAGCTGGCGCCACGCCTTGCGCACCCGGTCCAGGCAGGCCCGTTCGTGCAGGGTGTCGTCGGGCTCCCAGACCCGGACCGCGTACAGCGAGCGATGCCGCAGCAGGTCCAGCCGGGGATGGTCGGCGGGGTAGCCGCGTGGCTTCGTCTTGAGCGCGTCGCCGGCGATCTCCCAGCCGGACCGGCGCAGCTTCGCCAGAATCGCGGCCAGCGCCGTGCCGTGGATCTCGGTGTCCACCGCGGTCCGGAACCTGGCCAGCTGGTCCGCGGCGAGGTGGAAGCAGCCGCCGCCGGCGCGCAGTCCGGCCGAGCTCAGCTCGACGTAGTAGGCGCCACCGCCGCGGCCCTGTTCGAGCACGCCGCCGCAGTGCGTCTTGTACGGGCTCTTGTCCTTGGCGAAGCGCACGTCCCGGTGCGGCCGGAACACCTTCGCCTCGCCGAACTCCGCGCCGAACTCGGGTTCCAGCTCGGTGAGCAGCGCCTCCATCGGCGCGCGCACGTCAGCGCGGTAGGTGGCGAGATTGTCTTCCCAGTACGGCTTGGAGTTGTCCGCGAGCAGGCCGTCGTAGAACTCGACCGCGTACTCCCCGAACCCTGCGAACTTCACCCTCGCACGATAATCCGCCCCCCGAGACGACCGTCCGTGAAGGGCACCTTGCCTACTTTGGAAGTAGGCAAGGTGGCCTTCACGGACTTGCCGGGGAGGCGGTCAGCGGGCGAGTGCGGTGATCAGCTCGCCGTTGGTGGTGTCGCCGGAGAGCTCCCAGAAGAACGAACCGCCGAGCCCCTGGCTGCGGGCGTAGGCCGTCTTGCCGGCGATGGTGGACGGGGTGTCGTAGCTCCACCACTGGTTGCCGCAGTGCGCGTACGCGGTACCGGCGATGGTGCCGGTGGCCGGGCACTTGCTCTTGAGCACCTTGTAGTCCTCGATCCCGGCCTCATACAGGCCCGGCGCGGCGCCGGTGGCCGTGCCGCCCGGGGCGGACTGGGTCACGCCGGTCCAGCCGCGACCGTAGAAACCGATGCCCAGCAACAGTTTGGCCGCCGGGACACCCTTCGACTTCAGCTTCTGGATCGCAGCGTCGGAGTTGAAGCCCTGGGTCGGGATGCCGTTGTAGGAGTTCAGCGGCGAGTGCGGGGCGGTCGGGCCCTTCGCCGCCCAGGCACCGAAGAAGTCGTAGGTCATCACGTTGTACCAGTCCAGGTACTGCGCGGCGCCGCCGTAGTCGGCCGCGTCGAGCTTGCCGCCCTGGCTGCCGTCCGCGGAGATCGCGGCGGTGACCAGCTTCGAGCCGAACTTGGCCCGCAGCGCGCTCGACAGGTTCTTGAACGCGGCGGGACCGCTGGTGTCACAGGTCAGCCCGCAGGCGTTCGGGTACTCCCAGTCGATGTCGATCCCGTCGAAGACACCGGCCCAGCGCGGGTCGTTGATCAGCTTGTAGCAGGAGTCGGCGAAGGCGGCCGGGTTCCGCGCGGCCTGGCCGAAGCCGCCGGACCAGGTCCAGCCGCCGAAGGAGAAGAGCACCTTGAGGTTCGGGTGCATCGCCTTCAGCCGCTTGAGCTGACCGAAGTTGCCGCGCAGCGCGCCGGCGTCCCAGGTGTCGCTCTTGCCGTCCACGCTCTGGTCGGCGCCGTAGAACTTGTCGTAGTCGGCGTAGGCGTCACCGAGCGCGCACTGGCCGTTGGTGACGTTGCCGAAGGCGTAGTTGATGTGCGTCAGCTTGGCGGCCGAGCCGCTGGTCTCCACGTTCTTCACGTGGTAGTTGCGCCCGTAGACGCCCCACTGGGTGAAGTACCCGAGCACCTTGCCGACCGCCGCGGGCGTGGCGTTGGTCGCGTTCTCGGCTGGCGTGGCTGTGTTCGCAGCGGAAGCCGGGGCCACCACCGCGACCACCATCAGGCCGGCGGCCAGCACACCACCGAAAGTGAACAGCTTGCGTCTCTTCGTTTTGGACATGCTCTCTCCGATCACCGTATGTAGCAGGGTTGATACGGCGGGACAATCATGAGGTTAAGTGGACTAGACCAATATTTCAATGGTTTAGACCACAATCGCGAGCCAATGGAGCAACGGACTGGTACCGACGGCGCATCCTGGTGCTTGCCCGCGGCCGCGCCCGGTGTTCTCCTTGCCGGATGATCATCCAAGACGGACCGGGGCACTGATGCGCGTCGACGGGCGCACCCTGCGCTGCACCGACGTGGTGACCGTGGCAGGCACGGACGGCCCGCTGCGCGTGGACGTGCCGCCCGCGGCGATGCGGGCCGCCGAAGACGGCTGGCGGCTGGCCGAGGACCTGAGCACCCGGCGGGTCGTCTACGGCCGCACCACCGGGGTCGGCGCCAACAAGGAGGACACCGTCACCACGGACGACTCCACCGAACACGGCCTGCGCCTGCTGCGCAGCCACGCCGGCGGCAGCGGCGACGTGATGGCGCCGGGACAGGTCCGGGGCATGATGCTGATCCGGCTCAACCAGCTGGTGGCGGGCCGGTCCGGGATCAGCCCGGTGCTGATCGAGGCGCTCGCCACCGCGTTGCGCGCCGGCGCGCTGCCGCTGGTGCACCGGCTCGGCGCGATCGGCACCGGCGACCTGGCCCCGCTGGCCGAGACCGCGCTGGCACTGGCCGGCGAGCGGCCGTGGTCCGAACGCGGCGTGCCGCCGGTCCCGGTGCACGGCGGGGACGCGCTGGCGTTCATGAGCAGCAACGCGGCGACACTGGCCGAAGCCACCCTGGCCGCCCTCCGGCTGGACACCCTGACCAAGGCTGGCCACGCGGTCGCGGCCCTGTCCTACATCGCGCTGGACGGCAACCCGGAGGCCTACGCGACCCCGGTGCACCAGGCCAGACCGCACGCCGGGCAGGTCGAATGCGCCGGGCAGATGCGCCGGCTGCTCGGCATGCACAGCACGCCGAAACCGGGCGGCCGGATCCAGGACCCGTTCGGGCTGCGCGCCTTCCCGCAGGTGCAGGGGCCCGCCCTGGACGCGATCCGCTCGCTGCGCGACGTGCTGACCATCGAGATCAACGCCAGCACGGAGAACCCGATGATCTCCGTGGAGCACGGCGACGCCTACCACCACGCGCACTTCCACACCGCATACGTCTCGGCCGCGCTTGACCACGCCCGCGCCACCGTGCACCAGGTGGCGGAACTGTCCGCGGCCAGGCTCGGCGACCTGGTCGAGCCGGAGTTCACCGGGCTGCGACCGTTCCTCGCGGCCGGGCCGCCCGGCAGCTCCGGGGTGATGATCCTGGAGTACGTCGCGCACGACGCGCTCACCGAACTGCGGCACGCGGCACTGCCGGTCACCCTCGGCACGGCCGTGGTCTCCCGCGGCATCGAGGACCACGCCAGCTTCTCCACCCAGGCGGCGAGGGCCGCCACCAAGGCCTGCGGCGCCTACACCCAGCTGCTGGCCTGCGAGCTGGTGGCCGCCGTGCGCGCACTCCGGATGCGCGCCGCCGACCTGGTTGAACTGCCCGTCCGCGAGGCTTACGAGCAGGCCTGCGCGGTACTCGACCCGTCGCTGGAGGACCGCCCGCTCACCGACGACATCGCCCGCGCAGCCGGCATCCTCGACCTACTCGCCCGAATCTGAGCCCTGTCGAGCCCAGTCGAGCCCAAAAGCCCTCAAGGCCACCTTTGCAACCTTGGAGGTAGCAAAGGTGGCCTTGAGGGACGTTCGAAACGGAATCAGCCGAAGAAGACTTCGGCCTCTTCGTAGCGCTCGGCGGGCACCGTCTTCAGCTCGGCGGTGGCCTCGGCCAGCTTGACCCGGACGATGTCGGTGCCGCGCAGCGCCACCATCACGCCGAAGTCGCCGTCCGCCACCGCGTCCACCGCGTGCAGGCCGAACCGGGTGGCCAGCACCCGGTCGTAGGCGGTCGGGGTGCCGCCGCGCTGGGTGTGGCCAAGCACGACCGCGCGCGACTCCTTGCCGGTGCGGGCCGCTATCTCCTCGGCCAGCCAGGTGCCGATGCCGCCGAGCCGGACGTGCCCGAAGGCGTCCTTCTCACCGGTCAGCAGCTTCTCTTCGCCGCCCTCGGGCAGCGCGCCCTCGGCCACCACGATGATCGGCGCGTACTCGCGCTCGAACCGGCGCTCGACCCACTCCACCACCTGGTCCACGGAGAACTGCCGCTCCGGCACCAGGATCACGCTCGCGCCGCCGGCCAGCCCGGAGTGCAGCGCGATCCAGCCGGCGTGCCGGCCCATCACCTCGACCACCAGCGCGCGGTGGTGCGACTCGGCGGTGGTGTGCAGCCGGTCGATCGCCTCGGTGGCGATGTGCACCGCGGTGTCGAAACCGAAGGTGTAGTCGGTGGCGCCGAGGTCGTTGTCGATGGTCTTGGGCACGCCGACCACGCCGATGCCGTCATCGGTGAGCCGCTTGGCCACGCCGAGGGTGTCCTCGCCGCCGATGGCGATCAGCGCGTCCACCTTCTGCTCGGCGAGCACGGACCTGATCCTGTCCACCCCACCGTCCACTTTGTACGGATTGGTCCTCGACGAGCGGAGGATCGTGCCACCGCGGGTGAGGATGTCCTCGACGTCGTTCAGGCCGAGCGGCCTGCTCTCCCCGTTGAGCGGACCCTGCCAGCCATTGCGGAAGCCGACGAGCTCCCAGTCGTGCACCTCGATGCCCTTGCGGACCACCGCGCGGATCACCGCGTTCAGTCCGGGGCAGTCGCCACCGCCGGTCAGCACACCGACTCGCATCAAAACCTCCGCATTTGTCCTGCGTCACACTTTTCGGCGCCAGGATAGCGGGAAACCACTTGATCGTTGCAGGAACCGGTGCGGACCCTGTCAGACCGCCTGCTACAGTCGGCGGCATGCAGCGCTATTTCTGGTTTAGCAGGCCGGCCCCGGGTGGGCCAGCCGGCGACGCCGCGCGCTGACATCCCACCCTCCGAGCCGGATCCCAAGCCGGTTCGTTGAGGTCTTCGGCGGAGCGGCTTGCAGAAAGGAAGCCCTCCGTCATGGCACCCGCCCTGTCCGCTGAAACAACCGCGTCCAGCACGACCTCCGCCGATCCGCGGCAGGCGCTGGACAACCAGCGGACCACCAGCATCAGCCCGCTGATCTCCCCCGCCCTGCTCCGGCAGGAGCACCCGATGGACGTGCCGTGCGCCGAAGTCGTGCAAAAGGGTCGCGCGGACACCGTCGAGATCCTCAACGGCCAGGACGACCGGCTGATCGTCGTGGTCGGCCCGTGCTCGGTGCACGACCCCGAGGCAGCGCTCGACTACGCCAGGCGACTGGCGGAGAAGACGGCGGCGCTGCGCGACCGGCTGCACGTGGTCATGCGGGTCTACTTCGAGAAACCGCGTACCACGCTCGGCTGGAAGGGCCTGATCAACGACCCGGCGCTGGACGGCAGCTTCGCGGTGAACTCCGGGCTGCGGATGGCCCGCAGGCTGCTGCTGGACATCACCGCGCTCGGCCTGCCGGTCGGTTGCGAGTTCCTCGACCCGATCACCCCGCAGTTCATCGCGGACACGGTCACCTGGGGTTCGATCGGCGCGCGCACCGCGGCCAGCCAGGTGCACCGGCAGCTGTGCAGCGCGTTGTCCATGCCGGTCGGCATCAAGAACTCGACCGAGGGCGACATCCAGGTCGCGGTGGACGCCACCCGCGCGGCCGCGGCCGGGCACGTGTTCGCCGGGATCAACGCCGACGGGCTGGCCGCGCTGCTGCACACCTCCGGCAACCCGGACTGCCACGTGATCCTCCGCGGCAGCGCCGCCGGGCCCAACTACGACCGGGAGACCGTGTCCGGCACCCTGGCCAGGCTGCGCGACGGCGGGCTGCCGGAGCGGGTGATCATCGACGCCAGCCACGGCAACAGCGGCAAGGACCACCTCCGCCAGGGCGGGGTGGTCAGCGAGCTGGCGGCACGGATCGGCGAAGGCGAGCGCGGCATCGCCGGGGTGATGATGGAGAGCTTCCTGGAGGCGGGACGCCAGGACCTCACCCTCGGCCGCGCCGGCGAGCTCACCTACGGGCAGAGCATCACCGACGCCTGCCTGGACTGGCCGTCCACCGCCGGCCTGCTCGACCAGCTCGCCGACGGAGTCGCCGCCCGCCGCCAGGGCAAATAGCCGACTATTCGCCCCTCGGGCCTAGCGGTTGAAGCCGCGCTGACGGCGGACGTCCTCGATGATCTGCCAGCGTTCCAGGTTGTGCTTGGCGTCGGCGAGCGCGTCATGGGCGTCCGTCGGCGGCGACGGCAGCTTCGGCTTGCCCACGTCCTCCCAGCGCTGACGCAGGTCGCGGGTGAACCGGGGCAGCTGGCGCGGCAGGGCGGGCATCGGTCCCCACAGCTGCGCCAGCGCGACGTGGTCGTAGGCGGCGAACCAGGCCCACAGCTCGATCCCGCCCGGCGGCTTGCCGAGGAACTCGAGCAGGTCGGCGCGGATCCGCTCGCGGGAGCGCCATGCCTTCTCCGCCGGCGACGGCAGCTTCGGCAGCACGTTGTCCCGCACCCACGGGCCGGCGCGGCCGGGGTCGAACTCGGTGGAGACCGCGTAGAACTCGCGGCCCTTTTCGTCCACGACACCGATCGAGACCAGGTCGATCGTCACGCCGTCCTCGATGAATTCCGTGTCGTAGAAAAATCGCACCGGGGAACCCTAGTGCGGGGCCGTCGGCGCGGTTAACCGGCCTTGGTTTCCGGCACCCGGTCGGCGTCCCGGCCGGAAGGCTGCGGCGGCACCGCCGGGGAGACCCCGGCCTGCTCGGCGGCCATCAGTTCCTTGGCCTTCGCCGCGTAGATGTCCACGTATTCCTGGCCGGAAAGCTCCATCAGGGCGTACATGATCTCGTCGGTGATCGAGCGCTCCACGAAACGGTCCCCGGAAAGGCCCTCGTACCGGGAGAAGTCCAGCGGCTTGCCGAACCGAACCTCCAGCCGGCGCGGCCACCACATCTTGGATCCGATCGGGTTGACCCGGTCGGTGCCGATCATGGCCACCGGGATGACCGGCGTGCCCGCCTCCAGCGCGATCCGGGCGACCCCGGTCTTTCCCTTGTACAGCCGCCCGTCCGGGGAACGGGTGCCCTCCGGGTAGATGCCGAGTAGCCTGCCTTCGCGGAGCAGTCGGATCGCGGTGTCCAGCGCGGCCTGCGCGGCCGAACCGCTGGAACGGTCGATCGGGAACTGCCCGACGCCGGTGAAGAACGCCTTCTTGAGCCGCCCCTTGATGCCTTTTTCGGTGAAATACTCCTGTTTCGCCGGGAAGGTCACCATTCGGCGCACCCGGATCGGCATGAAGAACGAGTCGGCGACGGCGAGGTGATTGCTGGCCAGAATGGCGCCGCCGGTCTCCGGGATGTTCTCCGCGCCGGTGACCTTGGTCGGCCAGAGCAGCTTGAGCAGAGGCCCCAGCAGCACGTACTTCATCAACCGGTAAAGCACCGCGACAAGCCCTCCTAGCTGCCCTGACCTTCGGCCTGATCAGCAAGCCTACGAACAGGGTGGGCAGGCGCACAACGTCTGCCCCCCGGTTGCGTGGCGCTCGCGAGCAAGGTCACATCGTGGCAGATCGGACGGGTTGGCCGCCACGCGCCCACAACCCGGCTCCGCCATGCGACGATAGACGCCACGACTGGCCCGAGGGAAGGCGACCGAGCATGCCCGTGCTCCCCGGTGCGGAACCGTTCTCGCACACCGGCTCCGGTGCGGTCGGCGTGCTGCTCTGCCACGGCTTCACCGGCAGTCCGCAGAGCATGCGGCCCTGGGGCGAGCACCTCGCGGACGCCGGTTTCACCGTGCGCGGACCGCGGCTGCCAGGGCACGGCACCACGTGGCAGGAGATGAACCGGACCACCTGGCAGGACTGGTACGGCTGCGTGCGCACCGAGCTGCTCGCACTGGCCGAAACCTGCACCTCGGTGTTCGTCTTCGGCCAGTCCATGGGCGGCACCCTGACGCTGCGGCTGGCCCAGGAGTTCGGCGACCGGATCGCCGGGCTGGTGCTGGTCAACCCGTCGGTGACCACCTTGCGCTGGGACGCCCGCCTGCTCCCGGTGCTGGCCAGGACGCTGCCCTCGGTCAAGGGGCTGGCCGGCGACATCGCCAAACCGGGGGCGACCGAGCTGGCCTACCCGCGGGTGCCGGTCCGGGCCGCGGCCAGCCTGAGCCGGCTGTGGCGGCTGGTCCGCGCCGACCTGCCGAAGGTAACCCAGCCATTGCTCCTGCTGCACTCGGTCGTTGACCATGTGGTGGAGCCGGTGAACTCACGGATCATCCTCGACGGCGTGCGCAGCACGGACCGGACCGAGGTACTGCTGGAGAACAGTTTCCATGTCGCAACCCTGGACAACGACGCGCCGCTGATCTTCCAGCGCAGCGTGGAGTTCGTGCACTCGGTGCGCAGAGCCGGGCAGGTCGGTGCCTCGTGAACCGCAACTTCGACAGTGATGGACCGGACGATGTGGACGTGGACGCCACGTTCGCCGCGATCGTGGCCGACCTCCGCGCGGAGGGCGTCGGGAACCTGGTTTCAGACGTCGAAGACAGCGAAGACAGCACAGCCACCAAACCGGAGAAGCCGAAACCTCCTGACCCCGAGCCACCGGCCGCCACCGCGACCGGCTGGCGGACCGGCGGCACCGACTGGGACGCCACCCTGCTCGGCAAGGAACCGACGAGCGGCGCGGACGAGGAAGAGCACTACGTACCGCCGGAGCCGCCGCCACTGCCGAAGCCGCGCAAAGGCGCCTTCATCGTGCTGTTGTTCTTCGTGGTCGGCCTGCTGCTGCTGATCGCGCCGGGGGTCGTTGGCATCGGCGAGACGCTGGCCGTGCCGCTGGGCATCCTGTCACTGGCGATCGGACTGGCCCTGTTGCTCCTCCGGGTGAAACAGGGTCCGCCGGACGGCGCGGACCCCTCCACCGGCGCGCAGGTCTGACCGTTTCGCGAGAAACTCGCGGCATGGACATCGAGTTCACCCCTTCGCGCCGGTCCACGGTCGGCGCAGAGTGGGAACTCGCGCTGGTGGACCGGCGCAGCGGTGAGCTGGCCTCGGTGGCGGAGCGGATCCTGGACGAGATCCGCCCTGCCGACGCGGAGGAGCATCCCAAGGTCAAGCAGGAACTGCTGCTGAACACCATCGAGATCATCACCGGGGTGTGCCGCACGGTCCGCGAGGTGGCGGCCGACCTCGGCGAGTCACTGGACCTGCTGCACTCGGTGACCGACCCGCTGGGGGTCGAGCTGTTCTCCGCCGGCACCCATCCGTTCTCCACCTGGTACCAGCAGAAGGTGACGGACAAGGAGCGCTACGCCAAGCTGATCGACCGCACCCAGTGGTGGGGCAGGCAGATGCTGATCTACGGGGTGCACGTGCACGTCGGCATCGACCACCGCGACAAGGTGCTGCCGGTGCTGGACGGCCTGCTCAACTACGCGCCGCACCTGCAGGCGCTGTCCGCGTCCTCGCCGTTCTGGGGCGCGGAGGACACCGGGTACGCCTCCAACCGAGCGCTGATGTTCCAGCAGCTGCCCACCGCCGGGCTGCCGTTCCAGTTCGCCAGCTGGGCGGAGCTGGAGAGCTATGTGGACGACATGTTCGTCACCGGGGTGATCGACCACTTCTCCGAGATCCGCTGGGACATCCGGCCGGCGCCGCATTTCGGCACCATCGAGATGCGGGTGTGCGACGGGCTGCCCACCCTGGAGGAGGTCGCCGCGATCACCGCGCTCACCCAGTGCCTGGTGGACGACTTCAGCGTGCGGCTCGACGCCGGGGAAACCCTGCCGACGCTGCCGCCGTGGCACATCCAGGAGAACAAGTGGCGTGCCGCGCGGTACGGCACCGACGCGATCATCATCCTGGACGCGGCCGGCCGTGAGCGGCTGGTCACCGACGACGTGCTCGAGCTGCTGAACCGGCTGGAGCCGGTGGCCAAGCGGCTGGACTGCGCGGACGAGCTCCGCGGCGTGGAGACGATCCTGACCTGCGGCGCGAGCTACCGGCGGCAGCGCGCGGTGGCGAGTCAGTGCAACGGCAGCCTCAAAGCCGTCGTCGCCTCCCTCATCGCCGAGATGCGCGACGGCATCCCCCGCCCCTGACCGCTTCCGGCGCGTCCGTGAAGGGCACCTTGCCTACGTTGGAGGTAGGCAAGGTGCCCTGCACGGACAAAGGCGGACCGTTAGCGGAGGCCGGAGTCGACGGCGGACATGAGGGAGCCGGTGTCGCCGGACATCTCCCACGCCATCGCGCCGAGGAGGCCCTTGCTCTTGATCCAGGCGGTCTTCTTCGCGATCGACCACGGGTCGTCGAAGGTCCACCACTGCCCGCCGTTGCCGGTGTAGCAGAAGCTGGCCACCGCGGCCTCGTCGTGGCGCGCCGTGCAGTTCGGCACGCTGGCCATCAGGTTGGCGTAGCCGCGGGTACCGGCCTCCTCCGCGAACTGGCCGGGCGCGGCCCCGTTGGCGGACTGCCACTCACCCTGTTTGCCGCCATCGGCGACGCCCTGCCAGCCGCGCCCGTAGAACGCCAGTCCCAGGGTCAGCTTCCGCGGGCTCACCCCGGCCTTCAGGTAGGTGTCGACGGTGTTCTCCACGCTGAAGCGGACGGCGTACGGGTCGTCCACGTCCGGGTAGAGGTTGCCCTGGTGACCGGTGCGGTTCGGCTCCCACGAGTTGTCGCTGCCCGAGCCGTGGAAGTCGTAGCCCTGGACGTTGAAGATGTCCAGCGACTTGGCCGCCTCGGCCAGCTCCCAGCCGGCGTCGATCTTGCCGGGGTCGGCCGGGGTGAACGCGGTGAGCTGGTACCGCTTGCCGTTCTGCGCGCCCAACTCGTCGAGCTGGCGCCGGAACTCCGCCATCAGCAGGCTGTTGTTCCGCTTGTCCGCCGGGCTGAAGTGGTTGCCCGCATGGCCTTCCGCGCCGGGCCATTCCCAGTCCAGGTCGATCCCGTCGAAGATGCCGGCCGCCGTGCCCGGCCCGCCCGCGTTGTTGTACGAGGGCAGGTTGCCCTTGATGTAGGTGTCCAGGCAGGAGCTGACGAACTTGCGGCGGGACGCGTCGGTGGCGGCCACGTCCGAGAAGTACTTCGAGTAGGTCCAGCCGCCGAGTGAGATCAGCACCTTCAGGTGCGGGTGCTTGGCCTTCAGCTTCTTCAGCTGGTTGTAGTTGCCGCGCAAGGTTTCCCAGCCGGTGTCGCCGACCCCGTCCACCGACTGCCCGGCGGACATCGGCCTGCTGTAGTCGGCTTCCGCGTCCCCGGCGCCGTCGCCCTGGTTGGGGTCCTGCGGATTCGGCGAGGTGCCCTTGGTGACGCCGTGGAGGCAGGTCAGGTTGACCGGGTCGATGTTGCCGAAGGCGTAGTTGATGTGGGTCAGCTTCGCCGCCGCGCCACTGGTGTCGAGGTTGCGCACGAAGTACTGGCGGCCGTAGATGCCCCACTGCACGAAGTACGCGACCTTGGCGTGGCCGTTGACTATGTCGCTGGTGGTCACCACGAGCGGGGTGCCGGCGGCCGACGTGTTGTCGAAGCCGTCACGGGCGCGGACGGTGAAGCCGTACTTGGTGGACGGCGCGAGTCCGGTCACCTTCGCCGTGGTCCCGGTGACGGTGAGCGCCAGTTTCGCGTCGGTGTAGACGTCGTAGGCGACCACCCCGGTGTTGTCCGTGGCCGCGTTCCAGGCGAGAGAGACACTGCCCGCGTCCACCGCGGTCGAGCGCAGGTTTCCCGGCACGGTGGGCGCCTGGGTGTCATCGCCGGGGTTGTTGGTGCGCACCACCGCGGGGGCGCTGGCCGGCGAGGCGGTGCCCTTGCGGTCCTTGGCCACCACGGTGAAGGTGTACTCGGTGTTGGGCGTCAGCCCGGAAACGGTGGCCGTGGTGCCGGGGACCGAGGCGGCGAGCGTGCCGCCGCGGTAGAGGTCGTAGCCGGTCACCGGCAGGGAGCCCGGTTTCGCCGCGTCCCAGGCCAGTGTCACGGTCTTGGTCGTCTTCACGGTCACCCGGAGGTTTCCCGGCGCGGCCGGTGCGGTGTCCGCCGAGCCGTCGCAGTTCGCGTCGTCCACCCGGCAGCTGGTCGGGGTCACCGGCGAGCTGAGCCGGAACGTCGGGTTGTACGGATGGGTGGACCGCCCTGGCTGCAGGGTGTTGATGTAGTAGGCGGGGGTCAGCGTGACCTGGGTGCCGGTCTGGCTGACCGTGCCGTTCTCACCGGTGCTGGCGGTGACCCCGGCCGGCAGCTCGAAGCTGACCGACCAACCGGTGATCGCCGCGGAGCTCTTGTTGGTGACGGTGTAGGAACCGGTGTTCCCGGTCAGGGTGAAGGCGGCGCCGAGTCCGCCGGCCGCCTGTGCCGGGGCGTTCACGGCGACCGCTGTGGTGCCGGCCAGCACCACCGCGGCCATTACGCCGAACAGTCTATGCAGGGTTCGTCTCATTGCTGCTCCCCAAGCGCGATAAGGAAAGTGGAGCGAAATGTGGTCTAGACCACATCGCAATGTAGCGCTCTTGCCAGTGTAGGTCTAGACCAGTTGGTATGGCGCCGTTCAGCGGATCGGCAGGGCACGCGGGCCAAGCACACCGGCACCTTCGGCGCTCACCCTGGCGCGCAGCTCCCGGTCCGCGGTCACCACGAGCACGTGGTCGCCCGCGCGGTCCGCGCGGGCCTTCGCCACCACCCGGACGATCTCGGAGTCGCCGTCGCGTTCGGCGGCCACCACCTGCACGCCCGGCACCGCCGCCACGCCGCGCGCCTGTCCCTCCACCACCAGGACGATCCGGGGCCACCAGGACCACTGCGGTCCGGCCAGCACCCCGACCGCGTCGTCGCGCACCCCGGCCTCGCCCAATGCGGCCAGCCGGTCGCGCAGCTTCACCGCCGCGCCGGCCCGGTCGCGCCACCAGCCGTCCGGACGCGAGCCGACCACGTTCGCCGCGTCCACCACCAGCACCAGCTCGCGGTCCAGCTGCCCGGACAGCTCCGGCCAGGCCAGCGCGAAATCCGGATGCAGCCGCAGCTCCGCCACCTCGGCCGGCGGCACCCAGCGCAGCTCGGCGCTCTCCATGCTCACCGCCCGCTCGGTCACCGCGTGGCGAGTGGTGGCGAGAACGGTGGTATAGCGCCAGGTTCCATGGTCCACAATAGACTCAGACGTGGCGCGGGCGGCGGCCGAAGGTACCGCGGCTTCTTCCCCCGCCTCCCTGATCGCGGCCTGCCACGGGGTCTCCCCCGCCTGCACCGCACCGCCGGGCAGCGCCCAGGTCCGGCCGTAATGGGTCCACCAGGCCCGCTTCTGCAGCAGCACCCCGCGCGCCGGATCGGTCAGCAGCAGACCGGCCGCGCCGTGCAGTCCCCAGTGCCGTTTCCCGCAGGCGCACCGCACGAACCCGTTGCCGTCGTCGCGAACCATCGCGTTACCCCGTCACACCCACCGGGTCGCCTGCCGAGTTGGCGGACTCCATGGCCAGTGCGGCCGCGCCGACGATCGCGGTGTCGTCGCCGAGCTGCGCGGTGCGGATCCTGGCCAGCGGGCGGTGCCCGGCACCGGTGACCGAACCGCGGTAGTGCTCCCTGGCCTCGTCCAGGAACAGCGGCGCCGACTCGGACACCCCGCCGGCGATCACCATGATCTCCGGGTCGAACACGTCGGCCACCAGCGCCAGCCCCTCGCCGAGCCATTTGGCCAGCTCGCCCAGCGCCCGCTGGGCGATCGGGTCGCCGTCGCGGGCCGCGTTCGCCACCCGGCGCCCGGTCACCGAACCGGGGTCACCGGAGGTCTCCCGCGCCAGCACGGTCGACCGGCCAGGGTGCCGCGCCAGCAGCTCGACCGCGGTCGAGGCCAGCGCGGTACCGCTGCAGTAGCGCTCCCAGCAGCCGTACTTGCCGCACGGGCACGGCCTGCCGCCGGGCACCACGGTCAGATGCCCCAGTTCCGGGGCGACACCGTGCGCGCCGCGGTAGATCCGGCCGTCCAGCAGCAGGCCCGCACCGATCCCGGTGCCCAGCGCCACCAGCACGGCCACCTGCGCGCCACGGGCGGCGCCGAACCGGTGCTCGCCGACGGTGGCCGCGTTCGCGTCGTGCTCCAGGGTCACCGGCAGGCCGACCCGCTTGCCGATCCGGTCCGCGACCGGTGCCGCGCGCCAGGCCAGGTGCGGCGCGAACATCACCGAACGGCGGTCCTTCGCAACGAACCCGGCCACCGCCAGCCCTACCGCGGACACCTCCTCGTGCCGGTTGCGCAGGTCCTCGATGACCCCCGCGATGGCGTCCTCGAGCGCGCTCTCGCTGCTCGGCGTGCCCACCCGGACGATGTCCAGCAGCGAACCCCGCTCGTCCACGACGCCGGCCCGCACACTGGTCCCGCCGACGTCCATGCCGATCGCCCGCACCTACCGCTCCCAGTCCTCGCTGCGGCGGACGGGGATGTGCTGCACCCGTGCCCCCTCGGTCCCCGGCTCGGGCCCGGCCGGCTTGGGCACGGGCTGGAAACCGGGCATGTGCACGCCCTCTTCCGGCTCCCAGCGGTCGGCCAGCACCGCGCGCAGCAGGGCGACCAGCTGCGCGGCCTGTTCCAGCACCCTGGCCGCGAACTCCGGCCGCTCGCCGCGCACCACGGCCACGATCGCGCACAGCGGGCACCAGCCGCAGGCGGCCGAATCCGGCTCCGGCTCAGCATCGGTGCCGTTCTGGTCGCCGCTCTGGTCGCCGTTCTGGTCGCCGCTGCGGTGCCGGGCACCGTGCCCGGCGGCGATCACCCCGTCCAGCCACGGCGCGGCCCGCTCCACCACCATCTCGACCAGCAGCCGGATCTCCTCGGCCAGGCTCGCCGCACCGGCCGGCGGGGTCTGCTGCTCGGTCATCGGCTCCTCCCGGCGGCGCTCAGCGAGACCAGCAGGCCGCGGGCGTCGGACTCCGCGCCGGTGATCTGACAGGGCCGCAGCAGTTCGGGCAGTGCGATCAGCCGCCGGAAACCGTCCACGGTCACCGCGAGATCATCGTCCACTCTGGCCAGATCCAGTGCCGCGTCCCGGCCGAGCGGCATCGCCACCCGCAGCTGGTAGCCGTCCTCGGTCTCCGCCACCTGCAACAGCGGGGCGACGCCCTTTTCGTTGCCGCGCAACGGATCCGTGCCCCGGTACAGCTCGGCCGAGATCTCCAGCAGCGCGGGAAGGCCGACCGGCTCCACCGCCCGGTGCTCGACCGTGGCGACCGCGCCCTCGGCGAGCCCGGAGGCGGCCAGCTCGGCCAGCACCTCGTTCTGCTGGTTGCGCCGGGTGCGCATCCAGCCCGCTGCCGAACCGCGCCACAGCCCCGGCGCCGGCATCAGCCGGTTCGCGATCAGGCCGTCCACCCTGATCCCGCGCAGCGCCAGCGAACTCAGCGTGCGGCGGGCTTCGGCCACCACCACCCGCTCCGGGGTGAGCACCAGCCGGACCGTGGTCACCGCGGGATCGGTGAGCAGCGCGCGCAGCGACTCGACGTGCGCGGCCAGCTTGCGCACCGAGTCCACGGTGTCCTGCCGCCGTCGGCCGCCGAGCTTGCCGGGAAGGCCGAACAGCCTGCCGAGATAGCCGGACACCGCTTCCGGCAGCGACAGCAGGCGCAGCGTCTCCGCGGTCGGCCCGCAGTCCACCACCACGTGCTGCCACGGCCCGGTCTCGGCCAGCCGCCGCACCTCGGTCAGCGCGAGCAGCTCGTCCACCCCGGGCAACACGGTTAGCTCTTCGGCGTCCAGCGAGTCGATCCCGGCGCCGGACAACGCCGCGCGCAGCTGCCCGCGCAGGTCCTGCCACACCTCGTCGACCAGGCTGCGCGAGTCGATCTGCGCGGCGTGCAGGCAGCCGTCCACTTCGGAGGGTTCCGCGGTCAGCGGGCGGGCGAACGCGTCAGCCAGCGAATGTGCCGGGTCGGTGGAGACCACCAGCGTCTTCCTGCCGTGCGCGGCGAGGCCGGCGGCGGTCGCCGCGGCCAGCGTCGTCTTGCCGACGCCCCCCTTGCCGGTGAACAGCAGGATCCGCACGGCGTCAGCCCTGGCCTTCCACCCGGCGCTTGAGCTCCTTCAGCGCAGTGTCCATGACCATCTTCTCCGCCTTGCGCCGGAGCATGCCGATCATCGGCAGCACCAGCTCCACGGACAGGGTGTAGGTGACCAGCGTGCCGCCGCCGTGGGGCTCCAGCTGGTAGCGACCGTCCTGCGCCTTCTGCATCTGGCCCTTGACCAGGTGCCAGCCGACCGAGAGCCCGTCCGGCGCCCAGTCGTACTCCAGGGTGTAGACGTCCTTGATCGGACCCGCGTCCAGGGTCAGCTTGACCTGCTTGGCCCGGCCAGCCTCGTCCTCGGCGAGCACCTCGGTCTCGCGGACCTGCTTCGCCCATTCCGGGTAGGCCGGGAAGTCGGCGATGACCGCCATGACCCGCTCCGGCGACGCGTCGACCTCGATGGACTGCGTGGACTGCTCGGCCATGACGAAAGGCTACCGTCCCGTAGTGGTCACCAGCGCAGCACGTACGGCTGCCCGGTCTCCTTGAAATGGCCGACGTTGCGGCACTCGGTCCGGCCAAGCCGCGCACGCGGGGACAGCGGCTGGTGCACGTGCCCGAACACCGACCAGCGCGGCCGCTGCTCGGTGATCAGCGCGCGCAGCGAAGCCGAGCCAAGCTCGGACCGCCGCGCCACCACGTCGTAGGTCAGCTCGGGCAGGGCCGGCGGGATGTGGCTGCACAGCACGTCGATGTCCTTGAGCAGGCCGACCGAGGCGTCGAAGTCGTCCCTGGTGCGCAGGTAGGGATGCCAGACCCCGCCACGGCGCGGCTGCACCCCGTCCGGCAGCAGCGCGCCGCCGACGAAGCCGAACCGCAGGCCACCGATTTCGGCAGCCTCACCGTCCAGCATCCGGATCCCGTCACCGGCGAACTCCGGCCACAGCGCGGGGGTGTCCACATTGCCGGGGGTGGCGTAGGTGGGCGCGGTCATCGCGCCGAACAGGGTGGCGTACTGCTCCCGGATGGCCTCGTCCACGGCGCTTTCCGGGTCCTCGAGGCTGGCCCACAGCGACCGCGAGTAGGTGATGGTCTCGTCGCGGGTGCCCTCGCGGCGGAGCCTGGCGAACTCACCGACCTTCTCCGGCCCGAACAGCGCGCCGAGGATGCCCCGGTGGTGCTCGCGGTAGTCGACGAAGTCGAGCAGATCCCCCAGCACGATCAGCGCGTCGGCGCCGTCACCCGCACGAGCGAGCGCCTCGGCGTTTCCGTGGACGTCAGAGACGACATGAACCCGCACGTCAACCAGCCTACTGATCCGCCGTCCCGCGTGGCGGCACCCCCGGCTCGCGGCCGTCCTCGAGGATCTCCTTCAGGTCGAGTGCGATGCCCTTGGCCGCCCTGGCCCGCCGGTCGAACTCGCGACGAAGATCACGTGGCCGCAGTTCCAGCGCCAGCCCGGACGGGGCCGCTGGGCTGGCGCGGAGGAAGTAGTGCAGCACCGTGCCGTCCAGCACCGGCTCCAGCCAGATCTCCATGGTGCCGACCAGCGCCCCGCGCACGGTCCAGCGCAGGCCCTCGTCGCCGCGGTCGGTGTACACCTCGAGCACGAGATCCGGCCAGTAGCGGGTCCACGCCGCCGGGTCTGCGAAAGCCGCCGCGACGGTGCTCGCCGGTACCGCCAGGAAGGTCTCGTCGACGATGTCGAGCACGGGTGGCGCCTGGTTCGAAACGGACACGTTATGCAGAATGACATGCCCGTGCTCTCGCCGGGTGACCAGCATGGTCTTAGGGTGAGCGGCAGCTAGGTAACCGGCGAGTAACTGCGTCGCCTTTGTTGAACATGGAGGTTCACGTGCGGGAATACAGCGCTCCGGCGGGACGGCCGGTGTCCGACGACGAGAACCTCGCGGACGTCGTCTGGGCGAACGCAGAGCGCTTCGGCGACGTCGTCAGCTTCCGCCGGCAGGTGGACGGCTCCTGGCTGGACGTCACCGCGCGCGAGTTCGCCGACCAGGTGCTCGGCGTGACCAAGGGCCTGCTCGCGGCCGGGATCGGCCAGGGCGACCGGGTCGGCCTGATGTCCAAGACCCGCTACGAGTGGACGCTGATCGACTTCGCGATCTGGGCGGCCGGCGCGGTCACCGTGCCGATCTACGACACCTCCTCGGCGGAGCAGGTGCACTGGATCCTCTCCGACTCCGCGGCCAAGGCCGTCTTCGTGGAGACCGACGGCCACCTGGCCACCCTGGAAGAGGTGCGCGGCAGGCTGACCGGGCTGGCGCACACCTTCCAGATCGAGGGGGCCGGCGAGTCGGCGGCGGTGAAGTCGCTCACCGCGTCCGGTACCGCGATCACCGACGACGAGGTGCACGAGCGCCGCCGCTCGGTGCGGGCGGACCAGCTGGCCACCGTGGTCTACACCTCCGGCACCACCGGGCGGCCCAAGGGCGTCGAGCTGAGCCACCGGAACCTGCTGGCCGAGATCCGCGCCGACATCGAGGCGTTCCCGCAGCTGATGGAGCAGGGCAACTCGCTGCTGGTGTTCCTGCCGCTGGCGCACATCCTGGCCCGCGCGATCGCGGTCACCGCGCTCACCGCCAGGGTCACCCTCGGGCACACCCCGGACGTGAAGAACCTGGTCGCCGACCTCGGCACCTTCCGGCCGACCTTCGTGGTGGCCGTGCCGCGCGTGTTCGAGAAGGTCTACAACGGCGCGAAGCAGAAGGCGCACAGCGAGGGCAAGGGCAAGATCTTCGACGCCGCCGAGGCCACGGCCGTGGAATACAGCCAGGCCACCGACGGCTCGGCCGGTGGCGCCGGGCTCGGGCTCAAGATCAAGCACGCGCTGTTCGACAAGCTGGTCTACAGCAAGCTGCGCGCCGCGCTCGGCGGCCGCTGCGTGGCGGCGGTTTCCGGCGGGGCGCCGCTCGGCGCCAGGCTGGCGCACTTCTTCCGCGGCATCGGCGTGCCGGTGTTCGAGGGCTACGGGCTGACCGAGACCTCGGCCGCGGCGAACGTGAACACCGAACGCGCCTTCCGGGTCGGCACCGTGGGCAAGCCGGTCGCGGGCACGTCGGTGCGGATCGCGGACGACGGCGAGGTGCTGCTCAAGGGCCCGGTGGTGTTCGGCGGCTACTTCAACAACGAGCAGGCCACCGCGGAGGCGCTGGAGGACGGCTGGTTCCACACCGGCGACCTCGGCGAGATCGACGGCGACGGGTTCCTCAAGATCACCGGCAGGAAGAAGGAGATCATCGTGACCGCGGGCGGCAAGAACGTCGCCCCGGCCGGTCTGGAGGACAGCCTCAAGGCGCATCCGGTGATCAGCCAGGCCATGGTGGTCGGCGACCAGCGGCCGTTCATCGGCGCGCTGATCACCATCGACGACGAGTTCTTCCCGTCCTGGAAGAGCCAGCACGGCAAGCCGGAGAGCGCGACCGTGGCCGACCTCGCCGACGACGAGCAGCTGCGCGCGGAGATCCAGGCCGCGGTGGACGAGGCGAACAAGCAGGTGTCGCACGCCGAGTCGATCAAGAAGTTCACCATTCTCGCCAGGGACTTCACCGAGGCGGGCGGCGAGGTCACGCCGAGCATGAAGCTCAAGCGCAACGTGGTGAACAAGAACTACGCCACCGACATCGAGGCCCTCTACGGCAAGTAGCCCCTCGTCCGTGAAGGGCACCTTGCCTACGTTGAAGGTAGGCAAGGTGCCCTTCACGACGTTGGGGGACGTGCGCGTTTGAGCAGTGGGTGTGACGGCGTGTGCAGTGGGGGTGGAGGGAAGGCCGGCGGCGGGGCGACGCTGGCCGTATGAGCAAGCTGACGGCGGAGCAGATCGCGCAGCACGCGTACCAAGCCGGGTTCCGGGGCCAGGGGCTGAGCACGGCGGTGGCGGTGGCGCTGGCCGAGTCGGGCGGGAACAGCCGCGCGCACAACGGGACTCCCCCGGACAACTCATACGGCCTGTGGCAGATCAACATGCTGGGCGGGATGGGGCCCGAGCGGCGGCGGCAGTTCCACCTGGAGTCCAACAAGGAGCTGTTCTCCCCCGCGGAAAACGCCAAAGTGGCCTACGCCCTTTCCAGCCACGGCAAGTACTGGCGGCCGTGGTCGACCTACACCAACGGCGCCTACCGCAAGTACCTCGGGGCAGCCCGCAAAGCGGCGCACGCGGTGACCGAAAAGGGCGGCAAGCACCCCAAGGGCGACGGCGGTCCGGCGCCAGGCCGGTTCCAGGTGGACACCGACGCGCTCGGCGCCTACACCAAACGGGCGGACGCCATCGCCGGTGAGCTGAAGGAAATCGGCGGCCGGACGGTGCGGGCCGTGCACAACATCGCCGAAGACAGCTTCGGCAAGATCGGCAGGGAAACCGGGTTCGCCGCCGCACTCGGCGGCTTCAGCCAGGCACTGCGGCGGCAGGTCGCGGCGACCGGGTCGAACGCGCACAAGCTGGGCGTCAGCACGTCGAAGGTCTCGAAGGTGTACCGCGAGCACGAAGACGACATCGCCAAAGACCTCAAGAACCTGTTCTGAACGGAGCACGAGAAACCGTGGACACCAGGCAGATCGCGCAGCAGTTCGGCACCGATCTCGTCGCGCACCGGGACAAGCTGGCCGGCCGGGCCGGCGACGCGCAGGTGGCGCAGGCCGCACTCGCAGCGGCGGCCGAGGCGATCCTCGAACAGCGCGATGCACAGCGAAAGAGCGCGACGACGATGCTCGGCCACTGGGACAGCGCCGGCACCGCGGGGTTCGAGAAGTCCTCCGCGCGGTTCGCGAAGGACCTCAAGACCACCGCCGCGGCGGGTGCCGAGGGCGCGAAGATCATCGGCACCGTCACCGACGCGTTGACCGGCGGGCACACCTCGGCCCAGCGGCTCGTCGACGAGTACGTGCAGAAGGCGTCGAAGCTGCTCGACGCCGGACTCGCCGGCTCCGGCGCGGGCGGGCACGCCGGGCTGATCAGGGCGGTGGGCGAGGTGAGCGACCTGGCGAACCGGTACGCCAAGGAGTCGGCCGGCAACCTGCGCGCCGCCCGCGCCGAACTGCAGGCCGCCGCGAAACGCCTGCGCGCGCTGGAAAAAGTGGTCCAGCACGACGGGGTGGCGGACCCCGCGCGTAAGCCGACCAAACCCTCGGGCGCCAAGAAGGAACCGACGCACACCAAGCCCGGCGGCAAGGGCAAGAACATCGTCTCCGCCGCCCGCGGCCAGCTCGGCTACCACGAGATCGGCAACAACAAGAACAAGTACGGCCCGACCGCGGCCTGGTGCTCCTCCTTCGCGACCTGGGCGTGGCGCAAGGCGGGGGTGAAGATCCCGATCACCCCGTTCACCGGCAACGTCTACAAGTGGGGCCAGCAGCACGGCACGGCATACGGCAAGAGCGAGTTGAAGGAGGCGAGGCCGGGTGACGTGCTGCTGTTCGGCACCGGCCCCGGCAGCCCGGCCACCAGCACGCACATCGGCATCGTGGAGAAGGTCGACGGCGGCAAGGTCACCCTGATCGAGGGCAACTCCAGCGACCAGGTGCGCCGGGTGACCCATCCGCTGAGCAGCTCGGTGTTCTACGGAGGGGTGCATCCGAAATGACGATCTCGGGTTCCGCGCGTGACCACGGCGTCGCGCTGGAGGTTGGCCCCGCCGGGGCGCTGCGGGCTCTTCAGCTTTCGCCGGAGGCCCTGCAGCTCGGCCGGTACGGCCTCGCCACGCTCATCCTGGACCTGGTGCGCAAAGCGAGCGCGGAGGCCAACCAGCGCGCCCGGCACGCGTTGCGGCACGAAGTACGCGGGCTCGGTGAAGCGGACTTCGCCGCACTCGGCATGGCCCAGGACCCGTCGCTGACCGAAGTCGTCGAAGCGACCACGCCCGATACCTGGAGGGTCTGATGGACGTCGATCCCGAACGCACCGTGGACGAGCTGATCGAAGCCGCCGAGGCGGCGGGCGAGCGGCCAGGGCTGAGCACCCGGCTGGACGCCGTCCGCGCCGGCACCGAGCGCAACGGGGTGGCGGTGCGGGTGGACCTGGCCGGCAAGCTGGTCGGCCTGGAGCTGGACGACCGGGCGCTGGCACTGCACCCGGACGCGCTGGCCGCGGAGATCTTCGAGCTGTCCGCGCAGGCCGGCACGGCCGCGCTGCGGCAGGGACTGCACGCGCTCTCGGACGAGTGCGGGCCGGTGCTCGCCGCGATGGTCGGCGAACAGCTCGGCCTCGGACCGGAAACGGCCGCCGAGTCCACAGAGGATGCTGTGGGCGCTGTGGGCGCTGTGGATGCCGTGGAGACGGACGAGGTCCGGTCCTGGGCGCTGCCGCACTGAGATGGGGGCATGCGAGGCCTTTTGCGCATGCACCCATCGATCGGGTGCGGGTGTCCCGCAAGATTCTGAGCGGGCCGGGAAATCAGAACCGATCGGACGAGCCGGACCGCAGGCCCCGGCGGGTGACCATTTCGAACCGCCGCTCCAGCACACGCAGCGTCAGTGCCAGCAGCACGAACAACCCGATCAGCAGCAGGGTGTACGCCATATCGCTCATAGCGGAAGCATGAGGCCGCACTGCCGGTGAGCACAGCGGTGACTCACGGACCTTTGACGGCCGCCCCGCCCGGCTTTGACGTGACATTGACGTGGCCTTGACGCCGGCATCGGCGCTATCCTGACCTTGGGCAGCTGGGAAGCCTGGCCGGAAGAACCGTATCTCCCCATACGGACCTTCGACGAAAGGTTTCCCCGATGAGCCTCTCCACGCGGCTGGCCGCTCGCCAGCTCAAACTTCCCCCGGCGCGCACCCACCGGGTCGCCGTGGAACGCAACATCACCATCCCGATGCCGGACGGGACGACCCTGCGCGCGGACCGCTACTACCCGCGCAACGGCGAGCGGGTGCCGCTGGCGGTCACCACCAGCTCCCGCAACTACCGGCGGCTGGCGCACGATCTGGTCTGCCGGCTGATCGCCGAGCGCGGCTACCAGGTGCTGGTGCGGTACCGGCACACCCCGCAGGCGGAAGCCCCGGCGGAAACCGCGGCACAGGACCGCACCGCCGGGTTCCTCGAAGTGCAGGCCGTGGTCTCCTGGGCGCACCGCCAGCCCTGGTTCCCCGGGGTCGCCACCTCGGTCAACTCCAGCACGCTGCTGGCCCGCCTCTGAGCTTCTGAGCTTCTGACACTCAAAGTGCGAGCATTTCGGCGATCTTCCAGGAGCCGCCGACGCGTTTCGCGGTGATGTCGAGCTGCGCACCGGCGGAGCTCTGCTGGTTCTCGCCGGTGCGCAGGGTCTGCTGGTCCAGGAAGACCAGCAGCCTGGCCCGGTCGCCGACCAGCTCGCGCACCCCGATACCGCGGATCGTGGTGGAGCGAACCAGCTTCTGCTCCTCGGCCTGTTGCTTCGCCGCCCCGAAACCCTCGCGGTACTGGGCGACCGCCTTGTCCACCAGCACCCCTTCGGCGGCCCGTTCGGTGCGCGCCAGGTTGCCGTAGTCGTAGGAGAAGATCGCCCGCACCCCGGCCCCGACCTGGTCGGTCAGCTCGGCCGTGGCCGCCTGGTCGGCGAGCGCGACGTTCGGCGAGCGCAGCGCGTTCGCCCGCACCGCCGACCACACCGCGAAGCCGGTGGCCAGCACGATCACCGCGGTCAGCAACGCGATCAGGGTGGCCCGCCTGCCCCCCGCCGGGCTTTCGGTGTTCTCGGTGTTCTCGGTGGTGCCCATCAGGTGGCCGCCTGCACGCCACTGACCTTCCAGCCTTCGCCGGTGCGTTCCAGGTCCACGTTCAGCTTGTTGCGGCTGGGCACCGCCGGGGCGTCGTTGGTGCTGATCCTCAGGTCCAGCACCGCGAGCATGCGGGCGGTACCGGCGGTACCGTCCAGCTCGGTCACCGCCGCCTGCTTCATAGTCGCGGTCGCCACCGTCCTGGCCGCCACCGCGCGGTCCGCCTCCAGCTTCCGTTCCCCGTTCAGGCTCTTGCCCAGCTGCCCGGTGCTCGCCCGCACCCAGCGGTCCACGTCGCCGACGGCGTCGCGGTAGTCCACGGTGTTCAGCGCGAGCAGCGCCGCGGTGCCCTCGGTCAGCACGGCGTCCCGGTCCGCGGCCCGGTTCAGCCCGTCGTCGTTCGCGGCCCGCCACCAGCTCCAGCCGAACCAGCCCGAGACCAGCACAGCCAGCACCGCGAGCACCAGCACCGAGTCCCGCAACGGATCCTTGCGTCTCACCGCGCTCACCGCGTTCAGCCGGGCAGTCCGAGCAGCCCGCCGAGCCCGTCCGGGCCCGCACCCGCGGTGGACAGCCCGAGCACTCCCGGCAGCTGCTGCTGCGGGGCGCCGGGGGCGACCTGCTTTTCCGGCTTGGCCGGCTGCTCGACCGGCTTGCCCGCGTAGGGCGCGTTCTGCGCGCCCCGGACCGCGGTCCGGCTACCCGGCGGCTCGGCGCAGTACGCCTGCGTGTTCGGCGGGGTGTCCGAGGTGTCGCTGGCGGGACGCTGCTGGGTGCCTTCGTAGCCCTTCGTGCAGGAATTCGGGTCGAAGAAGTTCAGCACCAGCCCGAGATGGCCTTCGCCGTTCGAGGTCACCGAGCGCGTGAACGACGAGATCACCGGATAGGCCACCAGCAGCTCCTCGATCGCGTCGGTCCGCGCGGTGGTGACCTGCGCGGTGGTGAGCAGGTTCGCCAGCACCACGCCGAGACTAGTCCCCGAGGTGGCCAGCACGTCGCTGACCTGACGGCTCACCTTCGGCGCCTCGTCGATCACCCGGCGCAGGTCCGGGTCCGAGCTCTTCAGCCGGTCGGCGATGGTCCGCATCCCGTCCGCCAGCGACACGATGTTCTTCGCCTGGCGCTGCTGGGTGTCCAGCACGGTCCGGCCGTCCGAGAGCAGCTCCTTGGTCTGCGGCAGGTTCTCGGTGGCGGTCGCGGTGAACGAGCTCGCGGTGTCCAGCAGCTGCTGCAGGTCGGGGCCCGCGCCGGCGAAGGCGTCATAGGTCTCGTCCACCACCGTACCCAGCGCGCGCGGGTCCACACTGGACACCAGTTTGTCCAGATTGGACAGCACGGTGTCCGGGGACAGCGGGATGGACGTCCGGTCCGCTGGAATCACCGAGCCGTTCTCCAGATACGGCCCGTTCTCGTTGTCCGGCCGCAGGTCCACGTACTGCTCGCCGACCGCCGACCGGTTCGCCACCGCGGCCTTGCTGGCGGCCGGGATGTCCGGCCCGCCGGACTCCAGGTCCAGCTCCACCTCCACCCCGCGCTCGGTCAGGTTCATCTTGGCGACCTTGCCCACCGCGACCCCGCGATAGGTGACCTCCGCGTTCACGAAGATCCCGCCGGAGTCCGCCAGCTGCGCGGTGACCACGTAGCCGCGGGCGCCGAACAACCGGTCGAGACCGGCGTAGTTGCCGCCCGCGTACGCCACCGACACCGCCGCGATGAGCACGAAGACGAACAGCTGGATCCGGTGCTTCCTGGTGAACATCAGCCACCTCCGAGCAGACTGCCGAGCAACCCGAGCACGCCGCCCTGCTGCCCGCTCTGCTGCGGCGCGGGCGACGCCGGCGGTGGCAGCGACGGCAGCGGCAGCGGTGGTGGCGGGTTGCCGTTGTTGAACGGGATCGCGCCGGGAGTCCCGGTGCCCTGCGAACCTGGCAGGCCGACCGGCGGCTGCGCGCCGTTGGTGATGTTCTGCAGGATCGAGTCGAAGTTCAGGTCCAGCCGCGCCCGCACGTTCGCGAAGTCGCCGCGGACCACGTCGCCCGCCGCGTCCGGCAGCGGATAGGTTGGCAGGATCTTCAGCGCGGTGGGCAGGTTCTGGCCGGCCTCGGCGAGCTTGTGCAGAGTCGGCGAGAGTGCTTTGAGGTCGGCGACCAGGTCGGCCTTGCTCCGGTTCACCACGTCCACCGCCACCCCGGACAGGGTGTCCAGCGACTGCAGCATGCCGACCAGCTGATCGCGCTGGTCGGTGACCACCTTCAGCCCCGGCGCCAGGTTGTCCAGCGCGTTGGTCAGGTTGCCGGTCTGCCCGACCAACGTGCTGGAGAGCCGGTTCAGCCCGTCGATGGCCTTGATGATCTCGCCCTTCTGACCGTCCAATGTGGTCGCCATTTCGTCCACATGAGACAGCAGCGCCTTGATCTCCGCCTCGTTGCCGCTCAGCGCGTTGTTCAGCTCGTGCACGATGTTCTGCAGCTGCTCCACCCCGCCGCCGTTGAGCAGCAGCGAAAGCGCGCCGAGCACCTCCTCCACCTCGGGGTTGCGGTTGGTCCGCGCCAGCGGGATCACCGCGCCCTCACCGAGCCTGCCGGTCGCGTCCCGCGCCGGTGCCCGCAGCTCGACGAACTTCTCGCCGAGCAGGCTGGACTGGCGCAGCTCCGCGTCCGCGTTGGCGGGCAGCGGCACGTCCCCGTTCACGGCGAGGGTGACGATCGCGGACCTGGTGTCCTCGGCCAGCGCGATCAGCTCCACCCGGCCCACCGGCACGTCGTTCACCTTGACGCTGGCCTGCGGCACCAGGTCCAGCACGTCGGCGAACTGCGCGGTGATCCGGTACGGGTGCGGGCCGAGGTCCGCGCCGCCGGGCAGCGGGGTGTTGTACAGCCCGGAGAATCCACCGGCCCCACAGCCGGCGAGCAGCAGCAGACTCGCCAGCACGGCGATGATCCGCTTCATCCGGCACCTCCCGGCACGCTCAGCGGACTGCCCGGCACCGCGACCAGCGGCAGGGGCAGCGGCGGCAGCTCGCCGTTGGCGATGGACGAGAGCACCTGCGGCAGGGACGGCAGTTTCGCCACCCCGTCCACCACCGGCGCGATCGCCTCGCACAGCGCACCGACCGGATTGGGCAGCTGGACCTGGCCGAGCTGCACCGTGGTGGCCGACTTGATCAGCCGGCACAGGGTGGTGACCAGCGGGTTGGTCAGCTCGTTCGCGTTGTACCTGATCGCGATGCTGCCCGAGGCCGCGTCGTAGGAGTTGATGAAGTTGGTCATCCCGGTCGGGCCGACGTCGAGCACCTCGGCCAGCGCGCCGCGCTGGTCCACCAGCACCTTGGTGATCCCGGCCAGCTTGTCCACATTGGACGTGAGCAGGTCCTTGTTGTCCGCGATGAAGCCCTGGATGTCGGTCAGCGAGGTGCCCAACCCGGAAAGCGCGGCGCCAACCTCTTCCGACTCGCCGGCCAGGAACCCGCTGACGTCCGCGAGCCGGCGGTAGAACTCGTTCAGCTGCGCGTCGCTGTCCGACAGCGCCTTGGTGAACGACTGCAGGTTGCGCACCGTGCCGAACAGGTCGTCCTTCGACCCGTCCAGGGTGCGGGACAGCTCGGCCAGCTGGTGCACCGTGTCGTTGAGGTTCCCGCCGTTGCCGTCCAGGTTCTTCGCGGCGGTGTCCAGCACCCGTGACAACGCGCCGTCCTTGTTCGCCCCCTCCGGGCCGAGACTGGTGGACAGCTCGTTCAAGCTGCCGTAGAGATCGTCCAGCTCGGCCGGGGTCGCGGTGCGCTCCTTGCCGATCACCGTGCCGCCGCGCAGCACCGGCCCGTCCTCGTAGGCCGGGGTCAGCTGCACGTACCGGTCGCTGACCAGGCTGGGCGCCACCACCACGGCACCGGCTTCGGCCGGGATCTGCACGCCGGCGTCCACCCGCATGCCCACCCGCACCGAGTCGCCCTGCGGGGTGACGTCGGTGATCTCGCCGACCTTGATGCCCAGCACCCGGACCGACGAGCCGGCGTAGAGGCCGACGGTCTTGTCGAAGTAGGCGGCGAGCCTGGTGCCGCCGGGGTCGCGGAACACCCACCACAACGCGCCGGTCAGCACCAGCACCACCACACAGGCGATGGCGAACCACGAGTACAGGCTGCGCCCGCTCTTGGTCTCAGGGAGGTTCATCGGCCACCCACCCCCTGGTCCGGCGCGGAGATCGGCGGCGAGCAGCCCTCCGGGTTGACCGTCGCCCCGGCCACGCTGATC
The DNA here is from genome assembly GCF_000384315.1 of Amycolatopsis nigrescens CSC17Ta-90. Classification (GTDB taxonomy): domain Bacteria; phylum Actinomycetota; class Actinomycetes; order Mycobacteriales; family Pseudonocardiaceae; genus Amycolatopsis; species Amycolatopsis nigrescens. The sequence continues at coordinate 6,201,064 of NZ_ARVW01000001.1, read as the reverse complement.
ACCGGCGGCAGCAGTCCGCAGATGTAGCCCTCGAACCAGCGTCCGTTGCCGGTCGCGTTCGCGCCGACCCTGGTGAACGGCGCGAGCAGGGCCAGGCTGCGCGCCAGGTTGTCCTGGTTCCGCTGCAGCACGTCGGTGACCACGCCCAGCTTCTCCAGCGCCGGGCGCAGCTGCTCCCGGTTGTCCGCGACCAGCCCGGACAGCTGGGCGGCCAACCGCTGCGCCCCGGTGAGCAGCGCGCTGATCGCGTCCTTGCGCCGCTGCAGCTCGTCGAGCAGCAGGTTGCCGTCGCCGATCACTTTCTGCAGCTGGGCGTTGCGGTCGCTGAGCGTCTTGGACACCTGGTTCGTGTTGCCGAGCAGCTGCGCCAGCGCGTCGTCACGGGAGGACACCGTCTTGGACAGCGCGGAAAGCCCGTTGAGCGCCTCCTTCATCGGCTGCGGAGTGTCCTTCAGGGTGTCCGAAAGGACGTTGAAGCTCTGCGCGAGCTGCTCGGTGTCGATGTCGCCGACCGTGCTGGACAGCTGTTTGAACGCATCCTGCAGCTCGAACGGGGTGCGTGTGCGCTGCACCGGGATCGGCACGTCCGGATCCTGCGAACCGGTGCCCTTCGGTTGCAGCGCCAGGTACTTCTCCCCGAGCAGGGTCTTGATCTCGATGGAAGCGGTGGAGCCGTCCCCGACCCTGGCGTGCCCGGTTTCCTCCACCTTGAACTTGACCAGCACCTTCTTGCCGGCCAGCGAAACATCGGTCACCGTGCCGACCTTCACCCCGGCCACCTGCACCTCGTTGTCCGGCGCCAGCCCGGCGGACTCGGCGAACTCCGCGGAGTAGGTGGTGCCGGTGCCGAGCAGCGGCAGGTCCTCCACGTTGTACACGGCCAGCACGATCAGCACGGTGAGCACCAGGGTGACCGCGCCGACGGCGGCCTGGTTGCGATCCTTCAGTGGCTTCATGACACCTTGCACCTCTCCGCCTGGTCGGTCCCCGGAATCGGCAGGAACGGCAGGGTGAGGTTCAGCGAGGAGATGCCGATGGTGCCGGAAAGCCCGCAGAGGTAGTAGTTGTACCAACCGCCGTAGCTCAGCGTCCTGGTGAACTTCTCCAGGTTCCCCGGCATCTTCTGGAGCAGCTCGTCGAGCAGCTCGCGGGAGTCGGCCAGGTTGCCGGAAAGCTTGCCGAGCCCGTCGATGTCGTCCTTCAGCGGCGGCCGCGCGTCGGTGAGCAGGCCGGCGGTCGCCTCGGTGAGGCTGCCCAGCGCGGAGACCGCGTCGCCGATCGGGCCGCGCTGCTCGGCGAGGCCGGTGACCAGCTGCTGGGTCTGGTCGATCAGGTTCGACAGCTGCGGGCCGCGCGCGTTGACCGTGCCAAGCACGTTGTTCAGGTTGTCGATGACCTGGCCGATCACCTTGTCCTTGTCCGCGATCGCCGACGTCACCGACGCGGTGTGCGTGAGCAGGCTGCGCACGGTGCCGCCCTCGCCCTGGAACACCTGGATGATCTCGTAGGACAGCTTGTTCACCTCTTCCGGGTTCAGCGCCTGGAACAGCGGCTTGAACCCGTTGAACAGCACGGTGAGGTTGAGCGCCGGCTGGGTGCGCTCGGCCGGGATGGTGCCGCCGGGGGTGAGCACCCCGTCCCCGGTGACGTTGGTGCCCAGCGAAAGGTAGCGCTGGCCGACCAGGTTGCGGTACTTGATCGTCGCGGTCACCGACTCCGGCAGCTTGCGCACCGCCTCCACGTTGAAGCGCACCTCGGCCTGGTCGTCCTCGCCGACCGTGATGGAACCGACCTGGCCCACCTTGACCCCGACGATCCGGACGTCGTCGCCCTCCTGCAGCCCGGAGGCGTCGGTGAACCGCGCGGTGTAGTCCGACGTGCTGCCGAAGTTGGTGTTCGCGATGGTGGCGCCCAGTATCGCGGTGAGCAGCACGGTGACCACCGCGAAGACGCTGATCTTGATCAGCGGCGGCAAAGTCTTGCGGAGAGGTGTACTCATTGCACCTCCACCGCCGCACCGCGGTACAGCGGCCCGACCAGCAGGCTGCTCCAGTTCGGCACGTCGCGCGGTGCCACGCCCAGCGCGGGCGCGCGCAGCGCGGAGATCAGGTCCAGCTCGGCCGGCGAGTTCGGCAGCGTCGGCCCGCCCGCCGCGCCGCCCCCGCCGGTGATCCCGCCGAGATCATAGTCCGCCGCGGGCAGCTTGCCGTCCCCCTTTGGCGGCGGCGTTTTCGACGAGCCGTCCTTGATCGGACCGTCCGGCGGGTACTGCGGCCACCGGCCCGGCGGCTCCACCTGCGGGTAGCAGCGCGGGCCGCGTTTGTCGTCGTAGCGCGGCTCGTCCTTGCCCGGCTCGTACTTGGTCCGGCTGGCCAGGAACCGGATGGTCACGTGGTTCATCTCGTCGGTGCCCTTGCCGAACGCGGCCTCCGCGCGCGGCACCGAACCCGCCAGCTGCTCGAGCAGGCACGGGTACTCGGGCGCGTACTTGGCCAGCACGTCCAGGGTCGGCTGCACGGTGCTGGTCAGCGCGATGAAGTTGTTCCTGTTCACCTGCAGGAAGTTGTGCAGGTCGGTGGACGCGTTGGTCACCGACGCGAACATGTCCGAGAGGCCCTGCTGCTTCTCCACCAACGTCTTGCTGGTGGTGGTCAGATCGGACAGCGCCTGCAGGAAGTCCGGCGCCGCCTCGCTGTAGGTGTCCGAAACCTTGGCCAGTCCCTTGAGGTCCGCGGTGAGATCGGGCAACGACGGGTTGAGCTCACCGAGGTAGTCGCCGAGCTGGGTCAGCGTCCGGCCGAGCTGGGTGCCGCGGCCCTCCAGCGCGGTGGACACCGCGGTCAGCGTGCTGGCCAGCTTCTGCGGCTGCACCGCCTGCAGCAGCGGCATCACGTCGCCGAGCACCTTCTCCAGCTCGATCGCCGTGCTGGTGCGGTCCTGGCCGATCACGTCCCCGGCCGCGAGCCGCGCCGTGGCCGGCGACTCGGGTGGCTGCAGGGCCACATACCGTTCGCCGAAAAGGGTTTTCGGCAGCAGCCTGGCGGAGACGTTCGCCGGGATCACCGAGGTCTTGTCCGGATCCAGCGCGAGCTCCAGCGCGGCCCGGTCACCGAGCGAGGAGATCTCGCGCACCTCGCCGACCACCATGCCGCGGATCTTCACGTCGGCGCCCTTGCGCAGCTGGTTGCCCACGTGATCGGTCTCCAGCCTGACCTGGGTGACCGGGGTGAACTCCTTGTTGTAGAAGCCGATCGTGGTGACGAAGAACAGCACCACCACGACCAGGAAAACCAGCCCCAGCAGCTGGTGCCGGAGCCGCCTGAGCAGGATCCCGCGGTTCATCCGGAAATCCTCACCGTCGTGCTCGAACCCCAGATGGCCAGGCTGAGGAAGAAGTCCAGCACCGAGATGAGCACGATCGAGGTGCGCACCGCCCTGCCGACGGCCACCCCGACCCCGGCCGGCCCGCCACTGGCCGTATAGCCGTAGTAGCAGTGCGAAAGGATCACCAGCACGCTGAAGATGATCACCTTCAGGAAGGACCAGAGCACGTCCTCCGGTGGCAGGAAAAGGTTGAAGTAGTGGTCGTAGGTGCCAGCGGACTGGCCGTACAGCCACACCGTGATCTGCCGTGAAGCGAGGTACGACGACAGCAGCCCGACCGCGTACAGCGGAATCACCGCCGCGACCCCGGCCAGCACCCTGGTGGTGACCAGATACGGCATGCTGGGCACGCCCATCACCTCCAGCGCGTCGATCTCCTCGGAGATCCGCATCGCGCCGAGCTGGGCGGTGAACCCGCAGCCCACCGTCGCGGACAGCGCCAGTCCGGCGGACAGCGGCGCCACCTCGCGGGTGTTGAAGTAGGCCGAGATGAACCCGGTCAGCGCCGCGGTGCCGAGCTGGTTCAGCGCGGCGTAGCCCTGCAGGCCGACGATCAGCCCGGTGAACAGGGTCATCCCGATCATCACGCCGAGCGTGCCGCCGATCACGGCCAGCCCGCCGGTGCCGAAGCAGACCTCGGTCAGCAGCCGCAGGGTTTCCCGGCCGTACCGGCTGATCGTGCGCGGCGCCCATGCCAGCGCGCGGAAGTAGAAGGAGAGCTGGCTGCCGAGCCCCTCCAGGCTGGCGCCGGGCCGCGCGATGATCTCCAGCGTGCGGTCCGGCCCGCGCGCCGCCTCCGGGTCCTTGGTGGTGGTCACGTCACAACGCCTTCGGTGGGACGATCTGCAGGTAGATCGCGGTGAGCACCACGTTGATCAGGAACAGCAGCAGGAAGGTGATCACCACCGCCTGGTTCACCGCGTCACCGACGCCCTTCGGCCCGCCGGACGGGTTCAGCCCGCGGAAGGCCGCGACCACCCCGGCCACGAACCCGTACAGCAGCGCCTTGATCTCGCTGATCCACAGGTCCGGCAGCTGCGCCAGCGCGTTGAAGCTGGCCAGGTACGCGCCGGGGGTGCCGCCCTGCATGACCACGTTGAAGAAGTAGCCGCCGAGCACCCCGACCACGCTGACCAGGCCGTTGAGCAGCACCGAGACCACGATCGCGGCCAGCACCCTCGGCACGATCAGGCGCTGGATCGGGTTGACCCCGAGCACCTGCATCGCGTCGATCTCTTCGCGGATCTTGCGCGCCCCGATGTCCGCGCAGACCGCGCTGCCGCCGGCACCGGCCACCAGCAGCGCGGTGATCAGCGGGCTGGCCTGCTGCACGATGGCCAGCGCGCTGGCCGCGCCGGTGAACGACTGGGCACCGATCTGCTGGGTGAGCGAACCCAGTTGCAGTGCGATCACCGCGCCGAACGGGACGGCCACCAGCGCGGTGGGCAGGATGGTCACGCTGGCGAAGAACCAGCACTGCTCGATCCACTCGCGGAACTGGAAGGGCCGCCGCGGGATGGCGCGCAGCACCTCCCAGGCCAACGTCGCCAGCCTGCCGACCTGGGTGAGCGCGGCGGTGCCCGGAATCGCGGCCGAACCTTCCCGAACGCCCACGACACTCCCTCCGCAGTCCTCAACTGCCTCGTCGCAGTCGAGTCTTTCGCACCGCGCGTGCCCGGCTCGCGTTAGCGGTGTTCACTCCGAGGCCGGGGCCTCGCTAGAGCTTGAGCGCGTGCGTCGCGGTCGCCCCGCCGTCCGCGACGAACTCGCCGCCGGTGCAGTACGAGCTCTCGTCACTGGCCAGGAAAGCCACCAGCGCCGCGATCTCGTCCGCCCGCCCGACCCGGCCCAGCGCGACCTTCTTGCCGATCCTGGCCAGATCCAGCTCCGCACCGCCGACCGCGTCCGAGATCATCTTGGTGTCGATCATGCCGGGGTGCACCGAGTTGACCCGGATTCCCCTGGCCCCGAGCTCGAGCGCGGCCACCTTGGTCATCCCCCTGATCGCGAACTTGCTCGCGGTGTAGGCGACCAGGAACGGCATACCGGCCAGACCCTCCACAGAGGACACATTGACGATCGAGCCGCCACCGGTCAGTGACATCGGTTCAACGACCGAGCGCATGCCGAGAAACGCCCCGATCTGGTTCACTTTGATCACGCGCTCGTAATCTGCCAGCGCGGTGTGCGCCAGCTCGGAGAAGTGCAGGATGCCGGCGTTGTTGACCAGCACGTCGAGGCGACCGAACTCGCTCACCGCACGGGCCGTCGCGGCCGCCCAGTCGTCCTCGCCGGTCACGTCGAGGTGCTGGTAGACGGTCGCCTCGCCGAGCTCGTCGGCGAGCCCTTTGCCTTCGTCGTCCGCGATGTCGGCGATCACCACCCGCGCACCCTCGGTCACGAAGTGCCGCACCGCGGCCGCGCCCTGCCCGCGCGCGGCCCCGGTGACCAGTGCGACCTTGCCGTCCAGCCTGCCCATTTACATCAACTCTTCGGTCAGCGGCATGAGAACGGTTTTCAGCTCGGTGTAAGCCTCGTAGGCCGACTGGCCGCCTTCGCGGCCGAGGCCGGACTGCTTGAAACCGCCGAAGGGCAGGTGCGGCTCGATCTGGAAGCCGTTGACGCCGATGGTGCCGGTGCGGAGCTTGCGCGAGACCCGGAAGACCCGCTGCACGTCCGCGCTGAACACGCTGGCACCGAGCCCGTACTCGGTGTCGTTGGCCAGCCGCACGGCCTCCTCCTCGTCCGAGAACGGCACCACCGCGAGCACCGGGCCGAAGATCTCCTCCTGCGCGATGGTGGCCGAGTTCTCCACGTCGGCGAAGATCGTCGGCGCGACGAAGTTGCCGTCCGCCAGGTCGCCGCCGAGCCGCTCACCGCCGCAGACCAGCCTGGCGCCTTCGGCCTTGCCGCGTTCGATGTAGCCCAGCACGCGCTCCAGCTGCCGCCCGTTGATCAGCGGGCTGGACAGCACCCCGGGGTCGAACGGGTCGCCGTAGGTGATCGCGGCCGCCATGCCCTGCGCCGCCGCGATGAACTCGTCGTACACGTCGCGGTGCACCAGCGCCCTGGTGTTGGCCACGCAGGCCTGACCGGACAGGCCCATGGTGACCGCGCCGATGGTGGTCGCCGCGGCGAGGCCGACGTTGGGCGCGTCCGCGAACACCAGCGCGGGGCTCTTCCCGCCCAGTTCCAGTGACACCCGCTTGAGCGTGTCGGCGGAGGCGGTGACGATTCGCTTGCCGACCTCGCGGCTGCCGGTGAAGCTCACCTTGTGCACATCCGGATGCGTGATCAGCCGTTCCCCGGTCGGATCTCCGGGGCCGGTCACCACGTTCACGGTGCCGGCCGGCAGCCCGGCCTCGGCCAGCAGCTCCACCATGCGCAGCACGGAGAAGGTGGCGAACTCCGACGGCTTGAGCACCAGGGTGCAGCCCGCCGCCAGCGCGGGCGCGACCTTCTGCGCGAACAGCAGGAAGGGCGCGTTCCACGGCAGGATCGCGGCCACCACGCCGATCGGCTCGCGGAAGGTCATCGCCAGGTGGTCGCCGCCCTGGTACGGCGGCAGGGTCTGGCCGCCCACCTTGTCCACCCAGCCGGCGTGGTGGTCGAACGCGTCGGCCGCCGCGCCGACCGAAGTGGCGTAGATGCCGCCGAAGGACAGCGGTACCGAGTTGTCCAGCGCCTGCAGCGCGCGCAGTTCGTCGGCGTGCTCGCGCAGCAGGTTCGCGTACCGGTGCAGCAGCTGGATGCGCACCCCGGCTCTGGCGTTCGACCAGGTGCCGGCGTCGAAGGCGCGGCGGGCGGCGGCGACCGCGTCGTCCACGTCCGCCACGTCGGCCACCGCGAAGTCGCCGATCTCCTCGCCGGTGGCCGGATGGTGATGGGTCCAGCTCGCCCCGGCCCGCGCCGGGCCCCACTCGCCGTCGATGTAGAGCCGGCCGGTCTTGAGGCCCAGCGATTCTCGATGCGGTTGCACGGTAAGCGTCACAGGCTGACTCTCCTGGGTGTCTAAGGCAGCGAAAGAATGTCGTTGGCGGCGAACATGCGCTCGGGGTCGCGGTCGGCGAAGTGCGCGCCGACGCTGTCCGCGAGCTCGCCGGGGCTCCAGTACTCGCCGGCGGTGTCGAAGCGCCGCTCCACCGACGGCGGCCGCAGCAGCGCGACCATTCCGCCGTGCACCACGAACACCTGCCCGTTGATCCGCTCCGCGGCGGGTGAGGCGAGGTAGCACACGAATGGCGCGACGTGGTCCACCGACAGCGGGTCGGGTCCTTCGCCCGGCGCGTCGGCGCCGAAGACCCCTTCGGTCATGCCGGTGCGGGCGCGCGGGCAGATCGCGTTGGCGCGCACCCCGTAGCGAGCGGTGCCACGGGCGGTGGCCACGGTCAGCGCGGCGATCCCGGCCTTGGCCGCGGCGTAGTTCGGCTGGCCGGCCGAGCCGACAAGGAAGGCCTCCGACGCGGTGTTCACCACCCGGCCGTACACCGGCGAACCATCCTCTTTGGACTTCTGCCGCCAGTAGGCGGTGGCGTTGCGGGACAACAGGAAGTGCCCGCGCAGGTGCACCCGGAGCACGGTGTCCCACTCCTCGTCGGACATCGAGAACAGCATCCGGTCGCGCAGCAGGCCCGCGTTGTTCACCAGGATGTGCAGCCCGCCGAAGTGCTCGGTGGCCGAGGCCAGCAGGGCGTCCGCGGTGGCCCGCTCGGACACGTCACCGGCGAGGGCCAGCGCCTTCCCGCCGGCCGCCTCGATCTCTTCGACCACCGCCGAAGCCGCCGTTTCGGCGACGTCGTTGACCACCACCGACGCACCAGCCGCGGCCAGTGCGAGTGCTTCCGCCCTGCCGAGCCCGGCACCCGCGCCGGTGACGATCGCGGCCCTGCCGTGCAGACTGGTCTCCCCGCTCAACGGCTGCCTCCTCGCTGGGGCGGGCGAGCCGTCGCTGGCTCGCCACTCTGGGCACAGACTAGAATCTGTTCTCGCTCTCGGCAAGGCCCGATTTTGCCAGGCTACCTTCGCATGAGCAGGGCGTTCTTCGGACAGGACGCGACCGCTTGCGAAACACGTTCTAGCTCAGATTCCGGCGGGTTGGGCTGGATCACCCGAAGCTCCTCGTCGTCGTCCAGCTCGAACACCTCCGGCGCGAAGGCGACACAGATCTCGTTCGCCTCGCACAACGTCCGGTCGACGCTGACCTCCATGCTTCCTCCCGCTGCCGCTCGGTGGTACAACTAGAACAGGTTCTAGACTAGCTACCGGTCCGGCTGGATACCAGAACGAGCCCGCCGGGTGGAGGTAACGGAATGCGGATCAGCTACACGCCCGAGCAGCAGGGGCTGCGTGCCGAGCTCCGGTCCTACTTCGCGAAGCTGATGACGCCGGAGCGGCGCGAAGCACTCGCGGGTGACGGCGGCGAGTACGGAAACGGCTTGGCGTACAAGGAGATCGTCCGCGATCTCGGCCGGGACGGGTGGCTCGCGATCGGCTGGCCCACCGAGTTCGGCGGGCAGGACCGGCCGATGCTCGACCAGCTGGTGTTCACCGACGAAGCGGCCGTCGCCGGGGTGCCGGTCCCCTTCCTCACGGTGAACACGATCGGCCCGACGATCATGCGTTACGGCACCGAAGAGCAGAAGGCGTTCTACCTGCCGAAGATCGCCGGCGGGGAGCTGCACTTCTCGATCGGCTACTCCGAGCCGGAGGCCGGCACCGACCTGGCCTCGCTGCGCACCCGTGCGGTGCGCGACGGCGACGAGTACGTGGTCAACGGGCAGAAGATGTGGACCAGCCTGATCGAGTACGCCGACTACGTCTGGCTGGCCGTGCGCACCGACCCCGAGGCGCGGAAGCACAAGGGTCTCAGCATGCTGATCGTGCCGACCAGCGCGGAGGGCTTCTCCTGGACCAAGGTGCGCACCGTGGCCGGGCCGGGCACCAGCGCGACCTACTACGAGAACGTGCGGGTGCCGGTGTCGGCGCGGGTGGCCGACGAGAACGCGGGCTGGCCGCTGATCACCAACCAGCTCAACCACGAGCGGGTGGCGCTCACCTCGGCCGCGCCGGTCCAGTCCGCGCTGGAGTCGGTGCGGCAGTGGGCGCAGACCACCAAACTGCCCGACGGCAGCCGGGTGATCGACGCCGAATGGGTGCGGCTGCACCTGGCCAGGGTGCACACGCACGCCGAGTACCTGAAGCTGCGCAACTGGAAGATCGCATGGGCCGCGACCGAGCACGAGCTGGGCCCCGCCGAGGCGTCGGCGACCAAGGTGTTCGGCACCGAGTTCGCGATCGAGGCGTACCGGCTGCTGATGGAGGTGCTCGGCGCCGGCGCGGTGGTGCGCGAGGGCTCCCCTGGCGAGCTGCTGCGCGGCCGGATCGAGCGGATGCACCGCTCGTCCCTGATCCTGACCTTCGGCGGGGGTACCAACGAGGTGCAGCGCGACATCATCGCCGCCGCCGCACTCGGCCTCCCCGTCACCCGCTGATCCGCCACCAGGCAAAACGCCAGAGGAGACAACTCATGGACTTCGCGCTGACCGAGGCGCAGGGCGACCTCGGCGGGCTGACCCGGCGGATCCTCGAAGACAAGGTGACGCCGAAATCGCAGGGAGCGCACGGGGACGGGCGCACCGACCGTGCACTGTGGACTGAGCTGGCCAGTGCCGGGATCCTGGACGCGGCGCTGCCCTCAGCCGTCGGCGGCGGCGGTTTCGGCCTGCTCGAACAGGCCAGCGTGCTGATCGAACTCGGCCGCGCGGTGGCCCCGGTGCCCTACCTGCCGACCATCACCATGGCGGCGAGCGCACTGGCCGAGCACGGCAGCGGCGGGCAGCTGGAACGCTGGCTGGTGCCGGTGCTGCGCGGCGGGCTGGTGCTCAGCGCGGCACTACCGGACGCGGGCAGCCCGTGCGGGTTCACCGCCGAGCGCGAGCCGGCGGGCTGGCGGCTCACCGGGACGCAGACCGCGGTGCTCGCCGCGGCCGACGCGGACGGTTTCCTCGTCCCGGCGGCGACCCCGGACGGGATCGCCGTCTTCCTGCTGGCCGCCGAAACCCCCGGGCTCGAGGTGCTGCCGCAGCGCACCGTCGACCGCGGCGACGCCGGGCTGGTCCAGCTCTCCGGTGCACTCGCCGGCGAGGACGCGCTGCTCGGCGAACCCGGCGCCGGAGTGGACGAGCGGCTGCGGCACCACGGCACCGTGGGCCTGTGCGCCCTTCAGCTCGGCGTGCTGGAGCGGGCGCTGGAGCTGACCGCCGGCTACGCCAGGGAACGCAAGCAGTTCGACCACGTGATCGGCGGTTTCCAGGCGGTCCGGCAGCGGCTCGCGGACGCATACGTGGACGTGGAGGCGGTCCGGCTCACCCTGTGGCAGGCGGCCTGGCGGCTGGCTTCCGGAGAGCCCGAGTGCGACGCGGAGGTGGCCACCGCGAAGTTCTGGGCCGCCGAGGCCGGGCACCGGGTCGCGCACACCGCGGTGCACGTGCACGGCGGTGTCGGTATCGACGTGGACTACCCGCTGCACCGGTACTTCGTCGCGGCCAAGCGCAACGAGTTCGCGCTCGGTGGCGCGACCGCGCAGCTCCGCGGTCTCGGCGAGCTGCTCGCCGACCAGCCGGCATGATCCCCACCGTCACCGAGCTGCTGCTGGCCAGGGCCGACGACGAGCACCCCGGGCTGCGGTTCGAAGACGAGAGCTGGTCGTGGGCGGAGCACGTGCGCGCCTGCGCGGAGCACGCGGCGCTGCTGCGGACGCTGCTGAAGCCGGGCGCACCCCCGCACGTCGGGGTGCTCGCGGACAACGTGCCGTCGTTCTCCTTCCTGCTCGGCGGTGCCGCGCTCGCCGGCGCGGTGCTGGTGGGGCTGAACCCGACACGCCGCGGTGCGGCACTGGCCCGCGACGTCCGACTGGCCGACTGCGGGCTGGTGCTGACCGAACGCCGGCACGCGCACCTGCTCACCGGGCTCGACCTCGGCGGGGCCGAAGTGTCCGAACTGGATGGTCCGGAGTGGACCGCCGCACTGGACGCGCACCGCGGCTCGCCGTTGCGCCCGGTCGCCGCGGGCCAGGACGACCTGCTGATGCTGATCTTCACCTCCGGCACCAGCGGGGACCCCAAGGCGGTGCGCTGCACGCACGGCAAGATCGCCTTTCCAGGACTAATGCTGGCCGACCGCTTCCATCTGTCCACTTCGGACACGGTCTATCTGTCCATGCCGATGTTCCACTCGAACGCGATCATGGCCGGCTGGTCGGTCGGGCTGGCCGCCGGCGCGACCCTGGCCCTGCGGCGCCGGTTCTCCGCGTCCGGTTTCCTCCCCGACGTCAGGAAGTTCGGCGCGACCTACGCCAACTACGTCGGCCGGCCACTGTCCTATGTGCTCGCCACCGAACGACATGCCGACGACGCCGACAATCCACTTCGCCTGCTGTACGGCAACGAAGGCGCCGAAGCGGATCTGGCCGCCTTCTCCGAACGCTTCGACTGCCAGGTGCTGGACGCGTTCGGCTCCACCGAGGGCGGCATCGGTTTCGCGCGCACCCCGGACTCGCCACCCGGCTCGCTGGGCCTGCCCGCCGAAGGGGTGCGGATCCTGCACCCGGAGACCGGCGAACCCTGCCCGCCGGCCGAGTTCGACTCCGCGGGTTTGCTGCTCAACGCCGAACAGGCCGTCGGAGAACTGGTGAACACCACCGGCGCGGGCTGGTTCGCCGGTTACTACCGGGACCCGGCCGCGGACGCGGAGCGTGTTCGCGACGGCAGGTACTTCACCGGCGACCTGGCCTACGCGGACGCGAACGGTTTCTGCTACTTCGCCGGACGGCGCGGGGACTGGCTGCGGGTGGACGGGGAGAACCTGGGCACCGCGCCGATCGAACGCGTCCTGCTCCGGCATCCCGGGGTGAAAGAGGCGGCAGTGTACCCGGTGCCGGACGAAAACGGGATCGGCGATCAAATCATGGCCGCACTCGTTCCCGGCCCCGGACCGGCCGCCTTCGACGACCCGGCCGCTTTCGGCGCCTTCCTGGCCGGCCAGCGCGATCTCGGCGCCAAGCAGCTTCCACGCTACGTGCGAATTGTCAAGGAACTCCCGAGGACGTCCACTTACAAAGTGCTGAAACGAGAACTGTCGGCCCAGGGCCGGCATTGCTCCGATCGGGTGTGGTGGCGGCCGAGTACGGCGCCCGTTTACGAAGCACTACCCGAGTAAGCCGATCTTCGCCTACCGTGTGCCGCATGCGTACGCGTCGGCGGCTCCCCGTGCCGTTCCCAGTGCTCGGGGCACTCATGCCGACCTCACTCCCGGCATATGCGGCACCTGACAAACTCACGCGCGGTGATTTCCGATTACGTGAGAGCGGCTATAACACGGTGATTTCGACGCTGGACACCACCCTGAATCGGGTTTCAGTGCCCGCCGCGCCGAACGGCGCGAACCGGAACGCAAGCACCGGTTCCCAGGTGGGCGGGCACGCCGGGGGCCCGTTCGGCTCCAGGTATCGTTCGTCCATGGCGGACACCTACCGTGTCCCCCGGACCCAGCTGTGGACGCTGACCGAATACGCCGGCCAACGGTTCGTCCTCGCGGTGGACCCCAAGAAGTTCTGACTCTCTCCCACCCACCCCACCCGTAAAGACGAGCACAGGAGCCCCGTATCCCTAATCAACTGCGTCAGAAAAGCGACCCGATCTCCTCCCTCGAAAACGAATCCGGCAGCGACTTCGCCCGGCTCTCGCGACGCGTGGCCAGCGCCGGGCTGTTCGACCAGCGCCACGGGTACTACATCGCCAGGTTCAGCATCGTCGGCGGGCTGTACCTCGCCGGGCTGGCCGCCTTCTTCCTGATCGGCGACTCCTGGTGGCAGCTCGCCATCGCCGCCTTCTTCGCGATCATGTTCGCCCAGGTCGCGCTCGTTTCCCACGACATCGCGCACCGCCAGGTCTTCCGGACGAGGCGGCGCGCCGAGATCGCCGGCTGGATCGCCGGGAACCTCGGCATCGGCATGAGCTACGGCTGGTGGATGGACAAGCACACCCGCCACCACGCCAACCCCAACCACGAAGAACTCGACCCCGACGTGGACCCGGACGTGCTGGTCTGGTCCCCCGAGCAGGCCAAGGCCGCCAAGGGCGTGCCCAAGTTCATCGGCCGCTGGCAGGCGTTCCTGTTCTACCCGCTGCTCACCCTGGAAGGCATGAACCTGCACATCTCCGGGTTCCGCGCGCTGTTCCGCCCGACGCTGAAGCACCGCGCGCTGGAAGCGACCCTGCTGATCGTGCACGTGGCCGCCTACCTCACCGCCCTGTTCCTGGTGCTCTCCCCCGGCAAGGCGCTGGTCTTCCTCGCCGTGCACCAGTGCCTCTGGGGCGTCTACATGGGCTCGGTGTTCGCACCGGGGCACAAGGGCATGCCGATGATCAAGCCGGGCACCAAACTGGACTTCCTGCGCCGCCAGGTGTTGACCACCCGCAACGTGCGCGGCGGCTGGCTGGTGGACACCGCGATGGGCGGGCTGAACTACCAGATCGAGCACCACCTGTTCCCGCACATGCCGAGCCTGCACCTGCGCCGGGCCCAGCCGATCGTGCGCAACTACTGCGACGAGATCGGCATCCCTTACCACGAAACGGGTTTGTTCCGGTCCTGGGCGGAGGCGCTGACCCATCTGCACCGCGTCGGCGCACCGATCAGGAGCGGGGAGTCCGGCTGAGCACGGCCGCCCGGTGACCGGATGCTGAGAGGGCATGCGCACCGGGCGGGCACCATGCTCCCCTTGGCTCGTGGCCCTCTCCCCGTCTGCGCTGCCGATCGTCGACCTCTCCCGGTTCCGCACCGACCGTGCGCGGTTCCTCGGCGAACTCCGCCGGGCCGCGCACGAGGTCGGGTTCTTCTACGTGCTGGGACACGGGGTCAGCCCGGAGGTCACCGGCGCGATCGTCGAGACGGCGCGCCGGTTCTTCGCACTCCCGGAGGCCCAGCGGCTGGAGATCGAGAACGTGCACTCGCCGCAGTTCCGCGGCTACACCCGCACCGGGACCGAGGTCACCGCGGGCAGCGCGGACTGGCGGGAGCAGCTCGACGTCGGCGCCGAGCTGGCCGCGCTCGAACCCGGCCCCGGCGCGCCGGCCTACCTGCGGCTGGTCGGCCCCAACCAGTGGCCGTCCGCGCTGCCGGAACTGCGCACGGCCGTGCTCGCGTGGCAGGCCGAGGCGCTGCGGGTCTCCCGCGAGGTGCTGCGGGCGCTGGCCGCCGCGCTGGGGCAGCAGGAGGACTACTTCGACCGCTGGTTCGACGAGCAGGCGGCGATCCACCTCAAGGTCGTGCACTACCCGCCGCGCCCGCGGGCGGAAGCCGGGCAGGGCGTCGGCTCGCACAAGGACTACGGCTACCTCGCCCTGCTCCAGCAGGACGAGGTCGGCGGGCTGCAGGTGCTGACCGAGGGCGGCGACTGGATCGACGCCACCCCGGTCCCCGGCAGCTTCGTGGTCAACATCGGCGAGATGCTGGAGATCGCCACCGACGGCTACCTCAAGGCCACCCGGCACCGGGTGCTCAGCCCGCCGGCCGGGGTGGACCGCTACTCGGTCCCGTTCTTCCTGGCACCCCGGCTGGACGCGGTGGTCGAGCCACTGGAGCTGCCGGCCGAGCTGGCCGCGGCGGCGCGCGGAGTCACCCAGGACGAGCACAACCCGCTGCTGGCGGCCTACGGGGAGAACGCGCTGCTCGGCTGGCTGCGCTCACATCCGCGGGTGGCGCGGCGCTGGTGGCCCGAGTTCGCGGCCGGGTCGGCTAGCCCGGCGGCGGAACGAGCGCCTGGAGCAGCCGCCGGAACTCGGCCCGCTGCTCCGGGGTGAGCCCGGCCAGCAGGTCTTCGTCCAGCTTTTCGGCCAGCCGTCCCGCGGCCCCGAGCAGGTCCCGGCCCTTCCCGGTCACCTCGAGCCGGGCCGGGTGGCCGTGGCCCTCGTGCCGGCGGCGCACCGCACCCAGTTCCTCCAGCGCGCGGACGGTTGCGTGCATGCTCTGCGCGGTCACCCCGGAACGGCGCGCGAGGTCGCTGTAGGACAGCTCGGGATTGCGGGACAGGTGACCGAGCGCGCCGAGGTGGCGCAGGGTGAGCCCGTGCTCGGCCAGCCCGGACTCCAGCCGCCGCTGCGCGGCGCGCCCGGCCACGACCAGCAGGAAGCCGGCGGAGGCCGCCAGCGGCGGGTTCTCGGGACTCATGGCTGCTCTCTCGGTCGGGGCGCTCGGAGACAGTGTGCACCGGCCCTGGTGACAGCCGGACTTTCAGCCAGGCTTAAAGTAGCGCCATGACCGAACTGCTGCTGACCCTCCACGTGCTCGCGGGCCTGCTGTTCATCGGCCCGGTCACCGTCGCGACGAGCCTGTTCCCGCGTTACGTGCGCGAACGGAACCTCGCCGCGGCGCTGCTGCTGAACCGCGTCAGCCGGGTCTACGCGCTGATGTCGGTCACCGTGCCGGTGTTCGGCCTTGCCCTCGCGCTGCGGACGGACGTGCTGACCGAGGCATGGCTGCTGGCTTCGCTGGTGCTCACCGTGGTCGCGGCGGTCGTGCTCGGCCTGCTGGTCGTCCCGGGTCAGAAGCGGCTGCTGGCCGGCCTTCGCGACGACACGACCGACCCGAAGGCAGTGCGCATGGCCGCGATGCCGGCCGGGATCTTCGCCCTGCTCTGGGTGGTCGTCGCGGTACTGATGGTGCTGCGGCCCGGCGCCTGAACCGTGCCGGTCGGTGCTGGTCAGCCCTCGGCGGGCGCGTTGATCGGGCGCAGCCGCCGGGGGCCGGTGTCGGGGCGTGAAGGGGGCGGGCCGAGCACGGCCCTGGCGTTGGCCACGAAAGCACCGGCCGGCGAGGCCAGGATCGGCTCCAGGCTCAGCGACCGCACCTCCGGGTTGTCCTCGGCCAGCGCGGCCACCCGCAGCACCAGGTCCTGCAGCGCGGCCAGGTCGGAGGGCTCGTCCCCGCGGTAGCCGGTCAGCAGCGGCGCCGTGCGCGGCTCCCTGATCAGGGTCGCGGCGTCCACATCGGTCAGCGGCACCGCCCGGTACGCCCGATCCCCCAGCAGGTTGCTGACCAGCCCGGACAGCCCGAAGGAGACCAGCGTGCCGAACGACGGGTCGTCCTGCAGCCCGATCACGCAAGAGATGCCCTTCGCCGCCATCCGCTGCACGTAGACCTCGTCCTCGCCGGAGACCTCGCAGATGTCGCGATAGGCGACGCGCACCGAGTCCTCGGAGGACAGGTCGAGCCGCACCCCGGCCAGGTCCGGCCGCCCGCGCAGCCGCTCGTCCACCGCCTTGATCGCCACCGGATAGCCCAGCTCCGCCGCCGCCGCGACCGCGTCGTCCACTTCGGACGCGACCCGGAAGGGCACCACGTCGATGCCGTAGCAGCTCAGCAGCCGGACCACCTCGTGGTCCTCCAGCACGGTGGCCTGTTCGGCGACGCCGGTCATCAGCTCCCGCACCACCGCCTGCGCCTGTTCCACGTGCAGCCCGGCCGGGCGCACCAGGTTGCCCTGCGGGCGCTGCCGCCACGCCGCGTACCGGACCACCCTGGCCAGCGCGTTCACCGCGCGCTCGGGGCTCGGGTACGAAGGCACCGAGCCGCGGGTCGGTGCGCCGTCCTCGGTGAGCACCGCCAGTTCGGCGGGCACGCCCTCCGCGGCGAGGAAGGTGGAGACGATCGGCTTCTCCTTGTGCAGGTCGATCACCGCCTCCCGCAGCGCGCGGGCATAGGTGGTGCCCGGGATCGCCAGCGGCGGCACGAAGACCACCACCAGCGCGTCCGTCTCCGGTGAGTTCAGCGCCTCGCGCACCGCGGCGGCGAACTCCTCCGGCCCGGTCTGCGCGCCCACGTCCACCGGGTCGAAGGCCAGCCGCAGCCCCTGCGCCCGCGCGGTGTCCGCGGCCAGCATCCCGATCGCGCTGGAGTTGCCAACGATGCCGACCCGCGGCCCGGACGGCAGCGGCTGGTGGGCGAGCACCAGCGCGGTGTCGAACAGCTGGGCCAGCGACTCCACCCGCACCACCCCGGCCTGCTCGAACAGCGCCTGCACGCTGGACTCGTCCACCTCGGCGGAGGTCGCGGCCAGCTGCGGGCGCACCGCGTGCCGCCCGGACTTCACCGCGACCACCGGCTTGGTGCGGGCCAGCCGCCTTGCCAGCCTGGCGAACTTGCGCGGGTTGCCGAAGGACTCCAGGTAGAGCAGCACCAGGTCGGTGTTCGGGTCGGTCTCCCAGTACTGCAGCAGGTCGTTGCCGGAGACGTCCGCGCGGTTGCCGGCGGAGACGAAAGTGGACAGGCCGAGCCCCCGCGCCTCGGCGTCGGCCAGGATCGCGGTGCCGAGCGCGCCGGACTGGCAGAAGAAGCCGGTGCGTCCCCTGGCCGGCAGGCGCGGCGCCAGCGTCGCGTTGAGCCGGACCGACGCGTCGGTGTTCAGCACCCCGAGCGCGTTCGGGCCGACCACCCGCATCCCGTGCGCCCTGGCCTCGCCGACCAGGCGCAGCTCGGCGTGCAGCCCGTGCAGGCCGGACTCGCCGAACCCGCCGGAGACGATCAGCAGCGTCTTCACGCCCTTGGCCAGCGCACCGTCCAGCACGGACTCCACCTGGTCCGCGGGCACCGCGACCACCGCGAGGTCCACCGAGTCCGGAATGTCCAGCACCGACGGGTAGGCCCGCACCCCGCGCACCGAGCGGTGCTCCGGGTTGACCGGGTACACGGTGCCGGCGAAGTCCGCGGAGAGCAGGTTGGTCAGCACCGCGTAGCCGATCTTGGTCGGGTCGGTGGACGCCCCGATCACCGCGACCGAACGCGGGTGCAGCAGGTTGTGCACGCTGCGCGCCTCCGCCGCCTGCTCCCGCGACCTGGCCACGGCCAGCGACTCCTCGGTCGGGTCGATGTCGAACTCCAGGTGCAGCACGCCCTCCTCGATCGCGCGGCTGACCTGGTAGCCGGCGTCGCGGAACACCCGCACCATGGCCGAGTTCTCCGCCAGCACCTCGGCCACGAACCGGCGCAGCCCGACCTCCGAGGCGGCGGCGGCCAGATGCTCCAGCAGGATCGAGCCGAGCCCCCGGCCCTGATGCGCGTCGTCCACCACGAAGGCCACTTCCGCCGATGGCCCCTCGTCCAGCCGTTCGTAACGGCCGACCGCGATGATGTCGTCCCCGAGCAGCGCGGCGAAGGCGACCCGGTCGTGGTGGTCCACCCGGGAGAACCGGTCCAGGTCGCGCTGCGGGATCCGCGGGTAGGCGCCGAAGTAGCGGAAGTAGCGGGTGCGCTCGGAAAGCCTGCCGTGCAGGGCGACCAGTCCGTCCGCGTCGTCCGGCACCACCGGCCGCAGGTGCACGGTGCCCCCGTCGGAGAGCACCACGTCGGCCTCCCACGCCCGCGGATAGTCGAAGGAACCACGGGGCTCGGTGTGCTCGGTGTGCTCGGAACTCATCGCTCAGTCCCTCGGATCGTCCGGATCGAGCCCGTGCAGGGGGAAGACCGCGCGGCGGGTGTCCCTGATCGCGACGTCCACCGGATCGTCATCGCCGTCGCCCCACGCGCGGTGTTCGGTGTCGGCCTTGTCGGTCATCGCGGCGGGCAGGACGGCTTTCGGCGCCGCCCGGAGCACCGTGTCCGTCCACTCCGGCGGCAGCGGCGTCTCCGGGGCCACGTCCCGGTCCAGCACGGTGGCCAGCAGATGGGTCCACGACCGCGGCACCACCCGGATCAGCTGGTACCCACCACCGCCGACGGCCAGCCATTTGCCGCCCGCGTACCGGTCGGCCAGCTCGCGCAGCGTCCGGTAGATCGTGCGATGGCCGTCCACGGAAAGCGAAAGGTCGGCGAGCGGGTCCTCCTCGTGCGAGTCCACTCCGCACTGGGTGACCAGCAGCTGCGGCCGGAACTGGGCGAGCAGCGACGGCACCACCGCGTGGAACGCCCGCAGCCAGCCGGCGTCCCTGGTGTGCGGCGGGAGCGGAATGTTGACCGAGCTGCCCTCGGCGCCCGCCCCGCCGAGCTCCGCGGAGTAGCCGGTGCCGGGCCACAGGGTGAACGGGTGCTGGTGCAGCGAGACGGTCAGCACCCGCGGGTCGTCGTAGAAGGCGTTCTGCACCCCGTCGCCGTGGTGCACGTCGGTGTCCACATAGGCGATGCGGTCGAAACCGTTGTCCAGCAACCAGGAGATCGCCACCGAGCAGTCGTTGTACACGCAGAACCCGGAGGCGTGGTCGCGCATCGCGTGGTGCAGGCCGCCGGCGATGTTGACCGCGCGATCGGCCGCGCCCTCGGCGAGCTTCCGCGCACCGAGCAGGGTCGAGCCGACCACCAGCGCGGAGGCGTCGTGCATCCCGCTGAAAACCGGGTTGTCCGCGGTGCCGAGCCCGTGCCCGACGTCCCAGCCCGCCAGCGGCGCCTCCTTCACCGCCGCCAGGTACTCGTCGACGTGGATCCGGCGCAGCTCGTCGTCACTGGCCTGCTCGGGCACCAGCAGCGGCACCCCGTCCAGCACCCCCAGCTCGGTGGCCAGCCTGATGGTCAGATCCAGCCGGACCGGATTGAACGGGTGCTCACCACCGAGGTCGTAACCCAGCAGCGCGGAATCCCAGACAACGGCGGGCGGGTACATATCCGCACCCTAATGCCAGTGCTCCCCCGCTCGCGATCGCGCGAGCGGGGCCGGATCCCGCCGCACACCGGGCCCGAACGGCCGCTGATCTTGCCGGGCCGGCGTCCGCGCAGCTCGGCGGGACTTTTTCCGGCAGGTGACTTGTTACCCGATCGCCTGCCGTGCCTGTCGGGGGCAACGACTACCATGAGCAACGGACGAAGGGGACAGGCGTGAATGATCTCATCGACACCACAGAGATGTACTTGCGCACCATCTACGACCTCGAAGAAGAGGGCGTCGTGCCACTGCGGGCGCGGATCGCGGAGCGGCTTCAGCAGAGCGGGCCGACGGTGAGCCAGACGGTGGCCAGGATGGAGCGCGACGGCCTGGTGGTCGTTGCCGACGATCGGCATCTGCAGCTCACCGACCACGGCCGGGAACTGGCCGTCGCCGTGATGCGCAAGCACCGGCTGGCGGAGCGCCTTCTGGTCGACGTGATCGGCCTCGAGTGGGAACAGGTGCACATCGAAGCGTGCCGCTGGGAGCACGTGATGAGCGAGGCCGTGGAGCGCAAGCTGATCAAGCTCCTCGGGCACCCCACCACGTCGCCCTACGGCAACCCGATCCCCGGCCTGGACAAGCTCGGCGAGGGTGAGCCGGCGCTGCCGGTGGAACCCGACCTGGTGCGGCTGGACGAGTTCGCCCGCGCCGGCGGCGGCAAGGTCGAGATCCGCCGGATCGCCGAGCACGTGCAGGCCGACGAGACGCTGATGAGCGAGCTGAAGTCGGTCGGCATCGTGCCGGGCAGCACGGTGGACGTGAGCAAGGCCAACGGGAGCAGTTCGACCGTCGAGGTGAGCGGCGAGGGCCACGCGATGCAGATCGCCACGTCCGTGCTGCACGCCGTACTGGCGCAGGCGCGGTGACCTCGGCCGCCGAGGCGGTGGAAGCCTTTCACGCCACGCACGGCCGTGCCCCTTCCGGAGTGTGGTCCGCACCCGGTCGGGTCAACCTGATCGGCGAGCACACCGACTACAACGACGGTTTCGTGCTGCCCTTCGCCCTGCCGCACCGAATCGCCGCCGCGGCCTCGGCCAGGCAGGACAAGCTGCTCACGGTGTCCACCCTCGGCTCGGACGGCCGCATCCAGCAGGAAGGCCCGTTCGAGCTCGGCGAGCTGCGCCCGGGTTCGGTCCAGGGGTGGGCCGCGTACCCGGCCGGGGTCGCCTGGGTGCTGCGGTCGCACGGCGTGACCGGGGGTGCCGACGTGGTGCTGGCCGGCGACGTGCCGACCGGCGCCGGGCTGTCCTCCTCCGCAGCGCTCGAGTGCGCCGTCGCGCTGGCCCTGCTCGGCCTGGACGGCCGCGCGGAGCCGAGCCTCACCGAACGGGCCGAGATCGCCACCTGGGCTCAGCGCGCCGAGAACGAGTTCGTCGGTGCCCCCACCGGGGTGCTCGATCAGACCGCTTCGCTGTGCTGCATCGAAGGACACGCGCTGTTCCTCGACGTCCGCTCGGGCGAGGTCGAACAGGTCCCCTTCGACACCGCCGCGGCCGGGCTCCGAGTGCTCGTGATCGACACCAGGGCCAAGCACGCGCACAGCGAGTCCGGCTACGGCGACCGCCGCCGCGGCACCGAGCGTGCCGCCGGTCTGCTCGGGCTGAACAGCCTGCGCGAGATCGAGTACGACGGCCTCACCGCCGCCGCGGACCGGCTGCCCGCGGACCTCGTCCCGCTGGTCCGGCACGTGGTCACCGAGAACCGGCGGGTGCTGGACATGGTCGAGCTGCTGCGCGCGAACCGGCTGGCCGAGACCGGCCCGCTGCTCGACGCCTCGCACGCGAGCCTGCGCGACGACTACCGGATCTCCTGCCCCGAGCTCGACGTCGCGGTCGACTCGGCCAAGGACGCCGGCGCGCTGGGCGCCAGGATGATCGGCGGCGGTTTCGGCGGATCGGCCATCGCGCTGGTCCGGGAGTCCGAAGTGGACACTGTCCAGCAGGCGGCGACCACCGCCTTCGAGCGTTCCGGCTGGCGCGCGCCCCGCATGTTCGTCGCGGTGCCCTCGGCCGGTGCCGGCCGGGAACATGACACATCCGGCGTGCTTTCCCCCGGATAGGGCAACCCCGGTTCGTGGTACGCGTCGGGGTAAGTGGACACTCTCCGCACACTGTGGCACCAAACACTGTGGCACCGACAGCTTCGGCTCCAGCGTTCCCCGACCGAGAAAGGCCCGACCGTGACCGACAAGCAGACCAAGACCCTGAAACTGATCGTCACGGGCGGCGCCGGTTACGTCGGCAGTGTCTGCGCCGCGCGGCTGGTCGAAGCCGGTCATGAGGTCACCGTCGTGGACGACCTCACCACGGGGTACGCCGACGCGGTGCCCGAGGGCGCGAGGTTCGTCGAGGGCGACGCCGCCGACGCCACCGCCTCGCTGCTCCCCGAAGGATTCGACGGGGTGCTGCACTTCGCGGCCAAGTCCCTGGTCGGCGAGTCCATGCAGGACCCCGGCAAGTACTGGCACGGCAATGTGGTCACCGCCCTCCGGCTGCTCGACGCCATGCGCGCGCACGGCACTTCCCGGTTGGTCTTCTCTTCCACCGCGGCCACCTACGGCGAGCCGGAGCAGTCCCCGATCCCGGAGACCGCCCCCACCCAGCCGACGAACACCTACGGCGCCACCAAACTCGCCATCGACCACGCGATCACCAGCTACGCCAGGGCACACGGGCTCGCCGCGGTGAGCCTGCGCTACTTCAACGTCGCGGGCGCCTACGGGCGGTTCGGCGAGCGACACGCCCCCGAGACGCACCTGATCCCGCTCGTGCTCCAGGTCGCCACCGGGGACCGGGACCAGATCCAGATCTACGGCGAGGACTACCCCACCGACGACGGCACCGCGGTGCGGGACTACATCCACGTCACCGACCTTGCCGACGCGCATCTGCTCGCCCTGCAGCACGCGGAAGCCGGCACCCACCGCATCTACAACCTCGGCAACGGCACCGGTTTCTCCGTGCGCCAGGTCATCGACGCCGGCCGCGAGGTCACCGGCCACCCGATCCCGGCCGCAGTGACCCAGCGCCGCAGCGGCGACCCGGCGGTACTGGTGGCGGCCAGCGATCGGGCGCGCGAAGAGCTCGGCTGGAAGCCGGAACGCTTCGACCTCAAGGGCATCGTCGAGGACGCCTGGCGGTTCACCCAGGATCGTCGAGCCGCTCGGCACTGACGTTCCCGAGGCCGGCCAGCGTCTTCGGGGCGATACCGCGCACGATCGCCTGCGCGAGCAGCCTGGACAGCAGGTGACCGGGGTCCGCGGCCAGCGCGTTCTCCAGCGCCATCCCGGCCAGCGCGCCGTCACCCCGCTGGTACGCCGCGTAGCCGAGCAGCGAGGCGGGCCCGGCGCGTTCCGGGGCCGGGGTGGCCCGGACCAGCGCCAGCCACAGCCGTTCCGCGGCCCTGCTCCGGGCGCTGCCCGGCGGTGACGCGGTGGCCAGGCAGGCGTCCCGGACGGTGGACTCCGACAGCGCCAGCACGATCCGCACGACCTGCTCGTCGGACAGGTTCACCTCGCCTTGCGCCGCCCGCCGCAACGCGTCGCGCAGCTCGGCACGGCAGGTGGCCCACCGCTCCGGATCGTCCCGCTCGCCGAGTTCGCACACGGCGTCGTCGAGCAGCTTCGAGCGGCGTTCGAGCGCGTCCCGGTCGCCGGGGTCGAGCAGGCGCCGCATTTCCTCGCGGCTGCTGAAGGTGACCGAGCCCTGCGCGGTCGTCGCGGCGGCGGCCACGGTGCCGGCGGGGTCGGGCAATGCGCCTCCGCAGTCCTGGTTCTGATAGCACCGCCACCGGCCGCCGGTCCGCACCTTCTCCGTCCACATCGCGTGCAGCAGCGGCACGCCGGCCGCCTTGAGCCGTCCGGTGACCGCCTCCACCAGCGCGGCGTGCGGTGGCCCGGTCGCCGGCGGTGTGCTCGGCGTGTTCGGTGTGCTCGGCGGGGTGCCGGGCAACCCGCCGAGCACGACGACGGTGGCGCCGACCTCGCCCTGCTCGATCAGGTTGCCGGCCAGCCACTCGGCCAGCTCGTGCTCGTGCCCCTTGGCGGGCAGGTCGCCGCGCTGGACAAGGCCGACGCGCCTGCCGTGGGGCGCCTGGTGTCCGATCAGCACCAGCGAGTCGGTGGGGTGGAAGCCCAGCAGGTACGGCACTGCGGCGATCAGCTGGGCGGGGTCGGTGAGGCGGACTGGGATCCGGCCGTCGGCCGTGGTCGCGGTTGTCATGCCTCCACTCTGCGGCCGGGGCGGGGGCGTGGGGCGGGGGCCGGCGAATCTGTGGACAGTTCGGGGCCGTGTGGACAGCTCACGGCCGATGATCTTGCTTCCGTGCTCGTTGTCGGTGGGCTCTGCTACTTTGCGCGGCCGCGCCGGCTCTGGCTCAGAATCTTGCGGGACACCCGCACCCGATCGATGGAGGCATGCGCAAAAAGCCTCGCATGCCCCCATCTCAGAATCTTGCGGGACACCCGCACCCGATCGATGGAGGCATGCGCAAAAAGCCTCGCATGCCCCCATCTCAGAACGAAGAGCGCAGGGCCGCCTTGCCGCCGAGCACCGGCAGCGTGATGGAGGTCCGGGTGAGGTCGATGGCCAGCCCGGCGCCGGGCTTGGGGCGCAGGGTGAAGTCGTGGTCGCTGGAGGCCAGCACGAACTCCAGCTTGTGACCGGCCGGCAGAACGTAGTCCTTCGCGATCAGCTCGACCTCGACCCGATAGCTGCTGCCCGGCCTGATCGGCTGGGTGCGGGCCGGGTCGGCCCGGTTCTGCGGGTCGGTCCAGCCGCGGGTGATCACCTTGGCGGTACCGTCCGGCGCGCGGTCCAGCAGCACGCCGGTGACGTTCGCGGCCGGCCGGTCGAAGGAGATCGCCAGGTCCGCACTGGCCTCCCCGGCCAGGCGCACCGGCTGTTTCGCCGCACCGGTCGAGTAGGACAGCCGGTTGCCCGAGCTGGGCAGATCCGCCAGCTCCTGGATGGTCTTGCCCGCGTCGTCGCTGAGCCGCTCCACTACCGGCCTGCCCGGCAGCTGGTCGCGTACGTCGAGCTTGCCGCGCTGGGCGCCACCGGGCCACGGGTAGACGGTCGCGTCGGCGGTGCCGGGCTTCGGCCAGTCGGCCTCGTCCACCCAGGAGCCGTCCTCCCGCTGCACGGTGGCCTTCGGCTCGCGCTCGATGCCGTTCCGCACGCCGTAGAGGTAGTGCGACATCCACTTGTTCAGCGTGACCAGCCATTCCTCCTTGCGCAGCGTGTACGGGTCCGCGTGCCCGGCCTGGTGCAGCCAGATCTTGTGCTCGACCCCGTGCCGGCGCAGGTCCTCGTACCACTTGGTGCCCTGGCTGGTCTTCACGTTCGCGTCGTTGAGGCCGTGCAC
This sequence comes from Amycolatopsis nigrescens CSC17Ta-90, assembly GCF_000384315.1. Classification (GTDB taxonomy): domain Bacteria; phylum Actinomycetota; class Actinomycetes; order Mycobacteriales; family Pseudonocardiaceae; genus Amycolatopsis; species Amycolatopsis nigrescens. Next base: position 6,175,626 of record NZ_ARVW01000001.1, on the reverse strand, counting down.
CACCAGCACCGACGCGCGCACCTTCGACACGTCCTCGCGGTAGTTGCGCACGTCCCAGAAGCGGCTGTAGTCACCGGTGACCCGGTCCTGGTCCGCCAGCAGCCCGTCGATCACCGGGCGGCAGATGGACCGGTCCGCGCGGGTGTAGACGTAGTCCGCGAGCACGTCCGTGTCCTCGCCCTGGAACCCGCCGGCGGCGACCACCGCGCCGTCGTTGCGGTAGTAGTCGTACCAGCTGGAAATGGCCGCGATCGGCACGATCGTCTCCAGGCCGCGCACCCCCGTGCTGGCCACCGCGTTGGGCAAGGTGCCGTTGTAGGAGACGCCCATCATGCCGGTCTTGCCGGTGCTCCAGTCCGCCTTCACCGGCTTCCCGGCAGCATCCTCGGCGGGCGCGCGGTGGTTCAGCCAATCCACCACCGAGCGGGCGCCGATGGTCTCGTTCCGCTCACCGGTGGTCGGGCAGCCGGTGGACAGGCCGCTGCCCAGCGACTCGCCGTACACCACGGCGAACCCGCGGGAGGTGAAGTACTGCTCGTAGCGCCAGGTGATCGGCGGGGCGGACGGGCCGACCTTGTCGGTGGCGATCCGCGGCCCGGCCGGCGGGTGCGGCCTGCCCGGCACGTACAGCTCGACGTCGACGTTGTGGTTCGCCACCTCGTTGCCACCCGCGTAGTACGGGCTGGCCTGGTAGACCACCGGGACCTTCATGCCCTTCAAGGTGGCCTTCGGGCGCACCACCTGGGCGTGCACCTTGTCGTCCTTGCCGTCCCGGTCGCTGTCCACCGGCGCGGTCACCCAGAGGTCCTCGCGCAGCACGTCGGCCGGGTCGAAGACCGGCTGCGCCTGCCCGTTCTCGAACACCGGAGCTGGCGGTGGATCCGCTTGCGCCACAACGGAAGTCAACGGCAACGTGGCTACCGCCGCGAGCAGTGCGACGAGACGTGCGGGTCTCACTGGGCCCCCCGGTCGAAGTGCGAGAACATGGTCGACGAAGGCGACCCTTCCCGGCAGATTCGGTGCTGTCAAGGAATTCGCCCGGCTGACCGACTAAAGGCGGCCCGCATACCGGCGAGTGGCTCAATCCCGGATGGGCTACCGTCGGCGGCATGCCGACCCTCGTGGACCTGCCGATCGTCGCCGTGACCGTCTACCCGCGGTACGCCCGGATCACCCGGCGCGGGCCGGTCCGGCTCGGCGGCGACCTGCGGTACGCGGTCGAGGGCCTGCCGCTGGGGCTGCTCGGCGACTCGGTGCGGGCCGGCGGCACCGGCGCCGCCGCCATCGCCGGGGTGGAGATCAATACCGAACGGCTGCCCCGCCCCGCCGACCCGGCGATCCAGGAGCTGATGGACCGGCGGCGGGCGGCGCGATGGCGGCTGGACGAGGTGACCGACGCGGAGACCGTGGCGGCCTCGAAGGCGGAACTGCTCGCGACGCTGTCCCGGCGCAGCGGGACGTCCTTCGCCAAGGCACTGGCCGCGGGCACGGCCGAACCGGACCGGGTCGCGGTGGTGGGCGACGCGCTGGCCGATCAGCTCGCGCGGATCCTGGCCAGGCAACGCGAACTGGCCGAACAACGGGAAAAACTCACCGAAGACCTCTCCGCGATCGAACGGGCGCTGGAGGCGCGGCGGGTGGCCGACACCCCGGACCGGACCACGGTGACCATCGAGCTGGCCGCTGCCTCGGAGACCCCGGAGGGCACCGAGGTCGCCCTCGAACTGTCCTATGTGGTCACCGAGGCGGGCTGGGAGTCCGGTTACGACCTGCGGCTGCGCGGTGAGCGCGTGTCGGTCGGCTGGTACGGCGCGGTCACCCAGCACACCGGCGAGGACTGGCCGGTGTGCGAGCTGGCCCTGTCCACCGCCCGGCCCTCGGTGACCACCGGCGTGCCCGAACTCGGCCCGTGGTTCCTGGACCGGGTCCAGCCGGTGCGCGCGCCGGCCCCGCGGGCGGCGTCCGGCGGGTTCGGCGGCAGCCTGGAGATGCGCGAGACGGCCGCGTACTCGGCGGCGTCGGACGCGATGCAGCAGCAGGCCGCGGACGTCCAGCACGGCGTGGCCGCGGCGACCTACCGCCCGGCGAGGCCGGCCGCGATCGCCTCCGGCACGGTGGCGCACCGGAGCACCATCGCGGAGTTCGAAATGGACGCCGTGCTGGACTACGTGACGGCGCCGGTGCTGGCCGAAGAAGCGCACCTGCGGGCCGTCGTCACGAACAACGCCGAGCACACCCTGCGCCCCGGCCGGGCGTCGGTGTTCCACGACAACGAGTTCGTCGGCTCGACCATGTTGGAGAGCTGGGCTCCCGGCGAAGAGGTGGAGCTCGCGCTCGGCGTGGACGACCGCATCCGGGTGGACCGCGAGCTGGTCCGGCGCACCGCGAGCAAGGGCACGCTCTCCGGCACCCGGAGACGGGAGGCCGAGTACCGGATCGAGGTGGCCAACCACGGGCCGCGCCCGGCCGTGGTCACCGTGCTGGACCAGGTGCCGGTGTCCAGGGACGACGCGATCGTGGTGCGGGACGTGCACGGCGACCCGGAACCAGCCGAGCACACCGACATGGGCGAGCTGTCCTGGCGCCTCGAGCTGGAGCCGGAGGCCACCGGCGTGGTCACCCTGGCCTTCCGGGTGGACGTGAACAAGGGGGTCGAGCTGAGCGGGTGGCGGGAGTGACCGGCAGGCCGAAGCTCCAGCAGCGGGTCTTCGACGCCGCGGAAGCGAGCCTGAAGCGGTCGAAGTACCTGGCGCCGGTGGAGCTGCTGGCCGCGCTGGGCTGGCTGCCCGACCGCCGGGCCGAGCTGTGGCGACGCGGCCGGCTGGACGCGCTCGAACAGGCGCTGGAGGTGGACGCGGGCAAGGCCGCGACCGCGGTGGAGTACCTGCGGAGCTGGGCCGAAGTCCGGCAGCTCCAGCCGGTCGAAACCCGCTACCTGGCGGCCACCAGGGATCGCCGGCCGCTGCGGTTCACCCTCGACGGCGCCGAAGCGGCCGAACTCGCGTTTCGCACCCACTGGGTGTCCCCGGAGCTGTCCGAGAAGCGGCTCGAACAGCTCGTGACGCGGCAGAACAAGGCGCCCGACCTGGTGGTCATCTCGCCGGAGAAGGACTGGGCCTGCGCCGAATGCGCGCTGAAATCGGCACCGGGCGAGTTCCTGTTCGAAGAGGACGGCCGGTCGCTCTGCCTGTCCTGCGCGGACTTCGGCCATCTCGTCTTCCTACCGGCCGGCAACGCGGCGCTGTCCCGCCGCGCGAAGAAGGAGAGCGCGCTCTCCGCGGTGGTGATGCGCTTCAACCGCAGACGGAAGCGCAGCGAGCGGCTCGGCATCCTGGTCGGCGCGCAGGCGCTGGAGCGGGCCGAGAACCAGTGCCTCGCCGACGAGGACCTCCGGGCGCGGCGCCGGGAACGGGACGCCGAACGCCGGGCGAGCCAGGACCTGGTCTTCCAGGCCGCGATGGCCGAGCAGATCCGGCACCTGTACCCGGGCTGCCCGGCGGACCGGGCCGCCGCGATCGCCGAGCACGCCGGCGCCCGCGGCAGCGGCCGGGTTGGCCGCTCGGCGGCCGGGCGCGCACTGGACGAGCAGGCCGTCCGGCTGGCGGTGGTCGCGTCGGTCCGGCACCTGGACACGCCGTACGACGAGCTGCTGATGTCGAGCGTACCGCGTGAGCAGGCCAGGGAGCGCATCCGCGACGACATCGACCGGGTGCTCGACGGCTGGGCGGGTTAGCGCGGTTCCCGCCACATGGCCCAGACCGCCGGCCCGCCCCGCACGTTGAACTCCTCGGTGACCCGGAAGCCGAAACGTTCGTACAGCGGGACATTGCCGGGCGCGGAGGACTCCAGGTACGCGGGCTGGCCTTCGGCGTCGCAGCGGTCCAGCCGGGAGTCCAGCAGCAGCCTGCCGAGCCCGGTGCCGGCGAACTCCGGGTCGCTGCCGATCTGCGCGAGGTACCAATGTGGACGGTTCGGATGCCGTCGTTCCATCAGGTTGATCAGCCTGGCGCCCCGCGCGGCGGACCCGAGGCGCCGACCGAACACCTTGGACATCACCCTCAGCTGGCCCAGCTGACCGCTCACCGGCGGATCGTTCCAGTGCCCTGGCGGATCCCAGATCGCGCCGGCCACCAGTCGCCCGTCCCGTCGCACCACCTCGGTGGCCCCGTGCCGCAGATGCGACTCGCGCAGCACCGCCTCGAACAGGTCCGGTAGCCGCCGCGCCCGGAACCGCTCGTCCGCCATGATCCAGCTCATCACCGGATCGCGCTGGAAGGCCGCGGCAAGTACCTGGCACAGCTCGGCGACGTCCCGCCCGGTGGCGGTGTGCAGGGTGGTCTCGGTCATCTCCCCACCCTGCCAGCACCCGCCCAGCCTTGAGAGATTCAGCCCTGGGAGATGTAGTCCTCCAGCTGCTGCCTGCTCTTCTCCAGCTCCTGCATGCGAACCTTCACCACGTCACCGATGCTCACGATGCCGGCCAGCCTGCCCTCGTCCAGTACCGGCACGTGCCGGATCCGCCGCTCGGTCATCACCACGCTGAGCTGGTCCACGGAATCCTCGGGGGTGCAGCTGGCGACCATGGTGGTCATGATCTCCGAGACCGGCACGCCGAGCAGTTCCGCGCCCCGCTCCTGCAGCCGCCGCACCACGTCGCGCTCGGACACGATGCCGGCGATTCCGTCCGGGCCGAGCACCACCATCGCACCGACGTTGTGCTGGGCAAGACCGCCGAGCAGCTCGGTCACCGTCTGCTCCGGTGCGATGGTCGCCACCTGGGATCCTTTGCTCCGCAAGACATCGGCAATCCGCATAAAGACCTCCCGACCCGGTGAAGCTGGTTCGTCACAGGTTATGGCCTTTTACCCACCGGCGAAAGTCGCGAATCAGGCAGATCGCCCCGGCGCGCGGCGCAGCACCACCCGCGGGCCGATCCGGTCCAGCCCGGCCGCCCGCTCCGCCGCGACCAGTCGGCGCAGGCCGGGGCCCCAGTCCGCGTCCGAGAACTCGAGAAAACCGTGCTTTCGATACCAGGGGGCGTTCCACGGAACATCGCGGAAAGTGGTGAGGGTGACCGACTTTGTGCTTTCTTGCACAATCGCGGACAGCAGCGCTGTACCGATTCCGCGTCGGCCGTGCTCCGGAACCACCGAGATCTGGTGCAGGTGCACGGCGTCGTCGAGCGGGCCGTACACCGCGAAACCGACCGGCGGCCGACCGGCGACCAGCACCGTGTGCGTGGCGTCCAGTTCGTCGAGAACGCTGCCCGGCGGGAACTCCACGCCCTCGAACAGACCGTCCGACGCCTTTTCCACCGCGGGCAGCAGGGCCAGCTCGCTGGTCTCAACGGGACGGATATGTCCTTTATAGACTTCAGTCACGCAGTTCCTCCGCGATCTCCCGCAACCGGCGCAGGCCAGGCACGATCCGCTCGGTCGCGATGGCACCGAAGCCGAACACGAGTCCCCGCACCTCCGTGCGCCGCATCGTAAAGTCTCCCAGTGCGTAGAGCGAAACACCGTGCCTGCGGGCCGCGCGCACCAGCCGCCGGGTGCCGCATTCGCCGGTCGCGCTCAGATGCAGCCCCGCGGCGCAGGGTACCGGGGTGAGCAGATCGGCGAAATCGCTTTTCAGCGCGGCGGCCAGCACCTGGTGCCTGGACTGGTACACCCGCCGCATCCGGCGGACGTGCCGGGCGAAACCGCCCTCCTCCATGAACTGCGCCAGCGCGGCCTGCGCCGGGCCGCCGGACTGCCAGTCGCTGAGATATTTGGCCTTGCGCAACGGTTCCCGCAACGCCGGCGGGGCGACCAGGAAGCCGAGCCGCATCGACGGGTACAGCACCTTCGAGAACGAGCCGACGTAGAGCACGCGGCCGGTGGTGTCCAAACTGTACAGTGGTTCCAGCGGCCTTCCGCCGTAACGGAAATCGGTGTCGTAGTCGTCCTCGACGAGCACCGCGTCGTTGCGCCGCGCCCACGAGATCAGCTCCATCCGGCGGGCCAGCGACATGGCGAGTCCGAGCGGGTACTGGTGCGACGGGGTCACGTGCACCAGCCGGACGCCCGGCGGGATTCGCGACACCACGATGCCCTCGTCGTCCACCGGCACCCCGATCACCTGTGCGCCGAGGCTTTCGAACAGGTGCCGCGGCGGCGGATAGCCGGGGTCCTCCACGGCCACCTTGTCCCCCGGCCGCAGCAGCACCCTGGCCAGCAGATCGACCGCCTGCTGCGCGCCGCTGGTGACCAGCACGTCGTCCGGGTCGGCCACCACGTCGCGGGAAACGCCGACCTGGCGCACGATCGCCGCGCGCAACGCCGGCAGGCCGGCCGGGTCGCCGTAGGTCAGCACGTCCGCGCCGGAACCGCGCAGCTGCTGGGCGACCAGCCGCCGCCAGGTGTCGAACGGGAACAGGGTGACATCCGGGACACCGGCCCGGAAGTCGTACTCCGGTGCGGGCGCGAAGCTTCGCGGCGGCTTCGGCACACCTGCCCACAGTTCGGTGGCCGACACCCCCGTTCCTTCCGGCACCGGCCTCGGCGCCGGCTTCTCGCGATGGATGCCGGACCGGACGAAAGTGCCGGCACCGACCGTGGCGGTCAGGAAGCCCTCCGCGGTGAGCTGGTCGTAGGCCGCGCTGACGGTGTTGCGGGAGACCGCCAGCCGCTCGGCCAGCTCCCGGGTCGGGGTGAGCGTCTCACCCGGCCGCAGCCTGCCGTCCAGGATGGCGGCCCGGATCTGCCGGTAGATCTGCTCCTTGCGGCCCCGGCCGCCGGCGAGGTCCACATGGATGTCGACGGTCACCGGGCCATCCTAGATTGGCCCAGTGCGGTCGCTTGGTTTTTGGCCCTTCCATGGTGCCGCTATCCGGACCTAGCGTCGGGCCATGGACATCCGCGAACTCGATCGCCGCGCGCTCGACTTCTTCGACAAGGTGGCCGACGGGCTGCGCACCGCCGACCTCGACCTGCCCACCTCCTGCGCCGGCTGGCGGCTGCGCGACCTGCTGCGACACCAGGTCAGCGAGAACACCGCCTTCGCGGTCGCGCTGCGGGAAGGCAGCGCGCCGGACTGGGACAGCGGCTCGCTCGGCGACGACCCCTACCGCGCGTACGCCGACTCCGTGACCGCAGTGCTGGCCGCGATGGAGGACGACGAGGTGCTGAACCGGCAGGTGACGGTCCGGGAGTTCGGCACCTTCCCCGGGACCGTGGCGCTGAGCATGCACCTGGTCGATTCGGTGGCGCACGGCTGGGACCTTGCCGTAACCCTCGGCGTGCCCTACCTGCAGGACCTCGAGGCCGTGCAGGCCGCGCTGGATTTCGCCAGGCTGATCCCGGCGGGCCCGGAGCGCGACGACCCGAAGTCGTCCTTCGCCCCGGTGGTCCGGACCGGGCCGGGCGCCTCGCCGCTGGACGAGCTACTCGGGCTGCTCGGCCGCGACCCCGCCTGGACGCCGTGAGCTCAGGACACTTCCTCGGCCGGGGCGGCGAAGGTGTTGCAAGCGCCCAGGTTCCCGGTCTCGAATCCGGCCTGGGCCCATTTGACCTGATGCTTGCGCGTGCCGTGCGAGTCGCTGCCGTCCACCGCACCGAACCCGGCCATCACCCGGTTCCCGAGCGCCTTGGTGATCGCGCCCCGCCCGGCGGCGCCGGCCACGAACAGCCCGCCGAAGCAGTTGGCCTGCAGCTCGATCCGCCGGGTCAGCTCGAGTTCCTCTGGACCGCCGTTCTCCAGCGGGCGCAACAGCTTCTCCACGCCCGCCATGATCCCGCTCAGCTCCTGGACGTGGTGCCCGTACTCGTGGGCCAGCACGGACAAGTGCAGCGCCTGGTCCACCCCGGCGTCTTCGAGCAGCCGGTCCCGCGGCATGTAGATCACCCGGTCGCCGGAGCAGTAGTACGCCAGCGCCTCCTCCTTGGAAGGCGCGTCACCGCAGGCGCTGTCGCTGGGCAGCACGACTTCGAGCCCGGCGGTTTCGAAAGGTTCGCGCACGGCGGCCAGCGCGGGGCTCCACGCCTCGTCCAGGCAGCCGATGGTGGCCTGGTAATAGGCCGTGAGCGCCTCCGCCGACCGGGAGAGGGCCGGTAGCTCGCAGGTCACCTCGGCCAGGGTCACCTCGGCCGCGAGCAACGGGTTGGCGGCCGTCTCGTGGACCGCGCGCGGAGCCGCCTCGCTCTCCTGCCGCTGCTCCGGCGCGTCCGCCCGGCCCGCATCGCCGGGACGGGCGGGCGAGGCGAACCCAGCTACCGGCCGCGAAACGATGCCGGGCAACGCCACCGCACCGACCAGGCCGAGCACGACCACGAGCACCCCGAAGATCGCGAACGGCGAGTTCCGGCCGGACCGCGCCGGCGCGGGCGGAGGCTGTGGCAAGTCAGGCAAGTCAGGCAGATCTGGCAAGTCAAGCAGATCACGCTGTTCAGGCGGCCGGACGGCGTGCGCAGGGAGATCCCGGCCGTCCTCAGGGACCGTCATGTTCACCTCGGGGTCGGCAGGCGGAGATCCGGCGACGCCCTGGACATGTTTTCCCCCGCGACGATGAAGCTGCGGTCCCCCAACCGGCGCCGTCGCCCAGCATACGGACGCCGGCCGTGCGCCGTGTCACGAATTGAAAACAGCCCTCACCTGGCCGGGCCGCGAACCGGACGGTAAGACTGTCGGCATGGCTGTCGAGGACCCGTACCTGTGGTTGGAAGACGTGACCGGCGAGCAGGCGCTGGACTGGGTGCGGGAACGCAACGCGGAGACCGTGGCGGACCTGACCGGCGGCACCGGTTTCGAACCGCTGCGCGCGCGGATCCGCGAGGTGCTGGACGCGGACGACCGGATCCCGTACGTCCGCCGCCGCGGCGAATATCTGTACAACTTCTGGCAGGACGCCGCGCATCCCCGCGGCCTGTGGCGGCGCACCACACTGGCGGAGTACCGCGGCGAACGGCCGGACTGGGAGCTGCTGCTCGACGTGGACGCGCTGGCCGAGGCCGAGGACGAGAACTGGGTCTGGCAGGGCGCGGCGGTGCTGCGCCCCGGCTACACCCTGGCGCTGATCGAGCTGTCCAGGGGCGGCGCGGACGCCACCGTGGTCCGCGAGTTCGACCTGGAGCGCCGCGAGTTCGTCGAGGACGGGTTCACCCTGCCCGAAGCGAAAAGTCAGGTCGGCTGGATCGACCGGGACCGGATCTACGTCGGCACCGACTTCGGCCCCGGCTCGCTGACCAGCTCCGGTTATCCGCGGGTCGTCAAGGAGTGGCGCCGCGGCACCCCGCTGGCCGAAGCCGAAACGGTGTACGAAGGCAAGCCGGAAGACGTGGCGGTGACCGGGTTCCACGACCCGACCGAGGGCTACCAGCGCGACTTCGTCACCCGCGCGATCGACTTCTACCGCTCCGAGCGGTACCTGCGCACCCCCGGCGGTGATCTACAGGACTTCCAGCGGCTGGACGTGCCCGAGGACGCCGACGCGTCCGCCTACCGGGAGTGGCTGCTCATCCGGACCCGCTCGCCGTGGCAGGTCGGCGGCACCGAGTATCCGGCCGGTGCCCTGCTCGCCGCGCGTTTCGACGAGTACCTCGCCGGCTCGCGCGAGCTGACCGTGGTCTTCGAGCCGGACGCGCACACCTCGCTGGAGTCCTACGTCTGGACCAGGAACCACCTGCTGCTGGGCACGCTGTCCGACGTGAAGACCGAGCTGCGGGTGCTCACTCCCGGCGACGACGGCTGGCGTTCGGCGCCGCTGGCGGGCGGGCTCGGCATGAGCACCGCCGAGATCATCGACACCGACCCGGACCACAGCGACGAGTACCTGCTCAACAGCAGCGGCTACACCGAGCCGGCCACGCTGACCTACGGCCACGTCGGCGGCGCGCCGGAGGTGCTGAAGAAGGCGCCCGCGTTCTTCGACGGAGCCGGTATCTCGGTGACGCAGTACTTCGCGACCTCGAAGGACGGCACCCGGATCCCCTACTTCGTGGTGCGGCCCGCGAACGCCGAGGGCGGCCCGGTCCTGCTCACCGGATACGGCGGCTTCGAGATCTCGCTGACGCCGTCCTACAGCGGGGTTATCGGGCGCGGCTGGCTTGCCCGCGGCGGCGGGTACGTGGTGGCCAACATCCGGGGCGGCGGGGAGTACGGCCCGGAATGGCACACCCAGGCCACCAAGGCCGGCAGGCACCTGGTGTACGAGGACTTCGCCGCGGTCGCCGCCGACCTTGCCGCGCGGGGCATCGCGGCGCCGGAGCGGCTCGGCATCATGGGCGGCAGCAACGGCGGGCTGCTGATGGGCGTGATGCTGACCCGCTACCCGGAGCTGTTCGGCGCGATCGTCAGCCAGGTCCCGCTGCTGGACATGCGGCGCTACCACAAGCTGCTGGCCGGGGCGTCCTGGATGGCCGAGTACGGCGACCCCGACGAGCCGGACGAGTGGGCCTACATCGGCGAATACTCGCCGTACCACCACATCAGCCGGATCGACGGTGTCCGAAGTGGACAGGAGTACCCGCCCTCCCTGTTCGTCACCTCGACCAGGGACGACCGGGTGCATCCCGCGCACGCCCGCAAGATGGTGGCCAGGATGCGGGAGTTCGGGCACACCGTGCGCTACCACGAGAACATCGAGGGCGGCCACGGCGCGGCCGCGGACAACGAACAGCTGGCGTTCAAATGGGCGCTGGTCTTCGAGTTCCTCTGGACCCGGCTCTCCCGCTGAGATCCGGATTTCAGCCGCGGCAGCCGCAGCCCGCCACCTTCGCGCCGGGAAACGGCGGCACCTCGCCGGCCGCGGCCTCGATGTCCGCGAAGAGCTCCTGGCGCCGCGCGGCGTCGATCACCTTGCCGCGGCTGACCACCGCGTGGATGCGCCGGGTGTTGCGGATGTCGGCGAGCGGGTCGGCGTCCAGCACGACCAGGTCCGCGGCCATCCCCGGGGTCACCGTGCCCACGGTGTGCTCCAGGCCAAGGTACCGCGCCGCGTCGGCGGTCGCGGCCCGCAGCACGCGCATCGGGCTCAGCCCGGCGCGCACCAGCAGCGCCAGCTCGTCGTGCAGGCTGAAACCGGGGAAGCAGTAGGGATTGTTGGTGTCCGTCCCGGCGAGCACGCCGACCCCGGCCCGGTGCAGCGCGCCGGTCAGCCGCAGCTCCGCCTCGAAGAACCGCCGCTGCTCCTCGATGCTTTCCGGAGTGGAAGGCGCGGTCCGGGAAAGCTGGTCCAGCCAGACGTCCTTCATGAAAGGCGGCAGGTAGCGCAGTCGCGGGTCCGCCGGGTCGAAGGCGCTGAACGGCAGGGACAGCGCTTCCAGCACGGTCAGCGTGGGTGAAGCCCAGGTTCCGTTGCGCCGCAGGCGATCGAACAGCTCCGCCGCGCGGCCCGGGCTGTGCGTGCGCACCGCCTCCCGCTCCAGCGCGCGAGCCGTGGCGTACCAGGCGAACGGGTTCGCCGGGTCGACCGGGGTCTCGACCAGCCGCTGCCGCAGCTCGTCCTCCCGCCGGGACGTGGCGAAGAACAGGCCGAAGAGGTGCTCGAAACTGCGCTGACCGGCGTCGGAGGCAACCCCCGCGGAGACCCGGTCCGGCACGTGCCCGGCGAAGGGCAGGCCGACGAGCCCAGCCTCGTCCGCGATCGCGGTGAAGGTGTCCTGGCCGAGGAAGGAGTACACCTTGACGAAATCCGCGCCCTGCTGTTTCGCGGCGCGCACCGCGGCCCTGGCCTCGGCTTCGGTGGCGACCACCGCCGCACCGGTCGGCCCGTGGATCGAGTGCGGGCCGTCGACGATCGTGCTGGCGATCACCATCCTGGGCCCGAGCACCGTGCCCGCGTTGATCCGGTCCCGCAGCTCGGGCAGCGACGGATGGCCGTAGCCGTACATCTCGCGAATCCCGGTGACCCCGTTGACCACGTACAACGGCGGGTAGACCCGATCCATCGGCAGGGTGTGCACATGGGTGTCCCAGAGGCCGGGGATGACGTACTTGCCGCGCACGTCGATCACCCGGACCCCGGCCGGCAGCTCGCCGCGGGCGGCCGGGCCGACCGCCAGTATCCGGTCCCCGGAGAGCACCACCACCCCGCGACGCGGCCGCCCGCCGGTCCCGTCGATCACGGTGGCCCCGTCGAGCACGGTGATCTCGGATTCGCCTGCCTCCGCCGTGCCGGCGGACAGCGCCGACAGCGCCCCGGTGGCCACCGCCAGCCCGGTTCCGCTCTTGGCGAGCCAGGCAAGGAAGTCCCGGCGGGTCGAGGCATTATTGGACCGAGCGGTATCGGACATGCTGCACGCTCCCCCTGTTCGCGATTTCACGGGCGCCAGCTTGCAGGCTGACGCTACGTCAAGGTCAAGCCGACATCCGGCGGGTCCGCGATTTCACTCGCCCCGGTCAAGGAATTCCTCGAACGTGACCCGGCCGCCGCGGAGCCCGGGCACCGTGTGCTCACCCCGCTGGTACGCGCGGAAAGTCTTGCCCGGCAAGCGAAGGGGCAGCACGGGCCGGCGACGGCGTTCGGCTCTCAGGTAGGTCGCGGCCAGCTCCCGCAGCGGGTGGACCTTCGGTCCGCCGAAGTCCGGTACGCGGCCCGCAGGCCCGGCGACGGCCAGCTCGGCCAGCCGGTGCGCCACCTCGACCGCGTCCACCGGCTGGATCGGCATGTCCGGCACGGGCAGCACCGGCAGCCGGGCCAGGCCCCGCAGCAGCCGCCGCACCAGCTGGTGGAACTGGGTGGCACGCAGGGTCGTCCACTCCAGGCCGGAGCCCTCGACCAGCCCTTCCACCTCGAACTTGGTGCGGTAGTACGGCAGCGGCACCCGGTCGACGCCGACGATGGAGATGTACACCAGATGCCGGACCCCGGCCCGGTGCGCGGCCTCCAGCAGCCGGCCGGCCGCCCGCACGTCGCCACCTCCCATGGTCGTCGCGCAGTGCACGACCACGTCGCGCCCGGCCAGCGCCTCGTCCAGGCCAGCGCCGTCCCGCAGGTCCACCGGCGGCTCGCTGTGCCGGCTCAGCACCCCGACCTCGTGCCCGTCCGCTCGCAGCCGGTCCACCAGGGGCCGCCCGAGCACACCGGTACCACCGGTCACCAGAATCGACTCACGCACCGAGCCCGCCTCCTCTCGTCTCCGCTCCCCTGCGGAATCTTGCGGGACACCCGCACCCGATCGATGGGGGCATGCGCAAAAAGCCTCGCATGCCCCCATCTCAGACCGAACGGGACGCCAGGACGTGACAAGCCGGATCACTCGTGCCGCAGCTGCCCTTCCAGGTAGCGCAGCTTGTCCGGGTTCGCCACCGCCCGCAGCGCCTGGATCCGGCCGTCCCCGAACTCCGGTAGCAGCACGCCGAGCAGCTTGCCGCCGTACCAGCCCGCTACCGCCGGGTCCCCGTTGACCTCTTCGATCGTCACCTGGACGTCGGTGAGGTACTTGCGGTACATGCCGCGGTACAGCCTGATGACCTTGTCGCGCCCGTAAACCGGGCGCCGCCCGGCGCGGACCTTGCCGCCGCCGTCGGACCAGGACACCACGTCGGCGGTGAGCAACTCGGTCAGGCCGTCGACGTCGCCCTCCTCCGCCGCGGCCAGGAACCGCTCGACCAGCCGGCGCCGCTGGTCGGCGTCCGGGCTGAACCGGGGCCGCGACTCGGCCAGCCGCTGCCCGGCCCGACGGTGCAGCTGACGGCAGTTCGGCTCGGTCAGGCTCAACACGTCGGCGATCTCCGCGTAGCTGTGGCCGAAGGCCTCACGCAGCACGAAAACCGCCCGTTCGGTCGGGGTCAGCCGTTCCAGCAGCACCAGCATCGCGAACGAGACCGAGTCGCGCTGCTCGGCGGTCTCCAGCGGCCCCAGGTCGCCGGACGAGGCCGCCACGGGCTCCGGCAGCCACGGCCCGACGTACCGCTCGCGCCGCGCCCTGGCCGAGGTGAGCCGGTTCAGCGAGAGGTTGGTGACCACCTTGGCCAGCCAGGCGGACGGCCGCTCGATCTCGTGCTGGTCCACCCCGTTCCAGCGCAGGAAGGCGTCCTGGACCACGTCCTCGGCTTCCTCCGCCGAGCCGATCAGCCGGTAGGCCAGCCCGAACAGGCGGCCGCGCTGCGTCTCGAATTCCGCAACGGTCATACCCGACAGCCTGCCAGAACGTAACCGGCCGTCGCGGGTGCAACCGCCCACAGCCGGCCGGTGTTCAGTGCAGTGGAGCGGGCAGTCCGCGCTCCACTCGCCCGGCGGGCGAGGCGCGACCACAGCAGACTCGATCAGAGAAGGAATGCCATGGATCTGAAGCTTTCCGGCCGGACCGCAGTCGTCACCGGTGCGTCCAAGGGCATCGGGCTGGCGGTGACCCGCACCCTGCTCGAAGAAGGCGCCAGGGTGGTGGCCGTCTCCAGGAAGAGCTCCCCCGGCCTCGACGCGCTGGCCGGTGCCGGCCTGGTGCACTTCCCGGCCGACCTGATGGACCGGGAGGCCCCCGAGCAGGCCGTCTCCCGTGCGGTGGCCGAGTTCGGCGGGCTCGACATCCTGGTGAACAACGCCGGCGGCCCGCCGCCGGGGGTCGCCCTGCCTCGCGGCTCCTTCCTGGACGCCAGCGACGACGACTGGCGGGCCATGTTCGAGTTCAACCTGTTCTCCGCGGTGCGCGCGGTGCGTGCGGCCATCCCGCGGATGCTGGAGCGCGGCGGCGGCGCCATCGTCAACGTGTCCTCCGGCAACGCCCGTCAGCCGTCGCAGTCCAATGTCGACTACGGGGCCGCGAAGGCGGGGATGAACAACCTCACCAAGGCACTGTCCGAGGAGTTCGGCCCGCGGGGGATCCGGGTGAACACGGTGTCGCCGGGGCCCGTGCGCACCGCGTGGTGGACCGAGGAAGGTGGTGCGGCGGACATCATCGCGGCGGGCACCGGCACCGACCGCGACCGGGTGCTGGACACCCTCGGGCCGGAGATGATGAGCCTGACCACCGGCCGGTTCGCCGACCCGCAGGAGATCGCGGACGCGGTCGCCCTGCTCGTCTCGCCGCGCTCGGCGAGCACCACGGGGGCCGAGTTCGCGGTCGACTCCGGCTTCCTCAAGGCGGTCTGACCGCCCAGCGGAAATGCGTGTGATTTGCACGGTTATAGTGTGCGATATGCATGCAAATCACACCTTCGTGCTGATCCACGCCCGCTGGCACGGCGCCTGGTGCTGGGACCGGGTCGCGGCCCGGCTGCGCCACGCCGGGCACCAGGTGCACACCCCCGATCGGCTGGGTTTCGACCGGCTCCTCGAGCTGGTCGAAACCCAGGACCGGCCGGTGGTGCTGGCCGGGCACAGCTCCTCGGGCATGACCGTCTCGGCGCTCGCCGAGCTGGCTCCGCACCGGGTCGGCCTGCTCGCGTACGTGTCGGCGTTCCTGCTGCCCAACGGGATGACCCCGCCGGAGATCTCCCGCGCGGACCCGCGATCGATCCTCGCCGAGCACGTGGTGCTGGACGAGCGGACCGGGACGATGACGGTTTCCGCGCCGGAGAAGGTGCTGTTCAATGCGTGCGACCCGGCGGACGCGGCCTTCGCGGCGAGCAAGCTGGTACCCGAACCGGCGCCCCCGCCCGATCTGCCCGGCGTCGAGCTGACCGAAGCCGGCTTCGGCCGGATTCCGCGGGTGTACGTGGAGTGCCTCGCCGATCGCGCCCTCAGCCCCATCGCCCAACGGCGGATGTACACCCTGCTGCCCTGCCGGAAGGTGTACCGCCTGCCCGCAGACCACGCGCCCTTCCTGTCCACCCCGGGACCACTGGCGGACGCCCTCGCCGAGGCCGCCACCGAGTTCGCGACCTGACGGCTTCACCGGCACAGCAAAGCGGGGACCGGCCACCTCCGGCCGATCCCCGCTTCGGGCAGTGCGTTGTTATCAGCTGCAGCCGGAGGTGGCTCCGCAGCCTTCGCAGGCGTAGCAGGAACCGGCAGGGCGCATCTTGGTGCCGCAGGTCATGCACAGGGGCGCGTCGGCGACCTTGCCGAGGTGCAGCTCCATCAGCTCGGCGCTGGTCTGCGCGGAACGGGCCGGTGCGGCGGAGGAATCCGCGGCGACGGTGTCATCTTCCCCGTCCTCGACCTGGCCGGAGCCGGTCGAGTCCACACTGGTCCGCAGGGCCTCCAGGTCCATGCTCTCCGGTTCCGGGGCCGAAGACCCGTAGTCCGCCTCGACCTGCGCGGAGCGCTCGTCGGCGGTGAAGATGCCGAGCTGCATGCGCTTCTCGTACGGCAGGTAGTCCAGCGCCAGCCTGCGGAACAGGTAGTCCAGCACGCTGGTGGCGATCCGGACATCCGGGTCGTCGGTCATCCCTGCCGGCTCGAACCGGAGGTTGGAGAACTTGGAAACGTAGAACTCCAGCGGAATCCCGTACTGCAGACCGACCGAAATGGACATCGAGAAGGCATCCATCACCCCGGCCAGCGTGGAGCCCTGCTTGCCGAGCTTGACGAAGATCTCGCCCAGCCCGTCGTCCGGGTAGGACCCGGCGTGCAGGTAGCCCTCGGCGCCGCCGACGGTGAAGGAAACGGTCTGGCTGGGCCGCTTCTTCGGCAGCCGCTTGCGCACCGGGCGGTACTCGACCACCTTTTCCGGCTCGGCGTCGGCGGCCTTCTTCTTGCCGGTGGACAGCGGCTGGCCGACCTTGCAGTTGTCCCGGTAGATGGCCAGCGCCTTGAGGCCCAGCTTCCAGCCCTGGAAGTAGATCTCCTCCACGTCCTCGACGGTGGCCGACTCCGGCATGTTCACCGTCTTGGAGATGGCACCGGACAGGAACGGCTGCACCGCGGCCATCATCCGCACGTGGCCCATCGGGGCGATCGAGCGCTCACCCACCGCGCAGTCGAAGACCCCGTAGTGCTCCGGCTTGAGGCCGGGCGCGTCGATCACGTGCCCGTGCTGCGCGACGTACTCGACGATCGCCTCCACCTGCTCGGCCTGGTAGCCCAGCGAGGTCAGCGCCCTCGGCACGGTCTGGTTGACGATCTGCATCGAACCGCCGCCGACCAGCTTCTTGAACTTGACCAGCGAGAAGTCCGGCTCGATACCGGTGGTGTCGCAGTCCATCATGAAGCCGATCGTGCCGGTCGGCGCGAGCACGCTGGCCTGCGCGTTGCGCCAGCCGTTGACCGTGCCGATCTCGATCCCGCGCTGCCACTCCTCGGTGGCCAGCGCACGCACCGCCGCGTCGTTCGCGTGGTGGGTGCGGATCTCGTCGTTGGCCGCCGCGTGCTTGCGCATCACCCGCTGGTGCGGTTCGGCGTTGCGGGCGTAGCCCTCGTACGCGCCGACCACCCCGGCCAGCTCGGCGGAGCGACGGTAGGAGACACCGGTCATCAGCGAGGTGATGCCCGCGGCCAGCGCACGGCCGCCTTCGGAGTCGTAGGCGTGCCCGAGCGCCATCAGCAGCGCACCGAGGTTCGCGTAGCCGATGCCGAGCTGCCGGAACTTCCGCGTGGTGTCCCCGATGGCCTCGGTCGGGAAGTCCGCGAAGCAGATCGAAATGTCCATCGCGGTGATCACGAACTCGACCGCCTTGGCGAACAGCGGCGCGTCGAAGGTGCCTTCGGCGGTGACGAACTTCAGCAGGTTCAGCGACGCCAGGTTGCAGCTCGAGTTGTCCAGGTGCATGTACTCCGAGCACGGGTTCGACGCGGTGATCCGGCCCGACTCCGGGCAGGTGTGCCAGTCGTTGATGGTGTCGTCGTACTGCATGCCGGGGTCCGCGCACTCCCAGGCCGCGGTGGCCATGCCGCGGAACAGCTTCCTGGCGTCCACCCGCTCCAGCACCTCGCCGGTCATCCTGGCGCGCAGGCCGAAGTCGCCGGCGGAGTCCACCGCGCGCATGAACTCGTCGGAGACCCGGATCGAGTTGTTCGCGTTCTGGTACTGCACCGAGGTGATGTCCGAACCGGACAGGTCCATGTCGAACCCGGCGTCGCGCAGGACCTTGATCTTCTCTTCCTCGCGCGCCTTGGTCTGGATGAACTCCTCGACGTCGGGGTGGTCCACGTCGAGCACCACCATCTTGGCCGCGCGGCGGGTCGCGCCACCGGACTTGATGGTGCCCGCCGAGGCGTCCGCGCCGCGCATGAACGAAACCGGCCCGGAGGCGGTGCCGCCCGAGGAGAGCAGCTCCCGCGACGACCGGATGCGGGAAAGGTTCAGGCCCGCGCCGGAGCCGCCCTTGAAGATCAGGCCCTCTTCGCGGTACCAGTTGAGGATCGACTCCATGGTGTCGTCCACGGCCAGGATGAAGCAGGCCGAAACCTGCTGCTTCGAGCTGGTGCCCACGTTGAACCACACCGGCGAGTTGAAGCTGAACACCTGGTGCAGCAGCATCCAGGTCAGCTCGTGCTCGAAGATCTCGGTGTCCGCGGGTGTGGCGAAGTAGCCGTGCTCGGTGCCGGCCTTGACGTAGGTCTTGACCACCCGGTCGATCAGCTGCTTCAGGCTGTGCTCGCGCTGCGGGGTGCCCACCGCGCCGCGGAAGTACTTGCTGGTGACGATGTTGGTCGCGTTCACCGACCAGAACTGCGGGAACTCGACGCCGCGCTGCTCGAAGTTCACCGTGCCGTCGCGCCAGTTCGTCATCACCACGTCGCGGTGCTCCCAGGTCACCTCGTCGTAGGGGTGCACGCCCTCGGTGGTGAACACGCGCTCCAGGCCGAGCCCGCGCTTGGTCTTCTTGCTCGACTTCCGGGTCGCCGCACTCGCGCCCACGGTCTCTGTCATGGGTACTCCCTCACTCCGGCGCGCCCGGCGATCTCAGTCGCCGGTGCGACGCCCCTCGCTTTCGTCCGGCGCAACCGAACCCGCCATGGCTTCACGAAGGCCCGCGATCTCCTTTTCGAAATCCTCGACCGAGGAAAAGGAGCGGTAGACACTGGCGAACCGGAGATAAGCGACCTCGTCGAGTTCGCGAAGCGGGCCGAGGATGGCAAGGCCGACCTCGTTGCTCGGGATCTCCGCGACTCCGGCGGACCGGATCGACTCCTCCACGCGCTGTGCCAGCTGCTGCAGCGCGTCGTCATCGACGGGCCTGCCCTGGCACGCGCGGCGCACGCCCCGAACGACCTTGTCCCTGCTGAACTGCTCGGTGACCCCGGACCGCTTGACGACGGCGAGCACCATCGTCTCCGAGGTGGTGAACCGGCGGCCGCACTCGGAGCAAGACCTCCGGCGGCGGATCGCCTGACCTTCATCCACTTCACGGGAGTCGACCACCCGGGAGTCGGCATGACGGCAGAACGGGCAACGCATCCGCCGATCACTTCCCTCCGAGACGACCGCCCCTGGACATCCACGCCGCCACGCAACGGCCGACCTGTTGATCGTTCTGTGGATATCCGGTGGGTGAACACCGGCAAGCTGTGGACAACTAGTTCGGATTCTACCCCAACTTGTGGACCAACTACAGCCGTGTAACTACTATATATAGCGGTCGACCCTAGATCGCGTCCGGCTCTCGCACAACTGCCCCATCCGGGTGAGAGCGGCGAAGGCAAGCGGCCAAAGGCGTGAAAGGCACAAAAGGTGCCGTCTCCTCAACTCCCTCAGCGGTCCTGCTGGAACGGCACGGTCAGCGGCAGCCCGGCGGCGACCAGCACGTCACCGGCGTCGCCGAGACCGTTGAGCTCCTCGATCCGGGAGACCACGGCGGCCGGGTCGCTGTCCGGGGCGACCCGCTCGGCCACGTCCCAGAGCGACTCGCCGACACCGACCGACACCGTCGTGGTCTGCGCGGGCACCTCGGTGGTGGCCATCCCGTTCGCCAGCAGCCCCATGCCGCCCACGAAGAGGAAGGCGGCCAGCGCCAGCGCGGCCAGCCACGGCCAGCGCACCGGCAGCCGCCGGGGCGCGCAGCGCGCGGCACCGGCCGGCCGATGCCCGGCCACCACCCTGGCCCGGTGCGGCGGCCGCCTCGTCTCACCTGGACGCGGATGGCTCGGATACCTCCGCACCCGTGGGACCGTCCTCATCGGACCGGCGGGACGCATGGTCCCGGTGCCACCCGTTTCGCGCACCCAGCCCTCGTCGACCAGAACCGCCATCACGGAACCTCCTCGCAGTTCCCACTCCTCCGGCGCCGCACTTCGGGCCACCGGTCGAACACCCGTTCTATCGAACGTCCGTGCGAATGTGTACCACTGCGCACCGACAAAATCGAGTGGGGGCGGCGTGTCGTTCGAACAAATGTTTGAAATCGCCCGTGCGGGGGGCTAGCGTCGGAGACCAGGACACCGGAGCGGCGGACCGGAACGGGCAGCGGTCCCGGTGCCGGTCAGGCCGCGAGCAGCTGGGAGGAAACACAGTGGCAGGCGACAACGGCGACCTCAAGAACGGCGTGGAGACCGTCGGGGGCAAGGTACACGCCCTGCCGGAGCCCGAAGACGTCGACGAGAGCCTGACGCCTCGGCAGCAGCAGGTGCTGCAGGTGATCCGCGACTGGGTGGAGCGGTTCGGCTATCCGCCGAGCGTGCGCGAGATCGGCGAGCAGGTCGGGCTCACCTCCACCTCCTCGGTCTCCCACCAGCTGCGCGCGCTGCAGCGCAAGGGTTATCTGCGCCGGGACGCGAACCGGCCGCGCGCGGTCGGTGTGCTCTCCGCCGATACCGGCACCGCGATCGAGCCGGAGCAGCTGCCCAAGCCGGCGTACGTGCCGCTGCTCGGCCGGATCGCGGCCGGTGGCCCGGTGCTCGCCGAACAGGCCGTCGAGGACGTCTTCCCGCTGCCGAAGGACATCGTCGGCGAAGGGGACGTGTTCCTGCTCAGCGTCTCCGGTGACTCGATGGTCGACGCCGCGATCACCGACGGCGACTGGGTGGTGGTGCGCCAGCAGCCCACCGCCAACAACGGCGAGATCGTGGCCGCGATGATCGATGGCGAGGCCACCGTGAAGACGTTCAAGCACCGCGACGGGCACGTCTGGCTGATGCCGCACAACGAGGCATACGACCCCATTCCCGGTGACGACGCGACCATCCTCGGCAAGGTGGTCGCGGTGCTGCGCAGGCTCTGAAGCTTCCTCGGCGTCGATGGCCGGACCGCTCCGGCCATCGACGCCGTTCTCTTCGCTAGCTCTCTTGCCTAACGCCGCCGTCGGAGCTTGCCGAATCCCCAGAGCAGCCCGCCCGCCACCACCACGGCTATGCCGAGCGCGGGCACCATCGGCACCCCGGAGTCCCCGGACTGACCGTCCGCCGACTGCCCCGGAGAGCCCGAAGAATCCGAAGAGTTCTCGGCCGGCGCCACCAACCCGGCCGCACCGCGCACGGCCCGGATCGACTCGCCGACGCCCTCGCTCGCGGACAGCAGCGTGCCGTCCGGCTCGAACGCGATCGCCTCGCCCTGTTTCTCCCCCGGCAGCGGAACGCGCACCGGTTCCCGTTTCAACGCGGCCGCCACGTCACCGTCCGGTGCCGAGAACAGGTAGGCGTCGGTGTAGGTGCGCAGCGCCACCACCTTGCCGTCCGCGGTGGACGCGGCGCCGGTGACCAGGACCGAGCCGATACCGCCCACCGGACCGCCCTGGGTGTCGGTGGACTTCAGCGCGACCGAGCCCACCTTTTCCAGCACGGTCGGCCCCGGGCTGGCGAGCTTGCCGGTGGGCCGGTAGATCTCCGCCGAGCCGAGCACGTTCTTGGTGATCAGGTACGGCGTGCCGGAGCGGTCCAGCAGCAGCGCCTCGGTGTCGTGCTGGCCGTCCGGGTAGGTCAGCCGGTACAGCGTGCCCTTGCCCTGCGGGGTGACGGCGTGCAGCGCGACGGTATCCCGCTGCTTGCGGTTGTCCCCGGTGTCAGCCAGCCACAGCGTGCCGTCGGCGTCGCGGGCGAGATCCTCCACGTCGTACGGATCGGCCTGGTTGCTGATCACCCGCTGCAGTGCGCAGTCCTTGCCGAGCACGAAGATCTCGATCTTCGTGCCGCCGTCGTTGATCGCGTACCAGCGGTCGCCGTCGCTGACCAGACCGGACAGCTCGCCGAGGCGCTTCTCCCCGACCTTGCACACGGGCTCCGGCGCGGGCGCCTGAGCGGCCCGCGCCGGAGTGGTGAGCAGTGCGGAGAGAGCGACCAGCACGGATACGCAGAGGAGCCTCACGCTCCTCACCGTACCGACCCTCAGGCCGGTGACGTGTCCACCGCGTAGCCCTTCAGCGCGGCGGCCAGCTCCGGGTGCACCTTGGCCCGCAGCCGGGTGCCGTGCTCGCCGTGCTCCTCGGTCAGGATCTCGCCGTCCGCGTGCACCCTGGCGACGAGCTCGCCGCGGGTGTACGGCACGACGGCCTCGATCACGACCTCCGGCCGCGGCAGCCGTTCGGCGATGGCCTCGACCAGTTCGGTGATGCCGGCACCACTGCGTGCGGACACCACCGCCGCGCGGGGCAGCACATGCCGGAGCCTGGCCAGCGAAAGCTCGTCCGCGGCATCCGACTTGTTGATCACGATCAGCTCCGGCGGCAACGGGTCCGAGCGGCGCTGGGTGATCTCGGCGAGCACCTGGTGCACCGCGTTGACCTGCTCCTCCGGCGCCGGGTCCGAACCGTCCACCACGTGCACCAGCAGGTCCGCGTCGGCCGCTTCGTCCAAAGTGGACCGGAAGGCGTCCACGAGCTGGTGCGGCAGGTGCCGCACGAAACCGACGGTGTCGGTCAGCGTGTAGGTACGCCCGTCCGGGGTGGCCGAACGGCGGGTGGTCGGGTCCAGGGTGGCGAACAACGCGTCCTCGACCAGCACGCCCGCGCCGGTGATGGCGTTGAGCAGGCTGGACTTGCCGGCGTTGGTGTAGCCGACGATCGCGACGCTCGGCACCTCGTTGGCCACCCGGCGGCCGCGCTTGGTCACCCGGATGGTGTCCATCGCGGCGATTTCCCGGCGCAGCTTGGTCACCCGCTTGTTGATCCGCCGGCGATCGGTCTCCAGCTTCGTTTCACCGGGACCGCGCAGGCCGACGCCGCCGTTGCCGCCACCGCCGCCGCCCTGGCGGGACAGCGACTCACCCCAGCCGCGCAACCGCGGGATGAGGTACTGCAGCTGGGCCAGCTCGACCTGCGCCTTGCCCTCCCTGGACCGCGCGTGCTGCGCGAAGATGTCCAGGATCAGCGCGGTCCGGTCGACCACCTTCACCTTGAGCTTCGACTCCAGCTGGCGCAGCTGGCCGGGTGAGAGCTCACCGTCGCAGATCACCGTGTCGGCGCCGGTGGCCAGCACGATGTCCAGCAGCTCACGGACCTTCCCCGAACCGATGTAGGTGGCCGGGTCCGGCTTCATCCGCCGCTGCACCAGGCCTTCCAGTACCTCGGAGCCCGCCGTCTCGGCGAGCCTGGCCAGCTCGGCCAGCGACGCCGCGGACTGCTCCGCGGTGCCTTCGGTCCAGACCCCCACGAGCACGACCCGCTCGAGGCGCAGCTGCCGGTACTCGACCTCGGTGATGTCCTCGAGCTCGGTGGACAGTCCCGCGACGCGGCGCAGCGAAGCGCGGTCTTCGAGTTCCAGTTCGCCGACGGACAATTCCTCGTCGGTCATGTCGGTGTAAGTCAGTTTCTTCCGTCCTTTCCCACTGTCGCTTCCCCCATGGTCCCACGATTCACCCCTGATCACCGAACCGTTTACCTGCTCGGGTACAGCGCGAAGTAAACCGCCGTGCGCTCCGCGTCCGGCTCCGGCGACTCTTTCGCCAGGAACTCTTCGAGCAGTTCGCCGAGGCGTTCGGAGAATTCCACGCGCTGTTCCGGTTCGAGCCGCAACACCAGCCTGGTCTGGTCGAGATTTTCGAAGTCCTGTTCGGGGATCTCGGCGACCTCGGCGAGAAACGCCTCCAGCATGGCGGCGCGCACCGGTTGGTGGTCGTCCAGGCCGAGCTGCCAGGACAGGCCGGTGGACAGGTACGGGATCTCCTTGGCGCCCCTGGCGCCCCGCCTGGCCGGCTGCGCGGCCAGGAAGCCGGTGTCCACCAGCTTCCGCACGTGGTGCAGGGTCGTCGCGGGGTCCCGGCCGAGCCGCTGCGCCAGCTCCTTGTTGGTGAGCGCGTCCGCATAGGTCAACCGGATGATCCGCAGCCTTATTCCGGACGCCAGGGCATGTGCCTCCGCCTCGGTAGCCTTCCGTCGCTGCCGCATCACCGAAGGGTACGGCCACCGAAGCGGCCCGAAGTGATTGACACTTTCCAATCACTCGATCAGGCTGTTCTCCGTGCACAAGGACTCCCTGTGGCGCCATCAGGATTTCCGCCGGCTGTGGGCCGGTGACACGGCCAGCCAGACCGGTGCCTTCGTCGGGCACACCGTGCTGCCCCTGCTCGCGGCCACCGTGTTGGCCGCGTCCCCGCTCGAGATGGGGCTGCTCGGCGCCGCCGAGCACGCGGCCTTCCTGGTGCTCGGGCTGCCCGCCGGGGTCTGGGTGGACCGGATGCGCCGGAAGCGGCTGATGCTGCGCGCGGACCTGCTGCGCGCCGCGATGCTGTTCAGCGTGCCGGTGGCCTGGTGGCTCGGCGTGCTGACGCTGGCCCAGCTGGTCGTGGTCGCCCTGCTGGTCAGCGCGGGCACCCTGTTCTTCGACGTGGCGTACCAGTCGTACCTGCCCACCCTGGTGCGACGGGACCAGCTCATCGCGGGCAACGCGCGGCTGCAGGCGAGCCAGTCGGTGGCGCAGGTGGTCGGCCCCGGTGCCGGCGGCGCGCTGACCCAGCTCGCCGGCGCGGCGAACGCGGTGCTGGTCACCGGCACCGGCTATCTCGCGTCCGCGCTGTGCCTGTGGCGGATCCGCGCGCCCGACCCCGAACCGGCGCCGCGCCGGGCCGGCGGGATGGTGGCCGACATCCGCGAAGGGCTGCGGTTCGTATTCGGCACCCCGGCACTGCGGGCGATCACCATCACCACCGCCGTCGCGAACCTCACCAACGGCATGGTCACCGCGGTGCAGATCCTGTTCTTCACCCGCGAGCTCGGCCTGTCCCCGGCCGGTGTCGGCACCGTGCTGAGCATCGGCGGCGGCGGTGGCGTGCTCGGCGCGCTGACCGGCGGCATGCTGGCCCGCCGGATCGGCCAGGCCCGCGCGATCTGGGTGGTCCCGCTGCTGACCTGGCCGGCGCAGCTGCTGGTGCCGCTGGCCGCGCCGGGCTGGCGGGTCGGCCTCGCCGCGCTGGGGCTGGCCGTGTTCGGCTACGGGGTGGTGGTCTACAACATCGCGCAGGTGAGCTTCCGGCAGAGCATCTGCCCGGACCGGCTGCTCGGCCGGATGAACGCCAGCGTGCGGTTCGTGGTCTGGGGCGTGCTGCCGCTGGGCAGCCTGGCCGGTGGCGCGCTCGGTGAGCTGGCCGGCCTGCGCGGCACGCTGTGGCTGTCCGGGGCCGGGATTGCGGCAGGGGCGGCGGCACTGCTGCTGTCCCCGTTGCGGGGAATGCGGGACCTGCCTGTCACGTCTTCGGAGCCGTCCCGTCCGCCTGCCGAAGCGGAGAAAGGAACCTGACCGGCCGGTGCTAGCTGCCGGACCACCAGTCCTCGTCCAGCTCGCCCCTGGCCACGATCACCGCCGGGCCGGTCAGCGTGGTGGCACCGCGCTCCACCGTGACCCGGACCGTGCCACCGGGAACGGTCACGGTGGCGGCGCCGGAGTCGGTACCGGCCACGTGCAGTGCGGCGGCCACGGCCGCGACGGTGCCGGTGCCGCAGGCCCTGGTCTCGCCGACGCCGCGCTCGTACACCCGCATCCGCAGCGCGTCCTCGTCGATCTGCTGGATGAACTCCAGGTTCACCCCGTGCGGGAAGAAGTCCTCGTCGAACCCCGGCGCCCGGCTCAGGTCCAGCCCGTCCAGGTCACCGTCCACAGTAGACACCAGATGCGGGTTGCCGACGTCCACCGCAACCCCGGAGAAACCCCGGCCCGACACCCTGGTGACCGAGCTGCCGATGATCGTCGCGGGTCCCATGTGGACGGTCACGGAGCGGTCCTGGTGCACCACCACCGGCCGGTCGCCTGCCCTGGTGCCGATCACGAACTCGGTGCCGGCCACCCAGCCCGCTTCCACCAGGTACCTGGCGAACACCCGCGCCCCGTTGCCGCACATCTCGGCGAGCGAGCCGTCCGCGTTGCGGTAGTCCATGAACCACTCGCCGGCGGAACCTTCCGCAGGTTGCCCGGCGGCCGCCGTGCGCACCACCCGCAGCACCCCGTCCGCACCGAGCCCGCGCCGCCGGTCGCACAGCGCGGCGACCCGCTCCGGCGTCAGCTCGACCCGGCCGTCCGGGTCGGGCAGCAGCACGAAGTCGTTCTGCGTGCCGTGCCCCTTGAGGAACTCGATGCCACCCATGTGCGACAGGCTACGGGGCCAGGTAGGTGAGCACCTGCTCGGCCAGCCCATCGCCGGCACCGTCGAACCACCGGATCCTGGTGTCCCGGCGGAACCACGACCGCTGCCTGCGGACGAACCGCCGGGTCGCCTGCGCGGTGGCCGCCGCGGCCGCGGCGAAATCCCGGTCGCCGTCCAGCTCGGCGAGCACCTGCTGGTAGCCGAGCGCCCTGGACGCCGTCTTCCCCTCGCGAAGGCCGCGGCCGACCAGTTCCCGCACCTCGTCCACCAACCCGGCCGCGAACATCCGCTCGACCCGCAGGTCCACCCGCCGGTCCAGTTCGGCCACCTCGCGGTCCACCCCGATCAGCACGGTGCCGTACCGCGGCGGCCCCGGTTCGGGCAGGTTCGCCGAGAACGGCTCGCCGGTGATCTCGATGACCTCCAGCGCGCGGACGATCCGGCGGACGTTGGAGGGCAGCACGGCGATCGCGGCCGCCGGGTCCAGCTCCGCCAGCCTGGCGTGCAGGGCCGCGGCACCGAGCTCGCCAGCCTCCGCATCCAGCCTGGCCCGCACCTCGGGGTCGGTACCGGGGAACCGCAGGTCGTCCAGCACGGCCTGGACGTACAGCCCGGACCCGCCCGCGAGCACCGGCACCCGGCCGGCCGCCAGCAGCCGCTCCAGCTCGGCCCTGGCGTGGCGCTGGTAGGCGGCCACCGACGCGGTCTCGGTCACCTCCAGCACGTCCAGCAGGTGGTGCGGGATCCCCCGCGTCTGCTCGGCGGTCACCTTCGCGGTGCCGATGTCCATCCCGCGGTAGAGCTGCATGGCGTCCGCGTTGATCACCTCGCCGCCCAGCTCGGCGGCCACCGCCACGGCCAGCTCGGACTTGCCGGTGGCGGTCGGTCCCACCACCGCGACCGGCTTGCACTGGCTGCCACCTGGCACGGGCGTGATCACGCTGGTCGAGGCTACCCGGCGTCACCTCCGAAGCCCTGGTCAAGGTCCGGAGCGGGACTGGAGGAGGTCACTGGCAGTAGGATCACCCGCTCCAGTTGCCCAAGCGAGTACCACGAGCCACGCTGAACTGCTTGAATGCGGCAAGAGGCTTGACGAGCCTGCCCGACCCGAGCACCCGCAAGACCCGGCCCCACCACTGGTGGGGCGCCCGCCCCGGCGGGCCGACAGGCGATAAGGAGCCTGCGATGGCCGACGAGACCACAGACAACGGCGCCGTCACCCCGGCGCCGCACCCGGTGCCGCACGCGCACGCCACCGCGGGGCACGGCGCACCGCCGGTGCCTCCCGCCGAGCCGAACCCGTCGAGGTGGGGACGGGTGGACGACGAGGGCACCGTCTACGTACGCACCGCCGACGGGGAACGCACGGTCGGGGTATGGCAGGCCGGCACCCCGGACGAAGGGCTGCTCCACTTCGCCCGCAGGTTCGACGACCTGCGCACCGAGGTGGAGCTGCTGGAGACCAGGCTGGCCTCCGGGGCTGGCGACCCGAAGCACGCGCTGGCCAGCGCCACCCAGCTCCGCGACGGCCTCGCCGACGCCGCCGTGGTCGGCGACCTCGCCTCGCTGGAAGCCCGCGTCCGGCAGGTCATCGGGCACGCGGAGAGCGCACTGGCCAGTGCCAGGCAGGAGCGCGAGGAGGCCAGGTCCGCCGCGGTCGCGCGCAAGCAGACGCTGGCCGAGGAGGCGGAGAAGATCGCCGCCGAGTCGACCCAGTGGAAGGTGGCCGGCGACCGGCTGCGCGCCATCCTGGACGAGTGGAAGACCATCAAGGGGGTCGACCGCAAGACCGACGACGAGCTGTGGAAGCGGTTCTCCAAGGCCCGTGAGGCCTTCAACCGGCGGCGCGGCTCGCACTTCGCCGAGTTGGACAAGCAGCGCGCCGGCGCGAAGGCTCGCAAGGAGGAGCTGATCGCCGAGGCCGAGTCGCTGGTGGAATCCTCGGACTGGGGGCCGACCGCGGGCCGGTACAAGGAGCTGATGGGCGAGTGGAAGGCGGCAGGGCGCGCGCCGAAGGACAGCGACGAGGCGCTCTGGCAGCGTTTCCGCGGCGCCCAGGACCGGTTCTTCGCCCGCCGGTCGGCGGCCTTCTCCGAGCGGGACGCCGAGTTCACCGAGAACGCGGCCAAGAAGGAAGAGCTGCTGATCGACGCCGAGAAGATCGACCCGGCGGTCAACCTGGAGGCGGCCAAGTCCCAGCTGCGCCGGATCCAGGAGACCTGGGACGAGGTCGGCAAGGTGCCGCGTGAGCGGATCCGCGAGCTGGACGGCAGGCTCAAGGCCGTGCAGGACCGGATCCGGGCCGCGGAGGACAGCAAGTGGCGCCGGACCGACCCGGAGGCACAGGCACGGGCGGCCCAGTTCCGCGAGCGGGTCGAGCAGTTCGAGGCACAGGCCGCCAAGGCCCGCGCCGCCGGCGACGAACGACGTGCGAAGAAGGCCGACGAGCAGGCCGCGCAGTGGCGGGAGTGGATGGTCACCGCGGAGAACGCGATCGCCGACCGGTGACCGCGCGATAGGCACGGCTTATGACGCGGTCAGCAGCTTGACTTTGACGCGGGTGAGCGAGCGGAGAAAAGTGTTCACCATCAGCTGATGGCACGAAAACACTTCCCGCGATCGAAAGTGGTGCTCAGCCATGTCGAAAATCGTCTGCGTGCTCTACGACGACCCGGTGGACGGACGTCCGAAGACCTACGCCAGGGATGATCTCCCGCACCTGGACCGGTATCCCGGCGGGCAGACCCTGCCGACTCCGCAGGGGATCGACTTCACCCCCGGCGAGCTGCTCGGCAGCGTTTCCGGCGAGCTGGGGCTGCGGAACTTCCTGGAGTCCCACGGCCACGAGCTGGTGGTGACCTCGGACAAGGACGGCGACGGCTCGGTTCTCGACCGGCACCTCCACGACGCCGAAGTGGTCATTTCGCAACCGTTCTGGCCCGCTTACCTGACCGCGGAAAGGATCGCGAAGGCGCCGAACCTGAAATTGGCGATCACCGCCGGAATCGGTTCCGACCACGTCGATCTGTCGGCCGCGATCGAACACGGAGTCACCGTCGCCGAGGTCACCTACTGCAACAGCATCAGCGTCGCGGAACACGTTTCCATGATGATTCTGTCGCTGGTCCGCAACTACCTCCCGTCTTATCAGTGGGTGGTCGACGGTGGCTGGAACATCGCCGACTGCGTGACCCGCTCGTACGACCTCGAAGGCATGCACGTTGGCACGGTGGGAGCCGGGCGGATCGGGCTGGCCGTGCTGCGCCGGCTCAAGCCCTTCGACGTGCACCTGCACTACACCGACAAGCACCGGCTGCCGGCCGAGGTCGAAGCGGAGCTCGGGCTCACCTTCCACGCCAGCCCGCGGGAGATGGTGCCCGGCTGCGACGTGGTCACCATCAACGCGCCGCTGCACCCGGAGACCGAGAACCTGTTCGACGACGAGCTGCTCGGCAGCATGAAGCGCGGCACCTACCTGGTGAACACCGCGCGCGGCAAGATCGTCGACCGGGACGCGGTCGTGCGGGCGCTGGAGAGCGGGCGGCTCGCCGGTTACGCCGGTGACGTCTGGTTCCCGCAGCCCGCCCCGGCGGATCACCCGTGGCGCACCATGCCGAACCACGGGATGACCCCGCACGTGTCCGGTTCGACGCTGTCCGCGCAGGCCAGGTACGCGGCGGGCACCAGGGAGATCCTGGAGTGCTGGTTCGACGGGCGCCCGATCCGGGACGAGTACCTGATCGTCCAGGGCGGGCAGCTCGCTGGTACCGGCGCCCACTCCTACACCGCCGCCACCTAACCGCTGGATCGTCCGTGAAGGGCACCTTGCCTACGTTGAAGGTAGGCAAGGTGCCCTTCACGGCGTCTCGGAAGTGGCCAGGGCGTGGTGCAGGGTGACGTCGAGGGCGCGGCTCATGTTGACCTGGCGGACCACCTTGATCAACGCCCTGACCAGCATCGACTCCGGCTCGTGCCGGGGCAGCAGCAGCCCGACCCCGTGCGTGACCACCGGCTCCACCAGCGGGATCACCCGCATGTCCGGCGGCACCCGGAAGGTCTGCAGCCAGGTGTGCGGCATCACCGTGGACAGCGACCCGTCCCGCACGTGTGCGTACAAAGTGGACAGTGAGTTGGTCTCCACGGCCACCACCGGGCGGCAGCCGAGCGAGGCGAACACGTCGTCCAGGATCCGCCGGTTGCGCATGTCGCCGGTGAGCAGGCACAGCTTCATCGCGGCGGCCGCGGTCCAGGTCACCTCGTGCTGGTCCGCCGGCACCCGGCCGGCGCCGGTGAGCAGCACGTACCGTTCGCGGTACAGCGCCGTGGTGCGCACCCCCGCCGGATGCTGTCCGTCCACATAGGCCACAGCCGCGTCGATCTCGAACTCGATCAGCGCACGGCGGATATCGGGCGTGGACAGCGAAAGCACGGAAAGCCCCACCTGCGGGTGGGCCTGGCGGAACGGCCCGGTGAGCAGGGACAGCGCGGGCAGCGCGGTGGGGATGGAGCCGAGGCCGAGCTTTCCGCTCAGCCCCGACCGCATGCTCTGGATCTCCTCGGCGAGCGCCTGCCGGTCGGCCAGAATCTTGTGCGCCCAGCCGAGCAGCCGCTCGCCCTCCTCGGTCAGCCCGTCGAACCGGTTGCCCCGGCGCACGATCTGCACGTCGAACTCGGCTTCCAGCCGCCGGATGCCCGCGGACAGCGCGGGCTGCGAGACGTGGCAGGCTTCGGCCGCGCGGCTGAAATGGCCCTCCTTGGCCAGGGCCACCAGGTATTCGAGCTGGCTGAACAGCACGGTCAGGTTCCGGGGAGACCGGGCGACGAACGCTGGACCACGGACCGAGGATAAGCCGTCACGGCGCGGCGGCGGCAGGTTGGTCGCCGAGCAGGTTCGCCAGCGCGTTCACCACCCGCATGGTCGGCACGTCCACCCCGGTGAGCTCGGCCAGCTCGACCACCGCGGTCAGGATCGCGGCCAGCTCCAGCGGTTTCCCCTTCTCCAGGTCCTGCAGGGTGGAGGTCTTGTGCTCCCCGGTGCGTTCCGCGCCGGCCAGCCGCCGGTCGATCGAGACGCCCGGCCGCACGCCGAGGCTCTCGGCCACCGCGACGGTCTCCCGCATCAGCCGAACCACCACCTCGCGGGTGTCCGCGTGCCGGCAGATCCCGGCCATGGTGGCCCTGGTCAGCGCGCTGATCGGGTTGAACGCGATATTGCCCATCAGCTTGATCCAGATGTCCCGCCGCAGGTCCGGTTCGACCGGGCACTTCAGCCCGCCGGCCACCATCGCGTCGGCGAACTCCCGGCAGCGTCCCGAGATCGTGCCGTCCGGCTCGCCGATCGAGAGCCTGGTGCCCTCGAGGTGCTGGATCCGTCCCGGCGCCGAGATCTCGGTCGCCGCGTACACCACGCAGCCGATCGCCCGGTGCACCGGAAGCACCTCGCTCACCGAGCCGCCGGGGTCGACGCTCTCGATCCTGGTACCGGCGAACCGCCCCGGGATGCCGTGGAAGTACCACCACGGGATCCCGTTCTGCGCGGCGATGATGGTCGTCTTGTCGTGCAGCAGCGGCCGCACCAGCGAGCCGCTGCCCGCGTACTGGTTCGCTTTGAGGCCAAGGAAAAGATGATCTACCGGGCCCACCTCGCGGGGATCGTCGGTCGCGTTGGGCCTGGCTTCGAAGTCCCCGCGGGGACTGTCCACCCGGACGCCCGACTCGCGGATGGCCCGCAGGTGGGCACCGCGGGCGATGAGGTGGACTTCGACTCCTGCACGGCAAAGACTGGCACCCACGTACGCACCGATGGCGCCGGCACCGAGGACAGCAACTCGCACGGTGACTCCATTCTTGCGAGACATTCTTGCGGGACCCTGTTGCGGGACATGGCTGCGGCACGTGGTCGTGCGGCAGGTTCTGTTGCACGAAGAGTGTATGCAGTATACGGTATGGGACGCTCCGGTCAACGGGCTCGAACCGGGAGGCAGCGATGGACGAACTCGCCGAATGGACAAGGTCGGTCTGCGCAGAACTGGAGGTGCCGCCGGCCCAGCTCGACCCCGAGCTCGTCCTGAACCTGGCCCGTGACGTGCGACGGAGCGTCTCGAGGTCGGCCGCGCCGGTCACCGCGTTCCTGTTCGGCCTCGCCGTCGGGCGCGGGCTCACCGCCACCGAAGCGGCGGAGCGGGTCAACGCGCTGGTCCGAGGCTGGCGTGACATCGACTGGCGCGACTGACACGGACTGACAACCAACGATCAGCTCTGGACAAGCGGTCGAAGCAGGTACAACATAACCCCGAGATTCTGTATGCAGTATGCGGTAGGCACTAGGCGTGAGGAGCTGACGACGCACATGGCAGGCGACGGCGAACCCGAAACCATCTCAGGTGGACATCTGGTCGCGAAGGCGCTCAAAGCAGAGGGCATCGACGTGGTCTTCACCCTCTGCGGCGGGCACATCATCGATATCTACGACGGCTGCGTCGACGAAGGCATCGACGTGGTCGACGTACGGCACGAGCAGGTCGCCGCGCACGCGGCGGACGGCTACGCCCGGCTCACCGGACGGCCCGGTTGCGC
Source organism: Amycolatopsis nigrescens CSC17Ta-90 (assembly GCF_000384315.1). Lineage (GTDB taxonomy): Bacteria > Actinomycetota > Actinomycetes > Mycobacteriales > Pseudonocardiaceae > Amycolatopsis > Amycolatopsis nigrescens. Next base: position 6,142,747 of record NZ_ARVW01000001.1, on the reverse strand, counting down.
GGTGGTCACCGCCGGGCCGGGCACCACGGACGCCGTCACCGGGGTGGCGAACGCGCTCCGCGCCGAGAGCCCGATGCTGCTGATCGGCGGGCAGGGCTCGCTGAGCCAGCACAAGATGGGCTCGCTGCAGGACCTGCCGCACGTCGACATGATGAACCCGATCACCAAGTTCGCGGCGACCGTGCCCGCCACCGAGCGGGTCGCCGACCTGGTGTCGATGGCCTTCCGCGAGTGCTTCCACGGCGCGCCGGGACCGTCGTTCCTGGAGATCCCCCGCGACATCCTGGACGCCCGCGTACCGGTGGAGAAGGCCCGCATCCCCGAGCGCGGTCACTACCGCGCATCGACCCGCAGCGCGGGTGACCCGGAGGGCATCGAGCAGCTGGCCGACCTGGTTTCCAAGGCGGAGAAGCCCTGCGTGCTGCTGGGCAGCCAGGTGTGGACCTGCCGCGCGACCGACGCGGCCGTCGAGTTCGTCCGCGCGCTCAACGTGCCCGCGTTCATGAACGGCTCCGGCCGCGGCACGCTGCCCCCCGGCGACCCGCACCACCTGCAACTCGCCCGCCGGTACGCGTTCCAGAACGCGGACCTGATCATCATCGTGGGCACCCCGTTCGACTTCCGGATGGGTTACGGGCGCAGGCTTTCCCAGGACGCCACCGTGGTGCAGATCGACCTGGACTACCGCACGGTGGGCAAGAACCGCGACATCGACCTCGGCATCGTCGGAGACGCCGGCATGGTGCTCAGCGCGGTGACGCAAGCGGTTTCCGGCCGGGTGGACAACGGCGCCGTGGCCCGCAAGCCGTGGCTCGAAGAGCTGCGCGGGGTGGAAACCAAGGCGTACGAGGCACGGCTGCCGCGGCAGCTTTCCAATTCCTCCCCCATCGACCCGTATCGGCTGGTGCACGAGATCAACGAGTTCCTCACCGAGGACTCGATCTACATCGGCGACGGCGGCGACATCGTCACCTTCTCCGGCCAGGTCGTGCAGCCGAAGTCGCCTGGCCACTGGATGGACCCGGGTCCACTCGGGACACTCGGCGTCGGGGTGCCGTTCGTGCTGGCCGCGAAGTACGCCAGGCCGGAAAAGGAGGTCGTCGCCCTGTTCGGGGACGGCGCCTTCAGCCTCACCGGCTGGGACTTCGAAACCCTGGTCCGCTACAACCTGCCGTTCGTGGGCATCGTGGGCAACAACTCCTCGATGAACCAGATCCGCTACGGGCAGATCCAGAAGTACGGCGCGGACCGCGGCCGGGTCGGCAACACGCTCGGCGACGTGCCCTACGGCGAGTTCGCCAAGATGCTCGGCGGCTACGGCGAAGAGGTGCGCGACCCGGCGGAAATCCGGCCCGCGCTCGAACGCGCCCGCGAATCCGGCAAGCCCTCGCTGATCAACGTCTGGGTCGACCCGGAGGTCTACGCCCCCGGAACGATGAACCAAACCATGTACAAGTAACGGGAGGACTAGTTATGGGAAAGGCACTTGAGGGTGTCCGCGTGCTCGACATGACCCATGTCCAGTCCGGCCCGTCCGCCACGCAGATCCTGGCCTGGCTCGGCGCGGACGTGGTGAAGCTGGAGGCACCGACCGGGGACATCACCCGCAAGCAGCTCCGCGATCTACCCGATGTGGACAGTCTCTATTTCACGATGCTGAACTGCAACAAGCGGAGCATCACGCTCAACATGAAGAGCGATCAGGGCAAGAAGCTGTTCAGCGAGATGATCCCGCGGTTCGACATCCTGGCGGAGAACTTCGGCCCCGGCGCGGTGGACCGGATGGGCTTCACCTGGGACCGGCTGCAGGAGCTCAATCCGAGGCTGATCTACGCCTCGATCAAGGGATTCGGCGACGGCCCGTACACCCACTACAAGGCCTACGAAGTGGTCGCACAGGCCATGGGCGGGTCGATGAGCACCACCGGGTTCGAGGACGGGCCGCCGCTGGCGACCGGTTCCCAGATCGGTGACTCCGGCACCGGGATCCACACCGTGGCCGGCATTCTCGCCGCGCTGTTCCAGCGGGAGCAGACCGGCCGGGGCCAGCGGGTGACGGTGGCCATGCAACACGCGGTGCTGAACCTGTGCCGGGTCAAGCTGCGCGACCAGCAGCGGCTGGCGCACGGGCCGCTGGCCGAGTACCCGAACGACGAGTTCGGCGACAGCGTGCCGAGGTCGGGCAACGCCTCCGGCGGCGGCCAGCCGGGCTGGGCGGTCCAGTGCGCGCCCGGCGGGCCGAACGACTACATCTACGTGATCGTCCAGCCGGTGGGCTGGGCCCCGATCGCCGAGCTGATCGGCAGGCCGGAACTCGCCGAGGACCCGGAGTGGAGCACCCCGGAGGCTCGACTGTCCAAACTGGACAAGATGTTCCAGCTCATCGAGGAGTGGAGCACCGGGCACGACAAGTGGACGGTGCTGGCCAAGCTCAACGAGCGCAACATCCCGTGCGGCCCGATCCTGTCCACCAAGGAGATCATCGAAGACTCCTCGCTGGTGGAGAACGACATGGTGGTGCGGGTGCCGCATCCAGAACGCGGCGAGTTCACCACCGTCGGCTGCCCGATCAAGCTGTCCGAGTCCCCGGTGGACGTGCAGCGCTCCCCGCTGCTCGGCGAGCACAACGAGGACATCTACGCCCGCGAGCTCGGCCTCGGGGAAGACCGGCTCGCCGAGTTGCACGCAAAGGGAGTGATCTGAGGCATGACCGGCACCAGCATCGACAAGGCGGCCGTCCGGGAGATCCTGGACAAGGTCCGCGCGGAAGGCCGTGATGCGCTGACCGCACCCGAAGGAAAACGGGTCTGCGACGCCTACCGGATTCCGACCCCGAAGGAAGGCCTCGCCACCACCGCGGACGAGGCCGCGCGGCTGGCCGCGGAGATCGGCGGGCCGGTCGCGCTGAAGATCGTCTCCCCGGACATCCTGCACAAGACGGAGGCGGGCGGGGTGCTCGTCGGCATCTCCGGCGAGGACGCCGTCCGGCAGGGCTACCAGCGGATCCTGGACAACGCCAAGGCGTACCAGTCCTCGGCCGAGATCACCGGCGTGCAGGTCCAGCAGATGGTCACCGGCGGGCACGAGGTGATCATCGGCGCGACCACCGACCCCACCTTCGGCAAGGTGGTCGCGTTCGGCCTCGGCGGGGTGCTCGTGGAGGTGCTCAAGGACGTCACCTTCCGGCTGGCCCCGGTGGACCCGGCCGAGGCCAGGTCCATGGTGGACGGCATCAAGGCGGCCGAGGTGCTCAAGGGTGCCCGCGGCGCCGAGCCCGCCGACGCGGCCGCGCTGGCCGGGGTGATCGCGCAGGTTTCGGCGCTGGTCACGGACTTCCCGGAGATCAGCGAGTTCGACCTCAACCCGGTGTTCGCCGGTCCGGACGGGGCGATCGCCGCCGATGTCCGGATCCTGATCGAGACCGGGCCGGTGACCGAGCCGGTGCGGCATTCGCGGGAGGAGATCCTGCGCGTGATGGACCGCCTGATGAACCCGCGGTCGGTCGCGGTGATCGGGGCGTCCGCCGAGGACGGCAAGATCGGCAACTCGGTGATGAAGAACCTGATCAACGGTGGCTACGCGGGCGAGATCCACCCGATCAACCCCAAGGCCGACGAGATCCTCGGCCGCAAGGCCTATCCCTCGGTCGGCGACGTGCCCGGCGAGGTGGACGTCGCGGTGTTCACCATCCCGGCCAAGTTCGTGCCGGCCGCGCTCAACGACTGCGGCGCCAAGGGAGTGCCGGCCGCGGTGCTGATCCCGTCCGGTTTCGCCGAAACAGGGAACCAGGCGCTGCAGGACGAGATCGTCGAGATCGCACGCGAACAGGGCGTCCGGATGCTCGGCCCGAACATCTACGGCTACTACTACACACCGCAGAACCTGTGCGCCACCTTCTGCACCCCGTACGACGTGCGCGGCGGGGTGGCGCTGACCTCGCAGAGCGGCGGCATCGGGATGGCCATCCTCGGCTTCAGCCGGACCACCAAGATGGGCGTCTCCGCGATCGTCGGTCTCGGCAACAAGTCCGATGTGGACGAAGACGACCTGCTCACCTTCTTCGAGCAGGACGACAACACCGAGTGCGTGGCCATGCACCTGGAGGACCTCAAGGACGGCCGGGCCTTCGTCGAGGCGGCGCAGCGGATCACCAAGAAGAAGCCGGTGGTGGTGCTCAAGGCCGGCCGGACCGCGCTGGGCGCCAAGGCGGCCAGCTCGCACACCGGCGCGCTGGCCGGGGACGACAAGGTCTACGACGACATCCTGCGCCAGGCCGGCGTTGTCCGCGCGCCCGGCCTGAACGAGATGCTGGAGTACGCCAGGGGCCTGCCGATGCTGCCCACGCCGAAGGGCGAGAACGTCGTCATCATCACCGGTGCCGGTGGCTCGGGGGTGCTGCTCTCCGACGCCTGCGTCGAGGCCGGACTGTCCCTGATGGAGATCCCGCCGGACCTCGACGAGGGCTTCCGGAAGTTCATCCCGCCCTTCGGCGCGGCCGGCAACCCGATCGACATCACCGGTGGCGAACCGCCGTCCACCTACGAGGCGACGATCCGGCTCGGACTGGAGGACCCGCGCATCCACTCGCTGATCCTCGGCTACTGGCACACCATCGTCACCCCGCCGATGGTGTTCGCGGAACTGACCTCCAGGGTGGTCGAGGAATACCGGGCGAAAGGGATAGACAAGCCCGTTGTCGCCTCACTCGCCGGGGACACCGAAGTCGAAAAAGCCTGTGAATATCTGTTCGACCATCGAATCGTCGCCTACCCCTACACCACCGAGCGCCCGGTCACGGTGCTCGGTGCCAAGTACCGGTGGGCGAGGGCGGCCGGTCTGATCAAGCCTTGATCTGATCGACCGGGAGTGTTGAAATCGCCCGAGGCTGATCTCCAGGAGGGCGCTGGCGAAGGGGACTCACGCAACGAGGCGCGTGTCTCACCAATCAGGAGGTCCAATGGTGGATTCTCAGAATGCCCCTGCTGCGGGCTCGCCGGGCGGCGAAGCCGTGCTTAGCAGCTCGGGTGAAGAACGGGTTTATCACGCGGGCAAGCTCGAACCGATGCCCATTCGCAAGTTGCCGGACGCACCATCCACGATTCATTTGCTCGGCCCGACGGTGTTCCTGGTCGCCCTCGGCGTCGGGATGGGCGAGTCGTACCTGTGGCCGCGGCTGGTGCTGGTCTTCGGGCCCGAGATCAGATGGTTGTTCCTGATCGGTGTCACCCTGCAGGCCGTGGTGATGCTGGAGATGGCGCGGTACGCCATGGCCACCGGGGAAAGCATCTTCTCCGGTGCGGCCAGGGTGTTCAAACCGCTGATGTGGTTCTTCTTCATAGCGGCGATAGCGGTCTACATCTGGCCCGGCCATCTCTCGGCGGGTGCGGCCGCCTTCGAGGAGATCACCGGCATCCCGTGGGTGGTGACGGCCTGCGTCGCGCTGGTACTGGTCGGGGTGCTGTTCAGCCTGGCCAAGGTGATCTACAGCCTGATGGAGAACGTGCTCGGGCTGCTGATCGGGATTCTGGTGGTGGGCACCGCGGTGATCGCCTCGATCGTGGGCAGCTGGGCCGATCTGGCCAGCACCATCACCGGAATGTTCAACTTCGGCTACTTCCCGTCCGAGGCGATGTCCTCCACCTGGTTCCCGGTCGTGGTCGGCGCGATCGCCTTCGCCGGGCCGTCCGGCATGCAGCAGATGTGGTACACGCTGCACCTGCGGGACAGCGGCGCCGGCATGGGCGCGCACATTCCCCGGATCCGGGGTCTGCGCCACGCCGGCGAGGGCGAGAAGATGCCGACCCACGGGTACATGTTCGACACCAGCGACCCGGACGAGATGAAGAAGTGGAAGGGCTGGCGCCGCTGGGTCACCTTCGACGCGATGCTGCTGTTCTGGGGCATCACCATGCTGGTGACGGTGTCGTTCACGGTGCTCGCCCAGTCCGCGGCACGGGCCAACCCGGACGTGAAGACCCTGATCGAGGGCGGTGACCGGGACGCCGCGCTGAAGGCGATGTCGGACGCCTTCGCCGTGGCAGGCGGGCCGGTGCTCGGTGGTCTGTTCTTCGGCTTCATCGCACTGATCGGGTTGAACGCGACACTGGGCCTGTTCGACTCGTTCTCCCGCGGGCAGGCGGACATGGCCTACCGGTTCGTGCCGAAGTTCCGCAAGCTGGGCATCTCCGGCCTGTACGCCGCGTTCCTCTGGGGCGTGATCATCTTCGGCATCCTGATCCTGCTGTTCGGGCCAGCCGACGGTCCGAGCGGGGTGCTGGACATCCTGGCGTTCCTGTCCACTTTCGCCATGGGTGCCTACTGCGTCGTGCTGCTGCTGGTGAACAACAAGATCCTGCCGAAACCGATCCGCCCGAAGTGGTGGACCAACCTGATCATCGGCTTCGGCGCGGTGTTCTATCTCGGCATGTTGTTCTACAGCCTGTTCCGCTTCGGTGTGGTCGTGAACTAGATGGAGACGACGAAACTGCGCAGTATTGCGGAAATCGCGTTTCCCGGACTCACCGTGGGACTCGTCGCCGGGGTGTCCGCCGGAGGGCTGGCCATGATCGTGGGCCAGCCGCTCGGCTGGGCGATCGCCACCGTGCTGTGCCTCGGCGTGCCGCTGGGCCTGCTCGGTGGCGGTTACGGGTTGCTGGTGGCCTTCGGGAAGGTCCGGATCGGCGCGTTCGCGCCCGCCGCGCTCTACTGGCTGATCGGTTTCCCGCTGGCCAGGCTGATCCACGAGGTGGGCGTCTGGCTGGTGCTGACCGGTTCGCCTGCCACTCCGCCCGACGTGGCCGGTTTCCTTGCCTACCAGGCCATCATCAGTGCCGGTTTCGCGATCGGCTTCCTGTGGCTGCACGAACGGATCGCTCCGCGCTGGTGGTACCAGGTCGCCCCGCACAACCCCAGGGCGGCGGAGGTCTTCGCCAAGTACGCGGCGCACGCGCACCAGCTGGCGGAAGCCCGACAGCGGCGCAAAGGCCCGCGACGCCCGGCCAAGACGGCGGAGAAACAAGGATGAAACCGTCCCGGCGAACAGGAATCAGGTGATGCGGTGGATCGAGGCGGACTGAGCCGGCTTCATCGGCGGCTCAGTCTTCGCCCTGGACCCGAATGGAACTCCGCAGCGTCAGCGCTGGGTCGCGCGCTCGCGCTCGTCGCCGGACTGATCACGCAGGAACTGCTCCACCTCCGCGGCCTGGTCCTCCCGCTGCTTCTGCATCGCGGTGGCGAGTCCGAGGCCGAGGGTGTGCCCGTCCGCGTTGAAGCCGCGGGGCATGTCGGTAAGGGATTTCACGATCTCTTTCCAAGTACGCATTGCCAAATCACCTCCTTTTCAGGACAGCATCCCTCGGCCGGTGACGCCACTTCGGCGGCGCCGGCCGGGGGTTTCTTGTGGTACGGGTCTCCTCAGGCTCGCGGCGCGGTCCGCCGGCGCCGGGATCGCGCCGGTACCGGCGTCTCCACTACCGTCTCGGCGCCATCGGCGCGCTCGGTGCGCTGTTCGAGGTAGGACTGCCTGGTCCGCTCGGTGTGCTCGCGCATGATCCGCGCGGCCGCCTCCGCGTCGCCCTTCTCGATGGCGTCGACCAGCCTGGCGTGCTCCTCCCAGGACCGGCTCCCCCGGTGCCTGGCGATCGGCGTGTAGTACCACCGCACCCGGCGGTCCACCTGCTGCACGAAGTCGAACAGCACCGCGTTGCCGCTCAGTTCGCTCACCAGCCGGTGCAGCTCCGCGTTGGCCACCACCATGCCGTCGATGTCGTCGGCGGCCAGCGCGGTCTCTCCGGCGGCGCACAGCTGCCGCAGCCGGAGCACCCCCTCCGGGCCGGCGTGCTGGGCGGCGAGCCGGGCCGATTCGCCCTCCAGCAGGGCGCGGACGGCCAGCAGCTGGTCCACCTCGGTGTCGGTGGGCGCGTGCACGAAGGCGCCGTAGCCGGGGCTGAGGTCAACCCAGCCCTCGGAGTTCAACAGCTGCAACGCTTCCCTGATCGGCTGACGGGAGACGCCGAGCAGCTCGGCGAGCTCGCTCTCCACCAGGTGCTGGCCGGGCGCGAGCTGCCGGGAGATGATCAGTTCCTGGATCGCCTGGTACACCCGCTCACGCAGCGGGACCGGCCGGTCGATCCGCTGCGCCGACATGCCTTGCGGCAACTCGCGAGGTGGCATGCTCAACTCCAAGCAATCGGGTATGCGTCAGCTGGGCTTTCACGACCATTTGGTCGACTGCCTACAGCATACAATGAACGAAATGTCTGGTCTGGGTGATGCCAGTCACTACTCTACGTGACCTGCCTCACGGCTCCTCTAACTCTTTCTTCCATACTGCATACAGTCTACACTATGTCGCATGGACCTCTACGAGTATCAGGCGAGGGATCTCTTCGCCTCCCACGGCGTGCCGGTGCTCCCGGGCGCCGTGGCGGACAGTCCCGACGAAGCCCGTGCCGCGGCCCGCAGAATCGGCGGCCGGGTGGTGGTGAAGGCTCAGGTGAAAGTCGGCGGCCGAGGGAAGGCCGGCGGCGTGAAACTGGCGGAATCCCCCGGCGTAGCGAGCGAGAAGGCGGCGGCCATTCTCGGCTTGGACATCAAAGGCCATGTGGTGCACCGGGTAATGGTCGCCGCGGCTTCTGATATTGCGGAGGAGTATTACTTTTCGTTTTTGTTGGATCGGGCGAATCGTACGTTTTTGGCGATGGCGTCGGCTGAGGGTGGGGTGGAGATCGAGCAGCTGGCGGTGGAGCGTCCGGATGCGTTGGCGAGGATCCCGGTGGATGCGATCAGCGGGGTGGATCGGGCCAAGGCGGTTGAGATTTTGACTGCGGGGAAGTTCCCGGCCGTGGTGGTGGATGAGGCCGCTGAGGTGGTGGTGAAGCTGTGGGAGACGTTCGTGTCTGAGGATGCGACGTTGGTTGAGGTGAATCCGCTGGTGCGGGATCCTCAGGGCAAGATCATCGCGTTGGATGGCAAGGTCACCCTGGATGAGAACGCCGGGTTCCGCCAGCCGGGGCATGAGGCGTTGGTGGATAAGCAGGCCGAGGACCCGTTGGAGGCCAAGGCTAAGGCTAAGGACCTCAACTATGTGAAGCTGGATGGTCAGGTCGGGATCATCGGTAATGGTGCTGGGTTGGTCATGTCCACCCTCGACGTGGTGGCGTATGCGGGTGAGCGTCATGGTGGGGTGAAGCCGGCGAACTTCCTCGACATCGGTGGCGGGGCGTCGGCGGAGGTGATGGCCGCCGGGTTGGACGTGATCCTGCACGACAGTGATGTGAAGAGTGTGTTCGTGAACGTGTTCGGTGGGATCACCGCGTGTGACGCGGTCGCGACCGGGATCGTGGAAGCGTTGAAGATCCTCGGGGACGAGGCGTCCAAACCGCTGGTGGTGCGGCTGGACGGCAACAACGTCGACGAGGGCCGCAGGATCCTCGAAGAGGCGAACCATCCCCTGGTCACCCAGGTGGACACCATGGACAACGCGGCAGACAAGGCCGCCGAGCTCGCAGCGGCAGGTGCGTGAGTCATGTCGATCTTTGTGAATGAGCACAGCAAGGTGATCGTGCAGGGCCTGACCGGCTCCGAGGGCACCAAACACGCCACGAAGATGCTGAAGTCGGGCACGAATATCGTGGGCGGGGTCAATGCCCGCAAGGCCGGGCAGACGGTCACCATCGACGGCACAGACTTGACCGTGTTCGGCACGGTCGAGGAGGCCATCAAAGAGACCGGCGCCGACGTGTCGGTGATTTTTGTGCCGCCGAAGTTCGCCAAAGACGCCGTCATCGAAGCGATCGACGCGGAGATTGGGCTGGCGGTGGTGATCACCGAGGGCATCCCGGTGCACGACTCGGCCTACTTCTGGGCCCACGCCGTCGCCAAGGGCACCAAGACGCGGATCATCGGCCCGAACTGTCCGGGTGTGATCTCTCCGGGTAAGTCGAACGCGGGCATCATCCCGGCGAACATCACCGGGGCGGGCCGGATCGGGCTGGTGTCCAAGTCGGGCACTTTGACGTATCAGATGATGTACGAGCTGCGGGACATCGGGTTCTCCACCGCGGTCGGTATCGGCGGTGACCCCGTCATCGGCACCACCCACATCGACGCCCTCGCCGCGTTCGAAGCCGACCCCGACACCGACGTCATCGTCATGATCGGCGAAATCGGCGGCGACGCCGAAGAACGCGCCGCCGACTACATCGCCGCCAACGTCACCAAACCCGTCGTCGGCTACGTCGCCGGCTTCACCGCCCCCGAAGGCAAAACCATGGGCCACGCCGGCGCCATCGTCTCCGGCTCCTCCGGCACCGCCGCCGCCAAGAAGGAAGCCCTCGAAACCGCAGGCGTCAAGGTCGGCAAAACCCCGACCGAAACCGCCCACCTCGCCCGAAATCTGCTCTGACACCCCCGATGCAGCGAAGGCCACCTTGCCTGCGTTGAATGCAGGCAAGGTGGCCTTCGCTGCATCGACCCGGGTCAGGTGCGCAGGCGCAGGGAGGGGCGGCCCGGCTGCCAGAGCAGGCCGACAAGGCCGGCCGAGACGAAGCAGAGCACCGCCGCCACCGGGAAGCCGGCCGAATCCGGGGCGGGCACCGCGAAGAACGCGACCATCCCGGCACCGAGCAGGCCACCCGCCGCCTTCGCCCCGTAGAACAGGCCGAAGTTCGGCAGCCCCGGCCGGTCGCCGAAATGTCCAGCCACCAACCCGGGCAGCAGCGCGTAGCAGATCCCGGTGGCCGCGCCGGCCAGTCCGGCACCCACGAGCAGCAGTGCCGGCAACCGGTTCGCTCCGGCGCCCAGCAACAGCAGCTGCGCCAGCCCGCCGGTGCACAGCGCGACCCGCAGCACCCGCGCCCTGCCGAAACGGTCGGCCGCCCAGCCCGCGGCCGACCGCGCCGCGCCGCTCACCCCGGCGAGCACGCCCACCGCGGCGGCCCCGAACCCGCTCGCCCAGCCGCTCTCCATCGTGAACAGGGCGAGATAGCCGAGGTCGAACAAAGCGACCGCCGCGGCGAACACCACCGCCAGGTACAGCAGCACGAACACCGGGCTCCGGACCAGTTCGCCGGCCGAGTAGTGCCGGATGGCGGGCCGGTTGTTGCGCAGGGCGGGATTGACCGACTTGTCGACCGCCCACAGCCGCGGGTCCAGATGCGCCGGCCACCAGTTCGGCGGCGGGTCGCGCAGGATCAGTGCCGAGGCGCCGGCGACCAGCAGCACCACGGCCCCGGTCGCGGTGAACACCGTCGCGGTGTCCGCCGGACCCGCCAGCCAGCCGGACAGCAGCAACAACGGGAGCACGCCGTAGCCGAACGCACCACTGACCAGCGCGGTCCGGCCGGAGCGCTCCGGATACCACTTCGCCACCGCGCCGAGGGCCGCGCCGTAGATCAGCCCGGCACCCATCCCGCCGAGCAGGGCGTGTCCCGCCAGTACGACCGGAAAGCTCCCGGCGACGCCCAGCGTGACCAGCCCGGCCGCGGACAGCAGCGCACCGGCCGAGATCGCCGCCACCGGCGGCAGGCGGAGCGCGGCGGCCGGGTACACCGTGGTGCTCTGGCACAGGAACCACACCGCGAGCACCGCGAACCCCTGCGCCGTGGTCCAGCCGTGCGTGCTCACCACCACCGGCATCAGCGCGGCATAGCCGTACTGCCCTACCCCGGCGGCCAGCATGGCGGCCCACGCCGCCCACAGCATCCATTTGCGGGACCGGCCGAGCAGGTCGCGGTCGCTCGCGCCGACCTGGTACCGGCGGCCGTAGAAGTCACGTACTTCTCGAGAGGGAGGAACGGGCAGTGGACCGGGCATTCTCATCACCCTCACTGGTGGGTGCATACTGTATACCGTAACCAGGTATAGCAGGTCCTGCCCGTGCATGTCCATGTCCGCCCGGAAACCTCGTCCGGCTGGGGTCAGCTACGCGACCAGGCGGTACGCATCCAGTTGACCGCCAGCACGATTGTCGCGATGACAGCGATGATCATCCCGATCCCAGGGCCGCCGCCGGCCGCGCCGGACGCCGCCGAGGACTGCTGCGACCACACCGCCAGCACCCCGACCACCGAGGTGAACCAGCCGCCCACCGCGCAGACCCAGGTCAGCCACCAGCGGCGGGTGGCCAGCGCGAGCATCCCCGCGAGCACGCCGAACCCCGCGGAGGTCCCGGCGAACAGTTGGGGAATGGTGCCGGACTGCCCGAGCAGCGCCTGCCAGCCGACCTCGCCGCCGACCCAGGGCAGCACCTGGCCGACGATCAGCACGAACACCGCCACCGCGATCACGAAACCGCGCCGGCCGAGTTCCACCGTGCGAGCGGCCTTCCGGACCACCTCGTCCACGTCCGCCGCCAGCTCGCTGAAGTCGGCCGAGTTGCCATTGGGCTGATCAGTCATGCTCCACACCCGTTCTGCACTGGCTGTACCGGGGGCGCACCGAACGAGGGCAGCCCGAGGGTGACCCCGTTGGTCTTCGGCCGCAGCCCCGCCTCGGCGTTGTCCCCGGCTGTGGTCCGCCGATGGGACAGCAGGTCCCCGTCCGCGACCAGATGGTGCGGCGCGCCGTAGCTGATCACCGCTTCGACCACGTCGCCGGGGCGGACCGCCCGGTCCACCGCGGCACCGGCCGGGCTGAAGTGCACCAGCCTGCCGTCCCTTGCCCGGCCGCTCATCCGGTGCGTGGCGGCGTCCTTGCGGCCCTCGCCCGAAGCGACCAGCAGCTCGACCTTGTGCCCGACCAGCTTCTTGTTCTCCTGCCAGGCGACGTCGTTCTGCAGCTCCACCAGCCGGTTGTACCGCTCCTGCACCACCTGCTTCGGCAGCTGGCCTGGCATCTCCGCGGCCGGGGTGCCCGGCCGCTTGGAGTACTGGAAGGTGAACGCGCTGGAGAACCTGGCCTCGCGGACCACGTCCATGGTGGCCTCGAAGTCCTGCTCGGTCTCCCCGGGGAAGCCGACGATGATGTCGGTGGTGATGGCCGCGTCCGGCATCGCCGTCCGCACGTTGTCCAAAATGGACAGGAACCGGCTGGAACGGTAGGAGCGGCGCATCTGCTTGAGCACCCGGTCCGAGCCGGACTGCAACGGCATGTGCAGCTGGTGGCAGACGTTCGGCGTCTCGGCCATCGCGTCGATCACGTCGTCGGTGAACGCGGCCGGGTGCGGCGACGTGAAGCGGACCCGCTCCAGGCCGTCGATCGAACCGCAGGACCGCAGCAGCCGGGAGAACGCGTCCCGCTCACCGAACTCCACGCCGTAGGAGTTCACGTTCTGGCCGAGCAGGGTCACCTCCAGCACGCCCTCCGCGACCAGCGCCTCGACCTCGGCCAGGATCTCCCCCGGCCGCCGGTCGCGCTCCTTGCCGCGCAGCGAAGGCACGATGCAGAAGGTGCAGGTGTTGTTGCAGCCCACCGAGATGGACACCCAGCCGGAGTAGGCGGAGTCGCGGCGAGCCGGCAGCGTGGAGGGAAAGGTCTCCAGCGACTCGAGGATCTCCACCTCGGCCTCGGCGTTGTGCCGGGCGCGCTCGAGCAGGGTGGGCAGCGAGCCGATGTTGTGCGTACCGAAGACCACGTCCACCCAGGGCGCGCGCTTGACGATCTCGCCGCGGTCCTTCTGCGCGAGGCAGCCGCCGACCGCGATCTGCATCCCGGGGTTGGCGGTCTTCGCGGGACGCAGCTGGCCGAGGTTGCCGTAGAGCTTGTTGTCCGCGTTCTCACGAACCGCGCAGGTGTTGAACACGACCACGTCCGGATCGCCGCCAGGGCCGGCCGGCACGTAACCGGCGTCCTCCAGCTGCCCGGCCAGGCGTTCGGAGTCGTGCACGTTCATCTGACAGCCGAACGTGCGGATCTGGTAGCTCCGGGTCACCCGTTCTCCTCAGTGCGGTACGTCAAGCATCAATCAGGGTAAGCCTCCGCCGGAACCGCGTACTCACAGGCCGAGGTGCAATCGCAACGCGTCGTCCAGCCTGGCCATCACCACGCCCGGCACCTGGCCCGCCTTCCGCCCGATGCGCTGCACCGACACCGAGCGGACCTGCTCCGCCTGGGCCTTCGAGTCACGGGCCAGCCCGCATTCCACGGCGGGCAGCAGCACCTGGAACGGGAAGACCCGCGAGACGTTCGAGGTGACCGGCACGACCGTGACCACGCCCCGGCCGAGCCGGGTGGCCACCGCGTTCGCGCCGTCGTTGCTGACGATCACCGCGGGGCGGGTCTTGTCGGCCTCCGAGCCGCGTACCGGTTCCAGCTCGACCAGTCGGATCTCGGCCCGCCGCATCAGCGCGCCGGGCCGGCGAGGACGCCGTCTCCGGTGGCGGCCTGCCAGGCCGGTTCGTCGTCGCCGGCCGACCATTCGTCCCAGGCCGCACTGTAGGCGTCCTCCAGCTGGGAGGCCCGCAGCAGCTCGATCGCGCGCTGGATGGCGGCCGATCGGGAGGCCACCCCGGCCTTCGCGGCGTAGTCGTCCAGAAACGCCACATCGTCCGCGGCCAGGCTCACGCTCAACTTCATACCAGTGATACTACTCGTAATACTACCGGAGTACTACCCGTATCCGGACCTCGACAGATACCCGGATACGGCGGGTGACTACAGTGGCCCGCACCCGGGTGAAATCGGTCCGCTTCCGGCCGCGGATTCGGTGACACTCAGGTTGCGTTTTGATCGAAAGGGCGGGTCCCCGGGGTTGGTTCGGTGTTAGATCCCGGAGTCACGCGCAACAAAACCCGATCCGAGCTATTCCGCCGGCATGGAGGCCAGATGACCGCAGCGACGCCCGCGCCGCCGATGATCAAGGCGGCGGCCGTCAACAAGTTCTTCGGCGAGCTGCACGTGCTGAAGGACATCAATCTCGAGGTGCCGCGCGGGCAGGTCGTCGTGGTGCTGGGCCCGTCCGGGTCCGGCAAGTCGACCCTGTGCCGGGCGATCAACCGCCTGGAGCCGATCAACTCCGGCGAGATCGCGGTGGACGGCGACCCGCTGCCCGCCGAAGGCAAGGCCCTCGCCGCCCTGCGCGCCGACGTGGGCATGGTGTTCCAGTCGTTCAACCTGTTCGCGCACAAGAGCATCGTGGACAACGTGATGCTGGCGCCGCAGAAGGTCCGCAAGGTCTCCTCGGCGGAGGCCCGCAAGACCGCGATGCAGCTGCTGGACCGGGTCGGCATCGCCAACCAGGCCGACAAGTACCCGGCGCAGCTCTCCGGCGGCCAGCAGCAGCGCGTCGCGATCGCCAGGGCGCTGGCCATGCGGCCAAAGGTGATGCTGTTCGACGAGCCGACCTCGGCACTGGACCCGGAGATGGTCCAGGAGGTCCTGGACGTGATGACCAGCCTGGCCAAGGAGGGCATGACGATGCTCGTGGTCACGCACGAGATGGGCTTCGCCCGCCGGGCCGCGCACCGCGTGGTGTTCATGTCCGACGGCGAGATCGTCGAGGACTCCACCCCGGACGAGTTCTTCACCAAGCCGAAGTCCGATCGTGCGAAGGACTTCCTCGGCAAGATCCTCACTCACTGAGAATTCCTCCGCGGCGCGGGGCGCGCCGCAGCAACAGAACAGGAGACGTGCAGATGAAAATCCGTACCCTTGCGGTCGGACTCATGGCTGGGGCGCTCGTGCTCACCGCCTGCGGCAAAGAGGGCAGCCCCACCGACTCGGGTCAGCAGGCGCAGACCGCCGAGCAGAACGTCACCGTCGCGGGTTCGCCCACCTTCGACAAGATGAAGGCGGCCGGCAAGGCGATCATCGGCGTCAAGGAAGACCAGCCCGGCCTCGGCTACAAGGACCCGACGACGAACACCTACACCGGGTTCGACATCGAGATCGCCAAGCTCGTCGCCGCCAAGCTGGGCTTCGGCGCGGACAAGGTCGAGTACAAGCCGGTGCCCTCCGCCGGTCGCGAGCAGGCTATCTCCAACGGCGACGTGAACTACTACGTCGGCACGTACACCATCAATGACAAGCGCAAGCAGCAGATCAGCTTCGCCGGCCCGTACTTCGTGGCAGGCCAGGGCCTGTTGGTGAAGAAAGACAACACCGACATCACCAGCAAGGAAACCCTGAAGGGCAAGAAGGTCTGCTCGGTGACCGGCTCCACGCCGATCCAGAACGTGCGCGAGAAGGGCTACACCGAGCCCGAGAACATCGTCGAGCTGCAGAACTACTCGCAGTGCGTGACCCAGCTGGACACCGGCCAGGTACAGGCCGTCACCACCGATGACGCGATCCTCAAGGGTTACGCGGCGCAGGAGCAGGAAAAGTTCAAGCTCGTCGGCGAGCCGTTCTCCAAGGAGCCCTACGGCATCGGCCTGCCGAAGGACGACAAGGCGCTGCGGGACAAGGTGAACGACATCCTGCAGGCCTCGTTCGACGACGGCACCTGGCAGAAGATCTACGACAACACCCTCGGCAAGTCCGGGTCGCCCGCGCAGAAGCCGGCACTCGAGCGGTACTGACCTGACCTTCGACCGGCGGGGCGCGATCATGGCCCCGCCGGTCGAATCGTTCCACCGAGTCTCCGCCGCACTCGAATGCCGGCCCGCTTCCTTGCACAAGCCACGAGGACAAGATGGACGTTCTACTCGACAATCTCGACCTCTACGGTCCGGGGTTCCTCAAGACCATAGAGCTGTTCCTGCTCGCCGCGGTCGGCTCGCTGATCTGGGGCACGATCCTCGCCATGCTGCGGGTGAGCCCGGTGCCGGTGCTCCGCGCGGCGGCGACCACCTACGTGACGTTGTTCCGCAACACGCCGCTGACCCTGATCTTCTTTTTCTTCGCCTTCGCGTTCCCACTGCTGAAGGTCATGGACCTCTCCCCGTTCGTGGCCGCGGTGGTGGCGCTGGGGCTGTACACCTCGGCCTTCATCTGCGAGGTCGTGCGGTCCGGCATCAACACCGTGCCGGTCGGCCAGGCCGAGGCAGGCCGCGCACTGGGACTGACCTTCGGGCAGATCCTCGGTGAAGTGGTGCTTCCCCAGGCCGCGCGTTCGGTAGTGCCGCCGCTGGTGAGCACCCTGATCGCACTGCTGAAGAACACCACCATCGCGGCCGGGTTCTCCGTGGTCGAGGCCGGCGCGATCCAGGCGTACCTGTCCGAGCGCGGCTACAGCGTGCTCATCGGCCTGTTGTGGGTGGCCTTGTTCTTCGTCGTCCTCGTCATCCCGATGACCCTGCTGCAGCGCAGCCTCGAGAAGCGTTGGAGTGTGGCCCGGTGAGCTCTGTACTGTTCGATGTTCCGGGACCGAAGGCCCGCGCCCGGTACCGCGTGTACGCGATCGCCGGCATCCTGCTGATCGCCGCGCTCGTCGCCTTCGTCATCTACCGCTTCGCTGCCTCCGGTCAGTTCGACGGCAAGGTCTGGAGCTGGCTCGAGTACCAGACGGTCCAGGAAGACCTGGTGGCCGCGCTGCTGAACACCCTCAAGGCGTTCGCCGCGGGCGCGGTGCTGGCACTGGTGTTCGGGGCACTGTTCGCCGCCGGCCGGCTGTCCGACCACGCGATCTTCCGGGTGCCTTCAACGGTGATCGTGGAGTTCTTCCGGGCCATCCCGCTGGTGGTCATGATCTTCATGTTCCACTACGGGATCAGCCTTGGCGCCCCGTTCTACTCGGTGGTGCTCGGGCTGACGCTGTACAACGGCGCCGTACTGGCCGAGATCTTCCGGGCGGGTGTGCTTTCCCTGCCACGCGGGCAGAGCGAGGCGGCCTACGCGCTGGGCATGCGCAAGACGCAGACCATGAACCAGGTGCTGCTACCGCAGGCGCTGCGGGCCATGCTGCCCACGATCATCAGCCAGCTGGTGGTGCTGCTCAAGGACACCGCGCTGGGCTTCCTGATCACCTACGAGGAGCTCCTGCGCTACGCCCGCTACCTCGGCGGTATCCCGGAGTTCGGCCGCCCGCTGGTGCCGGTGACCATCGTGGTCGCGGCGATCTACATCGCGATGTGCCTGCTGCTCACCTGGCTCGCCAAGTACCTGGAAAGCCGGAACCGGCGCAACAAGAAGGTCACCAGCGGACCGACGCAGAAGGTCAAGGAAGCCGCCCTGCTCGACGGCGGAGCGACCTGATCCGGCCGCTAACGCCGTGAAGGGCACCTTGCCTACCTTGAAGGTGCCCTTCACGGACAGACGAGAAGTTACTTGTTGCGTTTGAAGAGTTTGCTGCCGAGCCAGACGACGGGGTCGTACTTCCGGTCGGCGACGCGCTCCTTCATCGGGATGAGCGCGTTGTCGGTGATGTGGATGCCCTCGGGGCAGACCTCGCTGCAGCACTTGGTGATGTTGCAGTAGCCGAGGCCGTGCTCGTTCTGCGCCTCCCGGCGACGGTCCGCGACGTCGAGCGGGTGCATCTCCAGTTCGGCGATCCGCATCAGGTACCGCGGGCCGGCGAAGAACTCCTTGTTCTCCTCGTGGTCACGCACCACGTGGCAGGTGTTCTGGCACAGGAAGCACTCGATGCACTTGCGGAACTCCTGCGAACGCTCCACGTCGACCTGCTGCATGCGGTACTCGCCGGGCGCGAGGTCCTCGGGCGGCGTGAAGGACGGGATCTCCCGCGCCTTGGTGTAGTTGAAGGACACGTCGCACACCAGGTCGCGGATCACCGGGAAGGTCCGCATCGGCGTGACCGTGATGACCTCGTTCTCCTCGAAGGTGGACATCCGGGTCATGCACAGCAGCCGCGGCCTGCCGTTGATCTCCGCCGAGCAGGAGCCGCACTTGCCCGCCTTGCAGTTCCACCGCACCGCGAGGTCCGGGGCCTCGGTGGCCTGCAGGCGGTGCAGGATGTCGAGCACCACCTCGCCCTCGTTCGCCTCGACCTTGTAGTCCCGCAGCTCACCGGAGTCGGCGTCATCGCCACGCCATACCCGGAGGCTCGCCTTGTAACCCATCTCAAGCTTTCCTTCCCGGGTGCCCGGCGAGTTCCTCGTCGGTGTAGTACTTCTCCAGCTCCCCGAGCTCGAACAGCTCGAGCAGGTCCTGGCGGATCCCCTCCGGGCGCTTCTCGGTGACCGTCACCCCGGGGGTCAGCGGATCCTCGTCGGCCACCGAACACACCAGCAACTTGTTGCGCCACTGGGAATCCATCATCGGATGGTCGTCACGGGTGTGCCCGCCGCGGCTCTCCGTGCGCATCAGGGCCGCCCTGGCGACGCATTCGCTGACCA
Organism: Amycolatopsis nigrescens CSC17Ta-90; assembly: GCF_000384315.1. Lineage (GTDB taxonomy): Bacteria > Actinomycetota > Actinomycetes > Mycobacteriales > Pseudonocardiaceae > Amycolatopsis > Amycolatopsis nigrescens. The sequence continues at coordinate 6,123,575 of NZ_ARVW01000001.1, read as the reverse complement.
CCAGCATGTTGCGCAGGTCGAGCGCGAGGTGCCAGCCGGGGTTGAACTGCCGGTGCCCTTCCACCGTCACCCCGCCGATCCGCTGCTTGATGTCGGCGAGCTTGGCGAGTGCCTGCTCGATCTCCTCGGCCTTGCGGATGATGCCGACCAGGTCGTTCATCGACTGCTGGAGCTCGCTGTGCAGGGTGTACGGGTTCTCCTCCACCCCGTCGGCGGGTGGGTTGAACGGCGCCAGCGCCAACTTGGCCGCATCATCCACATCGGACTGCTCGACCACCGGGCGCCGGTCGAGCGACTGCACGTAGTCGGCCGCGCCGAGGCCGGCGCGGCGGCCGAACACCAGCAGGTCCGACAGCGAGTTGCCACCGAGCCGGTTCGACCCGTGCATACCGCCGGAGCACTCCCCCGCGGCGAACAGGCCGGGCACGCTGGCCGCCGCCGAGTCGGGGTCGACCTCGATCCCGCCCATCACGTAGTGACAGGTGGGACCGACCTCCATCGGCTCCTTCGTGATGTCGACGTCCGCCAGCTCCTTGAACTGGTGGTACATCGAGGGCAGCCGTCGCTTGATCTCCTCGGTCGGCAGCCTGCTGGCGATGTCCAGGAACACCCCGCCGTGCGGGGACCCCCGGTCCGCCTTGACCTCCGAGTTGATCGCCCTGGCCACCTCGTCACGCGGCAGCAGGTCGGGCGTGCGGCGGTTGTTGTCCGCGTCGTCGTACCAGCGGTCCGCCTCTTCCTCGCTCTCCGCGTACTGCCCCTTGAAGACGTCCGGCACGTACTCGAACATGAACCGCTTGCCGTCCGAGTTCTTCAGCACGCCACCGTCGCCGCGGACGCCCTCGGTGACCAGGATTCCCTTCACACTGGGCGGCCACACCATGCCGGTCGGGTGGAACTGGACGAACTCCATGTTGATCAGGTTCGCCCCGCTGCGCAGCGCCAGCGCGTGCCCGTCCCCGGTGTACTCCCAGGAGTTCGAGGTGACCTTGAAGGACTTGCCGATCCCGCCGGTGGCCAGCACCACGGCCGGGGTCTCGAACAGGATGAACCGGCCGCTCTCGCGCCAGTACCCGAAGGCACCGGCGATCTGGTCGCCATCCTTAAGTAGCTCGGTGATGGTGCACTCGGCGAAGACCTTCACCTTCGCCTCGTAGTCACCGTGCTCGCGGAAGTCCTCCTGCTGCAACGAGACGATCTTCTGCTGCATGGTGCGGATCAGTTCGAGGCCGGTGCGGTCACCGACGTGCGCCAGCCTCGGGTAGGTGTGCCCGCCGAAGTTCCGCTGGCTGATCCGGCCGTCCTTGGTGCGGTCGAAGAGCGCCCCGTAGGTCTCCAGCTCCCAGACCCGGTCCGGAGCCTCCTTCGCGTGCAGCTCGGCCATCCGCCAGTTGTTCAGGAACTTCCCGCCGCGCATGGTGTCGCGGAAGTGCACCTGCCAGTTGTCGTTGGCGTTGGCGTTGCCCATCGAAGCCGCGCATCCGCCCTCGGCCATCACGGTATGCGCCTTGCCGAACAGCGACTTGCACACCACCGCGACGCTGAGCCCGCGTTGCCGGGCCTCGATGACCGCGCGGAGCCCGGCTCCGCCCGCGCCGATCACCACCACGTCGTAGTTGAGCCGTTCGACCTCGGTCATGAAAATGTCACCTCAGAGCTGGTTGACGCTGTTACCGGCGCGAATGGCGCCGTTTTTAGTTGATGAAGCGCAGGTCCGAAATCGCGCCACTGGCCACGAGCATTACGTACAGATCGGTGAGGACCAGCGTACCCAGCGTCGTCCAGGCCAATGTCATGTGCCGGGTGTTGAGCTTGGAAACCTGGGTCCACAGCCGGTATCGGACCGGATGTTTGGAGAAGTGCTTGAGCCGCCCGCCGGCGATGTGCCGGCAGGAATGACAGGAAAGGGTGTAGGCCCACAACAGGAGCACATTGCCGGTCAGAATGATGTTGCCCATCCCGAAGCCGAAGCCGCCGCCCGATCCGTGGAATGCCGTGATCGCGTCATAGGTATTGATCAGCGAGACGACCAGCGCCGCGTAGAAGAAATAGCGGTGCGCATTCTGGACGATCAGCGGAAGCCGGGTCTCACCGGTGTAGATGGCCTTCGGCTCACCGACCGCACAGGCCGGCGGCGAAGCCCACACCGACCGGTAGTAGGCCTTTCGGTAGTAGTAGCAGGTCAGCCGGAAACCGAGCAGGAACGGCAGCACCACGAACCCGAGCGGCATGAACCCCGGCAACTCGGGGAACGGCGTGCCGAAGTGGCTCGATCCCGGCACGCAGGAATCACTGAGACACGGCGAATAGAACGGCGTCAGGTAGTGGTATTCCTCCACCCAGTAGGCGGTGCGCACGAACGAGCGGATGGTCGCGTAGATCACGAAGGCACTGAGCCCGAGCACGGTGAGCAGCGGCTGCAGCCACCACCGGTCCGTGCGCAGGGTCTTCTCGGTGATCCAAGCCCGCGATGGGGCCAGGAGGCCGGTCGCAGCTCGTTTTGCCTGGAGGCTCACCGCTGATCACGCTGGTAGCCGCCGACGCCTTCGTCATCGGCGCCGTGCCACAGCGAAGGGTCGTAGGGGGTGTCCGGCACGACCACCACTTCCTCCCGGTCCACCGCCTTCGGCTGGGCAGGCACCGGCGGTGCCTCGTCGAGCTCGTTCGCGTCGATGTCGAGCCGCTCTACATCGTTCGCGAGACGGCGCACCACGGAGGCGTCGCCGTATCTCGAGCGAAGTGCCCCGACGCATTGGCGAAGCTGGCCGATCGTTCGACGAAGCTCAGTAATTTCGGTGGTGGACATTCATACCTCCGAGTCAGTTCGCCGACCTGGCCAGGGCGGTGAACCCCTGGCCGCATACCCGCCGACTCTGCCGTGTCATGTGCAGTGTGACAAGTAGCACACGCAGGGTAGATGCCGTGATTGGGGTCACGCGAAACGATCTACTTAATCGATTTTGATTCGGGGTGTACGTCTGGGTACTGTGTCGACTGTCACCGCCGAGCGACGCCAGTGCAGCCGTCCGCCGGACACCCGAAGAAAGTGTTCCGACGCCGGCGCCGCCAGACCGCCAGGTCACGCGCCGCGAGGAGGCCTGCCATGCAAGTCCACCCCGTCCACCCTGTCATTGCCGAAGTCACCGCCCGGATCGCGGCACGCAGCGCGGACGGTCGCTCCGCCTATCTGGCACGCACCGCCGCGACCAGGAGCCAGGGGCCGGTTCGCGCCGGAATGGCCTGCAGCAACCTCGCGCACGGGTTCGCCGCCTGCGAGGGTTCCGACCGGCTCGCGATCCGCGGGCTGCGCAAGCCCGGTATCGCCATCGTGTCGGCCTACAACGATCTGCTCTCCGCGCACCAGCCGTTGCACGAATACCCGGCGTGGCTCAAGGACGCGGCGCGGGAAGCGGGCGGGGTCGCCCAGTTCGCCGGCGGAGTGCCCGCGATGTGCGACGGCATCACCCAGGGCCGGGCCGGGATGGAGCTCTCGCTGTTCAGCCGCGAGGTGATCGCGATGGCCACCGGGATCGCGCTGTCGCACGAGATGTTCGACGGCGCGCTGCTGCTCGGCGTCTGCGACAAGATTGTGCCGGGGCTGCTGATCGGCGCACTCGCGTTCGGCCACCTGCCCGCCATCCTGGTGCCGGCCGGGCCGATGAGCTCCGGCCTGCAGAACAAGGAAAAGGCGAGGATCCGCCAGCTCTTCGCGGAGGGCAAAGCGAGCAGGGAGGACCTGCTGGAGGCCGAGTCCGCGTCCTACCACTCGGCGGGCACCTGCACCTTCTACGGCACTGCGAACTCGAACCAGATGGTGGTCGAGGTGATGGGCCTGCACCTGCCCGGCGCCAGCTTCGTGCACCCCGGCTCACCGCTGCGGCGGGCGCTGACCGAGCAGGCGGGCAGGCGGATCGTCGAACTCTCCCGGAACGAGCACTACACGCCGATCGCGGAGGTGGTGGACGAGCGCTCGGTGGTCAACGGCGTGGTCTCGCTGCTGGCTACCGGCGGCTCGACCAACCACACCCTGCACCTGGTGGCGGTCGCGGCGGCCGCCGGCATCCAGCTCACCTGGGACGACTTCGCCGAGCTTTCCGCGGTCGTGCCGCTGCTGGCGAACGTGTACCCGAACGGCAGCGCGGACATCAACCACTTCCACGCGGCGGGCGGGGTGCAGTTCCTGGTCGGCACCCTGCTGGACGCCGGGCTGCTGCACGAGGACGTGCGGACCGTGGCCGGGGACGGGCTGCACCGCTACCGGCAGGAGCCGATCCTTGGCGACGACGGGCTGGTCTGGCGCGACGTGCCCACGCGCAGCCTGGACGAGACGGTGCTACGGCCCGCGGAGCGCCCGTTCGCGCCGGACGGCGGGTTGCGGATGCTGTCCGGCAACCTCGGCCGCGCGGTGATGAAGGTGTCCGCGGTGGCACCCGGGCATCGCCGAGTGCACGCCCCAGCCAGGGTGTTCACCGGCCAGGAGCAGTTCGACCTCGCCTTCCGCGCCGGTGAGCTGGACCGGGACGTGGTCGTGGTGATCCGCAACCAGGGGCCGGGGGCCAACGGGATGCCGGAGCTGCACGGGCTGACCCCCGCGCTCGGCGTGCTGATGGATCGCGGGCACCAGGTGGCACTGGTCACCGACGGCCGGATGTCCGGCGCGTCCGGCAAGGTCCCGGCCGCCATCCAGCTGACCCCGGAGGCCGCGTCCGGTGGCCCGATCGCGCGGATCGCGGACGGCGACCCGATCCTGCTCGACGCCGGCGCCGGCAGGCTCGACGTGCTGGTCGGCGAACACGAGCTGAACGGGCGTGAGCTGGTGGACTCGCCGCCGGGCGAGGCAGCCTGGACGGGGACCGGCCGGGAGCTGTTCACCGCGCTGCGCCGCGCGGTCGGCCCGGCCGATCAGGGCGCGAGTGTCTTCGGCCAGCTCACACCGGGGCACTTCGGCGCACCCGCGCGGGCACGTAGGTAAGAATCAAGGCAGTTCTCACAACACTGGAGGTGCCGGCGTGACCACCGGGTCCGATCTGCTCGACCTGTCCCCCGTCCTGCCCGTGGTGGTGCTGACCGACGCCGCCGACGCGGTGCCGGTCGCCGAGGCGCTGCTCGCCGGCGGGATCAGGGCGATCGAGGTGACCCTGCGGACCCCGGTCGCGCTGGACGCGATCGAGCGGGTGGCCGGGGAGGTGCCCGGCATCGTGGTCGGCGCCGGCACGGTCACCTCACCGGAGCAGGCCCGGCGCGCGGCCGAAGCCGGCGCCGGGTTCCTGGTCACCCCGGGCAGCACGGACGCGGTGCTGGAGGCGGCTTTCGAGACCGGGCTGCCGTTCCTGCCCGGCGCCGCGACGGTGTCGGAGGCGATGCGGCTGGCCGAGCGCGGCCTCGACGCGCTCAAGTTCTTCCCGGCAGAGGCCAGTGGCGGCATCGACTTCCTGCGCTCGATCGGAGGCCCGCTGCCGGGCCTGCGGTTCTGCCCGACGGGCGGGATCACCCCGGGGACCGCGGCGGGCTATCTGGCGCTGCCGAACGTCGGCTGCGTAGGCGGTTCCTGGCTGACACCGAAGGATGCCTTGTCCGCCAAGGACTTCGGCCGGGTGGAGGCGCTCGCCATGCAGGCCGCGGGGATCGCCTAGCCGGGCTCACCCGCGAGGCGCGTACATGATGACGGCGACTCCGGCCAGACAGATCAGGGCGCCGATGACGTCGTAGGAGTCCGGCCGGTAGCCGTCGGCGACCATGCCCCACGCCAGCGAGCCCGCGACGAAGACACCACCGTAGGCGGCCAGGATGCGGCCGAAGTTCGCGTCCGGCTGCAGGGTGGCCACGAACCCGTACAGCCCGAGCGCGGCCACCCCAGCACCGATCCAGACCCAGCCGCGGTGTTCCCGCACGCCCTGCCAGATCAGCCAGGCCCCGCCGATCTCGAACAGCGCGGCCAGGCCGAACAGCACGAGGGAGCGCAGGACGAGCACGGCTGCTCCCGGTTATTCCGGTACCACGTCGTCAAGCATGGTGGCTTCGGCGCCGGCCTGCCGGAGTTCCTCGCGGACCACCGTGTAGCAGAGGCCCGAGGGGTAGCCCTTGCGGGCGAGCATGCCGAGCAGCCGCCTGGTGGCGGTCTCCTCGTCGAGCGAGGTCATCGAGCGCATCCGTTTGCGCACCAGCTCGCGGGCGCGTTCTTCTTCCGCGTCACGATCGACCTCGCCCGCGGCCTCCACCGCGATCTCGGCATCCACGCCCTTGCGCTTGAGCTCGTTGACCAGTGCCGTTCTGGAGAGTCCCTGGTTGGTGTGGCGGGTACGTACCCACAGCTCCGCGAACGCAGCGTCGTCGACCAGACCGGCCCGGTCCAGCTTGCCGAGCAGCGTTTCCCGGGTTTCCTCGTCGAAGCCCTTACGGCGCAAGGCCTGCCGCAGTTCGTCCTTGGTCCGCGGCCGGGCCGCGAGCAGGTCGAAACAGACCTCCTTGGCCTTCTTCGCCCTCTCCTCCGGCGGCAACTCCTCCGGATTCACCTTCGCCATACCCACTCCACCGAATTCACCAAACCTCAACCACCCGCTGGTCTCCCCCCACGCGCCCACTCCCGCAGGGCGAGGAGCTCGCACCGTGGGGGTCTGGGGGCTCGGCCCCCAGAAACCATCACGGATGATCCCCTGGCGAGCGCACTCCGCGAGCACACTCCGCCCAAGATCAGAAGATCAGAAGTCGACCGGAGCGGGTACGGCGGCTTCGGCCGGGTCGGCGTCCAGTTTCGCGCCGATGCCGAGCTTCTCCTTGATCATCTTCTCGATCTCGTTGGCCACGTCCGGGTTCTCCAGCAGGAAGCGGCGGGCGTTCTCCTTGCCCTGGCCGAGCTGGTCGCCCTCGTAGGTGTACCAGGCACCGGACTTGCGCAGGATGCCCTGGTCCACGCCCATGTCGATGAGCGAACCCTCGCGGGAGACGCCCTTGCCGTAAAGAATGTCGAACTCGGCCTGCTTGAACGGCGGGGCGACCTTGTTCTTCACGACCTTGACCCTGGTGCGGTTGCCGACCGGCTCGCCGCCGTCCTTGAGCGTCTCGATGCGGCGAACGTCCAGCCGGACCGAGGCGTAGAACTTCAGCGCCTTGCCACCCGTGGTGGTCTCCGGGGAGCCGAACATGACGCCGATCTTCTCGCGCAACTGGTTGATGAAGATCGCGGTGGTGCCCGAGCTGCTCATCGCACCGGTGATCTTCCGCAGCGCCTGGCTCATCAGCCTGGCCTGGAGGCCGACGTGGTTGTCACCCATCTCGCCCTCGATCTCGGCGCGCGGCACGAGCGCGGCCACCGAGTCGATCACCAGGATGTCCAGCGCGCCGGAGCGGATCAGCATGTCCGCGATCTCCAGCGCCTGCTCACCGGTGTCCGGCTGGGAGACCAGCAGCGCGTCGGTGTCAACGCCGAGCGCCTTGGCGTACTCCGGGTCCAGCGCGTGCTCCGCGTCGATGAACGCGGCGATCCCGCCCGCCTTCTGCGCGTTGGCCACCGCATGCAGCGCGACCGTGGTCTTACCGGAGGACTCCGGGCCGTAGACCTCCACCACGCGGCCGCGGGGCAGACCGCCGATGCCGAGTGCGACGTCCAGCGCGATGGCACCGGTCGGGATCACCGCGATCGGGGCGCGGCCCTCCTCGCCGAGGCGCATCACCGAGCCCTTGCCGTACTGCTTGTCGATCTGTGCCAGGGCAAGCTCGAGTGCCTTGTCCCGGTCCGGTGCTGCTGGTGCCATGAAAACCCACCTCAGTCTGGTTGGCGCTTGTTCGGAAGTTCTTCGGGTCCGACGCTACGGACGGGGACCGACAATTCCAGGTCTCGGCGGCGATCTGTGGACAGCTGGCCCCGGTGTGCACAACACCATAGACGAACACTTGTTCGAGGTCGGAAGTGACACACCCACCGGGTAGGATTTCCCGGATCTTTTCTCCGCCGGACGAGATCGGTGCCGTTCGGTGCCTTCACCGGCGTTCAGCGGGCACCTCGAACGCCGCGCAGACCGCACGCCAGATCTGCTTGACGGGCACCCCCGCGGCCAGCGCCTGGTCCACCGTGCGGCCGCCGAGGTCGCTGAGCACGTGGTCCATGGCAAGGGATTCCGCCCGGCCCGCCCCGAACTCGTCCGCCATCAACCGCCGGAACACCGTGATACGCATCGACGGCCAGCCTAGTCGAGCGGATGGACGTACCGTGGAGGCATGTCCACCGCACTGTCCCTCGCCTCGATCGCCTGCGTGGCCGGCGCGCTGGTGGTCCTGCTGCGCAACTACCGGCGCCGCTGAGCCCGGGGTTCAGTCGCCGGGCTGCACGGTCCGCTCGAAGTAGTCGGCCAGGTCCGACGGGCTGCTCGCGGTCGGCTGATCGGTGCCGTTGACCTGGTAGATGATCCCGGCCAGCGGCCGGTCCGACGCGGTGAAGACGAGCACCGACGAGGTCTTCCCGGCGGCGGTGGCGTACCGGCCCTGCAGCCCGTTGCCCTTCCATTCCGCCTCCACCCGGTCCCCGCCGGCCGAGGCGAGCAGCCGGTCGGTGTACTCCTTGAGCGAGGCCGCCGAATGCCCGTGCACGTAGCTGAGCTGCGCGCCGGCCAGCGCGGGTGCCGAGCAGGTGGCCGCCACCCCGAAGTCCTCCCCAGCCGGCGGCGCGATCTGCCCGTTGCCCATCCCCGCGCCGCACTGGGCCTCGTCCGCGATCTTGCCGGCCAGCTGGCGCAGGCAGCCGGTGAAGCCCTTGTCGTCGGGGCTGCCCGGCTGCTGGCATTCCGCCGCGGTGTAGGTGGTCGCCGAGGACGTGCTGGTGAAGAAGATCGCCGCACCGGCCCCGAGCAGCACCACCACCGCAGCCGCGATCCCGATCAGCAGCTTGCGGCGGTTCCCGCCGGTCTTGGCGCCGCCGGCCACCGGGTAGCTCGGGAAGTTCGAGGGCGCCTGCGGGCCGCCGCCGGGAAACCCGCCGGGCGGGTACTGCGGCGGCGCGGGCGGGTAGCCACCCTGCCGCGTGGCCATCGGCGGCGGGGTGTGCGGGCCGGTCTGCGCCGGCGCCACGCCTGGTCCGGCATTCGCGACCTGGCCCGCCACGTTCTGGGTGCGCATGCTGATGCCGTCCGCGGCGACGTGGTGCGCACCGAGCGCGACCGCGGTCTCCGGCTGGTCCAGGCTCGACGGCACCACGCCCAGCTTCTCCGCGATCATGCTGCCGACCAGCGGCAGCCTGCTCGAACCGCCGACCAGGTAGATCCCGCCGAGGTTCGCCGGGGCCAGCCCGGCCGAGCGCACCGTCCTGGCCAGCAGCTCCACGCTGCGCAGCATCGCCGGCCGGACCAGCGCCTCCAGCTCCGCGCGGGTGACCAGCACGTCGGTGAACGGCTCCGGCATCGGCACCTCGGTCTGCGGGTGCCGGGACAACGCCTCCTTGGCGGCCTTCACGTCCTCCTGCAGCGAGCGCCGGGTGCGCCGGTCCGGGGTGGACTCCGGGCGCAGCAGCCGCTGCCAGCGCTGCGGGTCGCGGTGCGAGACCTCGCGGCCGACGTGCACCAGCAGTGCCTGGTCCACGTCGAGACCGCCGAGGTCGGGCAGGCCGTCTTCGGCGAGCACCACGAACCCGTTCTGGGTGGCGCCGACCACCGCGACGTCGAAGGTGCCGGCGCCAAGGTCGTACACGGCCAGCGCCTGGCCCGGGGCGAGAGACGCGCCGGGAAAGGACGCAAAGTGGGCGGCAGCGGCGACGGGTTCGGGGACCAGCAGGATCGTGCCGGTCGCGCCGGCCAGCCTGGCCGAGGAGAGCAGCACGTTGCGGCGCACCGGTCCCCACTGGGCCGGGTGGGTCAGCCTGATCTCGTCGGGCTGCTCGCCGCCGAGCTGGCGTGAGGTCTCTTCGAGCACCCGCCGCAGCACCGCGGCCAGCGCCTCGTTCACCGGCACCACGTCGTCCCCGAGCAGCAGCGTCTGCTCGTCGACCCGGCGCTTCGGGTTGGGCTCGAACCGGGTCGGGTCCAGGCGTGCCCGGCGCTCGGCGTCCCGGCCGACCATCAGCGTGCCGTCCTCGTCGGCGAACACCGCGGAGGGCATGGTGGCCGAGCCGTCCACCTCGACCACTCTCGGTGGACGGCCGTGCGCGGACAGCACGGCGACGGTGTTCGACGTCCCCAGATCCACCGACAGGATCCGCACGGCTCCCCCTCAGACGAACGCAGTACCACGATCGCGTCGTGATGCTGCCATGTTGACGGCCGGGCACGGGTACGGACCCGCCAAGTGACGGTGATCCGCGCCAGGTTCACCGAGGTCGGGACCGGTCGCCGGTGGCCCCCGCTCGGAAACTGTCGGTGCCCCGACGCATGATGGTCGGCGTGGCTGCATCGGCGCTCGAACTGTTCTCCCCCGCGACCAGGGACTGGTTCACGGGGGCGTTCGCCGCGCCCACCGACGCGCAGGCCGGCGCGTGGCGCGCGGCGCACGCCGGGCAGCACGCGCTGGTGGTGGCCCCGACCGGCTCCGGCAAGACATTGGCGGCGTTCCTCTGGGCACTGGACCGGCTGGCGGTGGAGCCACCACCGCCGAAGCCGACCGAACGCTGCCGGGTGCTGTACGTCTCCCCGCTGAAGGCGCTCGCGGTGGACGTGCAGCGCAACCTCCGCGCGCCACTTGCCGGAATCTCACAGGCCTCCCGGAGGCTCGGCCTCGACCCGCCGGAGATCGAGGTCGGCATGCGCACCGGCGACACCACCACCACCGAGCGGCGATCCTTCACCAGGACCCCGCCGGACATCCTGGTGACCACGCCGGAGTCGCTGTTCCTGATCCTCACCTCCTCGGCCAGGGAGTCGCTGCGCGGGGTGCGGACGGTGATCGTGGACGAGGTGCACGCGGTGGCCGCCGGCAAACGCGGCGCGCACCTGGCGCTGTCCCTGGAACGGCTGGACGCGCTGCTGCCGCGGCCCGCCCAGCGGATCGGCCTTTCCGCCACCGTCCGGCCGGTGGACGAGGTGAGCGCCTTCCTCGGTGGCGGCAGGCCGGTGCGGGTGGTGCAGCCGAAACTGGCCAAGACGATCGAGGTGCGGGTCGAGGTCCCGGTCGAGGACATGGGCAGCCTGGACGCGCCCGCCTCGCCGATGGACGCCCTGACCATGCCCGAACTGCCGGCTGAGGGCGGGATCGGTACCCAGGAGGAGATCGGCGGCGCGGCGGTCAACCGGCCGTCGATCTGGCCCGCGGTGGAGGAGCGGGTGCTCGAGCTGATCAGGGCGCACCGGTCGACGATCGTGTTCGCCAACTCCCGCCGGCTGACCGAGCGGCTGACCGCGCGGCTGAACGAGCTCGCCGCCGGGAAGACGCCGGAGCTCCAGCCGGGGCAGCGCTATCCGGCGGAGGCGATCGGCGAGTCCGGGCTGACCGTCGGCATAGAGGTCACCGAAGACACCGTGGCCAAGGCGCACCACGGCTCGATGTCCCGCGAACAGCGGACCCGGGTGGAGGAGGAGCTCAAGACCGGGCGGCTGCCCTGCGTGGTCGCCACCTCGTCCCTGGAGCTGGGCATCGACATGGGCGCGGTGGACCTGGTCGTGCAGATCGAGGCCCCGCCGACGGTGGCCTCCGGGCTGCAGCGCGTCGGCAGGGCGGGGCACCAGGTTGGCGCGGTGTCCAGCGGGGTGATGTTCCCGAAGTTCCGCGGTGACCTTGTCTCCTGCGCGGTGGTGGCGGAACGGATGGCGTCGGGCTCCATCGAGGCGGTGCGCTATCCGCGCAACCCGCTGGACGTGCTGGCCCAGCAGGTGGTCGCGATGGTCGCGCTGGAGTCGTGGACGGTCACCGAGCTGGCCGCGCTGGTCCGGCGCTCGGCCCCCTTCGCGGCGCTGCCGGACGACGCCCTGCACGCGGTGCTGGACATGCTGGCCGGCCGGTACCCGAGCGAGGAGTTCGGCGAGCTGCGGCCGCGGATCACCTGGGACAGGGTGACCGACGAGCTGCACGGCAGGCCGGGCTCGCAGCGGCTGGCGGTGACCTCGGGCGGCACCATCCCGGACCGCGGGCTGTTCACCGTGATGACCCCGGGCACCGAGGGCAGGCCAGGCTCGCGGGTCGGCGAGCTGGACGAGGAGATGGTGTACGAGTCGCGGGTCGGCGACACCGTGCTGCTGGGCACCTCGTCCTGGCGGATCACCGACATCACCCATGACCGGGTGATCGTGGTGCCGGCACCGGGCGAACCGGCCAGGATGCCGTTCTGGAAGGGCGACGCGCCGGGCCGCCCGCTGGAGCTCGGCAGGGCACTCGGCGCCTTCGTCCGCGAATTGTCCACTTTGGACTCCGAGCGGGCGGTGGAGCGGGCCGCGGCGGCCGGGCTGGACGAGCGGGCCCGCACCAACCTGCTGGGCTACCTGGCGGAACAGCGGGCCGCGACCCGGCATCTGCCGAACGACCGCACCATCTTGCTGGAACGGTTCCGCGACGAACTCGGGGACTGGCGGGTGATCCTGCACTCCCCCTTCGGCGCGCAGGTGAACGCGCCGTGGGCGCTGGCGATCGCGGCCAGGCTCCGGGAGAACCGCGGGGTGGACGCGCAGGTGGCGCATTCCGACGACGGGATCGTGCTGCGGCTACCGGACGCGCTGGACTCCGACGGCGGCGAGGTCACCGTCACGGCGGAGGACGTGCTGCTGGATCCGGAGGAGGTCGAGCAGCTGATCGTCGCGGAGGTGGGCGGATCGGCGCTGTTCGCCGCCAGGTTCCGGGAGTGCGCGGCCCGTTCCCTGCTGCTGCCGCGGCGCGACCCGCGCCGGCGCAGCCCGCTGTGGCAGCAGCGGCAGCGGGCGTCGCAGCTGCTATCGGTGGCCGCGAAGTACGAGCGTTTCCCGGTGGTGCTGGAGGCGATGCGCGAGTGCCTCCAGGACGTCTACGACGTGGGCGGCCTGCGCGAGCTGATGGCCGACGTCCGGGCCAGACGGGTGCGGGTGGTCGAGGTGGAGACCCCGTCCGCGTCGCCGTTCGCCCGCAGCCTGCTGTTCGGTTATGTCGGCATGTTCCTCTACGAGACCGACGCGCCGCTGGCCGAGCGGCGGGCCGCCGCCCTGTCGCTGGACTCGTCGCTGCTGGCCGAACTGCTCGGCACCGAGGCGATCAGGGAACTGCTCGACGCGGAGGTGGTGGCCGAGGTCGAGCGGTCGCTGCAGCGGCTCGACGAAGACAGGCATGCCCGCAACGCGGAGGACACCGCAGACCTGCTCCGGTTCCTCGGCGATCTGACCGAGGCCGAGGCGGCCGAGCGCGGGGTCGCGCCGGAGTGGCTCGGCGAGCTGGAATCCGCCCGCCGGGTGATCCGGGTGCGGATCGCGGGTGAGCGGCGGTTCATCGCGATCGAGGACTCCGGGCGGATGCGGGACGCGCTGGGCGTGGCGCTGCCGGTGGGCGTGCCCGAGGTGTTCACCGAGCCGGTGGCCGACCCGCTGGGCGAACTGCTCATCCGATACGCGCGCTGCCGTGGCCCGTTCCCGGCCGAGCAGGCCGCCGCGCGGTTCGGGCTCGGCACCGCCGTGGTCACCGGGGTGCTGGACCGGATGACCTCCGACGGCAGGCTGGTCCGCGGTGAGCTGAGCCCGGTCGGCAGGGCGGAGGCCGGGTCGGCCCATCCCGCGCATCCGGGCGGGGTCGAATACTGCGACGCGGCGGTGCTGCGCCGGCTGCGGCGCGCCTCGCTGGCCAGGCTGCGGGCCGAGGTGGAACCGGTGGAACCGGCCGCACTCGGGCGGTTCCTGCCTTCCTGGCACGGAATCGGCGCGAGCTCGGAGGCCTCAGTAACCGATACTCGCGCCAGCCCGGTTGTTGAGGCCGACCGGGTGCGGGTGTCCCGCAAGACACTGCGGGGGGCGCCCACGGCGGACGATGTGCTCTCGGTGGTGGAGCAGCTGGCCGGGGCGCCGCTGCCGGCCAGCGCGGTGGAGTCGCTGATCCTGCCCAGCAGGCTGCCCGGCTACTACCCGGCGCTGCTGGACGAGCTCACCGCCGCGGGCGAAGTCACCTGGTGCGGGTGCGGCGGACTAGCCGGTGGGGACGGCTGGCTCGCGCTGGCCCCCGCCGACGTGGCCGACCTGCTGCTGCCCGAGGTCGAGGAGAACGTGCCGGACACTCCGCTGCACCGGGCCATTAAGTCCACATTGGACGGTGGCGCGCTGTTCTTCCGGCAGCTGGTGGACAGGGCATCCCCGCTGGTGGAGTCCCCGCCGGAGGACGCCGAGGTGGTGGCCGCGCTGTGGGACCTGGTGTGGGCGGGGGTGGTCACCGGCGACACCCTCGGCCCGGTCCGCGCCCAGGTCTCCGGGCGGGGCGCCACGCACAAACCACGCCGCAGCGCACCACGCGGCCGGTACGCCAGGATGCGGGCCGGCCGGCCCGCCATGCCTTCGCGCACCGGGCCGCCGACGGTGGCCGGGCGCTGGGCGCTGACCCCGGCGCGGGAGGCCGACCCGACCAGGCGGACCCATGCCCGCACCGAAGCCTTCCTGGAACGGCACGGGGTGCTGACCAGAGGCGCGCTGGAGACCGAGCGGGTCACCGGCGGGTTCTCCGGTATCTACAAGGTGCTGCGCGGGATGGAGGACTCCGGGCAGGTCATCCGCGGCTATGTGGTGGAGGGCCTCGGTGCCGCCCAGTTCGCCGCGCGGGGCGCGGTGGACCGGCTGCGGGCGGTGTCCGACACCGGCGCCCGGCAGCGCGACCCGGCCGCCACCGGTGGCGCGGTGGTGCTGGCCGCGTCCGACCCGGCGCAGCCCTACGGCGCCGCGCTGGGCTGGCCAGCGCCGGTGGGCGGCACCAAGCACCGCCCGGCGCGCAAGGCGGGCGCGCTCGCCGTGCTGGTGGACGGGGTGCCCGCGCTGTACGTGGAACGCGGCGGCCGGTCGCTGCTGTCCTTCACCGAAGACGAACCGAGCCTGCGGCTGGCCGCCGAAGCCCTGTCCAGGGCGGTCCGGGAGGGCTGGCTCGGCCAGCTCGCGGTGCAGCGCGCCGACGGCGAGCACGCGCTGACCTCGGCGCTGTCCGAGGTGCTCACCCAGGCCGGTTTCCGCGCCACCCCGAAGGGCCTGCGGCTGCGCGCCTAACCGGCGTTAAGCTCTCGCGGCGAGAGAGGGAGTTCGAACCATGGCCGTGCGGGAACTGCGCTACTTCGGCGACCCGGTGCTCAAGACCGTCTGCGATCCGGTGCTCAAGTTCGACAAGGGCACCGAGTCGCTGGTCAACGATCTGCTGGACACGGTGGACAAGCCGGGCCGCGCCGGGCTGGCCGCCCCGCAGATCGGGGTGGGGCTGCGCGCGTTCAGCTACAACGTGCACGGCCAGATCGGCTACGTGCTGAACCCGGAGATCGTCGAGCTGTCCGAGGAGACGCACGAGATCGACGAAGGCTGCCTGTCCGTCCCCGAGCTGTGGTTCCCAACCACCCGTGCGAAGCACGCGGTGGTGCGCGGGGTCGACCTGCGCAACGAACCCGTTACGGTGCAAGGAAAAGACGTGATGGCGCAGTGCCTGCAGCACGAGACGGATCATCTCGACGGGCTGCTCTACCTGGACCGGCTGGCGGCCGAGCGCAAGAAGCAGGCGCTGCGCCAGGCCCGGGGCAAGGACTGGTTCTGGAACCGCTGAGCACGCCTCGCCGGTCGCCGCGGCCCGTGCCAGGGTGGTCGTCATGGTCAACATGGTCGCGGTGAAGGTGCGGCGGGCCGTGCCCGGAGACGGGGACGGCTGCTCGCGTGTCTGGCGGGACACCGGCCGCTACCTCGCCGAGCTGAACCCGGATCTGAGCCAGGTGCCGGACTGCTCCGAGCTCGCCGACAAGTTCGACGCACTGTGCTCGGCGCTGGGCGGGCAGCCGGACCAGCTGTTCCTGGTCGCCCTCCGCGACCGCGAGATCGTCGGCATGCTGATCGCCAGGCTGCTGGAGCCGGCCGAGAACGCATCGCTCCAGCTCGAACGGGACCTCGGCCGGCGCCGGGTGCAGGTCGACGCGCTCGCCGTGTCCGCCGGGCAGCGGCGGGACGGCGCCGGGACCGCGCTGATGGAGTCCGTGCTGGGCTGGGCGCGGGAATGCGGCGCCGAGGTGATGCTGCTGGAGACCGAGGCGAACAACGAGCTGTCCGTGCCGTTCTACCGGGATCGGCTGGGGTTCAGCGCTCGGCTGGTGAAGTTCCGGAAAGAGCTTCGCTGAGCGGTCACCGGAACCCGGCGGGCAGTTCGATCCGCACTGACCCGTTCTCACCGGGCTCACCGCCGGTACGGGCGGCGGTGAGCCCGGCTCGCACGGCGGTGCGGATGATCGCGTCCTGACCGGGCAGGCAGACCGCCACCAGCTCCCGATGGCCGCGGATCGCGGCGAGCGTGGCCAGCCTGATCATCAGCGCGGTGCCCACCCCGTCGCGCTGCCAGGAGTCCTCGACCAGCAGGGACACCTCGGCCCGGTCGGGGCCGGCGGGAAGCAGCTGGCCGAGCCCGACGGTCTCGCGGCCGCACATCGCGAGCAGGCTGAGCCCGCGCGGCGGCGTGAGCAGCCGGTGCAGCCAGCGACGGGGCACCGTGCGCATCCCGGTGTGGTAGCGCTGGAAAAGGGTGTTCATCGAGCACCGCTGGTGCAGGGCGAACACGCGGTCCGCGTCGCCGGGCTCGCCGAGCCGGAGCACCAGCGCGGCACCGTCCGCGGCGGTCACCGCCACCGGGCCGGCCGGGTTCGTCCGCACCGCGCCGAGCAGGGCGAGCAGCCCGTCCGCCCTGGCCAGCTCGAGCTGCACGAACGGCGCCCACCGGCGGCGGGCCACCAGCACCCGGCCGGGGTCGAGCTCGAACACGACCCGGTGGCCGCCTTCGGTGCGGCCGCGGTTCGCCTCGGCCACCGGCACCAGGGTGACCAGGTCCGCGGCCAGCACCTCGCGGAGCACCTCCGCGACGCGCTCGGGGTCCAGCACCGCGCGGGTGACCGAGGCGAGCGTCGCGGCCGAGGTGTCCACCAGTTCGCGCACGTCGGCGTCGGTGATTCCGGAGCATTCGCAGCCCTCGTCCCGCAGGGCGCGGACGAGGTGGCGCTTGGTCAGCCCGGTGGCGGGCCGGACCACGATCTCGTCCAGCACCCCGCCGGGCACCGGCAGCACGGTGAGCCCGAGGATGTTGCACTCCAGGTCGGCCAGCCTGATCGCGATCCTGGCGAGCGTGCCAGGCCGGTCCTCCACCCGGATGCGGAGCCGCCAGGTGAGCGAGGTGGCCTCGGTTGCACCACTCGGCAGTCCGGCCCGGGAGAGCTCGGTGACCTCGGCGCTTCGAGCGTGACTGATGTCCATCCGTCCACGGTCGCCCGCGGTTGTTGCTGCCCTAGGGCGCGTTTGTTTCGCGCTTGTCATGACTCCCCGACGGGTCACCAGGCCCCGCAACGCATCCGAAACAAGCGGCGGCGGCCTCAGCGCGGGGTGAGCACGCAGAACTCGTTGCCCTCCGGATCCGCGAGCACCCGCCACGGCTCGTCCCGCTGACCCACGTCGGCGGTCCGCGCGCCGAGCCGGACCAGCCGTTCGACCTCGCCGGCGTGGCCTCCGCCGGCCGGCGGGGCCACGTCGAGATGCACGCGGTTCTTGCCCCGCTTCGGTTCGGCGCCGCCCAACAGCTCCAGCCAGGGCCCCCTGCCGGTCGGCGCGCGCAAGCCCACCTGCGCATCCGCCCGGCGGGAGAGCACCCAGCCGGTCGCCCCGGCCCAGAAAGCGGCCAGCCCGGCCGGATCCGCGGCATCGAGCACGATGGCCGCGACGGCTCCGGTGCGGGCGTACTCCGGCCGGGGTTCCAGCACGCAGAACTCGTTGCCCTCCGGGTCGGCGAGCACCACCCAGGGCACCGGTCCCTGCCCGATGTCGACCGGCTCGGCGCCCAGCCGGACCGCGCGATCCACCAGTGCCCGCTGCTCGGCGGCCGAGCCGCTGGCCAGGTCCAGATGGATCCGGTTCTTCGCCGTTTTCGCCTCCGGTACCGGAACCATGACCAGGTCCAGGTCCCAGCCGTCGGCGGCGGGCGCGCGGACGGCCACCTCCGACGGCAGGTCCAGCGCGATCCGCCAGCCGAGCAGCTCGGCCCAGAACCCGGCCAGCTCTCGTGGTTGTGCCGAGTCGACCACCAGGTTCACCGGACGGGTTGCCATGGCCCGAACCTAGCGGGTTCCCCGGCTGGCGGGCTCAGGCGAGACCGAAGAGGTCGGTGTACACCCCCGACCGGAGGTCCGCGCCCTTGATCTCCGAGGTCTGCTCGGCACCCAGCATGCCCATGCCGAGCGCGTAGGAAGCGCCGCCCGACGGTCCCAGCGGGAGGGCGATACCGGGCGCCGCGGGCTGATAGGAGACCAGCTCTTGGCCGCCCTGGATCAGGGTCCGGATGTTGGCCGCGATCACCTCGGCGTGGTCGCCCGCCGCCTTGGCCATCTTGGCCTCCGGGATCGCGGTGATGTCGCCGAGGGCGAAAACGCGTTCCTGGCCGGGAAGCCGCAGCTGCGGCGTGACCTCGACGTCGCCGCCGTCACGCCGTGCGGAGGCGAGGTCGCCGGCCAGGTAGTCGGTGACCGGCACGACGCCGAAGCAGCGGAACCAGAGGTCGGCGGTGATCTCCCGGCCGGAGCGCGTGTGCACGGTGAAGGTCTTGGCCTCGCCGGGATCGGACGGCGGCAGCTCGCGCAGGGACGTGCCGAGGACCAGCTCGACACCCAGCTCGTCGAGCTGACGGCGCAGCTCGGCCCGGAACTCGTCGGGGAAACCGCCGGCGAGGAGGTCGTCCGCCGGATCGACGATGGTCACGGCCTTTTCCGGCCAGGCCGCCTTGAGCTCGCCGGCCAGTTCGAGCCCCACCGGCCCCGCGCCGAGCAGGAGCACGTTCTCCGCGCGCACCAAGGCATCGCGGGTGACGTGGAACCTTGCCTTGGCCGCCGCGCTGTCGGGCACGTCGACCTTGGCCGGGAACGGGTAGGTAGATCCGGTGGCGAGCACGACGTAGTCCGCCGCGATCCGCTCGCCCGAGCCGAGCGTGACGGCCGTGGTGTCCACCCGCACGGCCCGCTCCCGGACCACCCGGCCGCGGTCGAGCAACCGGTCGTAGCGGTAGAAGAGCCGGTCCGTCCAGGCCGGGTCGACCAGGCCGCGCAAGGCGGCCACGTTGTGCACGAAGGCGTCCCGGGGTTCCACCAGTACGACGTCGGCCACGTCGTCCAACGCCTTGGCGACGGTGATCCCGCCGTATCCCCCGCCGATTACGGCCACGGTCGCGGTCATGGGAGCTCCTAGTTCGTAGTACGTACTGTTGGTTATGCGAACTACATTAGTTCGCACCACGAACAACCGTCAACTACACTCGGCGGCATGGAGACGGCCGCGACCGAGACGGGCAAGGAGATCGGATTCGCCACCGCACTGGTGCGGCTGTCGCACCTGGTGCAGCAGGTGTTCGCCGAAGTCAGCCGGGAGCGGGAACTCACGCCCCAGCAGGCTCAGCTGCTGTGCATGCTCATCGACGGCCCGATCGGCATGACGGAGCTGAGCAGGCTGCTGAACCTGGAGAAATCGAGCCTGACCGGACTGGTGGACCGGGTCGAGCGGCGCGGGCTGGTGGCCCGCGCACGCGACTCCCATGACCGCCGCGCCTGCCGGATCGCGGTGACCGAACAGGGTTCGCGGACCGGCGCCGACGCCCACCAGGCCGTGATCACCCGGCTGGAGGCGCTGGCCGAAGAGGTACCGCCCGCGGATAAGCGACTACTCGCGGACGTGGTGGCGCAGATGCTCGCCGTGCGCGAGGGCGGCTAACTCGGCCGGCCAGGACGGCGGCGCCCGGACCCGCCGCGGCCGGAAACCCGGAGACCAGCAATGCTTCCCCACACGCTCGTCATCGGGTCGCCAGCCGCAGCAGCGCCCAGAGCTGCCCGCTCGCGTTGTGATCGCCGTGCACCGTGACCGCTGTCGGACCGGCCCGGCCCCACAGCCACAGGTAGACCTGCGCTGCGGAACCCGAGACCACCGCATCGGCCTGCTCCGCCTCACCGGCGGAGCACCGCCACGCGACCGTGTCGCCGGGTCCCGCGCGGGCGATCCAGGTGTGCCCGCCGGTCTGCACCGCCACCGAAGCGGTGGTGGTGCCGGAAAGCCCGAGCGTCCGCAGCCGCTGGCCGAACCAGAGCGTGAGCACCTCGTCCACCCCGTCGGCCGCGAACTCCCCGGTGATCCCGGTGATCTCCGCCCCGGTGGCGGCCTGCACGTCCGCCCGGTGGATCGTGGTCTCGTGGGCCATCCGGCGGCACCAGAACCCGTAGGTCGGGTCCTCCGGCCACCAGGTCGGGGCCCGCGCGTTCGGATCGTGCGCGGCCAGTTCGCCGATCAGCTCGGCAAGGCCGGTCCGCAGGTACTCGCCCAGCGACTGCCCGGGACCCGGCTCACGCTGCCACTCCAGGGGCCGCCGCCCTCCGCGGACCCAGGACAGCCCGAGCCGGTAGACGCTGCCCACGTGCCGGACCGTCTCCCCGATCGTCGAACCGGGACAGCTCGGCACGGGCGCGTCGGCCGGCGCGCTGTGCGCCAGTTCCCCGAGCAGTTCCCCCTCGATCCCGAGTGCTTCCAACAACCTGGCGTGGTCGATCAGGGCGGGCCCGCCGGGCATCACCCGCATCCATGGACGACACGACCGGCGAGCTCGAGGAACAGGGTGGCCTGCCCCAGCAGCTCGTCCGCGGTGGCAGCCTTGAGCCGCCGGGTGATCCCGGCCTGCGCCTCGGCATGGGTGGCCGAGGCGGCGGCGAAGAACACCGCCCACTCGCGCAGTTCCGGCACCGTGCTCTCCAGCAGCGTCCAGACGCTGGCCGGCCTGGCCCGGCCACGATGCGGACGGCCGCGCGCGGACAGCACCGCGGCCGCCGCCCGGTGCGCGGCAAGGTACGAGGCGATGAACCGTTCGGCGGGCTCGCGTTCCCGTTCCGCCTCGGCGAGCCCGCGCCTCGCCTGTTCGAGCATCGCCACCGCGGCCGGCGGCGCCGGCGGGCGCAGCGGCATCGGCAGCATCGACTGCGCGGTCTCCTCCCTGGAGGCGACGGCGACGGACATGGCCCCTCCTTGGTCGGGCAGGGCATGCGCGCGCGGACGGTGGGCGGCGGCTCCGCCCCGGGCCCCGGCCGACGGGGTACGGCAGGACCGCCCCGCCTCCAGGTGACCGAGGCCGGGCAGCGCGCGCCGGGTGCCTTCGTGCCAGCGCTGGCCGCGAATTGTCATGGGGCCCTCCTACCCTGGAGCCCGATGGCGGTACCCGGCGCCGAGACGCTTCCCCCGTCCCCGCACCGGGTACCGGACCGGTGAGCTCCACCGAATGTCGAACGTATGTTCGAACAAGTCCAGAGTAACCCCGGTCGGCGCTTCGCTCAACCCCGAACCCGCGTGGAGGCGATCCGGCCTTCGCGGGCCGGTCCCGCTCGTGATCTGATAATCACCATGAGCAGCCTCGACCATCCCGCGGTCGCGAAGGTCGCCGCCGCGCTCGCCGAAGCCGGCCAGCACGACGCCGCGAAGGGAATCCGGATACTGCCCGCCGAGGTGCGCACCGCCGCACAGGCGGCCGAGGCGCTGGGCGTCGAAGTCGGCGCCATCGCGAACAGCCTGGTCTTCCGCACGACTGGTACGACCGACGAGCGGCCGCTGCTGGCCCTCACCTCCGGCGCGCACCGCGCCGACACCGGCGCACTGGCCGCGCTGACCGGGAGCACGCGGGTGGAGATGGCGGACCCGGCGTTCGTCAAGGCGCACACCGGTCAGGTGATCGGTGGCGTCGCACCGGTGGGGCACCCGGCCGCGCTGGACACGCTGGTGGACGTCGCACTGCGCCGGTACGACGTGGTGTGGGCCGCCGCGGGCCACGCGAAGTCGGTCTTCCCCACCACTTTCGACGACCTGCTCGCACTGACCGGTGGCCGCGCCGTGGACGTCACCGGTCAGGCGAACCGGTGACCGCTATGCACTCGGAGCACACCCGGTTCGCCGAACTGTCCGCGGACGAGTTCCGGTTCCGGCTGCGCGAAGCGCTGGACATCTACGTCGACGCGATGCGCTATCCAGCCGGTACCGCGGAGCAGCGGGCGCCGATGTGGCTGACCCACGCCCTGCGGGAGGGCTGGCGCTGCATCGCCGCGCTCGGCGCCGACGACACCCTGATCGGCCTGGCCTACGGCTATCGCGGTCGTCCCGGCCAGTGGTGGCACGAGCAGGTGCGACGCGGCCTTGTCTCCGCCGGCGACCGGGCCGCGACGCACTGGCTGGACGACTACTTCGAGCTGACCGAGATCCACGTCCGCCCGCGGAACCAGGGCGGCGGGGTCGGCGAGGACCTGCTCCGCCGGCTGCTCCGCGACGTGTCGAGCGGGCACGTGCTGCTGTCCACCCCGGAAGGCCCCAGCCGGGCCTGGAAGCTCTACCGACGGCTCGGTTTCCAGGACGTGCTGCGCGACTACCACTTCGCCGGCGACCCCCGGCCGTTCGCCATCCTCGGCCGTCCACTACCGCTGGAAGAAACGCACTGAAAAGCCGCAAAGCTCACAATGAGGAACGACCGGGCACCGGCCGCCGTTATCCGCACATGACACGTCCGACACCGCAGCATCGGCAGGCCGGACAACTACAGCTCACCGTCGAGCCGAGAGCCCTGCTGGTGATCGCCGGGCTGCCGGGCGCCGGCAAGAGCACCCTGCTCCGCAACACGCGCGCCAGTGCGCCGATCGACGTGCTGGACACCGACCAGGTACGCGCCAGGCTGCGGGCGAGGTTGCCGGCGAACACGCCCTACGGCTGGTACCGCCCGCTGGTCCACCTGCTGCACGCGGTGCGGGTGCTGCGCGCGCTGGTCCGCGCGCCGGGCCCGGTGGTGCTGCACGACCCGGCAACCGGCGCGGGCACCAGGGCGGTGCTGGTGCTGCTCGGCGCGCTCACCGGGCGGCCGCGGCACCTGCTGTGGATCGACTGCAGCCCAACCGAAGCGCTGATCGGGCAGCGTTCCCGCGGCCGGGTGCTGCTCGGCTGGTCGTTCTCCCGGCATGCCCGCCGGGCACCCCGGTTCCGGGCCAGGCTGGCCGCGGGCCGGCCACCGAGGGGCTGGCTGGAAGCCTCGATGGCCGACCGCGCGGAAGCCCGTGACGGGCTACATCTGCGGGTCGGCGGCTGAGCCGGGGCGCCGGTAGCTCACCGCGAGCGCGACGACCAGCAGTGCGGCCCCGCACCAGCCGACCACGCCGAGCTCGTCCCCGAGCACCAGCGCGGCCAGCACGGCCGCGGTGAGCGGCTCCAGCAGCACGGACAGCGCGGCGAGCACCGGCCGCGCGGCCCGCAGCCCGAGGAAGTACGCCGCATAGGCCAGCCCGGTCGGCACCGCGCCGAGGTACAGCGCGACGCCGAGCACGTCCGCCCGCAACGGGATCGCCATACCGGACCGCAAAGCCGCCGGCAGCAGCAGGAAACCTCCGATCAGGCAACCAAAAGCGCTGGTGCGCAAGGGATCCAGCCCGTCGACCGGTTTGCCGACGAGCAGCGTCATGGCGGCGAACCCGGCACCGCAGAGCAGCGCCAGCGCCAGGCCGGCCACGAGCCGCCCCTGGTCACCGTCCTCCGGCGACCAGGACAGCAGCACCAGGCCGAGCAGAGCGAACCCGATCGAGAGCACCGTGTTCCGGTCGGGCCCGCCCCGCCCGGAAAGCGCGCCCCCGATCGCGACGAACACCGGCACGCTGCCGATCGTGGCCATGGTCGCGACGCTCACCGACGTGAGCAGCACCGAGGCGAAATAGCCGGCCTGGAACACCGCCAGCAGCGCGCCGGCGGCGAACAGCCGCCGGCCCGCCGCCGCGGTCCGGGGCAGCCCCCGCAACCGGCCGGTCACCCCGAGCAGCAGCACCATGCACAGCCCGCCGAGCAGCAGCCGGTAGGCGGCCACCGACAGCGGATGCAGATTTCCTTTGCTGGCAAGGAGGGAACCGGCGAGACCACCGGTTCCCCAGAGCACTCCGGCGGTGACCAGTGCCACCGCGGACAGTTTTCGGGCGCGCACGCCCGCGGAAAGAGACAACGAGAACACTCCTGCGTCGAAGGAAAAGGGAACGACGACGCGGGGGTACGCACCAGAAAGAAGCCGTACGGCAGCAAAAGCCGTACGGCGGGCTACACCCCGCTCAGGAGGCGGGGGGCGGGGTTACCAGAAAAACCCGGTGCATGATCTCAACCTAGCCGTCCCCGCCACTCCTTTTCCCTCGACGCCAACGCAGCGAAGGCCACCTTCGCTGCGTTGAACGCAGGCAAGGTGGCCTTCGCTGCGGAGCCGGGTAGCTGTCAGGGGAGTTCGGCGAGTTGTTCGCGGAGGGTGTCCAGGCCCATGCCGCCCAGTTTGAGCGCCCTGGTGTGGAAGTCCCGGAGGTCGAAGGCGGCACCCTGGCGGCGCCGGACGTCCTCGCGGGCCGCGAGCCAGAGCCGCTCGCCGAGCTTGTACGCGGGCGCCTGCCCCGGCCAGCCCAGATAGCGGTCGATCTCGTCGTACACGTGCTCGGCATCGGTGATGGTCCTGGTCAGCATGAACTCCAGGCCCAGTTCGGGGGTCCAGCGCTCGCCCTCGTGGAACCCGGTGCCCGCCGGGATCTCCAGCTCCAGGTGCATGCCGAGGTCGACCACCACCCTGGCCGCCCGGAACAGCTGCGAGTCGAGCATGCCGAGCAGGTCGCCGTCGTCGTCGAGGAAACCGAGGTCCTGCATCAGCCGTTCCGCGTAGAGCGCCCAGCCTTCGCCGTGCCCGGAGGTGAACGAAAGCAGCCGCTGGAACCGGTTGAGCGTGCCAGCCTGGTGCACCGCGGTGCCGATCTGCAGGTGATGACCCGGCACGCCCTCGTGGTAGACGATGCTGGCTTCACGCCAGGTGGAGAACTCCTGCCTGCCGGCCGGGACCGACCACCACATCCGGCCGGGACGGCTGAAGTCCTCGTTGGGCCCGGTGTAGTAGGCACCGACGCCGCCGCCCGGCGGTGCGATCTTGCACTCCAACGCCATCAGCTCGTCCGGGATGTCGAAGTGCTTGCCCCGCAAGGCGTTCAGCGCGTCGTCGGAAAGCCGCTGCATCCACCGTTCGAAGGCGTCCTGGCCGTGCACCTGGTAGCGCTGGTCGGCGTCGAGTGCGGCGGCGACCTCGGCCAGGCTCGCACCGGGCAGGATCCGCGCGGCGACCTCGCGCATCTCGGCCTCGATCCGGGCGAACTCCGCCCAGCCCCACTCGTAGGCCTCGCGCAGGTCGAGCTCGGCGCCGATGAAATAGCGCGACCACAACCGGTACGGCGCTTCGCCCACCGCGTCCTTCGACGGCGCCCTGGGGGCCAGCTCGGCGCGGAGGAACCCGGCCAGCTCGGCGTATGCCTCCTGCGCGGCCCGCGCACCGCGGTCGAGATCGGCGCGCAGCGAGTCCGGCACCCCGGTGGCGCCGGCGGTCAGCGCGGTGAAGAAACCTTCAGCGCCGGCCAGCCCGGCCCAGGTCTCCGCCTGCTCGGCCACCTTGCCGACCTGCCGCAGCGCGGCCACGTTCCCGGCGTCGGCGGCCACCAGCAGCGAAGAGCGCACTCCGTCCAGCGCTCCGGGCACCTTCGCCAGCCTGGCCGCGATGACCGCCCAGTGTTCCGGGGTCTCGGCCGGCATCAGGTCGAACACCTGGCGGATCTCCTGCACCGGGCTGGAGATCACGTTCAGCGAGGAGATGTCCAGCCCCGCCTCGTGGATCTCCAGCTCCAGTCCGGACCGCTCGGTGAACACCGCCTTGCCGGCCCGCTCGGCGGCGTCGGCGGGCTCGGCGGCCCGCACGTCGGCCAGCGCACGCTCGGTCAGGGCCGCCCTGGCGGCGTGCCCTTCCGGCGAGTAGTCGGTCAGCTGGTCGTCGTAACCCGGCAGCCCGAGCACGGTCGCGGCGACCGGGTTGGCCGCCGCGAACTCGTCCACGAACCGGTCACAGATCTGGTGCACGCCGGTGCGCGCGGGAGGATCGAAAGCCATGGCCGCACGCTACCGGGAGGCCGTCGCGAACGCCGATGGGAATTACGCGCGGGCCGGCACCAGGCCGAGCCTGCTCACCACCTCGCGGGTCGCCTTGGACCGGTTGAACGTGTAGAAGTGCAGGTCCGGCACACCCTCCGCGATCAACCGCTCGCACAGTTCGGTGACCACGTCCAGGCCCTCCGCGCGGAAGGCGGCGGCGTCCTCGGTCAGCGGCTCCAGCCGGTCGAGCAGGGACCGCGGCGCGCTCGCGCCGGAGAGCTCGATCGTCTTGCGCAGGGTGCGCGGGGTGGTCAGCGGCATCACGCCGGGGATGAGCAGCTTGTCGCAGCCCGCCGCGGCGACCCGGTCCCGCAGCCGGAGGAAGTCCTCCGCCTCGAAGAACAGCTGGGCGATGCCGAAGTCGGCGCCCGCCTTGAACTTCGACACCAGGTGCCGGGTGTCGCTGTCCAGATCGTCCGAGCGCGGGTGACCGTACGGGAAGGCCGAGACGCCGACGCAGAAGTCGCCGAGCGAGCGCACCAGCTCGACCAGTTCCTCGGCGTAGTTCAGCCCGTCCGGATGCGGGACCCATTCGCCGTACGGGTCACCGGGCGGATCTCCGCGCAGCGCAAGGATGTTGCGCACGCCGACCGCCGCGTACCAGCCGATCACATTGCGCAGTTCGGCGACGGAGTGGTTCACCGCGGTCAGATGCGCCATCGGCACCAGCGTGGTCTCGGTCGCGGCCCTGGCGATGTTGCGGATCGTGCCGTCCCGGCTGCCGCCGCCGGCCCCGTAGGTGATGGACATGTAGGCCGGGTCGAGGGATTCCAGCTCCCGGATCGATCGCCAGAGGATCGCCTCGTCCGCTTCGCCCCTCGGTGGGAAGAACTCCACCGAGAAAACCGTGGCGTCTCCCTGTAGTCGCTCCACTACCGACGTCATGGGTCCCATGCTATCGATCAGTCCGTACCGTGGGAGAAAGCTCCCGCGAGCTGGAACGTGTCGTTGGCCACCAGGTACTCCGATCCGGTATAAGTCCGTGCCCATGCGGACTCTTCATCTTGCCGTAGCGACGGCCCTGCTCACCACCCTGTGCCTTGCTATGCCTGCACAGGCTGGGACCGGATCACCCGGTTGTCGGCATGGTGAAGGCACCGAGCTGATGGTCGCCGCGGCCAACCCGGCCGCCGCGCTGGCCGGCTGCCGGGTGCTGGTCGCCGGTGGTTCCGCCGCCGACGCCGCGGTCGCCGTGCAGGCCGCACTCGCGGTGGTGGAACCGCAGTCCTCCGGGCTCGGCGGCGGCAGCATGATCACCTACTACGACGCGGCCAGCGGGCGGACCCGCTTCTTCGACGGACTGGCCGCGGCCGGCGCGACGGTGACCGCCGGGCTGACCGTACCGACCGCCGAAGAGCAGGCCGGCGGGGTGCGCGCCTTCGACTCCGGCGTGGACTACTCGGCCCGCGCCGCCGCCGTTCCCGGCACCCCGGCGGTGCTCGGCCTGCTGCACGAGAAGTTCGGCAGGCTCGGCTGGAACCGGCTCTTCGACGACGCGATCACCCTGTCCGGCCAGGGTTTCGAAGTCGCGCCGTATCTGCACGACGCGCTGAGCGACTCCGGCGCGGTCACCCCGTCCTGCCGCTACCCGGGCCTGCGCGCGCTGTTCTGCGACGGCGACCGACCGAAACCGGCAGGCGCCGCGGTGCGCAACCCCGAACTCGCGCAGACCCTGCGCGAGCTGCGCGACGGTGGCGCGACGGCGTTCTACGACCCGCGCGGCCGGATCGCCCCCACCATCGTCGCCGGGCTGCGCGGCGGGGTACTGGACCCGACCGCGGACGAATCGGGGCCCGCCGTCGTGCCGAGCCTGCTCGACCTGCGCGATTTCGCGGACTACCGCGCGGTGGAACGCCGCCCGCTGTGCTCGGACGTGCTGCGGCACCGGTTGTGCACCGCGCCGCCGCCCGCGTCCGGCGGGCTGACCCTGACCGGCCTGCTCGACATCGCGGCCGCCAACGGGATCACCGGTTTCGCACCGGACTCCCCGGAATACGCCCACCTGGCGATCGAAGCCAGCCGGCTGGCCGGGGTGGACTCCCGCGCCTACGTCGGCGACCCCGGCTACGACGACGTGCCGCTGCGCGGGCTGACCGACCCCGGGTACCGCGCCGCACGGGCGGCCGAGGTCAAGCCGGACGCCGCCGGGCACCCGGTGCTGCCCGGCGTGCCCGACGGCGCACCGGCGCGGATCTCCGACCCGGCCGGTGGGCGGGACAGCACCAGCCAGATCAGCATCGTGGACGCCGGCGGCAACGCGGTTTCGATGACCACCACGGTGAACCTGAACTTCGGCTCCAGGGTGCTGGCCGGCGGCGTGGTGCTGAACAACGCGGCCACGAACTTCAGCGCGGCCGGCGCGGAGGTGAACGCGATGGCCGCCGGCAAGCGGCCGCGCACCTCCATCGCGCCGAGCATCGTGTTCGGCGCGAGCGGCGAACCCCGGCTGGTGGCCGGTGCCGCCGGCGGCGGGCCGATCCCGGACTACGTCGCGCAGACCGTGCTCGGGGTGCTCGGCTACGGCGAAGACCCGCTGCGGGCCGTGTCCCGGCCGCACGTCAGCGGCCAGGCCAGGGCGGAGGACTGCGCCGGCATCCCGGACGTCCGCTCCGACGTGGAGGCCGGCACCGCGGCCGAAGGGCTGCTGCCCGCGCTGCGCGAGCGGCACCACCCGTGCGCCAAGGCCACCACCCTGCGCAGCGGGCTGGCGGCGGTGGAGGTCACCGACTCTCACGGCCTGCGTGGCGCCGCTGACCCGCGCCGCGACGGCACCGTGTACGGCGCCTGAAGCTACTTCCTGGCCAGTTCGCGGGCCCTGGCCAGCTCGCGCCGCTCCTCGAACCGGGTGGCCTGCTTGTCCAGCGCGGTCAGGAACTCGGAAAGCTCGTCGCGGGCCTGCTCGCCCTCCGCGCCGAGGCCCTCGATGGCGAACACGTCCCAGTGCCGCAGCAACGGCCAGATCACGTCGTCGTGGTGGATGCGCAGGTCGTAGATGCCGGCCTTGGCCATCAGCGCGGCCTTGCGGACGAAGCTGGGGATGATGCTGCCCGGCATCTGGAAACCGACCACCTCGTCGGTGATCGCGCGCATCATCGCGTCCGGCGAGACCTCCAGCGCCGCGGTCACCAGGTTGCGGTAGAAGAGCATGTGCAGGTTCTCGTCCATGGCGACCCTGGCCAGCAGCTTCTCCGCGATCGGGTCCTCGGTGTAGCGGCCGGTGTTGCGGTGGGAGATCCGGGTCGCCAGCTCCTGGAACGAGACGTAGGCGAACACGTTCAGCAGCTGCTTGTCGCCGCTGTCGAAGCCGGCCTCCATGGTCTGCATCCGGGCGCGCTCCAGCTCGACCGGGTCGACCGCCCTGGTCACCAGCAGGTAGTCGCGGATGCAGATGCCGTGCCTGCCCTCCTCCGCGGTCCAGCGGTGCACCCAGGTGCCCCAGGCGCCGTCACGGCCGAAGGCGCGTTCGATCTCGCGGTGGTAGCTGGGCAGGTTGTCCTCGGTGAGCAGGTTGACCTCGAGCGCGGTCCGCGCGATCGGCGACACCTTCGACTGCTCCGGATCCCATGCCTGCCCGCCGAGGTCGGCGAAGTCGCGGCCCTGGCTCCACGGCACGTACTCGTGCGGCATCCATTCCTTGGCCACCCCCAGGTGCCGGTTCAGGTTCGCTTCCGCGACCGGTTCCAGCTCGAGGAGCAGCCGGGTGGGCTCCGAAAGACTCATCCGTTCTTCCTTTCCGCAGACGACGTTCCACCAATCTGCCACAAACCTACGCCTCCGTAACCTACGGCGTCGTAGGTAACGTCGGAATGACAACCGACACACTCCGGAGCCCGGCTCGCATTGGTAAGGTTGTTTGCTGCAATTAACTAAGCTGGGGGAACAGCATGACCGACCTTGCCGCGCCGCCGGATCTCGGCCGCAGAGTACGGCCCGGCGCGATCGTCCTAGTCCTTTCCACCTGCGGCGTGGTGGCCGCGCTGATGCAGACGCTGGTCGTCCCGCTGCTGCCGAACCTGCCGGTGCTGCTGCACACCTCGGCCGCGAACGCGTCCTGGGTGCTCACCGCCACCCTGCTCGCCGGCGCGGTCAGCACGCCGATCAGCGGCAGGCTCGGCGACATGTACGGCAAGCGCCGGATCCTGCTCTGCTCGCTCGGCCTGCTCGTGCTCGGTTCCACGGTCTCCGCGCTGACCAGCGACGTGGGCACGATGGTGCTCGGCCGGATACTCCAGGGCTCCGCGATGGGCGCGATCCCGCTGGGCATCAGCATCATGCGCGACACCCTGCCCGCCGAGCGGCTCGGCTCGGCGATGGCGCTGATGAGCGCGACCATCGGCGTCGGCGGCGGGGTCGGGCTGCCGCTGTCCGCGCTGGTCGCCCAGCAGGCCGACTGGCACCTGCTGTTCTGGCTGGCCGCCGTGCTTGGCCTGCTGAGCGCGGCGGCCATCGCCTGGATGGTGCCGGAGTCGCCGCTGCGAGCCGGCGGGCGGTTCGACTTCGCCGGCGCGCTGGGCATGGTGCTCGGGCTCAGCTGCCTGCTGCTGGCGATCACCCAGGGCGGCAGCTGGGGTTGGGGCAGCCCCGCGGTGCTCGGCCTGCTCGGTGCCGCGCTGGTGATCCTGCTCGGCTGG
This sequence comes from Amycolatopsis nigrescens CSC17Ta-90, assembly GCF_000384315.1. Taxonomy (GTDB): domain Bacteria; phylum Actinomycetota; class Actinomycetes; order Mycobacteriales; family Pseudonocardiaceae; genus Amycolatopsis; species Amycolatopsis nigrescens. Next base: position 6,092,839 of record NZ_ARVW01000001.1, on the reverse strand, counting down.
GGCTGGTACGAGTACCGGGTCCGGCAGCCGCTGGTGGATCTGCGGGTGTCCGCGCGGCGGCAGGTGCTGATGACGAACCTGGCGTCGGTGCTGGTCGGGTTCGCGATGTACGCGCAGGCGCTGATCCTGCCGCAGCTGCTGCAGGCGCCGGTGGCCACCGGTTACGGGTTCGGCCAGTCGTTGGTGGTGGCCGGGATCTGCATGGCGCCCAGCGGGTTGATCATGATCGTGATCTCGCCGGTCTCGGCCAGGATCTCCGCCGCCTACGGCCCGCGGACCTCGCTGGCGGCCGGGATCGCGGTGATCATGCTCGGCTACGGGTCCGCGGTGTTCCTGATGCACAGCGCCTGGCAGATCGTGCTGGTCGCCTCGGTGATCAGTGTCGGGGTGGCGCTGGCCTACGCGGCGATGCCCGCGCTGATCATGCGCGCGGTACCCGCTTCGGAGACCGCCGCGGCGAACGGGCTCAACGCACTGATGCGCGCGCTCGGCACCTCCTTCTCCAGCGCGGTGCTCAGCGTCGTGCTGACCCAGCTGACCTTCACGCTCGGCCCGCTGACGTTGCCGTCCAAGGCCGGTTTCCAGGTCTCCTTCCTGATCGCGGCCGGGGTCTCGGCGGCGGGGCTGGTGCTGACCATGATGATTCCGCGAATGCCCGCTGCACCACATCCGGCGACCCCGGGGACGCGCCCCGGTGGGTGAGCACGGACGATAGACCCATGAGCGAGCCCGTCCGGGAATCCCGGTACGACCAAGACCTGCCGGCTCATGTCGAGCGGGCGCTCGACGATTTCCTGCACGAGGCGAGCCGAGGGATCCTCGCCACCGAGCCCACCTTCGCGCCCGCGGTGGAGGCGCTCACCGGGTTCGTGCTCGGCGGTGGCAAACGGTTGCGGCCGACCTTCGCCTGGTGGGGCTGGCGCGGCGCGGGCGGCGATCCGGACGGCCAGGACGCCGAGGGCGTGCTGCGCGCGGTGGCCGCGCTGGAGCTGGTCCAGGCCTGCGCGCTGATCCACGACGACCTGATCGACTCCTCGGACTCCCGGCGCGGCTCGCCGACCGTGCACCTCGCCTTCGCCAAGCGGCACGCCGGGCACGGCTGGCTCGGCCCGCCGTCCTCGTTCGGGCTGGCCGCGGCGGTGCTGATCGGCGACCTGGCGCTGGCATGGGCGGACGACATGTTCGAGAGCACCTCGCTGCCGCCGGCCACGCTTTCCGCGGGACGGCCGGCCTGGCGCGCGATGCGCACCGAGGTGCTCGCCGGGCAGTACCTGGACGTGCACACGCAGGCCACCGGGGACGCGTCGGTGGACGTCGCCCTGCGCATCGACAAGCTCAAGACCGCCGCTTACACCGTGCAGCGCCCGCTGCACCTCGGTGCCTCGCTTGCCGGCGCGGACGAGCGGCTGATCGGGCACCTGCGGGAGTTCGGCGGGGATCTCGGCGTCGCGTTCCAGCTGCGGGACGACCTGCTCGGCGTGTTCGGCGACCCGTCGGTCACCGGCAAGCCGGCCGGGGACGACCTACGGGAGGGCAAGCGCACCCTGCTGGTGGCGCTCGGCCTGCAGCTGGCCGGCGAACAGGGCCGGACGGCCGAGGCGGTGCTGATCGCGGACGCGATCGGCGACGCCGCGCTGACCGAGGCCGGGGTGGAAGCGGTCCGCTCGGCGCTGACCGACGTGGGCGCGGTGACCGCCGTGGAGCGGCGGATCGACACGCTGACCGCCGCCGCGCTGACCGCGCTGCGCCGCGCGGACCTCGCCGAGCCGGCCGCCGACAAGCTCATCGAACTCGCCGACCGGGCCACCCGGAGGACCTACTAGCCATGAAGACGGTGAGCGGGCCGACCGACCACGTGGTGGTGATCGGCGCCGGGCTGGCCGGGCTGTCGACCACCCTGCACCTGCTCGGCGCCGGGCGCCGGGTCACCCTGATCGAGCAGGACGAGCAGCCCGGCGGCCGGGTCGGCCAGCGCCAGGCGGACGGCTACTCGGTGGACACCGGCGCGAGCGTGCTCACCATGCCCGAGCTGCTGGACGAGGCGTTCGCCGCGGTCGGTTCGTCCACAGTGGACCATCTGCGGCTGGAACGGCTGGATCCGGCGTATCACGCGCGGTTCGCGGACGGCAGCACGATCGCGGTGCACACCGGCGCGGAGGCGATGGAGGCGGAGATCCGCGCGGTGGCCGGCCCGCGCGAGGCGGACGGGTACCGGCGGCTGCGCCGCTGGCTGACCGAGCTGTACGCGGTGCAGAAGGACCATTTCATCGGCGCCAACTTCGACTCGCCGCTCGGCCTGTTGCGCCCGGAACTGGTGAAACTGGCCGCACTGGGCGGTTTCGGCTCGCTCGGCGGCAAGGTCGGCCGGTTCCTGCACGACGAACGGGTGCGCCGGTTGTTCTCCTTCCAGTCGCTCTACGCCGGTCTCGACCCGATGCGCGCGATCGGCGCGTACGGGGTCATCTCCTATATGGACACCGTCGGCGGGGTCTACTACCCGCGCGGCGGCATGGGTCGGGTCGCGCGGGCGATGGCGGACGCCGCCGAGCGGGCCGGTGCCCAGCTGCGGTTCAAGACCGAGGCCGCCTGGCTGGAACGGGTCTCCGACCGGGTCCGCGCGGTGCGCACCCGCGCCGGCGAGCGCATCGAGTGCGACGCGATCGTGCTCGCCACCGAGCTGACCGGCGCCTACCGGCTGCTCGGCACCAGGCCGCGCCGCCCGCTCCCGCTGCGGTTCTCGCCGTCCGCCGTGGTGCTGCACGGCCGCTCCGAGCGCGACTGGCCGGAACTGGGGCACCACACCATCTTCTTCGGTGCCGCCTGGGCGCGGACCTTCCAGGAGATCATCCGCGACGGCTCGCTGATGAGCGATCCCTCGCTGCTGGTGACCAAGCCGACGGCGACCGACCCCGGGCTGTCCTCCGGCGGCGGCCAGGTGATCTCAGTGCTCGCCCCGGCCCCCAACCTGCACACCGGGCGGATCGACTGGGAGCGGGTCGGCCCTGCCTACCGCGATGAGCTGCTGGCCACCCTCGAAGCCCGTGGCCTCACCGGTTTCGCCGGTTCCTTCCAGCTGGACGAGCTGGTCACGCCCCGGGACTGGGAGGCGCGGGGGCTGGCCGCTGGCACCCCGTTCTCGCTGGCGCACACCTTCACCCAGACCGGCCCGTTCCGGCCGGGAAACCTGGTGCGGGACGTGCGAAACGTGGTGCTCGCCGGCTGCGGCACGACACCAGGAGTGGGTATCCCGCCGGTGCTCATCTCGGGCAGGCTCGCGGCCGCCAGGGTCACCGGCGCCTGAGGAGTCCGCTGCAAGGCCGCTACCCGGGGCATAGGCTCGGGATCATGACGACAGCAGCGAACAGGCCGATCCGAGTGGGCCTGCAGCTTCAGCCCCAGCACGCCGACTACGCGACCATGCGGCGCACCGCGGCCAAAGCCGAGGAGCTCGGCGTCGACATCCTGTTCAACTGGGACCACTTCTTCCCGCTCTACGGCGAGCCGGACGGCCTGCACTTCGAGTGCTGGACGATGCTCGGCGCCTGGGCCGAGTCGACGTCGCGGGTGGAGATCGGCGCACTGGTCACCTGCAACAGCTACCGCAACCCCGAACTGCTCGCTGACATGGCGCGCACGGTGGACCACATCAGCGACGGCAGGCTCATCCTCGGCATCGGCTCCGGCTGGTTCGAGCGGGACTACGACGAGTACGGCTACGAGTTCGGCACCGCCGGCGGCAGGCTGGACGACCTGGCCGGGGCGCTGCCCAGGATCGAGTCCAGGCTTGGCAAGCTGAACCCGCCGCCCACCCGCAAGATCCCGGTGCTGATCGGGGGCGGCGGCGAGAAGAAGACGCTCAAGCTGGTCGCCAGGCACGCCGACATCTGGCACGGCTTCGGCGACCCGACGGTGGTCGAGCGCAAGGTCGGGATCCTCGACCAGCACTGCGCGACCGTCGGCCGCGACCCGGCGGAGATCGAGCGTTCCTGCGGGGTGAAGGGCGACCCGGCGGAGCTCGCCCCGAAGCTGCGCGACCTCGGCGTCTCGCTGTACACCGTGGACGCCGGCGGACCGGACTACGACCTCGGCCCGCTGCGCGACTGGATCGCCTGGCGCGACGAGCAAAACGCCTGATCAGCGGTCGTGAGTGAAAAGTGTTCGTCCCGGGTGCGGGTGTCCCGCAAGAACACGGGCAACACTTTTCACTCACGACGGTGGGCGCGGTGGGCGGCCACCCGTTGCCTGGTGGAGCAGCGGGTGGAGCAGTAACGCCTCGGCCCACCGGCGCCGGTGTCCACAAAGGACTTTTCGCAGGACGGCGCGGCGCAGATCCCGCCGGGCAGGGCCTGCCGTTCGGCCAGCAGCACGGCCAGCGCCAGCCCGGACGAGGTGCGCAGCCACTGCCCCCACGGCGCGTCGTCGTGGGCGTCCGTGTGCAGATGCCAGTCATGCGCCCCGCCGTGACTGGTCAGCCTCGGCGGGCCGGCGTGCGCCGCGAACAGCGCGTTGAGCCGCTCGGCCGCCTCGCCGACGTCCCGCGCGGCGAACACCGCACGCAGCTCGGCCGCCGCCGCGCGCAGCTCCCCCAGGTCCTCGCCGGTCAGCTCGATCGGGTCCAGCTCGCCGTGCGCGCGCAGCACCTCCGCCACGGCGGCCGGGTCCGGCTCCGGCACCAGCAGCACCTCGATCAGGTCCGCCGCGCGCTGCGCCGCGCCTTTGGCGGATCTGAAGGACGTCCATTCTCGGTGGCTCTCGGACATGCCGGCATTGTAACGTCCTCTGCATGAGAGGCCGTTACAGACTCGCGAGCTATCTCGGCGGCTCGGTGCTGGCCAGGACCGGGGACGAGCTGTCCGGGCCCGCGCTGCTGCTGCTCGGCCTGGCGGTCACCGGTTCGGCCGCGGACGCCTCGGTGCTGCTCACCGCCCTGACCGTGGCCGCGGCCGTGGGCGGGCCGGTGTTCGGCGCTCTGCTGGACGCCAGCCGCCGCCCCGGGCTGCTGCTGGGGCTCACGCTGGCCTGCTACGCCGCGGGCATGGTCCTGGTGCTGCTCGGGCTCGGCTGGCTGCCGCTGCCGGTGGTGGCCGGGATCGCCGTGCTGGCTGGGCTGGCCAACCCGGCCATCGCCGGCGGCTGGACCGCGCAGCTGCCCCGGGTACTGGACGGCATGCCGGTGGCCAGGGGCAGCGCGCTGGACGCGATGACCTTCACCGCGGCGACCCTGACCGGGCCCGCGCTGGCCGGGCTGGTCGGCGCCTGGCTCGGCGCACCGGCCGCGATGCTGGTGGCCGCGGGACTGGTGCTCGCCGCGCTGCCGTCCGCGCTCGCCCTGCCGATCCCGCCGCGCCCAGCCGGCCCATCCGGTCCACCCGCCCCGCGCCGCGCGCTGCGGCACACCCTGCTCGCCGGGTGGGCGGCGATCGGTCGCAACCCCGCGCTGCGACGGGTCACCGCGACCTCGGCGGTGTCCTTCGCCGCGGTCGGCATGCTGCTGGTCTGCCTGCCGCCGCTCGGCGCGCGACGGCTCGGTGACCCCGCCTACGGTGCGCTGCTGCTGACCGCGCTGGCCGTCGGTGCCCTGCTGGCCAACGCCGCACTCGCCCGCTGGACACCGGCAAATAGCCGGCTTCTCGCCCCTGTACCGAAGGGCAAAAAGTCGGCTATTTGCCGGGGGCCGGACGTGCTGGTGCTGATCAGCACGTTGCTGATGGCGGGTTCGCTGGTGCTGATGGCCAGCACCGGGTCGGTGCTGCCGCTCGCCGCCGCCGCGGTACTGGCGGGTTTCGGCGAAGGGCCGCAGTTGACCGCGTTGTTCGCCGTCCGGCACCGCGAGGCGCCGGAAAACCTGCGGGCGCAGGTGTTCACCACCGGCGCGAGCCTGAAGATCGCCGGGATCGCGGTGGGTACGGCGGTCGCCGGGCCGCTGGCCGAGTGGTCGCTGACCGGCTGCCTGCTGGCCGCCGCCGTGGTCCAGTTGCTCGCGGCGTGCTGCTATCTGGCCTGCTCGGCTGGAAAGCCGGCTGGAAAGCCGCCTAGAAAGCCATGGCCTGCGCTCGCCTCTTGACCTCGGTGCCGTGGCTGGTCCGCAGCGCGTTCACCGGGGAGCTGCCCGGCAGGGAGTCGTCCTCGGCGAACAGCCAGCGCAGCATCTCGGTCCGGCCGAAACCCGCGTCGTCCAGCACCGTGATGGTGCCGCCCAGCCCTTTCACCACACCGTCCTTGACGAGGAAGGCGGCGGGCACGAACAGGTCCCCGTCGCGCCGTACCGCTATCAACTGCCCGTCCCGCAACATCTGCCGCACCTTGTTGACCGACAGCCCGAGGGAGCTGGCCACCTCCGCGAGGGAGAGGACCGCGACATCGGCATCGAGCACATCTTCGGCGACTGGAATCGCACTCACAGCTGACACTGTGCCACATCGCGGCTTACCCGCAGCAACATCGCACCAATGGCGTAATGGGGACCGGATGGCGGAAGCGGTTTCCGGCCGGGGCGCGTCCACCGCGGCCGCCGGGATCCGTACGATCGGTAAACGTGACAAGCACGGACACCGGCCTGGTCGGCACGCTGCTGGACCGGCGTTATCGCGTCGACAGCCTGCTCGCGCGCGGGGGCATGTCCTCGGTGTACCGGGGTGTCGACACCCGGCTGGACCGTCCGGTGGCCATCAAGATCATGGACCCGCGGTTCGCGGACGATCGCTCCTTCGTGGAACGGTTCGAGCGGGAGGCGAGGTCGGCGGCCAAGCTGCACCATCCGCACGTGGTGGCCGTGCACGACCAGGGCGTGGACGGCCACGCCTTCCTGGTGATGGAACTGGTCGACGGCGGCACCCTGCGCGACCTGCTGGACGCCAGCGATGGCGCGCTGGACGTGGCGCTGGCACTGAGCGTGGCCGATCCGGTGCTGTCCGCGCTGGCCGCCGCGCACGAGGCCGGCCTGGTGCACCGGGACGTGAAGCCGGAGAACGTGCTGATCGGCCGCGGGGGCAGCGAGTTCGCCGGCCGCGGGGTGGTCAAGGTCGGCGACTTCGGCCTGGTGCGCGCGGTGGCCAGCGCCGGCACCACCAGCTCCAGCATCATCCTCGGCACCGTCGCCTACCTGGCCCCGGAGCAGGTCACCACCGGCGCGGCCAGCGAACGCGGCGACGTCTACTCGGCCGGCATCCTGCTCTACGAGATGCTCACCGGCGGCCCGCCGTACACCGGTGACACCGCGATCTCGGTCGCCTACCGGCATGTGAACGACGACGTGCCCGCGCCGAGCACGGTGAAACCGGGTATTCCGCCCGCACTCGACGACCTGGTGCTCCGCGCGACCCGCCGGGACCCGGCCGCCAGGCCCGCCGATGCCGGCGCCTTCCTGCACGAGCTGCGCCAGGTGCGCGCCGCGCTCGGGGTCGCGCCGGTGGCCGTGCCGGTGCCGAACACCGGCACCGAGCCGGAGCCGGACGCCGAGAAGACAAGGCCCGCGATGCCGGCGGTCGAGGTCACGTCGCCGCTGTCGGCCGTTCCGGCGGCCGCCCGCCAGTCGGGCCCGCAGGCGGGGCCGCGCGGCACGATGGCGCTGAACATGGGCGCGCCGCCGGTGACCCCGGTGCCGCCGCGTACCCCGCCGCCGCACACCCCGCCGACCAGCCCGCAGCCGGTGGACTCGGGCGCCGGGCCGTCGCGGTCGCGGCGCACCCGCTGGATCGCGCTGGCCGCGGCGGTGGTGCTGCTCGGCGGCCTGATCGGCGCCGGGGTGTGGTGGTTCGGCGGTGGCCGGTACGTGGCGGTGCCGCAGGTGACCGGACGGGACCAGATCGCGGCCGAAAAGATCCTGCGGGACGCGCAGCTGGCACCGCGGTTCACCAAGGAGCGCAACAACACGGTCCGGGCGGGCACGGTGATCCGCACCGAGCCGGGCGACGGCACCGAGGTGCTGCTCGACGAAGAGGTCGTGGTGGTGCTGTCGCTGGGCCGCCCGGTGGTGCCGAACGTGGCCGCCGGGGTCAGCCCCGAGCAGGCCGAGTCCGAGCTGCGCGCGGTCCAGCTGGCGGCGCGCCGGGACGGCAAGGACGACAAGTTCGACCCCACCGTGCCCACGGGCGCGGTGCTCGGCCTCAACCCGCCGCCGGGCACCCAGCTGGACATCGGCTCGCAGGTACTGCTCGTGCTGTCCAAGGGCCCGGCACCGAAACCGGTGCCGGGCGTGGTCGGCAAGAGCAAGGACGACGCGTTCAAGGCACTGCGGGCGGCCGGGTTCGAGCCGGTGGACGGCGGTGCCGAGTTCTCCGACAGCGTGCCGGCCGGCAGCGTGACCAGGACCAACCCGGCGGCCGGCGCCACAGTGGACGGTGGCGCCGACAAGCGGGTGACGGTGTGGGTCTCCGAAGCGGTGGAGGTGCCGTCGGTGGTGGGCCGGTCCATCGGGGACGCCGTGCGGATCCTTTCCGAGGCAGGGCTTCAGGCCGACGTGAAGGGCCGGCGGGGTAACGGCGGCGGTGGCGGTGGCGACGATGACGACGACGGCGGTTTCGGCATCGTGATCGGGCAGCAGCCCGAAGCCGGAAAACGCGTCAAGCGCGGCGAAAACGTGAAACTGGATACCTTCCCGTAAACCGGCGGACCGGAGTGCGCGATGAGCTTCTTCGAAGACGAGCCGCCCCGACCCGAGCCGGAGCCAGTGCCACCGGCTGAGCTATACGCGCTGTCCGGACCGCACTGGTTCCAGGCGCCCGAACTGCACTTCGTCCCCGCGATCCTGCCTTGGCCGAAGGTGCTGGCCAGGGCCGAGCGCACCGTGGTGGCACTGCGCGGCGTGCTGGTCTGGCCGGAAGCGGCCACGTTCGTGCTCACGCTGCACTCCAGGGACGCCGCGATGACCAGCCCAAGCCGGCAGATGTTCGAGCACGACCGCGCGCCGGAGTCGGACGAGTTCCGGTTCGGGGTGCAGTTCGCCGACGGAAACCGCGCGACCGGGACCACCGCCCTGTTCAACCGGCCGGCGACGGAACCTCCGGCGGAACCCGTGCTGCGCACCTCGGGCAGTTCGGGCAGCCAGCATTTCCTGCGCCAGAACGTCTTTCTCTGGCCGCTGCCGCCGGACGGGCCGTGCACCCTCGTGGTGCGGTGGACCGCCAGGGAAATCCCCGAAACCCGGACCGAAGTGGACGGCGCCGCGATCAGGGCCGCCGCCGCGGAGGCACTGGAGATCTGGCCGGACCTGCCCGTCCACCCTGGACACCAGCGGACCACCGTCGTCACCCACACGTCGTCCGCATCCGGCGGAACGTCCGCCACCTTCCGGAGGCAGGACCAGCGCTAACCGTTCCCCCAATCGTGGAGCGCGGATCGGTAGTGCACCATTGTCGATATCTTGACGACGACCTTTGCGTCGCCGAAACCCGCTCGTCATGTGCGGCTGGTGCAGTAAGAGCGCACCCTTCGAGTCTCGGCCCAATGGAGGGCGACTCGGCACCCCAGTGACCCGAGCCAACCGCGTCGCCCCGTTCACACGCCTCGAGGAGGTCGATCATGGCCGAAAACCAGCTCAGCGGGCTGGATGTCGCGTTTCTGTGCCTGGAAGGACAGCACAACCCGATGCACATGGGTGCGGTGGTCACCTTCACCCCGCACCACCCGGTCGATCCGGCGCGGATGGCCGGCCTGCTCGCCGAACGCGCCGCGCGCATTCCCCGGCTGCGGCTGCGCGCCCGCCCCGCGCTGCTCCCGCCCGGTGGCGCTTACTGGGCCGATGACCCCGCGTTCGACCCGGCGGCGCACATTCACGTGCACGAACTGTCTTCGCTCTACGACCCGGATCCGCTGGCCGCGTATGCCGCGCGGTGGATCGAGCGGCCGCTGGACATGTCCGGCCCGCTGTGGGACGTGCACCTGGTCACCGGGCTGCCCGGCGGCGAGTTCGCGCTGCTGCTGAAACTGCACCACGCGCTCACCGACGGGGCCGGCGCGTTCTCGGTGGCGGCCGGGCTGCTGGACGACTGCCCGGTCACCCGGATGGCGGCCAACCCGGTCACCCCGGCCACCTCGCCGGCACCCGCACCGAGCCCGCGCCCGTTGCTCTCGGTACTGCGCGACGGGGTGACCGAGAGCGCCGGCATCGCGTCCGCGGTGCTGCGGGCCACCCGGCCCTACCCCAGCTCGCCGATCTCCGCGCCGCTGTCCGGAAGCAGGCGGGTGGGCTTCGTCCGGCTCGACCTCGGCGACCTCCGCCGGATCCGCAAGGCGTATGGCGGCACCAGCAACGACGTGCTGCTCGCGGTGCTCTCCGGCGCACTGCGGGAGTGGATGATCAACCGGGGCCAGCGCGCCGACGGCAGGCCGCTGCGGGCGCTGGTCCCGGTCAGCACCCGCGGCCGGGGCGGCGCGCGGGGTGGCAACCAGCTCTCCGGTTACCTGTGCGACCTGCCCACCCAGCTCGACGACCCGGTGCGGCGGCTGCGCGAAATCCGCCGTTCGATGAACCGCAACAAGGCCGCCGGGCCTGGTGCCGGCGCCATCCCGATGCTCGCCGACCGGGTGCCGCCCGCCTTCCACCGGCTCGCCACCAAGTACGCCGCGCAGGGCGCCGGGCTGCTCTTCGACACGGTGATCACCAGCGTGCCGCTGCCGAACGTGCGGCTCGACTTCGACGGCGCGCGGCTTCGCGAGGTGTACCCGATGGTTCCGCTGGCGCCGCGGCACGCGGTCGGCATCGCCGCCGCCACCTACCGCGACTCCGTCCACATCGGACTCCAGGCGAACGGGGAAGCGGTGCCCGACACCGGTTCCCTGCGCGACGCCGTGCTCAAGTCGCTGGCCACCCTGCTCGAACGCTGCCCCTGACCCTTCGCCGCCCTACCCTCGACGCAGCACCTCCAATGCAGCGAAGGCCACCTTCGCTGCGTTGAACGCAGGCAAGGTGGCCTTCGCTGCATAGAGCGAGGAGGGTCAGCTGCGGAGCATCTCGGCGACCAGGAACGCGAGCTCCAGTGACTGCTGGGTGTTGAGCCGCGGGTCGCAGGCGGTCTCGTAGCGGCCGGAGAGGTCGAGGTCGGAGATGTCCTGCGCGCCGCCGAGGCATTCGGTGACGTCCTCGCCGGTCAGCTCGACGTGGATGCCGCCGGGGTAGCTGCCGAGCTTGCGGTGCACCTCGAAGAAGCCCTGCACCTCGTCCACGATCCGGTCGAAGTGCCGGGTCTTGTAGCCGGTGGAGGCTTCGTGGGTGTTGCCGTGCATCGGGTCGCACTGCCAGATGACCTTGTGCCCGGAGGACTCCACCTTCTCCACGATGGCAGGCAGCACCTCGCGCACCTTGCTGTTGCCCATCCGCGAGATCAGCGTGAGCCGACCGGGCTCGTTGCGCGGGTCGAGCCGCTGCACGTACTCCACGGCCTGTTCCGGGGTGGTGGTCGGGCCGATCTTCAGCCCGATCGGGTTGGACATCAGCTCGGCGAACGCCACGTGCGCCCCGTCGAGCTGCCTTGTCCGCTCGCCGATCCACAGGAAGTGCGAGGACAGGTTGTACAGCTTCGGGTTCGCCGCGTCCGCGTTGTCCAGCCGCAGCATCGAGCGCTCGTAGTCCAGCAGCAGCGCCTCGTGGCTGGCGAAGATCTCGGTGGAGTGCAGCGAGGTGTCGGTGACCCCGCAGGCGGACATGAAGCGCAGCCCGCGGTCGATCTCGGCGGCCAGCGCCTCGTACCGCTCACCGGCAGGGGAGACCCGCACGAAGTCCTTGTTCCAGTCGTGCACCTGCGCGAGGTCGGCCATCCCGGCGCCGGTCAGCGCCCGCACCAGGTTCATCGCGGCGCCCGCGTTCGCGTAGGCGCGGATCATCCGGCCGGGGTCGGGCACCCGCAGCTCGGGCTTGGCGACCAGCGAGTTGACGATGTCGCCCCGGTAGACCGGCAGGCCGAGCGCGTCGGTGGCGCTGGACCGCGGCTTGGCGTACTGCCCGGCGATCCTGGCGACCTTGACCACCGGCAGGCTCGCGCCGTAGGTGAGCACCACGGCCATCTGCAGCAGGGTGCGCAGGTTCGCCCTGATGTGCGGCTCGGTGTTGGACTCGAAGGTCTCCGCGCAGTCGCCGCCCTGGAGCAGGAAGCCCTCACCGCGGGCGACCATGGCCAGCCTGTCGCGCAGCCGGTCGATCTCGGCGGGCACGGTGATCGGCGGCACGCTCTCCAGCACGGCCCGTGCCCGCCTGGTCAGCTCCGCGTCCGGCCACTCCGGCTGCTGCGCCGCGGGGCGTTCCAACGCGTCGTCGAGCTTGGCCCGCAGCTCGGGCGGAAGCGGCGGAAGCTCGGGGAGGGTGTCGATGGGGACGTCCACGGTCCAGTTCACCGCTTCAGGATAGTGTCCGCGCACCCCCAGCGCCCTCAAGGCCACCTTGAGGGCACTCCAGTGCCGTCAAGGTGGCCTTGAGGGACCGGTCAGGCTGCCTGAGCGGTGGCGTAGAGCGCCTGGGCGTCGGCACCGAAGTAGGGGCCGAACATGAAACCGGGCAGGAAGGTGTAGCCGAAGCTGTTCACCGAAGCCTGCACCCCGGCGCCGGTCGCCTCGTCGAAGTTCAGGAACCAGGGGCCGCCGGAGGAGCCGCCGGTCATCCCGCAGGACAGGCCGTGGTCCTGCGAGAGCAGGAAGTCGGTGAACGTGGTGCCGCTGCAGTAGATCAGCTTCGTGCCGTCATAGGGGTCGGCCGCCGGGTAGCCGAAGGCGTACATGTCCTGGTTGCGCTCCTGGTTGAACGCGATGCCCTGGCTGCCCACCACGTCGGTCAGCGACTTGCCGTCCACCTGGCCGACGACCGCGGCGCCGACGTCGTAGTTGATGTCTTCGCTGGCTTCCCACTGCGGCGTGGTCAAAGTGGACTTCGCGGCCCACTCGCCGTGCGGCGCGTTGCCGTTGTCGTAGCCGGGCACGAAGATCCAGTCGGTGTGCCAGGTGCCCTGGTACTTCACGCAGTGCCCGGCGGTCACCACCACGCTGCGGTTGGCGCTGGTGACCGCGTCACCGCTGCAGGACGCCTTCTGGCCGTTGAAGGTGAAGAACACCCGGCCGGCGGTGGAGACCACCTTGCCGCCACCGGCCCATGCCTCCCCGGAGGTGGGGAGCACCTGCGGGATGATCGACGCCACGCCGCGCGCCACGTCCGCGGGTCGGACCTGCCGGGGCTGGAGCAACCGCTCCATCGGAATGGCGGAACGCATGTTCTCCGCGGTCCAGAAACCGGTCGCCGACCCGGCCTTCGCCGGAGTGTTAGCCGCGGGGTGGACCGCCGTCCCGGTCGACGCCGCCGCCGGTGCCGCTGATGCCGGTGCGGTGAAGGCCGCCGCGGCCAGGCTCAACGCGGCCAGCACGACGCCCGGCCGGAATGCTGCTCGCTTCATAACGCGCCTCGCGTTCTGCAGGGAATGTGAAATTGGCATGAAGCCAACTGAGACCGACCGTAATCAGCCCGCTACTGCCCGACAATCCGCCATCCAGCCGGATGCCTTAGCCCGAATGCCCGGTGAACTGCGTCCTTTGGGCCGGTTGTCAGCAGGACGCGTCGACCAGGTCGCGCAGCTGCGTCCGGGTGGTGACGCCGAGTTTGGGGAAGCTGCGGTAGAGGTGCGAGCCGACGGTCCGCGGCGAGAGGAAGAGCCGTTCACCGATCTCGCGGTTGCTCAGCCCCTGCGCGGCCAGCCGGATGATCTGCTGCTGTTGCGGGGTCAGTGAGGTCAGTGAGGTCAGTGAGGTTAGGGAGGTCAGTGAGGTCAGGGACGGCGCGGCGGGTTCGGCGTCGACCCCGGCGGCCCGCAGTTCGCCCTGGGTGCGCTCGATCCACGGGCGGGCGCCGAGGCGGCGGAAGATCTCCATCGCGGCGAGCAGTTTCGGGCGGGCGTCCGCGATCCGGCGACGGCGCCGCAGCCATTCCGCGTAGTCCAGCAGAAGCTGCGCCCGCTCGAAGGGCCATTGCCCGCCGGCGGCGTCGGCCAGTGCCGCCTCGAAGTGCGGCTCGGCGGCCTCCGGGGCGAGCAGGGCCCGCGCGCGGTGCAGCCGGGCTCGCATCCGGGGTGAGAGGTCCTCCCCGAGGCGTTCGGCGGCGCGCTCCACGATTTCCGCGGCCTCGGCGTCATGACCGGTCCGCACGGCCGCCGCCGCGAGCTCGGCCAGCCCGGCATCCGAGCACGCGTAGTGGCACGGGTCGCCCGCCGCGGTGAACAGCAGGCGGAACTGTTCGTAGGCGCTCACCTGGTCACCGTCGGCGACGGCGGCCATGCCCAGCGCCCACCGGAGCCGGGCGGCCACCGCGCGACTGCAGTCGGGGTCCACAAGGGACAGTCCGGCGACGGCGGTGGCACGGGCTTCGGCGGTGTCCCCGGCGAGTGCGAGTGCGGCCGCTTCGAGCGACCGGCCGGCGGCGTCGACGTGGGCGAGCCCGGCACCGGCGGCGGTGGTCGCGGTGCTGCCGGTGGCGGCCAGCCGAGCCTGTGCCCAGAGCCCGTGGTCCAGGTACGCCCAGCCGGCCGAGCAGCCCAGCCCGGTCGGCAGCGCGCCGCGCATCCGCCAGCGGTGCAGGGCGTCGTCGAAGATCCGCACCGCCAGCGCGGTTTCGTCGAGCAGCCAGGCCATCGCGCCGAGCGAGAGGAGCGGCCCCGGATCCATCCCGGCCTGTTCGACCAGCGACGGCAGCGTGGCCGCGAGTTCCGCCCGGCGCTTGTTCGGATCGGTCACCGCCAGCGTCCACGGGTCGCCGTCAGCACGCGCACGGACGGCGAGCCGGTCTGTCTCCTCACCAGAGTAGAAACCGGCTACCGCCGCCGACGCCATCGCAATCCGCGCCAGCGCCGGCTCTTCGGCCGCCCGCATCAGCGAGGACAGCGCGGTGCCGTGCTCGGCGGTCAGCGTGAGCACCTGCCCGACCCGCAGCGACGCCTCGGCCGCCAGCGCCGGATCGTCGGTGATCGCGGCGGCCTTCGCGGCGAGCTGCTCCACCCAGTGCGGCTGCCCGGTGTAGACCGCCGCCCCGGCCGCGGTCACCAGGCGGCGCGCGCGGTCCTGCCGCCGCGGGCTCAGCTCGGCCGCGCGTTCCAGCGCGGCGGCCGCGGCCGCGTGCCCGCCGCGGGCACCGGCACCGGCCGCGGTTTCCTCCAGCGCGGCGGCGATCCGCTCGTCCGGCCCGTCGGCGGCGGCCGCCAGATGCCAGGCACGCCGGTCGGGTTCGTCGTCGAGCGACTCGGCGAGCGCACGGTGCGCCCGTCGCCGTAAGGCCAGCGGCGCGGAATGGTAGATCGCAGACCGGACCAGCGGATGCCGAAACCGGGCGCGCCCGCCGGCGATCCGGAGCAGGCCGGCGGTCTCGGCGGGCGCCAGCGCCTCGGCCTGCGCTGCCAGCGAGGCATTCTCGTCCGCCGCCACCAGCAGCAGCGCGTAACGGGTGGCTTCGGGCAGGGCTTCCAGGTCGGCGGCGAACACCCGCGTCAGCCGGTCGGTCAGCGGCAGCAGGTCTTCGTCGGCGCAGTCCGCCCTGGCCAGCTCGACCAGCGCCAGCGGGTTTCCGGCGGCCTGGTCGAGGATGCGGAGCCGGCGACGGCCGGTCGGCGGGTTCGGCTGCCGGTCCAGCAGGAGACCGGAAGCGCGCGCGTCGAGCGGTCGCAGCGTGAGCGCCGGAAGGCCGGCGAACCCGGCCGTGTCCCTTGTCCCGGCGAGCACGGCGAGGGGTTCGTCGTCGATCCGCCTGGCGGCGAAGGCGAGCACCTCCAGCGAACCTGGGTCGATCCACTGCAGGTCGTCGGCGACCACCAGCACCGGCGAAACCTGGGCGAGGTCGGACAGCAGGGAGAGCAGCGCGACGCCGATCAGCATCCGGTCGGGTGCGCCGGCGTCCTCCAGTCCGATGGCGCTGAGCAGCGCCGAACGCTGCCGCTCCGGCAATCCGGCCGTTTCATCGAGCACCGGCCGCAGCAGGTGGTGCAGCCCGGCGAACGGCAGGTTCAGCTCGCTCGAACTCCCGGTCATCCGGAGCACCCGGCCCCGGTGCGCCCCGGCCGCCAATTCGAGCAGTGTGCTCTTGCCCACGCCCGGCTCACCCGTCACGACCAGCACGCCGCTGCTCAGGCCGAGCACAGCGGCGCTTTCGGTGTCCCGCCCGGCGATGGTCACCAGCCGAGGGTATCCCCGACTGCAGTCAGTCGACCGATACCGCCGCGGCCGCCCCGCGAAGAGGCTGGGCCCATGGAAACCATCACCCTCGGAAACGTGGACATCACCCGCGTGGTCGAGCTGCCCTCGACGGGACTGCCGCGCGACTTCATCTTTCCCGACGTGGCCATGGAGCACTGGGACCGGCACCGGAACTGGCTGGCCCCCGAGTTCCTGGAGCCGGCCGCCGACGAGGTCCGCACCATGATCCAGACCTGGCTGGTCCGCAGCGAGGGCCGGACGATCCTGATCGACACCGGCATCGGCAACGGCAGGGAACGGCCGTACATGCCGTTCTTCGCCCACCTCAACACCGGCTTCCTGGACGAGCTCGCCGCCGCGGCGGTCCGGCCGGAGGACGTGGACGTGGTGATCTGCACGCACCTGCACGGCGACCACGTCGGCTGGAACACCTATCTCTCCGGCCGCGAGTGGCGGCCGACCTTCCCGAACGCGGAGTACGTGATCGCGCGCGCCGACTTCGACTACTGGAACCCCGAGAGCGAAATCCGCACCCGCTCGGGACGTGGGATGCAGAACGTGTTCGAGGACAGCGTCGCGCCGGTCCACCTGGCCGGGCAGACCGTGCTCTGGGAAGGCGACCACTACGACGTCGACGCCAACCTGCGCATCGAACCGGCCCCCGGGCACACGCCGGGTTCCTCGGTCGTCCGGCTGCGCTCGGGCGGCGACAGCGCCATCTTCGTCGGCGACCTGCTGCACAGCCCGCTGCAGATCGCCGAGCCGGACTGCGGTCCCTGCTTCGACGAGGACGAGGACCAGGCGCGGGTTGCGCGGCGGCGGGTACTGGAATGGTCCGCGGACCACAACGCGCTGATGTTCCCCGCGCATTTCCCCGGCGCGGGCGCGGCCGAGGTGCGGCGTGACGGCGGCACGTTCGCGGTGAAGGAGTGGGCGACATGGCGGTGAGCGTGTTCCGCAACATCTCCTACGCCGCCGCACCGACCGGGGCCGCGCGGTTCGCCGCACCGGTGCCGGTGCACGACGTGCGCGGTTTTGACGGGCAGGGCCCGACCGCTCCGGCGCCGGAGCGGCGGTTCCCGCTGGACCTGAGCCCGGTGCTGGGGCACGGCTGGGCCCGAGGCGACGACTACCTGACGGTCAACGTCTGGACCCCGTCCACCACGGGCAACGCGCCGGTGCTGGTCTTCGTGCACGGCGGCGGGTTCGTCTCCGGCACCGGTCAGGCACCGCTGTACGACGGGACTTCGTTCGCCCGCGACGGTGTTGTGCTGGTGACGTTGAACTACCGGCTCGGCGCGCCCGGCTGGCTGGACCTGCCGGACGCGCCGCGGAACCGGGGCCTGCTGGACGTGGTCGCCGCGCTGAAGTGGGTTCAGGAGCACATCGCGGGGTTCGGCGGGGATCCGGACCAGGTCACCGTGTTCGGGCAGTCGGCGGGCGCGATGATCGTCAGCGCCCTGCTGGTGACGCCCGAAGCGGCCGGCCTGTTCCGACACGCGATCAGCCAGAGCGGCGGGCTGAGCACGATCACCGGCGAGCAGGCAGCGGAGACCACCCGCGCACTGGCGGACCTGCTGGACGTGCCGGCGACCGCGGCGGCGTTCGCCGCGATCCCCGACGAACGCCTCGTCGCCGCACTCGCCGAAGTACCAGGGGGTTCGCGGCTCACCCCGCTCGGCGTGGTGCTCGACGACGTGCCCCCGGCGCATCCGGTGGACCTGCTGGCCGGCACGAACTCGCAGGAGTCGCTGCTCTACCAGCTGCCCGAGCACAGCGCGGCGATCGACGACATGTTCCGCACCGGGCAGGAACGCCTGGTAGCCCGGTACGACAAGGCGCACACCTACGAGTTCGACTGGCGCGACGGCCCGTTCGGCGCCTGCCACACCGCGGAGCTTCCGTTCGTGTTCGACAACACCGACCTGCCCGCCCTTCGCACCGAGAAAGGCTTGCTGGGCCCCGAAATCCCGCCCACCCTCGCCACGGAAATGCACGGCGCGTGGGTCCGCTTCGCCCAAACCGGCGACCCCGGCTGGCCTTCCCACGTCTTCCGCTGACCACTGTCCCTTGAGGCCACCATGAGGGCGTTGAACGCCCCTAAGGTGGCCTTAAGGGACAGCTCAGTATGAGTTTGCGGAGGCAGATGAGGGAGCACGCGAGCCCACAACTGATCGGTCAAAACCCAAGACCGACACTCCCACCCATACTGAACTGACCTCCAAGGCGGGTTCCCGTTTTTGTCGGGGGTCGCCGATAGAATTCGGGGCATGGACAGGGACAAGGCTTGTGAGTTGTTGAAAGACATTCAGGTTATTCAGGAACAGAAATGCAAGTTGGAGGCGGAGCAGCTTCGGTTGGTGGCGAGGTTGAATGAGGTTGAAGAAAGAACTAGAGGGGTGCCAGCCGAGTTGGCGCTCGGGCTCGCAGTCACGGAGAACATGGCCGGTAAGCAGATCGCACTCGCTGAGGCGTTGGCGACACGGTTGCCGAAGACGTTGCAGGCTATGGAATCCGGGGTCATCGATGGGTACAAGGCATCCAAGATCTTCGATGCCACCGCCGTGCTCTCCGACGAGAAGGCCCGCGAAGTCGACACAGTGATGAGCGAACGGCTGGCGGGCAAAAACCCCTCCAGTCTGCGAAGGTCGGTGAACCGAGTGGTCGCCCGAATCGACCCGAAGGGATACGCCGCCCGCGCTCGACGCCGACGGCTGGACCGCAAGGTCGAACTGGTGCATCAAGGCGAAGGCATGACCACTCTGATTGTCGATGTGCCTGTCGAAGTCGGCACAGCGATCTACGCCCGCACCGATCGTGAAGCCCATGCGCTGAAGGTCGCCGGTGAACCCCGCACACTGGACCAACTTCGGGCCGATGTGCTGGCGGATCGGTGTCTCCGCGAACGCGGCACACCGCGTAACCCGAAGGCCGACGTGTACCTGTATGTCGACCTGACCACGTTGGCCGGTTTGAACGACAACTACGCCGAACTCACCGGCTCCGGACCCATCCCCGCCTGGCTCGCCAAGGAAATCGCCTACAACCCCGGCTCCACCTGGCGCCGCGTAGTGACCGACCCCGTTACTGGTCTCCCGGTAGATGTCGGCCGCAGCAGCTACCGGCCACCCGCCGCACTCGACCGCTTTATCCGCATCCGCGACCGCGAATGCGCCCACCCTGGCTGCCACCGACCAGCCCAACTAGCCGACCTCGACCACACCACCGACTGGGCACACGGCGGACCGACCGACAAAACCAACCTCCGCGGCTACTGCAAACGCCACCACAAACTCAAAGACCAACCCGGCTGGACCCACACCGACCACACCATCACCACCCCAGCCAAAGCCACCTACACCACCTAGGGCGTGTGTCGAGAGTGCAAGTCTGGGCGAGTCACGCGGAGTTGAACGACTCCCGTTGTCAGGCGCCTCCTGGCGGCGTAAGGTCACGCCTGACGCTGTCAGGAAACGCCTGACGGGGAAGGGAGTGATCGGATGTCGCCTGCCGCAACGGAGTCTGTGATCGCAACGTGCTCGTTCTGCTCGAAGCGGAACACCGAGGTGGGGACGCTTGTCGCCGGACCTGGAGTGTTCATCTGTGATGAGTGCGTGGCCCTCTGCTCGACGGTGATCGAAGGGAAACCCGCGGAGGATGGACCGCACCTTGCGCCGTGGGACCAGGTGACAAGCGCCGACGCGGTGCTGACGAGTCTGCCGCGAATCGCGGCCGCGGGAGCGCAGGTCGAGCGAAACCTCGCTCAATGGGTGCTCAAGGCACGTGCACTCGGAGTGACCTGGGCGCGCATCGGGGAGGCGATGGGGATGACCCGGCAGTCTGCGTGGGAGCGCTTCTCCGGCGAGGAGTAAAGCCGACTGCTAAGGGTCAGACCACGGCGAGGGGGAGGGCGGTGGGGTGCACGGGGGCGGGCAGGTCCGAGGCGCCGGTGAGGAAGGCGTCCACGGCGTTGGCCACCGAGCGGCCCTCGGCGATCGCCCACACCACCAGCGACGCGCCGCGATGCGCGTCGCCGCAGACGAACACGCCCGGCGACTCGGTCTGCCAGTCCGCGCCGCAGGACAGGGTGCCCCGCGGGCTGAGCGACAGGCCGAGCTCGTCCAGCAGCCGCATGTGCTCCACGCCTTCGAAGCCGATGGCCAGCAGCACCAGGTCGGCGGGCAGCTCCTCGACCTCGTCGCTGGTCGGCACCACTTCGCGGCGCCCGGTCGCCGGGTCCTTGGACACCCGCACCCGCTGCAGCTCGATCGCCCGCACCCGGCCGTTCTCGTCACCGGCGAAACGCTTGACGGCGACCGCGAACCGCCGCTCCCCCGCCTCTTCGTGCGCAGGATAGGTGCGCAGGATGTACGGCCAGGTCGGCCAAGGCGACCGGTCATCGTCCCTTGTGGACGGTGGCTTCGGGTACTGGTCCAGCTGGGTCACCGAAAGCGCGCCCTGGCGGGTCGCGGTGCCGTAGCAGTCAGCGCCGGTGTCGCCACCGCCGATGATCACCACGTGCTTGCCGGCGGCGTCGATCTCCGGCGGCCCGTCGCCCTCCACGTACCGGTTCGCCGGCACCAGGTGCTCCATGGCCAGATGCACCCCGGCCAGCTCACGACCGGGAGTCACGGTGTCGTCGCGCCCGCGCAGCGCGCCGACGGCGAGCACCACCGCGTCGTAGTCGGTGCGCAGCTGTTCCACGGTCAGGTCCACGCCGACCTCGCAGCCGGTGACGAACTTGGTGCCCTCCTTGTAAAGCTGCGCCAGCCGGCGGTCGAGGGCCTTCTTCTCCATCTTGAACTCGGGGATGCCGTAACGCAGCAGCCCGCCGAGCCGGTCGTCCCGCTCGAACACGGTCACCTCGTGCCCGGCCCTGGTCAGCTGCTGCGCGGCGGCCAGCCCGGCCGGACCGGAACCGACCACCGCGACCCGCTGCCCGGAGGACACCCCCGCGGACTGCGGGGTCACGATGCCCATCTCCCAGGACTGGTCCGCGATGGTCTGCTCGACCCGCTTGATCGCCACCGGCCCGCCGGACAACGGCGAAATGGACAGCACGCAGCCGGCCTCGCACGGCGCCGGACACAGCTTCCCGGTGAACTCGGGGAAGTTGTTGGTCGCGTGCAACCGGTCGCTGGCCGCCATCCAGTCACCGCGGCGCACCAGGTCGTTCCACTCCGGGATCAGATTGCCCAGCGGGCAACCCGCCGTACCCGAGTGGCAGAACGGAATCCCGCAGTCCATGCAGCGGGTCGCCTGAGCGCGCACCTCCCGGTTCCGCTCCGCCGGGTCGACGTCGGCGTAGACCTCACGCCAGTCACCGAGCCGCTCGTCCAGCGGACGCTTCGGCGGCTCCGCACGTTCATGCTTCATAAAGCCCTGCGGATCAGCCACGAGCCGCCTCCGTTTCTTGCGGGACACCCGCACCCGGTCGGCGCTCGTGACCGGCTTCGCGATTATCAGCCACGAGCCGCCTCCATGATCGCCTCGTCGACGTCGCGACCAGCGGCCCTGGCCGCCTTCGCCGCGTCGAGCACCCTCGCGTAGTCCCTCGGCATCACCTTGGTGAACGCCGCCGACCGGCGCGGCCAGTCGCCGAGCAGGGAAGCGGCCACCACGGAACCGGTCAGCTCCCGGTGCCGCTGGACGACCTCCTTGAGCCAGGCCAGATCGGCAGGCTGCGGGGTGCGTAGTTCGACCATGTCCGCGTTGACCTTGGCCCGGTCCAGATCCAGTACATAGGCCTCGCCACCGGACATCCCGGCCGCGAGGTTGCGCCCGGTCGGCCCGAGCACCACCGCCTTGCCGCCGGTCATGTACTCGAAGGCGTGGTCCCCCACCCCTTCGGCGACCACGACCGCCCCGGAGTTGCGCACGCAGAACCGCTCGCCCACCTGACCGCTCAGGAACAGCTCACCGCTGGTCGCGCCGTAGGCCAGCGTGTTGCCGGCGATCACCTGCGCCTCCGCGGCGAACCGTGCCCTGGCGTCCGGCCGGACCACGATCCGCCCACCGGAGAGGCCCTTGCCAACGTAGTCATTGGCGTCGCCGACCAGGTCCAGGGTGATGCCCCTTGGCAGGAACGCGCCGAGCGACTGCCCGGCCGAGCCGGTGAGGGTGACGTGGATGGTGTCGTCGGGCAGGCCCTCGCCGCCGAAGCGGCGGGTGATCTCCGAGCCGAGCAGGGTACCCACGGTCCGGTTCACGTTGCGCACCGGAAGCTCGATGGTCACCCGGTGCGCGTCTTCGAGCGCGGCTTCGGAAAGCTGGATCAGGGTCCGGTCCAGCGCGTGCTCCAGGCCGTGCTCCTGCTCGCGGATCTTGCGGCGCGACCCGCCGTACGGGGTTTCGGCAGGCATCTCGAAGACCGGCGACAGGTCCAGCCCGTTCGCCTTCCAGTGCTCGACGGCCTCGTCGGTGTCCAGCACGTCGGCCCGGCCGATCGCCTCGTCCAGTGTCCGGAACCCCAGTGCGGCAAGGGTTTCCCGCACTTCCTCTGCGACGAACCGGAAGAAGTTCACCACGTGCTCGGCCTGGCCGGTGTACCGCTTGCGCAGGTCGGGGCTCTGCGTGGCCACCCCGACCGGGCAGGTGTCCAGGTGGCACACCCGCATCATCACGCAGCCGGCCACGATCAGCGGCGCGGTGGCGAAGCCGTACTCCTCAGCCCCGAGCAGCGCAGCCACCACCACGTCCTTGCCTGTCTTCATCGCGCCGTCCACCTGCACGGTGATCCGGTCGCGCAGGCCGTTGAGCAGCAGGGTCTGCTGGGTCTCGGCCAGGCCGATCTCCCACGGCGTGCCGGCGTGCTTGAGCGAGTTCATCGGCGAGGCGCCGGTGCCACCGTCGTGGCCGGAGATCAGCACCACATCGGCGTGCGCCTTGGACACCCCGGCCGCCACCGTGCCCACCCCCAGCGAGCTGACCAGCTTGACGTGCACGCGGGCCCTTTCGTTGGCGTTCTTCAGGTCGTGGATCAGCTGGGCCAGATCCTCGATCGAGTAGATGTCGTGGTGCGGCGGCGGGGAGATCAACCCGACGCCCGGAGTGGAATGCCGGGTGCGCGCGATCCAGGGGTACACCTTGTTCGGCGGGAGCTGGCCGCCCTCACCGGGTTTCGCGCCCTGCGCCATCTTGATCTGGATGTCGTCCGCGTTCACCAGGTACTCGCTGGTGACCCCGAACCGTCCACTCGCGACCTGCTTGATCGCGCTGCGCCGCTCCGGGTCGTAGAGCCGTTCCGGGTCCTCGCCGCCTTCACCGGTGTTGGACCGGCCGCCGATCCGGTTCATCGCGATGGCCAGCGTCTGGTGCGCCTCCATCGAGATCGAGCCGTAGGACATGGCGCCGGTGTTGAACCGCTTGCAGATCGCCTCGACCGACTCCACCTCCTCCACCGGGATGGGTGCGCGGTCACCGGCGCGGAACTTGAACAGCCCGCGCAGCAGGCCGCCTTCGCGGGCCAGCCGGTGCACCTCGTCGCTGTAGGCGCGGTAGGCCTCCTCCCGGCGGGTCTTGCCGGCGTGCTGCAGCAGGAAGATCGTCTCCGGGGTGAACAGGTGCAGCTCGCCCTCGCGGCGGTAGGCGTACTCCCCGCCGGTGTCCAGGCGCCGGTGCACCCGATCGGTCGGGTTGTCCGGGTACGCCCGGCGGTGCCGCACCGCGACCTCTTCGGCCAGCACGTCGAGCCCGACGCCGCTGAGCTTGGAGATGGTGCCGGTGAAGTACTCGTCGAGCAGTTCCTGGGACAGCCCGAGCGATTCGAACACCTGCGCCGCGGTGTACGCGCCGACGGTCGAGATGCCCATCTTCGACATGATCTTCAGGACGCCCTTGACCAGCGCGCCCACGTAATTGCGGACCGCCACCCCCGGCTCGATCCCGGTGATCGCGCCCTGGCCGATCAGGTCCTCGATGCTCTCGAAGGCCAGATACGGGTTGACCGCGGCCGCACCGTAGCCGAGCAGCAGCGCGATGTGGTGCACCTCGCGCGCGTCGCCGCTCTCCACGACCAGCGCGACCCGCAGCCTTTCCTTGGTGCGCACCAGATGGTGGTGCACCGAGGAGACCAGCAGCAGCGAGGGGATGGGCGCCATCCGGTGGTCGGAGTCGCGGTCGGAGAGCACCAGGGTGCGCGCTCCGGCCGCGATCGCCTCGGAGGCCTCGCGGCGGACCCGTTCGATCGCCTCCGCCAGCGCCGGCCCGCCACCGTCCACTTCATACAGTCCGGAAAGGACGGTGCAGGAGAACCCCGGCAGGTCCCCGTCGTCGTTGACGTGGATCAGCTTGGCCAGCTCGTCGTTGTCGATCACCGGGTAGGGCAGCTGGATGTGCCGGCAGGATGCGGGTCCCGGTTCGAGCAGGTTCTGCTCCGGGCCCATGATCCGGCTCATCGAGGTGACCAGCTCCTCGCGGATCGCGTCCAGCGGCGGGTTGGTCACCTGGGCGAAGTTCTGCTTGAAGTAGTCGTAGAGCTGCCGCGAGCGCTGGGACAGCACCGCGGGCGGGGTGTCGGTGCCCATCGACCCGATCGGCTCGGCGCCGTTGACGGCCATCGGGGTGAGCAGGATCTTCAGCTCCTCTTCGGTGTAGCCGAAGGAAAGCTGACGGCGCAGCACCGAGTCGTGGCTCTGCGTGATGTGGTCGCGGTCGGCGAGGTCGGCCAGCTGGAGCAGGCCGGCGTGCAGCCACTCCTCGTAGGGCAGCTCCTTGGCCAGCTCCGACTTGATCTCGTCGTCGTTGACGATCCGGCCGGCGTCGGTGTCCACCAGGAACATCCGACCCGGCTTCAACCGTCCTTTCGCGACGACCTGGTCCGGCGGCACGTCCAGCACCCCGGACTCGCTGGCCAGCACCACCCGGTCGTCCGCGGTCCGCCACCAGCGCGCCGGGCGCAGGCCGTTGCGGTCCAGCACCGCGCCCACCAGCATCCCGTCGGTGAAGGTGACGCAGGCCGGGCCGTCCCACGGCTCCATCAGGCTGGCGTGGAACTGGTAGAAACCGCGCCGCGCGGGGTCCATCGTGGCGTGGTTCTCCCACGCCTCCGGGATCATCATCAGCACCGCGTGCGGCAGCGACCGGCCACCGAGGTGCAGCAGCTCCAGCACCTCGTCGAAGGAAGCCGAGTCCGAAGCCTCCGGTGAGCAGATCGGGTACAGCCTGGTCAGGTCGCCGTCGATCAGCTCGGACGCGAGCAGCGCCTCACGGGCCCGCATCCGGTTCCGGTTGCCGCGGATCGTGTTGATCTCGCCGTTGTGCGCGACGAACCGGAACGGGTGCGCCAGCGGCCACGACGGGAAGGTGTTCGTGGAGAACCGGCTGTGCACCAGCGCGATCGCGCTGGCCAGCCTGGGGTCGGTGAGGTCGGTGAAGAACAGCGGGAGCTGCTCCGGGGTGACCATTCCCTTGTAGACGAGCGTGCGCGAGGACAGCGAAGGGAAGTAGCTGCCGCACTCGGCGACCTGGCTCTCGTTCTCGGCGCGCTTGCGCAGGCAGAACGCCAGCCGGTCCAGCTCGATCCCGCCTGGACGCTCGCCGTCGGAGTCGGCGTGGCCGGCCACGAACAGCATCGCGAAATGCGGCATCACCGAACGGGCGGTCGGCCCGATGTCCGCGGCGTCGGGGTCGGTCGGCACCTCGCGCCAGCCGAGCACGTCGAGCCCTTCCTCGTGGGCGAGGCGCTCGATCAGCTCGACCGCCTTGAGCCGCCGCTCGGCGTCCGACGGCAGGAAGGCGATCCCCGCTGCGTAATGGTGTTCACCGTGGCTGTCCCGGGCGGGCAGCTCGAAACCGGCTTCGGCGCGAAGCAGCTCGTCCGGCAGCTGGAGCAGGATGCCTGCCCCGTCACCACTGGTCGGCTCGGCCCCCGCGGCACCGCGATGGTCGAGATTGGTCAGTGCGGTCAGTCCGTCGGTGACGATGCCGTGCGAACGCCGCCCGCGGATGTCGGCCACCATGGCGACACCGCAGGAATCCTGTTCGGTACTGGGGTCGTAAAGACCTTGTTTGCCTGGAATGGCGGAGAAGATCATGCAGGGACCTCCTTCGTCGTCGTGCTCAGTGCGGAAAAATCCCCTGTTGAGGCTGCGCACGGGACGACGATGGCCCGCTCGTTAGCGAGACTTTAACACCCAGGAAACATGGCGGCACTCTCAAGAGTTTCTCCACGGTAACGATCTGGGCGTTGAGAACGACATCGTTCCTGATGGAGCGAGGATGCTTCGCTACGCTAAGTGTAGCTGGTGGCCGAACCCATCAAGGATACCGTGCAAGGTCGACTTCGACCACGATCACTCGTGCCGGTATGCGACCAGTATCCGACCAGTATCCGACGGAGCCGCGTGACCTGGGCTCGGCCGCCGGTGCCGCTGGTAGCGTCCTGCCTTGCCGGTCGTCCGCCGACCGGTGACGCGAACCGGGAGCGAAACCGGTGGGAATCCGGTGCTGTCCCGCAACTGTGATGGCCCATCCCGGGGGTTCCCGGCCGGGCCGAGCCAGGTCGCCTGCCGCTCGCGTCGACGCCACCCGCCTCCGGCGCAGGGGTGCGGCGTCCGCGACCACGATGTGCACGGTCCGGCGCGGCTCCACCACGCCGGCCTAGCCTTTGAGGTCATCATGTCCGGCTCGCGCTCCGGTACCGCCCGGCGTATCCCGCTGCTCCTGCTCAGCACCCTGCTCGGGGTGACCGCGCTGGCCGGCTGCGCCAGCCGGGAGCCGGAGCCCCCCGCCGGCACCGGCGCCGAGGGCGACTTCCCGGTGCAGGTGACCCCGCCCGGCGGTGCGCCGCTGACCATCGACAAGCGCCCGGAGCGGATCGTCTCGCTGTCGCCTTCCTCCACCGAGACGCTGTACGCGGTCGGCGCCGGGCCGCAGGTGGTCGCGGTCGATTCGGCGTCCACCTACCCGGAGCAGGCGCCCAAGAGCGAGCTGTCCGGGCTGAACCCGGACCCCGAGGCGATCCTCGGCAAGAGCCCCGACCTGGTGGTGGTCAGCGCGGACCTGGACAACAAGCTGTCCGGGGCGCTGGCCAGGACCGGGGTGAAGACGCTGGTGCTGCCGGACGCCCGCACGCTCGACCAGGCGTACGCGCAGTTCTCCCTGGTGGGCAAGGCGACCGGGCACCAGCACGATGGCGACGACCTGGCCAGCCGGACCAAGGCGGACCTGGAGAAGATCGTCGCGGACACGCCGAAGCCGGCCACCCCGCTGAGCTACTACCACGAGCTGGACCAGACGTTCTACAGCACGACGTCGGCCACCTTCATCGGCCAGGTGTACGGGCTGTTCGGGCTGCGCAACATCGCCGACGGGGACGACCCGAACGCCTCCGGCGGCTACCCGCAGCTCTCCGCGGACCGCATCCTGCAGGCGAACCCCGACCTGATCTTCCTGGCGGACACCAAGTGCTGCGGGCAGAGCGCGCAGACCGTGGCCGCCCGGCCGGGCTGGGACACGCTGAGCGCGGTCAAGCAGGGCACCGTGGTGCCGCTCGACGACGACATCGCCTCCCGGTGGAGCCCGCGGGTGGTCGAGCTGGCGCGCGCGGTGGGCGACACGGTGGCCAAGGCCGGCAAGTAACGCGTGAAGAACCAGACCACGCTGCGGCCCGGCACGTTGCTGCTGGGGCTGCTGGTACTGGCGGTGGTGCTGCTGCTGGCGGTGCTGGTGGGAGCGGGCGAGCTGGGCTGGCAGCGAGTGCTCGGCGAGATCACCGCCCAGCTCACCGGCGGCCGGTCCCCGCTGTCCGAGCGCGAGGCGGCGATCGTCTGGCAGATCCGGGTGCCGAGGGTGCTGCTCGCCGGACTGGTCGGGGCCGCGCTGGCCGGGTCCGGCGCGGCCTTCCAGGGCGTGTTCCGCAACCCGCTGGCCGACCCGTACCTGCTCGGCGCGGCGGCGGGCGCCGGCATGGCGGCCACCCTGGTGGTGGTGCTGGCGCCGGCGGTCACCGGCTGGATCGTCGGCCCGTTGCCGCTGGCCGCGTTCGCCGGCGCGCTGGGCGGGGTCGGGCTGAGCTGGCTGCTCGGCCGGTCCACCGGCGGCGGCAGCGGCACCGCGACCCTGCTGCTGGCCGGGGTGGCGGTGGCCGCCTTCCTGACCGCCGTGCAGACCTTCGTGCAGCAGTTCAACACCGAGACGATCCGGCAGGTCTACACCTGGATGCTGGGCGGGCTGAACGTCAGCGGCTGGCGCGAGGTCTGGATCGCGCTGCCCTACATCGCGCTGGCCGCGGTGGTGCTCTGCCTGTGCGCCCGGCTGCTGGACGTGCTCACCCTCGGCGACGCGGAGGCGGCGTCACTGGGCATCCGCCCCGGCCGGGTCCGGCTGCTGCTGCTCACTGCGGCTTCGCTGGCCACCGCGGCGGCGGTGGCGGTGAGCGGGCTGATCGGGTTCGTCGGCATCGTGGTGCCGCACGTGGTGCGCATGCTGTTCGGCGCGAGCTACCGGGTGGTGGTCCCGCTGTCGCTGGTCGGCGGTGCCACCTTCCTGATCATCGCGGACCACATCGCGCGCACCATCATGCCCGGCGAGCTGCCGCTGGGCGTGGTGACCGCGTTCGCCGGCGCCCCGTTCTTCGCGGTGATCCTGCGTTCCTCCCGCGGGCGGGTGTCATGAAAGCGTTGCGGCTGAAGGACGTCTACGCCGGGTACAGCGGGAATCCGGTAGTGCGCGGGGTCTCCGTGGAGGTGCCGGACGGTGGCTGGCTGGCCATCGTGGGGCCGAACGGGGCGGGCAAGTCCACCCTGCTCAAGACCATGGCCGGGCTGCTGCCGGGCGGCGGCCACACCAGTGTGCACGACCGTTCGTCGGATTCCTTGTCGCGCAAGGAAAAGGCTCTGGAGATCGGCTACGCGCCGCAGAACCCGGTGCTGCCGGACGGGCTGACCGTGACCGACTACGTGCTGCTCGGCCGGACCCCACATCTGGGCACCCTGGCGCGGGAAAGCGGCCAGGACCTGTCCATTGTGGACGACGTGCTGGCCAGGCTGGACCTGGAACGGCTGGCCGGGCGGGCGCTGCGCACCCTCTCCGGCGGGGAACGGCAGCGCGCGGTGCTGGCCAGGGTGCTGGCGCAGCGAACCCGACTGCTGCTGCTCGACGAACCGACCACCGGCCTGGACGTCGGGCATGCGCAGGCGCTGCTGGAGCTGGTCGACCGGCTGCGCGGCGAGGACGGCATCACCGTGGTGTCCACCCTGCACGACCTGACCTTCGCCGCCCAGTACGCCGACCAGCTGCTGCTGCTCGACGACGGCGAGGTGGTCGCGTCCGGCCCGCCGGCCGAGGTGCTCACCCCCGAACGGCTCTCCCGCCACTACGGCGCCGACGTCGAGGTGCTGCACACCACCGGCGGCCATCTCTCGATCGCCCCCATCCGCCCCAGAACCCGTTCCACCCCCGACTCCGGCCCCGGCTCACTGACCGTCCCTTAAGGCCACCTTTGCTACCTTCAACGCCCCAAAGGTGGCCTTGAGGGGCATTCGGACGAGGCGCACACTAAGTAGAACGTGTTACATTCAGCGGCATGATTCTCGATCGGTTCCTGGTGCCGGACAAGGTGGCGGTGGTGACCGGGGCCGGGCGCGGAATCGGCGCGGCATCCGCCGTTGCGCTGGCCGAGGCCGGCGCCGACGTGGTGCTGTCCGCCCGCACCGAAGAGCAGTTGCGCGACGTGGCGGCCCGGATCGCCGCCACCGGTCGCCGGGCGCACGTGGTGCCCGCCGACCTGAGCGACCCGGCGAACGCGGCCGCGCTGGCGGACGCCGCGGTGGCCGAGTTCGGCAGGCTGGACCTGGTGGTGAACAACGTCGGCGGCACCATGCCCCGGCCGCTGCTGGAGACCGACCACGAGCTGCTGGAAGAGGCCTTCCGCTTCAACGTGTCCACCGCGCACGCGCTGACCAGGGCGGCCGCACCGGCGATGCTGGCAGGGGAAGGCGGCGCGGTGGTCAACATCTCCTCGGTCATGGGCCGGGTCACCGGCCGCGGCTACCTCGCCTACGGCACCGCGAAGGCCGCACTCGCGCACTACACCCGGCTGGCCGCGGCCGATCTCGCGCCGCGGATCAGGGTGAACGCGATCGCAGTCGGCTCGGTGGCCACCTCCGCGCTGGAAGTGGTGGTGGGCAACGACGAGCTGCGCACCAGGATGGAGCGGGCGACCCCGCTGCGCCGGATCGGCGAAGTCGAGGACATCTCGGCCACCGTGCTCTTCCTGGCGTCCCCGGCCGGCGCGTACCTGACCGGCAAGGTGCTGGAGGCGGACGGCGGCCTGCAGGCGCCGAACCTCGAGTTCGGACTGCCGGACCTGTGAGCGAACCCGCCCGCGGACAACAGGAGGAGCCAAGGTGAGCTATCGGGTCGTGCAATGGAGCACCGGCAACGTCGGGCGGCACGCGATCGCCGGTATCGACGCGCGCCCCGACCTGGAACTGGCCGGGGTGTGGGTCTCCGACGAGCGCAAGGCCGGCCGTGACGCGGGTGAGCTGGCCGGGCTCGGCCGCACCCTCGGCGTGGCCGCGAGCACCGACACCGACGAGTTGCTGGCGCTGCGACCGGACTGCGTGGTCTACACCGCGATGGCCGACGACCGGCTGCCCGAGGCGATGGCGGACCTGCGGCGGATCCTCGCCGCCGGGATCAACGTGGTCTCCAGCAGCCCGGTGTTCCTCCAGTTCCCGGACGGGGTGGTGCCCGCCGAGGTCTCCGACCCGATCCGCGCGGCGGCCGCCGACGGCGGCGCTTCGCTCTGGGTCAACGGGGTCGACCCCGGTTTCGCCAACGACTGGCTGCCGCTGGTGCTCACCGGCGTCTGCGAACGCATCGACGAGGTGCGCTGCGTGGAGATCCTGGATTACTCGACCTACGACAACGCCAAGGTCCTGTTCGACATCATGGGTTTCGGCGGCCCGCCGGACCAGACGCCGATGCTGCTTCAGCCGGGAGTGCTGAGCATGGCGTGGGGCAGCGTGGTCCGACAGCTCGCGGCCGGGCTCGACGTGGAGCTGGACGCGGTCGAGGAACGTCACGAACGGCTGCCAGCCCCGGAGACCTTCGAGATCGCCTCCGGGCGGATCGAGCAGGGCAGCACCGCCGCGCTGCGCTTCGAGGTGCGCGGGATGCGCGACGGGCGCGCGGTGTGCGTGCTGGAGCACGTCACCCGGCTGCGGCCCGACCTCGGACCGGACTGGCCGCAGCCGAGCGGGCAGGGCTGCTACCGGGTGGAGGTGCGCGGCGAGCCCGACTACACGCTGGACCTGCGACTGCTCGGCTCGGACGGGGACCACAACACCGCCGGGCTCAAGGCGACCGCGATGCGCCTGGTGAACGCGATCCCGGCGGTGGTGGCCGCCCCGCCCGGCCTGCTGACCGCACTGGACCTGCCCCTCGTCACCGGCCGCGGCCTCGTCTCCCGCTGAGGGCCGCGCGATGCAGCGAAGGCCACCTTGCCTGCGTTGGATGCAGGCAAGGTGGCCTTCGCTGCGCTCGGGCTACTTGTCGGAGTCAGGGGCGGGGGGCTTGGGTTGGTCCGGGGAGGTGGAGACCTCGGCGGGTTCCTCAGCGGAGGGGCTGTCGGCGGGCTTGGTGGAGTCGGCCGGGTCGGTGGGCTCAGTGGGCTCGTCGGGGTCGTCGTCCTTGCTGCGCAAGGTCTCCGGCGCCTCCCGTGGCCCGCGTTTGCCGGCCAGCACGAAGTAGACGACCGCACCGATGAACACCAGGATCGAGGTCCACACGTTGACCCGCACCCCGAACACCAGGGTCGCGCTGTCGGTGCGCATCAGCTCGATCCAGCAGCGGCCGACGGTGTACGCGGCGACGTAGAGCGCGAACGCGCGGCCGTGGCCGAGTCGGAAACGCCGGTCCGCCCAGACCACCAGCAGCGCCACACCCAGGTTCCAGAGCAGCTCGTAGAGGAAGGTCGGGTGCACCGGGCTGTCCGCCAGCGGGATGTTGCCGAAGGCGACCCCGCTCGGGCCCTGGTCCGGGATGGACGGGTTGTCCGGGCTGAACCGCTGGTAGATCTCCAGCGCCCAGGGCAGGTCGGTGTGCCCGCCGTAGAGCTCCTGGTTGAAGTAGTTGCCGAGCCGCCCGATCGCCTGCGCGACCACGATGCCGGGGGCCAGCGCGTCGGCCATCGCGGGCAGCGGGATGCCCTTGCGGCGGCAGGCGATCCAGGCGCCGACCGCGCCGAGCGCGATGGCGCCCCAGATGCCGAGCCCGCCGTCCCAGATCTTCAGCGCGTTGAGCGGGTTCTTGCCCTCGCCGAAGTAGAGGTGGTTGTCCGTGATGACGTGGTAGAGCCTGCCGCCGACCAGGCCGAACGGGACGGCGAACACGGCGAGGTCGACGACCGTGCCCTTGCTGCCGCCGCGTTGCTGCCAGCGCCGCTCGCCCCACCAGATGGCGACCACGATGCCCGCGATGATGCACAGCGCGTACGCCCTGAGCGGGATCGGGCCGAGCTGCCACACCCCGCGGTCCGGGCTGGGAATGGTCGCGAGGAACATCACCGAGGCGGAATTCACCGGGTCACCGTAACGTGCCCGTCCATACCTGCTGAAGGGGACGCCTTCAGCGCCGGTCATCCTCCGTCGCGGCGAGGTAGCCGGCGATGTAGGCGTGCGCGAGCAGCTCGACGGTGTCGTCCGTCGGCAGGAAGTGCTCGTCGTGCAGGGCCTGCACCCCGTCCGGGTCGCCGACCCCGGCGAACATCATCAGCCCACGGGTGACCTGGCAGTAGTGCGAGAAGTCGTCGGCACCGAAGGAGCGGAACTCGGTGTCCACCTCGATCCCGCCCCTGCCCAGCCAGCCCCTGGCGGCCGCGGCCAGCGCGGAATCGTTGTGCAGCACCGGTTCGCACGGCATGACGCGCAGTTCGGCGGTGCAGCCGTGCACCCGCGCGGTGCCCTCGGCGATCTCGCGGAGCAACTGGTGCGCCGCACCGCGGTCGGACTCCCGCATCAGCCGGATCGAGCCGAGCGCGGTCGCCTCCCTCGGCACCACGTTGGCCGCGGTGCCCGCGCTGATCCGGCCGACCGAGCAGACCGCACCGAACACCGGGTCGACCCGCCTGCTGGCGATCTGCTGCAGGTTCACCACGATCTGGCTCAGCGCCAGGATCGGGTCCCGCAGCAGGTGCGGGTACCCGGCATGACCGGACCGGCCGCTCACCACGATCTCGAACTCGTCGGTGGAGGCGTTCACCGGCCCGCCGACCGCGGACACCGTGCCGGCCCGCACCTGGGGCTGCACGTGCACGCCGATCACCGCCTCGACCCCGAACTCGCCGAGCAGACCGGAGGTCACGATGTCGAACGCCCCGGACGGCGAGGTCTCCTCGCGCGGCTGGAACAGCGCGAGGATCGGCCGGGGCACCCCGACCCGCACCGCCGCCCGACACACCGCGACCAGCGCGGCAAGGTGCACGTCGTGCCCGCACGCGTGCATCACCCCGGACTCCGACGCCCACGGCACGCCGGTCCGCTCGGCCACCGGCAGCGCGTCCAGCTCGGCGCGCAACGCGATCGGTCTCCCGGTGCCCGGCCCCGGCAGCAGCACCGCCCGACCGGTCTTCGCCACCCGCGTACCGGCACCGGCGTCCAGTGCGTCGAGCACGGTCAGCACGGTGTCCTCCTCGTCGCCGGAGAGGCGCGGGTCGGCGTGCAGGCGGTGCCGCAGCCCGATCGCGGACGGCAGCTCGGCCGAGACGGCGGCCAGCCAGTCGGCCCAGAGCCGCCCGGATGCGGTGGTCATCTCTCCTCCGCGGGAAAGAGTGCGTCGTCGGTGGTCATCTCTCCTCCGCGGGAAAGAGTGCGTCGTCGGTGGTCATGTCACAGCCAGCCGATAGACCCGGCGGGCGTTCTCGTACCCGGCCAGCCGCGCGATCCGTTCCGCGTCCGCCGCCGACCACTCGCCCGCGTCGAGGCCGCCGCGCAGGAAGTCGGACAGCCCGCGCCGGAACAGCAAGGTGCCGAGGTGATACAGCTCAGCGAGGCCGAAAGCGTCGGTGGAGAACAGGAACTTGCCGAACGGCACCAGCTCCAGCGTCTCCGCGATCAGCGCCGGGGCCCGCGCGCCCGCGTTGTGCGTTGCCAGGCCGACGTCCACGAACACGTGCTCGAATACCTGCGCGAGGTAGCCGGCTTCGCGGTGGAACGGATAGTTGTGCAGCAGCAGGATCGGCACCCCGGTGGACCGGGTGGCGCGCAGCAGCCCGGTGAGCAGCAGCGGGTTGCAGCGGTGCAGGTCGACGTCGGAGTCGCCGTAGCCGACGTGGAACTGCACCGGCAGGCCGAGGTCGATGCCGGTCCAGATCAGGAAGCGGTGCAGCACCTCGTCGGCGAGCCGGACCGGCCTGCCGGAGGACAGCCAGTTGCCGGCAGCGCCGGCGACCTCGGCCGCGCCGGGACGTTCCCCGGACAGTTCCAGGCCGACCCGGTAGGCGGCGATCGACTTGAGCCCGACCGCGCCGGCCGCGCGTTCCGCCAGCGTCTCGGCGAACCGCCCGGCGAAACCGACGGCCGAGGTGCCCGACGCCAGCACCTGTTCGGCGACCTGCTCCAGCCGGACGATGTCGTGCGCGCGGGCGCCGGCCAGCCCGGCCAGCTCCTCGGTGCCGGTCAGCCGCTCGGCCTGGAAACCGCCGTCCAGCAGGAAGTCGGCGGTTCCGGTGGCGCGCAGGAACCGGCGGTTCACCTCGGTCGCGCCCAGCTCGGCCCGCCTGGCGAGATAGTCGTCGGGGTCGCTGTGCGCCGGCAGGTCCAGCACCGGGGCGCACCAGCGGCGCACCGCGAGCCCGGCCAGCGAGTCGAACAGGGTGGTGCCCAGCGGTGAGACCGAATCGGCCTCGGTCAGCAGCTCCTCGAACGCAGCGCGGTCCAGGTCCGCCGCGACCAGGCCGTGGCAGTGGTGGTCGACCAGCGGGAGCTCCGCCACATACGGCAGCAACGCGGTCATGCTCCTCCTCCGGCGACGCCCGACGACGCGGACCATCCCCGGCGCCAAGCCTAGTTGCCGCTGGCCGGATCGGCGTGCGCACGGGCAGGATGAGTCCCGCACGGATCCGGTGAAAAGGAAGGGCGGAGCAGCGGTGGCTGATCTCGATCGCGAAGGCTTGGCGGCACGCGCGGAGGAGGCCGCGGCCGGGCTGGCCGCCGCCGGGGTCGAGCTGGTCGCGATGACCTTCGTGGACAACAGCGGGATCACCCGTACCAAGGCCGTGCCGCTGAGCCGGGTGGCCACCGCCGCCGCCTGGGGTGTCGGCGCGTCGAACTCGTTCGACTTCTTCGCCTTCGACGACGAGATCGTGCCCGGCGAGTACTCCGCCGGCCCGGTCGGCGACCTGCGCCTGCACCTTGACCCGGACCGGCTGGTCGCGCTGGCCGGCCTGCCCGGCTGGGCGTGGACGCCTGCGGACCGGTACGACCAGGAGGGCGCGGTCCACGAACAGGACCAGCGCGGCCTGGCGAAGCGCGCCGTACGGCGGCTCGCCGAGCAGGGCTACACCGCGAAGCTCGCCTTCGAGATCGAATGGGTGGTCGCCGCCGACGACGCACCGGACGACCCGTCCGCCGCGGTGCTCGGCCCCGCCTACGGTTTCGCCCGGCTTTCCCAGCACGCCGGCTATCTGCGCGCCCTGGTGTCCGCTTTGGACAGTCAGGGGGTTGCGGTGGAGCAGGTGCACCCGGAGTACGCGGCCGGCCAGTTCGAACTCTCCGTCG
Organism: Amycolatopsis nigrescens CSC17Ta-90; assembly: GCF_000384315.1. Taxonomy (GTDB): domain Bacteria; phylum Actinomycetota; class Actinomycetes; order Mycobacteriales; family Pseudonocardiaceae; genus Amycolatopsis; species Amycolatopsis nigrescens. Next base: position 6,056,966 of record NZ_ARVW01000001.1, on the reverse strand, counting down.
CGGCCGAAGACCCGGTGCGGGCTGCGGACACCGCGGTACTGGTCCGGCAGACGATCCGCGCGGTGAGCGGGGAGCACGGCCTCCGCGCGTCCTTCTCCCCCAAGTTCAGCGCGAGCGGCGTCGGCAACGGCGGTCACGTGCACCTGAGCATCCAGCGGGGAGACACGAACGTGTTCGCCGGCGGCGACCGGGTCTTCGGGCTGACCCCGGCCGCCGAGTCCTTCGCCGCGGGCATCCTGGACCGGCTGCCCGCGCTGCTGGCGGTCGGCGCCCCGTCGGTGGCCAGCTACCTGCGGCTGCTGCCGCACCACTGGGCCGGCGTCTTTCGCGGCTGGGGCCTGGAGAACCGCGAAACCCCGCTGCGGCTGGTCCGCGGGGTCGCCGGGGACCGGCACCGCGCCGCCAACCTGGAGGTGAAGTGCTTCGACCAGGCGGCCAACCCCTACCTGGTGGTGGCCGGGCTGCTCTTCACCGGACTGGCCGGGCTGGCGGAGGAGGCGACACTGCCGGAACCGGTGGACGTCGACCCCGGCTCGCTCACCGAGGACGAACGGCGGGAGCGCGGGATCGAGCGCCTGCCCACCACCTTGGACGCCGCGGTGGCCGCGTTCGAGTCGGAGCCGGTGCTGACCGAGTCGTTCGGCAGGCCGCTGGCGACCACGCTGGCGGAGCTGCGCCGGCACGAGATCCGCGTGTTCGCCGCGGCCACGCCCGAGCAAGTCACCGCGGCGCTGCGCTGGGTGTACTGAGATGGGGGCATGCGAGGCTTTTTGCGCATGCCCCCATCGATCGGGTGCGGGTGTCCCGCAAGATTCTGAGGGCTGGTGCGCCGCGGCAGGAGCAAGGTTCGTTCAAGGCGGCGTTCCTAACCTCGTCGGCGTGCCCGGGTCCCGTGGGGACGGGAGGAACTCCGGCCGCGAGGGGGACGCATGGTGCTGCGGATCGTTTTCTCCGGTGCCGACCTCGGCCGGGTGCGGGTGGCCGCGGCGCACCCGACCTGGGAGCTCGTGCTGGCCATCAACAGCATGCAGTCACCGGTGCTGCCCGCCGAATACCGGAGCTGGCGGACCAGGATGCGTGCGCTCGGCCGGACCGGGCGGGCCCGCCGGCTGCCGCTCGCCGCTGCGCTGGCGCGACCGGGCGGCTCCTTCCCGGACTTCCTCACCCCGCAGATAGACGAAGGCGACGTCGGCGATGTCAACGCGCACTACGCCACCATGCTCAGCCTGCCCAAGGCCGGCCTGCGCGCGGACCTGGCCCGCACCTTCCGGCGCGCGCCCGCGCCGCCGTGGGCCCGGCGGCTGCACGAGCACGGCAGGCTGGACGGCCTGGTCGGCGTGCTGCGCGACTGCCACGCGATCGCGGTCGGCCCGGTCTGGCGCGAGGTGCACCGGCGGGTGGAGGCCGACCGCGCGGTCCGCGCCCGGCAGCTGGTGGAGCACGGCGTGGACCACCTGCTGAGCACCCTGCACCCGTCCATCCGGTGGCGGAACCCGGTGCTCGAGGCGGACTACCCGGTGGACCGCACGATCGACCTCGGCGGGCGCGGGCTGACCGTGCTGCCGGCGCACTTCTGCTGGGGCGCGCCGGTCACCCTGCTCGACCCCGAACGGCCGCCGACGCTGGTCTACCCGGCGCTCAAGGAGGACGTGCTCTCGGTCCGCAGCGGCCGCAATCCCGCCGACCCCACCGACCCGGCCGGCCCTGACGGCAAGGCGCTCGGCAAGCTGCTCGGCGCCACCAGGGCGCGGCTGCTCGCCGAACTCGCCGTCGCCGGTTCCACCACCCGGCTCGCCGCCCGGCTGGACGTCTCGCAGGCCGCGGTCAGCCAGCACACCGGGGTGCTGCGCAACGCCGGGCTGCTGACCACCAGCCGGGTCGGCCAGGCCGTCCAGCACAGCCTCACTCCGCTGGGCCGCGAACTGCTGCGAGGCGGGTGGTCGCCCAGCCGGTACCCCGTGCGGTGGCCGTGAAATCGTTGCTGTTCATGGTTTCCTCCGTTGCTCGAACTGGTGACCATTCGAATCAACCAGTCCGGGGCAACGCGCGGAACAGCTCTTAAGCCGAGCCCGAATACTCACTCGAAAGAGCGGCGGCTCAGCCGAGTGCGGCGGCGACCTCACGGCGGAGCTGGGGCAGTTTCGCGTACAGCTTCTCGCCGGGGCATTCGGTGTTGTAGAAATCGCGGTGCCCTTTGATCTCGGCGACCGGGATCCCGTACTGCGCGCAAATGTAGGCGCACAGCGCGACGAGGGATTTCCATTGCGCGGCGGGCGGCTCCACCGAGGTGTAGGTGCCCTCGTTCTCGATTCCGATGGCGTTCTCGTTCTGCCCAGGACAATGCGCGGCCTTGATCATCTTCGTGCCGGAGCGCAGCGTGGACAGACTGCCGTGGCGGCCTTCGAGGTGGTAGCCGCCGCGGCTGATGGTGAAGTGCTGCCCGGTGTCCGACCAGCCGTTGTTGTCCATGTGGTCGGCCTGGTCGTTCCGCGCCACCTGCAGCGCGTGCTCCAGCGAGTAGTCCGTGCTGTTCGCACTGGCGATGTGGTGCACCAGAATGCGATTCGCCTTGTGGTTCAAGGTGACCAGCTGATCCTGAGGTGCTCTCGCGCCCCATTCGGCGCAGCTGTAGATCCTCGGCGCGGCGGCCCCGCTCGCGGTTCCCGGGAGCAGCAACCCGGCCGCCCCGATACCCGCCAGCGCGCCGACGCCGTGCAGAAACCTCCGCCGGTCCACCGGTTCGCGTTCAGCCATGCCCGCAGTCTGCGGACCGGCCGTACAGAATTCCTACAATCAGCTGGTCAGGTCCAAATCGACGGCGAAGGGAACGCTCAGTTCCAGCCTGCCGTCGGCGCTGCGCGCCAGTTCGGTGTATTCGCCGCCGGAAAGGTGGTACAACACCGCCTCCGGAACCTGGGCCGGATCCACCAGCAGGTAGTACGGCACCCCCGCTTCCGCGTACAGGGCCCGCTTGAGCACCCTGTCCTGGATCCTGGTGGACGGCGACTCGATCTCACCGGCCAGCAGCAGGTCCGCGCCGTCGTAGTAGACCGTTTCCGCACCGGCGCTGCCCAGCACCACGAAGTCCGGGATCAGCATCCGGCGGCCGCCCAGCCGGACGTTCACCCCTGGCAGCAGCTCCGCACCCGCCGGAATCGCCGGATGGAGCCGCAGTTGCAGCCGTTGCAGGAGCCGCTGGTGCCCGGACGCGGGCGCCGGAGTCACCAGCAGCGCCCCGTCCACCAGCTCGATCCGGCTGCTGCTGTCCTCGGGCAGCCCGAGCACGTCCTCGACGGTCCACTCGCCGTGATGCCTCGGCACCAAGGGGCCGACGTCCGTGGGAACAGCCATCGCGGCGCACCTCCACCGATGTCGGGTACCACTGCCGAATTCCATTCTGACATGTAGGTCGCTCCTCAGTACGGTATCCATACCGGGAGTGTTCCACCGGGCACCGACAGTTTCGAAACTAGGCCGGGGTGACGGCCTTTCGCACGCCTTCGGCCAGCTCCGCGGTCAGCGTGCGCACCGCGTCCACGCCCTCGGCGGCCTTGGCCACCAGCGCCGAACCGGTGATCACCGCGTCCGCGAACGCGGCCACCTCGGCGGCCTGCTCGCCGGAGCGCACGCCGAGCCCGACTCCAATCGGCAAGCTCGTGTGCGCACGCGTGCGCCGGACCAGCTCGGCGGCGCCCGCACCGACCGACTCCCTGGCGCCGGTCACGCCCATCACCGCGGTGGCGTAGACGAACCCGCTGCTCGCCCGCACGGTCAGGTCGATGCGCTCCTCCGAGGAGGACGGCGCGACCAGGAAGATCCGGTCCAGCCCGTGCGCCTCGGAGGCGGCCAGCCAGTCGCCGCCCTCATCCGGGGTCAGATCCGGCGTGATCAGGCCCAGTCCGCCGGCCGCGGCGAGGTCCCGCGCGAAGGCGTCCACGCCGTACCGGTGCACCGGGTTCCAGTAGGTCATCACGACCGCGTGCCCGCCGCGGGCGGCCACCGATTCGACCACTTCGAAAACGTGCTTCAGCCGGAAGCCCGCGGTCAGCGCGGCGTCCGCGGCGGCCTGGATGACCGGGCCGTCCATCACCGGGTCGGAGTACGGCACGCCGACCTCGACCAGGTCGGCGCCGCCGTCGATCATCGCGCCGAGCAGGTCCTTCGAGGCGTCCACCGTCGGGTAGCCGGCGGGCAGGTAGCCGACCAGCGCCGCCCGACCCTCGCCACGAGTCCGCTCGAAGAGCGCGTCGAGACTCACAGTTTCTCCTCGTCGACCAGCTCGAAGTAGCGGGCGGCGGTGTCCACGTCCTTGTCCCCGCGGCCGGAGAGGCTGACCACGATCAGCGCGTCCGGCCCGAGCTCCCGGCCCAGCACCATGGTGCCGGCCAGCGCGTGCGAGGACTCGATCGCCGGGATGATGCCCTCGGTGCGGGACAGCAGCCGGAACGCCTGCATGGCCTCGTCGTCGGTGACCGAGCGGTACTCCGCGCGCCCGGTGTCCTTGAGCCAGGAGTGCTCCGGCCCGACCCCGGGGTAGTCCAGCCCGGCCGAGATCGAGTACGCCTCGATGGTCTGCCCGTCCTCGTCCTGCAGCAGGTAGGAGAACGCGCCGTGCAGCATGCCGGGGGTGCCCTTGGCCAGTGTCGCGCCGTGCTCGCCGGAGTCGAGGCCGTGGCCGCCGGGCTCCAGCCCGACCAGCCGGACCTCCGGGTCGTCGATGAACCCGTGGAAGATGCCGATCGCGTTGGAACCGCCGCCGACGCAGGCGGTGACCGCGTCCGGCAGCCGCCCGGTCTGCTCCAGGATCTGCCGGCGGGCCTCCTCGCCGATGACCCGGTGGAAGTTGCGCACCATCACCGGGAACGGATGCCCGCCGGCCGCGGTGCCGAGCAGGTAGTGCGTGGTCTCGACGTTGGTCACCCAGTCGCGGAGCGCCTCGTTGATGGCGTCCTTCAGCGTGCGGGAGCCGGTCTTCACCGGCACCACCTCGGCGCCGAGCAGCCGCATCCTGGCCACGTTCAGCGCCTGCCGCTCGGTGTCCACCTCGCCCATGTAGACCACGCATTCGAGGTCGAGCAGCGCGCAGGCGGTGGCGGTGGCAACGCCGTGCTGGCCGGCCCCGGTCTCCGCGATGACCCGCTTCTTGCCCATGCGCTTGGTCAGCAACGCCTGGCCCAGCACATTGTTGATCTTGTGCGAGCCGGTGTGGTTGAGGTCCTCGCGCTTGAGGAAGATCCGCGCCCCGCCGCAGTGCTCGGCGAACCGCGGCGCCTCGGTGAGCAGCGACGGCCGGCCGGCGTAGCCCGCCAGCAGCCGGGCGAACTCACCGGTGAACTCCGGGTCGAGCCTGGCCTTGTCGTACTCGGCGGACAGCTCGTCCAGCGCGCCGATCAGCGCCTCCGGCATGAACCGCCCGCCGTACGGGCCGAAATGTCCTCGCTCGTCCGGGTCGTGCTTGGTGTGTTTGTGCGCGCTGGTCACCTGGAAGGCCTCGGACAGGCCGGGTGCGAACCCGCGGTGACCAGCTTGACCAGCGCGCCCTTCGGATCGCCGGAGGCGACAAGGCCCTCACCGACCAGGATGGCGTCCGCGCCGTGCCCGGCGTAGGCCATCAGGTCACCCGGCCCGCGGACCCCGGACTCGGCGATCTTGATGACCTCCATCGGCAACCCGGGGGCGAGCCTGCCGAACACCTCGCGGTCCACCTCGAGGGTGTGCAGGTTGCGCGCGTTGATGCCCATCACCTTCGCGCCGACCTCCAGCGCACGGTCCGCCTCCTCGGCGTTGTGCACCTCGACCAGCGCGGTCATGCCGAGCGACTCGACCCGGTCCAGCAACGCGGACAGCGCGTTCTGCTCCAGGGCCGCGACGATCAGCAGCACCATGTCCGCACCGTGCAGGCGCGCCTCGTGCACCTGGTACGGGCTGACGATGAAGTCCTTGCGCAGCACCGGGATGTCCACCGCGGCACGGACCGCGTCCAGGTCGGCCAGCGACCCGCCGAACCGGCGCTGCTCGGTGAGCACGCTGATCACCCTGGCGCCGGCATCCTCGTAGTCCTTCGCCAGCGCGGCCGGGTCGGTGATCTGGGCCAGGTCACCCTTGGACGGGCTGCGCCGCTTGACCTCGGCGATCACCCCGACCGCGGACTCCTGCAACGCCGCCATCACGTCCCGCGGCGGCGCGGCCTCGGCGGCACGCCGCTTGAGTTCGTCGAACGGCAGCGCCGCTTCACGCTCGGCGAGATCCGCGCGCACCCCTTCGACGATGTCTTCCAGCACGCTCACCGGGCGCCCTCACCGGCTGCCGTGCTCACAGGTTCACTCGCAAGGTGCCTCACAAAAACCTTCCCCTTCCCGCCGAAAACATGCTAACCCGCGCAACAGTCGGTAGTGGCTCCGGGTCGGTCTTGGCGTCGAACATCAGGGCGAACGCCTAGTCACTGAGCCCTGGTCGGGTCTTCGCCATCGGACAGCGCCTCCCACAGCTGGATGTCGGGGTCACGCGCGGTGCGCTTGGCGGCCGGCGTGCTGTACCGCGAACCGAGCCGAGGCATCCGCCCCGCGCCCTTGATCCCTGCCAACCCGCCGACGATCACCAGAATTCCCCCGAGCGCCGCGAGCCCGCGCCCGGTAAGGATTTCCGCCGCCGGGATGCCTTCGGGGTAGCCGAACCGGATGCCGTCCACCGCCACCCAGCAGGCCGCGAGCCCGGCCAGCACGAGCAGCACGGCGAGCACCCGGCGCAGCAGGCCGCCGGTGGCCACCATGCCGGCCACCCCGGTCAGCGCGAGCAGGGCCAGCGGCACCAGCGCGCCGGCCTGCTGCGCGCCGTTCTGCGTTTCCAGCACCATGCCGCGCACCCCGGCGTCGCGGTACTGGGCGGACCAGGTCAGCCTGGACGAGGCCCACAGCGCCGCGGCACCGAGCAACAGCCCGAGCACGACCGTCCACAGTGGACGCGATCGGCGCGCAGGCGCGGCGGTTTCGGGCGCCTCAGACACTCGTCCGATCACCTCCGGGGTCGAGCACGCCGGCGGTGGCCATGGTCTCCGCCGCGGCGACCGCGGACAGCACCGTACGTGCCTTGTTCAGCGCTTCGTTGTCCTCGTAGTCGGCGTCGGAGTCGGCCACGATCCCGCCACCGGCCTGCACGTAGGCCACCCCGTCGCGCATCAGCGCGGTGCGGATGGCGATCGCGGTGTCCGCATCCCCGGCGAAGTCGAGGTAGCCGACGACCCCGCCGTAGAGCCCGCGCCGGGTCGGTTCCAGCTCCTCGATCAGCTCCATCGCCCGCACCTTGGGCGCCCCGGACAGGGTGCCCGCCGGGAAGCAGGCGGTCACCGCGTCGAAAGCGGTCCGGCCATCGGCCAGCTCACCGGTGACCGTGGAGACGATGTGCATCACGTGGCTGTAGCGCTCGATGTCGAAGAAGTCGACCACCCGCACGGTGCCCGGTTTGCAGACCTTGCCGAGGTCGTTGCGGCCGAGGTCGACCAGCATCAGGTGCTCGGCGCGCTCCTTCTCGTCCGCCAGCAGGTCCTTGGCCAGCTGCGCGTCCTCCTCGGGGTCCACCCCGCGCCAGCGGGTGCCGGCGATCGGGTGGGTGGTCGCCTTGCCGTCCCGCACGGTGACCAGCGCCTCCGGGCTGGAGCCGACGATGTCGAACCCGTCCAGGCGCAGCAGGTACATGTACGGGCTGGGGTTCGAGGTCCGCAGCACCCGGTACACGTCCAGCGCGTCCGCGCCGGTCGGGATTTCGAACCGCTGCGAGGGCACCACCTGGAACACCTCGCCGGCGTGGATCGCCTCGACCGCCTGGTGCACCGCGGCGTGGAAGTCCGCTTTCGTCCTGGCCCGGCTGAACTCCGGCGCCGGCCGGTCGAACACCGCGATGGTGGAGGGCGCGGGAGCGCGCAGCTGTTCGGTCATCTCCTCCAGCCGGCGCACCGCGTCGTCGTAGGCCGCGTCCACCCGTTCCGGCGAGTCGTCCCAGTTGACCGCGTTGGCGATCAGCGTGACGGTGCCTTCGTGGTGGTCGAAGGCGGCGAGGTCGGTGGCCAGGAGCATGGTCAGCTCCGGGATGTCCAGGTCCTTCTCCGCCAGCTCGGGCAGCTTTTCCAACCAGCGCACCGAGTCGTAGCCGACATAGCCGACCATGCCACCGGTCAGTGGCGGCATCCCGGGCAGCGGCTCGGTGTGCAGGGTCGCGACCGTCTCGCGCAGCACGGTCAGCGGGTCGCCGTCCACCGGCAGGCCCGCCATCGGCGTGCCGACCCAGGTGGCCTTGCCGTCGCGCACGGTCAGCGCGGCCGGGCTGCGCACCCCGATGAAGGACCAGCGGGACCAGCTCTGCCCGTTCTCCGCGGACTCGAAGAGGAAGGTGCCCGGCCGGTCGGCGGCGAGCTTGCGGTAGACCGCGATCGGGGTCTCCCCGTCGGCGAGCAGCCTGCGGACCACCGGGATCACCCGGCGGCCTTCGGCGAGGGCGCGGAAGTCGTCGCGCGCCGGGCTCACCGAACCGAGGCCTGCGGTGCTGGTATTCGCGGTTCGGGCACTTACCATGGGCTCATTGTGCCGCTGTGCCCGATCCACCTCGCACCCGGCATAAATTCAATGAAGATTGAATGATTTGGTCCTGGCAGTCATGATGGTCAGGTGACCACCGTGAAACCCACACCCCCGGCCAAACGCCGCGGACGGCGTCCGGCGGGGCAGGACACCAGGACCGCCCTGCTCGAAGCCGCCCGCGCGGTGTTCGGCGAATCCGGCTTCGAGGGCGCGACCGTGCGCACCATCGCGACCAGGGCCGGGGTGGACGCGGCGATGGTGAACCACTGGTTCGGCGGCAAGGAGGGCCTGTTCGCGCAGGCCGTGCTGGAGCTGCCGTTCGACCCCCGCGACCTGATCGGGGAACTGCTCGACGGCGACCTCGACGACCTGGGCCGCCGGGTGGTGCGGGTGTTCCTGACCAGGTGGGACCAGACCGGCGCGGACACCTTCAAGGCGCTGGTGCGCAGCGTGGCCGGACACGACCAGGCCGCGCAGGCGCTGCGCGAGTTCTTCCTCAACCACATCTTCGGCAAGCTGTCCGCCAAGATCAACGCCGACAACGCCGAGTTCCGCGCCACGCTGTGCGCCTCGCAGCTGATCGGCATGGGCATGATCCGCTACGTGGCCAAGTTCGAGCCGCTGGCCTCCACCGACATCGAGACCATGGTCCAGGCCGTCGCCCCGAACCTCCAGCGCTACCTCACCGGCTCCCTGGACTAAGCCCGCGAGTCCCACCTTCACGCATCCCGAGTCCCACACTCGCGCACCCCGAAGTTCACCTTGGGGCAGCGGCGGCTACCCGCCAACACGCCGCGGGAGGGGAACTCGCCGAGGCCGAACGTGGGACTCGCGGGTGTGGAGTGTGGGACTCGCGGCGGGGGTTAGGGGTCGGTGAGGAGGAGGCGGTCGTCGGTGTCGAAGCAGGTGCGGGTGCCGGTGTGGCAGGCGGGGCCGACCTGGTCGACGCGGACGAGCACGGTGTCGGCGTCGCAGTCGAGGCGCACTTCGCGGACGTGCTGGACGTGGCCGGAGGTCTCACCCTTCACCCACAGCGACTGGCGGCTGCGCGAGTAGTAGGTGCCGCGCCGGGTGGACAGGGTCAGCGCGAGCGCCTCGTCGTTCATCCAGGCGACCATCAGCACGTCGGAGCTGACGTGGTCCACCACCACCGCGCAGACCAGGCCGTCGGCGGTGCGCTTGAGCCGTGCGGCGAGCGCGGGGTCGAGTTCGGTCATGCCCGCTCCCCCAGCACGTACCGGCGCACCGGCATCGAGTTGAGCAGCACCCCGGCGTAGATGTAGCCGGCGGCGGCGAGCAGGGAGAACAGCTTGAACCACAACAGCTCGCTGCCGAGCAGCAGGAAAGCGTGCACCACCGCGAAGAGGGACACCACGGCGAACCCGGCGTAACGCGAGGACGGCATCCGCAGCACCAGCCCGCCCGCCGCGACCAAGCCGAGCAGCAGGCTGGTCAGCGGCACCAGCAGCGAACGCCAGCTCGCCTCGCTGGTGGTGAGGACCAGCACGCCGAGCAGGGTGTAGGCGAGGCCGCAGCCGACCAGCAGCGCCAGCGTGACCTTGACCTCCAGCGGCGCCGACCTGAGCCGCTTGGACTCTTGAGTATTCATCGGACCACGACCCCACCGGCGCGCAGCGCGTCCTTGACGTCGCCGATCTTGAGCTGGCCGAAGTGGAACACGCTGGCCGCAAGCACCGCGTCCGCGCCCTGCTGCACGGCGGGCAGGAAGTGTTCGAGCGCGCCCGCGCCGCCGCTGGCGATCACCGGGACGTGCACGGCCTTGCGGACCAGGCCGATCAGCTCCAGGTCGAAACCGGCCTTGGTGCCGTCCGCGTCCATCGAGTTGAGCAGGATCTCGCCGACGCCGAGCTCCTCGCCGCGGGCGGCCCACTCGACGGCGTCGATGCCGGTGCCCTGGCGGCCCCCGTGCGTGGTCACCTCGAAACCGGAGGCGGTGTCACCGCCGCGTCGGGCATCCACCGAGAGCACGATGCACTGCGAGCCGAAGCGCCGGGAGGTCTCGTGCAGGAGTTCGGGGCGGGCGATCGCGGCGGTGTTGATGCTCACCTTGTCCGCGCCCGCGCGGAGCAGCCGGTTCACGTCGTCGCCGGAGCGCACACCGCCGCCGACGGTGAGCGGGATGAACACCTGCTCGGCGGTGCGGCGGACCACGTCGAAGGTGGTCTCGCGGTTGCCGGAGGAGGCCGTGACGTCGAGGAAGGTGAGTTCGTCGGCACCCTCGGCGTCGTAGGCGCGCGCGAGTTCGACGGGGTCGCCCGCGTCGCGAAGGTCGGCGAAGTTGACACCCTTGACCACCCGGCCGGCGTCGACATCAAGACAGGGAATCACCCGGACCGCGACTGACATACGGCCCAGCCTACGTGTCAGCGAACCGCACCCAGAAAGGCCCGCCAGGCCGCATCGCCGAAGGTCAACGCCCCACCCGCCGGGTCCTTGGAGTCCCGCACGGCAAATAGCCGACTTTTTGCCCCCACCTCGACGCAGCCGTTCGCAGCCGCGCTGTAGCTGCTCTTGCGCCACACCAGCTCGGATGACCCGAGGGAGCCCATAGCAATCCTCCCGCTAGGAGTACCGCTCGACCGCCAGGTTTGCGATCCGCTCCTTCGATTGTCCCTCATCCAGCGCCTTCTCCGCGAGCCTTGTCAACACGAGCCGGTACGCGGCAATTTCCTCCGCCTTCTCCAGGAAGATCGAGGCTGTCTGGCTTTCCAGGTAAGCCACCGGCTTGAAGTCGGTGAACTCCATTAACATGAACGCTCCGGCGATCCCGGCATGCACACCTGCGGTCCTGGGTATCACGCGCAGGGTGACATAGGGGCGAACAGCATCCCGAAGCAGCTGGTGCAACTGGCCGGACATCACCTCGTTGCCCCCGACACGCAACATCAGTGCGAACTCGTGGATGAAGAAGGTGAATTGGGCTTGCGGTGAGCGACCGAACAGTCCCTTACGGGCCATCCTTGCCGCAACACGGCCATCGATCTCCTCTTCAGGCAATGTACCCATCCCCATCAGCAAGGCTCGCGCGTACTCGGCGGTTTGCAGAACACCGGGCATAATCATCGGCTGGAAATCCACGATGGAGGTTGCCAAGTCCTCGTGGTCGATGAGGGTGGTGAGTTGCTTGGGCAGGCGGGAGCCGTGCTGCTGGAACCAGCCTTCCTTCGCCACCTCCCGCGCCAGCTGCAAGTAGTACTCGCGTTCCTCGCCCACGACCCCGCAGATGGCCAGGAACGCGGACACCTCGACCACATCCCCGCCGCGTTTTCCGTTGAGCAGCCGGGAAACCGTGCTGTCGACCCAGCCGAGCTTGCGCGCGGCCTGGCTGCCGTTCAGCCCGGCGCGATGCATCACCTTGCGCAGACCCGCGCCGAGCTGTCTGCTTCTGATGGTGGGCTCCCTGTCCTTCATGAGGCAAAATTAGCGCGGCTCGATGAAGCAATCCTCCGTTCGCAAATATATCCCCCGAAAAGGCGGATTTCCTGTCCCGGTGTCAAGGTTGTTTCCTGTAGTCATGACCAATCTGAACTCGGCTCAACAGGACGCGTACGACCTGCTTCGCGATGAGCTGTACCGTTATCTCGATATGGCGGAATACCTCGCCATGAAGGTCGCTTCATGGGGCGAAGCGGACGCGAGGTCGGCTAGGCGGCTGATTCCGGATCTGGTGGACGTGATCCGCGCCGTTCTGATGGACCACCACGAGAACCGGTACGGCCTCTGCCGCTGCTGCCTGCGGGCCTGGCCCTGCGCGAGCGTGCAGACCGTGCACCGGATGCTCAAGGACCCCGAGCGCGAGTTCCGGCGGCTGCTCGAAGCCGGGGAATAAGATCAACGCATGGCACGAGCCGGCAGACGTCCAGGGCAGACCGAGACCAGAGAGCACATCCTGGCCGCGGCGCGAAAGCTGTTCGCCCAACAGGGCTACGGCGGTGCCACCGTTCGCGCCATCGCGACCGAGGCCGGGGTGAACCCCGCCATGCTGAACCATTTCTACGGCACCAAGCAACAACTGTTCGTGGCCGCGATGGAACTGCCGTTCAACCCCGCGGAACTGATCCCGGCCATTCTGGAGGGCCCGCGCGAACACGCGGGCGAACGCCTGGTGCGCGCCTTCCTCGACCTGTGGCGGGAACCGGCGGGCCGCGCGCCCTTCCTCGCCCTGCTGCGCTCGGTCACCACCAACGAAGAGGCCGCGGCCATGATGCGCACCTTCATGGACCAGGTCGTCTTCTCCAAGGTCGCGGACGGCTTCGGCATCCCGCGGGTACGCATGACCGCGGCGGCTGCGCAGCTGATCGGCGTCGCGCTGCTCCGCTACATCGTCGCCGTACCACCGATCGCCGAGGTTCCGGAAGAGGAAATAGTGCAGCTCGTCGCTCCGGCGATCCAGCACTACATCGACGGATAACGGTTGGGAACTAAGCGGCGCCGAGCCATGGAAGCGTTCTCACGGCTGGTCTAGCTTCAACGCGTGGTGGAAGCGACGAGTGGGCGACGGCAACGGTTTTCCGCGCCGGGAGTGGCCGTCGTACTGGGTTACGTGCTGGTGGCCGGCAATCCCTGGATCGGCAGGCAGCTCGATCTGGTCCGGGGCGACTTCGACGAACCTTTCACGGCCCTGTCGAGCACCCTGCTCTTCCCGCGCTGGCAGGTGGATCTCGAACGCACCGGCGCCTGGATGTTCTGGTACCAGAACATCCGCACCCTCCTGTTCACCGTGCTGGCGGTAGTGCTGCTGACCCGGCTCGCCCGCTCGGCGAAACCCGCCACCGGCGTTTTCGCCGCCATGGCCGGCATCGGCGCGACAGCGCTCAGCGCCACCGTCGCCAGTGTGGCCGCGAGCCTGCTGACGCCCGCGCTGCTCGGCCCGTCCCCCTGGTCCGCCGGCAGCGAATACGACTCCATCGAGCTGTTCCTGAGCCCGCTGAGCCAGGCCGCGCTGTTCGGCGCCCTGCTCGGGCTGGTGGTCGGCATGGCGGTCTCCGGCGCGCACCGGGCACCGGCCGGCCGTCCCGGCACCGGGCTCTTCGGCTCCCGTCCCCTCCCGGCGGACGAACGCCGCACCACTCCGAAGTCCTTCTGGTAAGGGGAAGAATGAAAAAGGCACTGGAGCCGGATGCCGCCGCGCCCTCGCCCGACGACACCACGCGTTACCTCTGCGTCGCCGCCCGCACCGACGACAAGTTCGCCGACCAGCTGAACAAGGCGCTGTTCTCGGACGACCTGCACGCGGTGGCGCCGTCGGTGGACTTCTCGCTGCGGCCGGTGCTGCAACACTGCCTCGCCGGGCGGCGGCAACGCCTCCTGCGGGACGCCGGCCTGCTCGGCACCACCGTGGTCGCGCTCATCGTCGCTCCTTTGTGGACGATCCTGGCGCTGACGCTGGTAATGCCGGCGGCGGGGTGGTTCGGCCGAATGGCGGCACAGGGCGGACGACCGCGGCACGTGCTGTTCGCGGTGCTGATGATCGTCGCGTTGCTGTACTTCTCGGTGCAGGTGATCACCGTGCTCGACGTCGACCCCGGGGCGCGGCGGTCCGAGCAGTCTGGGGTGCCGGACTGGTTGATCGGCATCCCGGTGCTGGCGCTGCTGACCGGGCTGGTGCTCTACGGGCTGGTCGCCTGGGACCTCTTCCACACCAGGCAGGTGGCCGCGCGCGAACTGACCAGGTCCAAGTTCCGCCAGGACGAGGCGCCGGAACCGATGCACGCCTGGCAGTCCGAACGGCTGGACGAGATCGAACGGGCCGAGCGCGGCAACCTCACCGTGTACGACGGGTACAACCCCTTCGTCGGGCACGGGCCCAGCGTGTCCAACTGGTCCTTCGCACTGCCCACCCTGCGTCGCGACGGCGAAGCGGTGGCGCTGGACGTCCTCGAACTCATCGAGTACGTGCGTGAACGGCTGCGGCCGATCGGGCCGGAGCTGGGCGGGCTCGTGCTGGAGGACCGGGTGTTCATCAGCGGCAACACGCTGACCTCGTACCGCAAGTTCCTGCCGCGCCGGGACCAGGCGCCCCGGCAGTTGCTGAGCGCGGACGAGATCCGCGAGATCGCGGCCGAACCGAGCGGATCCGCGCGGCACTACCTGTGCGCGCGGGTGCCTTCCTGGGGCGGTGAGGTGGTCGCCAGCACCTTCCTGCACTTCTCCACCAAGGGGCGGTTGCTGTACCTGCAGTGCGAGCGGACCACCCTCGGCCCGCTCTGGAAGCAGTACCACGACGTCGACCGGCTGACCGACAACCTGACCGCGGGCCAGGTCGGCAGGCTGCTTGGCAATGCCGCCGGGGAACTCACCAGCAGCGTGCTGCGGGCGCCAGGCCGGGTGCTGAGCGCGCTGCTGTCGGACTGGCGCCGCGCCAACAGGCGGGAGCTGGCCCGCACGGTGGCCAGGAACGACCTCGGTTACAGCTACGGCGCCAGGGTGAGCGCGCGGCAACTGGCGGCGGACACCCTTTACCACAATTACTTCCAGAAAGCGGACGCGGACAAGCACCTTAAATTGATCGAACGGCATGTGCTGGCCGCCATGCTCGACTTCCTGGACGCACATGAGGTGGACACCACAGAATTCCGCAACCGGCAGATGGCTATCCTGAACCAGGGCATTATTCAAACCGGCGGAATCAGCAACGTCGGCAGCCAGGCCGTCGGCACCGAGGCTTCGATCAGCCAGCAGGTGACCAAGCCGTCCACCGCCGAACCCGCGGCGACATCCGGAACCTGATCCAGGAGGACCAGCGTGAACGCACCGAACTACGGCATCCAGCAATCGGGCGGCCAGAGCACCGTCGGCAACCAGGCGGTCGGCCCGAATGCGCGCGTGGTCAGCGGTGACGTGCAGGTCGCCTCGCAGTTCTCGGACCCGGCGGGGCGCACCACCGAACTGCTCGACCGGGTGTCCGAACTGCTCGACGCCCACCACGAGCAGCTGCCCGGCACCACGATCGCCACCGCCGAGATCCTGCGCGACGAGCTCGGTCAGGCCAAGCCGGACCGCGGGGTGGTCGGGCGGCTGCTGGAGAAGCTCACCGAGCTGGTCCGTCCGGTCGCGCCGCTGCTCAGCACGGTCACCGAGCTCACCAAGGCCGTCGACTCCGCCTTCACCGGCTGACCCGCGCCCGCCGTTCGGACAGAAAACCGACAGAACATATCGCTATCACGCACACCATCAGATCGACGGTGTGCATATCGGAGCGGAGTTGGTACCGTCCACGACCGCAGAACCACGAATCCTGGGGAGACGAGTTGTGGAATCCCTGCTTGCTCCAGCGAACTTGACGATGGTCTTCCTCGTCCGCGACGACGGTTCCAGTCAACCGCGGCCGATGCCAACCGTGCCGCTCGGCATGCTCAACCGCGCGGTGACCAGGGCCGCGCACGCTGGAGTCCAATCGGTGAAACTGTTCTCCACCGACGGACGGCGTGATCCGATCGGATCAGCAGGGCGAAGCCCGCACAGTCTGATGGCACAGGCCATCCACGAGGTCAAAGTCGTCGATCCGTCGGTGACCGTGCTGACGGAAACCTGTCTGTGCTCCTACACGGCGAGCGGCGAATGTTATATAGCCGACCGGAACGGCACTCCGGATGTGACTGCCACGATAGACGCGATAGCGGAACAGGCTGTCGCTCAGGCCGACGCCGGGGCGGACGTCGTGGGCCCGGCCTCGATGCTGGGCGGCAGCGTGCGGAAGGTCAGGCAGGCGCTCGACGAAACGGGCCACGCCGGGGTGAAGATCATGCCTCACCTCATCTTCGATTCACGGTTGTACGAAGGTTACCGTCAGACAATGGGCGCGGTGCCGGTATCCGGTCCCCGCCGCGCTTTCCAGCTGGCTCCGTCCGATTCGGCCGCGGCCATCGGCGCGGCAGCGGGGCTGCTGGCCGAAAGCGCGGACATGCTGCTGCTGGAGCCGGCGTTGTTCTGCGCGGACGTACTGGTCGTGCTCAACGAGCACCTGAAGATTCCGCTGGCACCGTTTTCCGTCTCCGGCGAGTACACGATGCTGGGCGCGAACACCGGAAACTGGGATCTGCTGATCGAGCTGTTCACCATGCTCAGGCGCGCCGGCGCGGACTCGATCATCACTTACGCGGCCGTGGAGATCGCGGAGAAAATGGGGAACTAGACCGGAGTCCGGATCTCCTGAAGAATCGATTCCGCCCCGCGCTGAAGCAGGATTTCGGCCAGCGTCTTACCGAGTTCTTCGGGGTTGGTGCCCTCGACCGTGCCGTTTATCTGCCGGGAGCCGTCCACCGACGTCACCTGACCGGTCAGGGTCAGGGTCGAACCGTCCGGCCCCAGCAGGGCATACGCGCCGATCGGGACCGAGCACCCACCGTGCAGCTCGGCCAGCAGGGCACGCTCGGCCCGGACGGTGACGTCGGCCACCGGGTCCCCGAACTCGTTCAGCATGGCGAGCAGCTCGGTGTCGCTGCGCCGGACCTGAATCCCCATCGCGCCCTGCCCGGGAGACGGCGGAAACTGCTCCAGCGGAAGAAGTTCGGTGATCTTGTCTTCGAGACCGAGCCGGCGCAGACCCGAGGCCGAGAGCACGACCGCGTCGAAGCCGTTCTTGAGCTTCGCGAGCCGCGGGGGGACATTTCCCCGGATCGGGACGATGTCCAGGTCCGGCCGCACGGCCTTGAGCTGGGCGATCCGGCGGACGGCGCCGGTACCGACCTTGGCCCCCTTGCGGAGCCCGGCGAGCGTCGAACCGCACAGCGCGTCGTGGATGTCTTCACGAGGCGGCGTCGTGGCGAGGCTCAACGCGTCCGGCATCGCGGTGGGGAGATCCTTCAAGGAATGCACGGCGACATCGATGCGCCCGGCGAACAGTTCCTCTTCGAGCTGACTGGAGAATGCCCCGCCGCGGCTGCCGCCGATCTCGCTGAGCGAGCTTTTCCGGTCCTGATCTCCGGCGGAGCTGACCTGGCGGCTCTGGAAATTGACCACCGGGCACGAGCTGAGCCTGCCCAGAAACTCCTGCACCATGGCCTGGGCGAGGTGGCTTCTCCGAGTGCCGACAACAACAGTCTCCATAACGAGATGGTACCCAACGGCTGGTCCGGTCGGGCGAACGAGGGGGAGCCCTTCCCTCACGCACCGAAGTCGCCTGGTCAAGCGGCCACAAGGCCTCGTAACGACTCAGCGTAGTCGAGCGAGAACCATTCGTGGCCTGCAGGCAGGCCGCAGGCGCCCTTCCGCCGAGACAGAAAAGAGAAAGAACATATCCTCGCTACCCAATCCCGCTTACCGCGACTGGATTAACTCACTTACGACACCAGAGAGTTGGGTACAATCCTCGGCCGCGGCACCATGAATCCGGGAAATGGGGGACGCCATGATGCCCGCCGCCGAGCCGGCCACCCGGCTGGCGCGCCTGCTCCCCCGCACGGGCGCCGAGCGCTCGCTCGCCGCGGCCGCACTGACCTGCTTCGTCGGCCATGGGGTGTTCCTGTCCTGCGGCATGATCTTCGCGGTGCGCTGGCTCGGCTTCGACGCCGCCAAGATCGGTGTCGGCATGTCCGTCGGCGCCGTGCTCGGGCTGCTGACGCCCGTTCCCGCGGGCTGGCTCGTCGATCACTTCGGCGCCCGCCGTACGTCGATCGGCTTCGCCGCGCTCGCCACGCTGGGGGTCGCGGGCTACGCGTTCGTGTGGTCCTTCCCGGCCTACTGCGTGGCGGTCGGGCTGGTGAGCGGTTCGATAGTCGGGGTGGGCATCGCGCAGAGCGCGTTGATCGGCGGCCTGCTGGTCAGCGGTGACCGCACCCGGTTCAAGGCCTACCAGCGGTCGGTGCGCAACGTGGGCCTGTCGGTCGGCGCGCTGATCGCGATCGTGCCGCTGCACCTCGATGTGCCGGCCGCCTACCAGGTCGCGCTCGTCGTCGGCGCCGGCTGTGTCGCGATCAGCGCCTGGTGCACGGCGAACGTCGGCACGGACAGCAGGCCGGAGCGTCCGGCCGGTCCGCTGGCCGCCCTGCGCGACGTCCCGTTCACCGCGATGTCGCTGCTGTGCGGGCTCACCGCGATCCGCTACAGCGTGCTGACCGTCGCCCTGCCGCTGTGGATCACGACGCGGACCGAGGCGCCCCAGCAACTGGTGTCGATCACGTTGCTGCTCAACACCGCGATGGTGGTGCTGCTCCAGGTGCGCGCGGCGCGGCGAGCGGACACCACCCGGCGGGCCACCGGGCTGAACCTGCGCGGCAGCGTCGCGCTCGGCGGCTCCTGCCTGCTGTTCGGGTTCGCCGCGACCGGCCCGGCGGAGCCGGCGGTGCTGCTGCTCCTGGCCGGCACGGTGGTCTTCACCGTCGGCGAGATGTGGACCTCGGCCGCCGGCTGGGCGTTCGCCTTCGCGCTGACCAAGGAGCAGCGGCACGGTCAGTACCAGGCCACCTTCTCCCTCGGCACGTCGATCGGGGCGGTCTGCGGTCCCGCGCTCGCGGCGCTCCTCGCGTCCGGCGGCACCGCCGGGTGGTACCTCGGTGCGGCGGCGTTTGTGCTGGTCGGGGCGGCAACGACGATCACGGTAGGGTGGGCGCGGCGGACGGGCGCCGGACGGGACGAGGAGACTTGATGGCGCGCATCGTGGTCCTGGCCGAGCGGAACCTGACGCCGATGCGCGGGAAGACGGCGGTGGGGCTGATCCGCTACCGGGAGCCGGAGATCGTGGGCTCCATCGACAGCACCCGGAGCGGGATGGACGTCGCGACCGCGCTGGGGCAGGACGTCGGGCACGGCATCCCGGTGTTCCGCGACGTGCCGGAGTCGCTGACCGCGCGCCCGGACACGCTGGCCATCGGCGTCTCACCGGCGAGCGACCAGCTCAAACCGGACTTTCGCGCTCAGATCCTGCTGGCCATCGAGTCCGGCCTTGACATCCTCAGCGGCCTGCACTTCCGGCTGTCGCAGGATCCCGAGATCGCCACCGCGGCCCGCCGGCACGGCGTCCGGCTGCACGACCTGCGCACCCCACCGGAGGACCGCAGGGTCGCCGCGCACGTCGAGCGCAGGCAGGGCAACAGCACCGTGCTGGCCGTCGGCTCCGACGGCACCGTCGGCAAGATGACGACCATGCTGGAGCTGGACCGCGCGGCCCGCCAGGCCGGGCTGAGCAGCACGTTCCTGGCCACCGGGCAGACCGGCATGATGATCGCCGGCGGCGGCCTGCCCGCCGACGGGATCGTGAGCGACTTCCTCGCCGGAGCGGTGCAGGAGCACGTGGTCGAGCTGGCCGAGCGGTTCGACTGGACGTTCGTCGAGGGGCAGGGCGCGCTCAACCACCCGGCATACGCGGCGGTCACCGTCGGGATCATGCACGGCGCGCTGCCGGACGCGATGATCATGTGCCACGCGGCGGGCGCCACCAGCATCGAGGAACGCCCCGACTGCCGGCTGCCGGACCTGCCAAGGCTCATCGCGGCGAACGAGGAGATGGTGAACCTGGTGCGCCCGGACGGTGACTGCGCCGTCGTCGGGGTGTCGCTGCGCACGCTGGGCATGTCCGACCGCGATGCGGCGGCGGCCGTGCGCCAGGTGACCGAAGAGACCGGGCTGCCGACCACGGACGTGATCCGGTTCGGCCCGGAACCACTGCTGGCGGCATTGCTGGCACACCGCGACAACCGGAGAGGTGACCGATGACGGTGCTGATCGTGGGGTCCCGCCCACCGACGTTTTCCCGTGCCGTCGGACGGCTCGGCATCGAGTACGACGTGGTCTACGACCCGGTGGAGACCCTGCGCGCGCCGGAGGTGATGCCGAGGCGGGTGCACTGGCTGCCCTACGTGTCCGCGCCCGAGTCGGTGCTCGAACTGCCGGACCTGGACCGCTACGACGGCGTGGTCTCCTTCGTCGAGTTCGGCGTCACGTCGGCGGCACTGGTCGCGTCGGTGTGCGGCCTGCCGGGCACGCCGGTCGACGCCGTGCTGCGCACCAAGAACAAGTACCTGATGCGCAAGGCGCTCGGCCGGGCCGGGCTGGCCCAGCCCGCGTTCGGCATGGTCGGCCACGACGAACCCAAGCCGGAGCACTACCCGCTGGTGGTGAAGCCGGTCGACGGCACGGCCAGTTCCGGTGTGCGGCTCGTCGCGGCCGCGACGGAGCTGAAGGTGATCCCACCCGGGCGGACCATGATGTGGGAGTCCCACCTGGAAGGTCCTCAGTACACAGTGGAGGGTCTGGCCGGCGCGGAGGGCCACCGGGCGCTCGCCATCACCGGCAAGGTGGTATCCGGCCCGCCGCACTTCATCGTGCACGAACACGAAACCCCGGCCGACGTCGATCCGGCGACCGCCCGGCTGATCACCGACTACGCCGCGGCCTGCCTGGCAGCACTGGGCGTGCGCCACGCGGCCACGCACACCGAAATCGCGCTGCACCACGGCGAACCGATGTTGATCGAGACGCACACCCGGCCCGCGAGCGACCGGGTTCCGTACCTCACCCAGCTCACCACCGGCTGGGACCAGTGCGAGCTGGCGCTCGCCGAGGTGTCGACGACCGGGCTGCGCGCGTCCGCCCATCCGGTCACGAACCCGTTCGCCAGAACCATTCACTTCACCCCCTACGACAGCGACCGGGCCGCGCTCGCCGACCCGGGCTGGCTGGCCGACTACCCGGAAGTGGTCTTCCACGACGTCAGCCGGATCTTCGCCAACCGCTCCGCCACCCACGACTCCCGCGGCGGCTACGACCCGCGATGGGCGAGCGTCGTACTGGCCGGCCCGGACCGCGACGCGCTCCGTGAAACCGGCGAACGGATCCGCGCCCGCGCCCGCTGAGCCTCGGCTCGGGTTTCAGCCGGTGATCGCGGCGACGAGTTCGTCGCGGCCGCTGGCACCGGTCTTGCGGAAGATCTTCTTGAGGTGGTCGTTGACCGTGTGCAGCGACAGGTCGAGCCGGCGGGCGATCCGCTTTGCCGCTGCACCATCGAGGAGCTCGGTGATGATCTGGCGTTCGCGGGTGGTGATGGCGTACCAGTCGCAGAACGCGGGCAGCAACCGGGTGCCGGTGGCGGCCTCGATGACGATCGCCACGCCACCGGTGCCGTCGTCGTTGTCGAACACCTGTCCGTGGAAGGCCATCCACCGGCCGTAGTTCACGGCGGGTCCGTAGACCACCGGGGGCCGGGTGCGCGGATCGCGGGCATGGATGCGAGTTCGCAGGGCCAGCTCGACAAAGAACGCTTCGCGGGCCCAGCCCGGACAGTTTTCGCGGCCCCGCAGTTGTTCTTCCCACCTGAGTGCCTGCGGGGTGACCGCGCTGACCTCGAGATCAGGGCCGAGCAGGAGCACGCCCGCCGGCAGCGCCTGGATGACCGGTGCCAGCGGACCCGCGGTGACATACCCGCGCAGCGCGGCTATCAGGGACGGCCCGAGGCTCGCCACCCGATGCGCGTCGCCCGCGTCGAACGGCCTGTCGCCCTGCGCCCGCAACAGCCCGAGCATTCCCCACACGCCACGGGCATCCCGCAACAGCAACCGCAACTCGCAGCCGGCTCCATGGTCTGTGAGCAAACGCCGGGTCAGCTTGTCGCGTCGCCGGTCACCACCGCCCGTCCCGATCACCCCCACCGGTACCGGCCGCCGTGCCAGGTCTTCGGCCAGGCACGGATCGTCACCCGCGTGGTAGCTGTGCTGCAACGCCCGGCTGAGGCTGGGTTCGTACCCGTACCAGAATCCGAACGCCCCCGGGCCGGTGCCCAGCGTCGGATTGGTGCCGTCCAGCCGCACGCCATCGTGCGCCACCACCGGCGCGATGGCTCGCGACACCAGCTCTCCCAGCTCCTCCGCGCTGAGACCCTGCCCGGCCGCCGCGGGCAGCTCGCGCAGCAACCGATCCCCTGGCCCAGTCACCTGACCGAGTCTGATCCGCTCGAACCGGGAACGGCAACGGCAGCAGCCGACAGTCCGGTCAACACCGCCCGATCGGGCAGCCGGCTTCGGAGAACCTACGCTCGCCGGTATGTGGTGGGGACTGGTCTGCGCGCTGACCGCGGCCGTCGCGTACGGCGTCGCCTCGGTGCTGCAGGCGATCGCGGCCCGCGCGGCCGAGGACGGTTCGTACGGGGTGGACCCCCGGTTGCTGATCCGCGTGCTGAAACAGTGGAAGTACCTGCTCGGGCTCGGCCTCGACCTGCTCGGTTTCGTGGCCCAGCTGGCCGCGCTGCGGGTGCTCCCGCTGTTCGTGGTGCAGGCCGCGCTGGCCGCCAGCCTGGCGGTGACCGCGATCTCGACGATGGTGCTCGGCGTGCGGCTGAGCCGGCGGGAGTGGGCCGCGGTCGCCGTGGTCTGCGCCGGGCTCGCCCTGCTCGGCGCGTCCGCGCAGAGTGAGGGCTCCAGCCCGGTGGGCACCGGTTTCCACGTCGCGCTGCCGATCATCGCGGTGCTGCTCGGCGCCGCCGGGATGCTGGCCGGGCGGGCATCGCCGCGGGTGCGCACCCCAGCGCTCGGCCTGATCGCAGGGCTGTGCTTCGGACTGGTCGCGGTGTCCGGCCGGGTGCTGCCCGGCTTCGGCCTCACCGAGCTGCTGACCGACCCGGCAACCTATGCGGTCGCGCTGGCCGGGGTGCTGGCGATGCTGTTCTACGCCTCCGCGCTGCAACGCGGCGGGGTCACCGCGGCCACCGCGGTGATGGTGGTGGGCGAGACCGTGGTGCCCTCGGCGATCGGCGTGTTCGTACTCGGCGACAGCACCCGGCCCGGTTTCGCGGCCGTCGCGGTACTCGGCTTCCTGCTCGCCGTCACCGCCGCCCTCGCCCTGTCCCGCTTCGGCGAGGTCCCGGCTTGACGGGAAGAGTTCATCGGGCGCAGAATTAAACGCATGACTAATTCTGCCGTACTGGTGGACGGGCTCCGGGTCCGGCGAGGAGGCCGCGAGGTCGTCCGCGACCTCCGGTTCGAAGTGCCGCGCGGGGTGATCACCGGCCTGCTCGGGCCGAGCGGCTGCGGCAAGACCACGCTGATGCGCTCGATCGTGGGCGTGCAGCTGGTCGCGGGCGGCCAGGTCACCGTGCTCGGGCAGCCGGCCGGGAGCCCGGCGCTGCGCCGGAAGATCGGCTACGCCACCCAGAACCCGGCGATCTACGCCGATCTGACCGTGGCCGAGGCGCTTCGCTACTTCGCGGACATCCTGCGCGCGCCCGCGTCCGACGTGCGGCGGGTGATCGGCGCGGTCGGCCTGGACGATCACGCGAACCAGCTCGTCGGCGACCTCTCCGGCGGCCAGCGCGGACGGGCCAACCTCGCCGTCGCGCTGCTCGGCAAGCCGGAGCTGCTGGTGCTGGACGAACCGACGGTCGGCCTCGACCCGCTGCTGCGCGACGAGCTCTGGGACCTGTTCGGCAGGCTCGCGGCGGACGGCGCGACCCTGCTGGTGTCCAGCCACGTGATGGACGAGGCCGCGCGCTGCGACCGGCTGCTGCTGATGCGCGACGGCAGCCTGCTCGCCGACGACACCCCGCAGCGGCTCCGGGAGTCCACCGGCACCGCCGATCTGGAACAGGCCTTTCTCAAGCTGGTCCGAGCCGCGGAGGCGAGTCACGCATGAGCTTCTCGATCACCATGTCCACCACAGCCACCGCCAGGCGCATCCTCACCCAGCTCCGGCACGACCCGCGCACCGTGGTCATGCTCGTCCTGGTGCCGTCCCTGCTGATGGTGCTGCTGCGCTACGTGTTCAACTCCGAGCAGCTGTTCAGCCGCAGCGCACCCGCACTGCTCGGCGTCTTCCCGTTCCTGATCATGTTCCTGATCGCCTCGGTGACCACCCTGCGCGAACGCACCTCGGCCACCCTGGAACGGCTGATGACGATGCCCATCGGCCGGTTCGACCTGCTCTGCGGCTACGCGCTCGCGTTCGGCGCGATCGCGGTGGTGCAGGTGGCCGTGGCGGCCGGGGTCTCGGTGGCCTGGCTCGGCCTGGAGATCGCCGGGTCGCTCTGGATGCTGCTGCTGATCGCGGTGCTGGACGCCCTGCTCGGCATGGCGCTGGGCCTGTTCGTCAGCGCCTTCGCCCGCACCGAGTTCCAGGCCATCCAGTTCATGCCGGTGTTCGTGCTGCCCCAGGTGCTGCTGTGCGGGCTGTTCATGCCGCGCGAGGAGATGGGACGGCTGCTGAACTGGCTGTCCGACGTGATGCCGTTGTCCTATGCGGTGGACGCGCTCCGCCACGTCACGTCGTCGTCCACTATGGACGGGACGGTGGTGCGCAACCTGCTGATCGTCACCGGCTGCGCCCTGCTCGCGCTGATCCTCGGTGCCGCCACCCTGCGCCGCCGGACACCGTGACCGGCTAGCTTGGCACCATGGCAGAGGAGTTATCGGAGTTCGAACGGCTGTCGGCCGAGAAGTACGTGGTGGTCACCACCTTCCGCAAGTCGGGTGACCCGGTCCCCACCCCGGTCTGGATCGCCGGTGACAACGGCGAGCTGGTGCTGTGGAGCGAACGCAAGGCGGGCAAGGTCAAGCGCATCCGGAACAACGGCGACGTCACCGTCCAGGCCTGCGATCTGCGCGGCAAGAGCACGCACGGGCCGGTGGTCAACGGAAAGGCCCGGCTGCTCGACGACGAAGGCAGCGAGCGGGTTCGCCGCGCGGTGGCCAGGAAGTACGGCATCGTCGGCCAGGTGACCATGTTCTTCAGCCGGCTGCGCGGGCCCAAGGACCGCACCGTCGGCGTCGCGATCGAACTGGCCGGCTAGCCGGGGTGGCCACGCTGCTCGCGTTCCACGCCCATCCGGTCGCCAGCCGGAAACGCGCCTCGCTCGCCGCGCACAGCTCGCAGTACCGCGGAGGCGGCCGGATCGCGGGCGTCAGCGGCGACGTCTTCGACCACCTCTGACCCGGTCACTCGAGCAGCTTGTCGCGGCCGGCGTGCAGGCCGGCGAGCAGTTGAACGAGCACGAGCACCAGCAGCATGCCGACCGGCGCGGCCCAGGAACCGGTGAGGTCGTGCAGGACGCCAGCGCCCAGCGGGCCCGTGGTCGACAGGGTGTAGCCGACGGTCTGGGTCATGCCGCCGAGCTGCGCGGCGCGGTGGGGGTCCGGTGACCGGAGCAGGATGAGCGAGAAGCAGGTGCCGGTGGCAACGCCCTGGCCGACGCCGAGCAGCACCATCCACAGCACGGTGCCCTGCGCCGGCGCGAGCAGCACCCCGAGCAGGCCGCCGGCGAGCAGCGCCGCACCGAGCGTGGTCAGCCAGACCTGGTCGCGGGTGCGCGCGCCGAGAATCGGGGCGAGCAGGGCGAACGGGATGGCGACCAGGCTGACCACGGACAGCATCGCGCCGGCTCGCGCCGGGGTCATCCCGTTGTCGACGAACAGCTTCGGCAGCCAGGCGGACGTGGTGTAGAAGAACAGCGTCAGCACGCCGAAGAACACGGTCACCGACCAGGCCAGCGGCTGCCGCCAGATGCCGAGCACGTTCGCCGGGCCGCCACCGCCGCCGCGCCGGTCACCGCGCAGTCGCGGCGCCCAGACCACCAGCGCGAACACGACCGGCACCGCCCACAGCGCGAGGGTGCCGCGCCAGCCGAGCCCGGTGGCCTGCTGCAGCGGCACGGTCAGGCCGGCCGCCGCGGCCGGGCCGATGTTGAGGCTCATCGTGTAGAGCCCGGTCATCAGGCCGAGCCGGTGCGGGTGGTCGCGTTTGATCAGCGCCGGCACCAGCACGTTGCCACCGGCCACGGCGATGCCGATCAGCACGGTGCCGCCGAACAGGCCCAGCATCGAAGGGACGAGCCGCAGCACGAGACCCGCGACGAGCAGCACGAGCACGCCGGCGATCGCGGTGGCGAGGCCGATCCGGCGGCCGAGCCGCGGCGCGAACGAGGCGAACAGCACGCAGCAGAACAGCGGGAGCGAGGTGAGCAGCCCGGCGGCCGAGCTGGACAACCCGGTCTCCGCCTGCAGCTGGCCGAGCAGCGGGGAGACCGCGGTGATCGCCGGGCGCAGGTTGACCGCCACCACGACCAGGCTGAAACCGGCCAGCAGCAACGGGATCAGCCGTCCGCCGGTGCGCTCGGACGCGCGGGTGCCGAGCAGCATCGAATCCTCCAGACATGACCAAAAACGGGTTACGCTTATGACAAGCTAGCCACCAAGGAGTCACTAGTCAAAATGCTTTTTGGTCATGACATCACCTGCGGCGCGAACGCGGCCGTCGAACTGGTGAACACCGCGCCCGAGATCGCCGGCACCGAGCAGCTCACCGATCCCGCCGAGCTGCACCGGCTGCTGCTCGACCTGGACTTCAAGAACACCGGCCCGCCGACCCCGGCCGATCTGGCGGCGGTGCGGCGGCTGCGCACCCGGCTGAGCGCGGTGCTCACCGCGGACTCCTTCGAAACCGCCGCCGAGCTGGTCAACGAGCTGATCGCGAACGCCGGTACCACGCCCCGGCTGACCAACCACGACGGCTTCGACTGGCACATCGACTTCCACACCCCCGGCGCGCCGCTGGTGCACCACGTCGGCGCGGAGATCACGATGGCGATCGCCACCCTGTTGGTCAGCAGCGGGCGGGACCGGATCCGCCGCTGCGCGGCACCGGACTGCGAGCGGATGCTGGTCGACCTGTCCCGCAACGGCTCACGGCGCTACTGCCATGGCCGCAACTGCGGCAACCGGATCGCCGTCCAGGCCTACCGCGCCCGCCGCGCTCGTGAGTGAAAAGCGTTGCCAGAGCAACACTTTTCACTCACGAGGTAGTACTGAGTCGGCGGTACCAGGCGCCCCACTCTTCGAGTTCCAGCGCGATCTTCTCCAGGCTCCGGCCGACCTCGGTAAGTGAGTACTCGACCTTCGGCGGCACCTCCGGGTAGACCTCGCGCCGGATCAGCCCGTCCGCCTCGAGCTCGCGCAGCTGCCGGGTGAGCATCCGCGCGGTGACCGTCGGCATGGCCCGTTTCAGCTCCCCGAAACGCCGGACGCCGGGCAGCAGGTTCTTCAGGATGGCCAGCTTCCACTTGCCGCCGACCACCTCCATCGCGGCCTCGATGGTGCAGTACTCCGGCATGTCCTCGACGCGCTCACCCATCGGACCTCCTTGGTATACAAACCGGCACTATCGCACATTCAAGACCGTACTTGTCCGTTTGGTTCATACCGCTGAGGCTGTGCTCATGACAAGCACGCAGCGCATCGGCGGCGACCCCGACTGGTACCGGCCGTACAACATCTCGCTCGGCGTCCGTGCCGGGAACCTGCTCTTCCTCTCCGGCCAGGCCGGCATCGACGAACAGGGCAGGACCGTCGGCGCGGACTTCGAAACCCAAGCGCGGCAAGCATTCGCGAACCTGGCCACGGTGCTCGGCCGGGCCGGCGCGAGCCTGGCGGACGTGGTCAAGGTGACGATCATGGTCACCGACATGGCGCACCTGGACAAGATCGTCGAACTGCGCGCGGAGTACTTCACCGAGCCCTACCCGGCCGACACCCTGCTCCAGGTGGCCGGGCTGGCCCAGCCGGACTGGCTGGTCGAGATCGACGTGATCGCGGTCGCGCCCTGAACCCGACGCAGCCGGTCCGGCGGTGGGCGGTGCTCGGGGTGCTGTGCACGAGCCTGCTGCTGGTCGGGATGGATCTCACCGTGCTGCACGTCGCGGTGCCGACGCTCACCGCGCACCTGCGACCGAGCCAGAGCCAGCTGCTCTGGATCGTGGACACCTATTCGCTCACCGTCGCCGCCCTGCTGGTCAGCTGCGGCACCATCGGCGACCGGGTCGGCCGCAAACGCATGCTCGCCGGCGGTTTCGCGGTGTTCGGCCTGGCATCGGCGGCGGCCACCGCGTGCAGCACGGCGGTGGCGCTGATCGCCGTGCGGGCCGGGCTCGGCATCGGTGCCGCGATGATCATGTCGGCCACCGTGTCGATCATCAGGACGGTGTTCCCGGACGACCGCGAGCGGGCGACCGCGATCGGGCTGTGGACGGCGAGCCACAGCGTCGGCGCGGCGATCGGCCCGCTGGTCGGCGGACTGCTGCTGCAGCGGTTCCCGTGGGGCTCGGTGTTCGCGGTCAACGTGCCGGTGGTCGCGGTCGCGCTGGTGCTCACCCTGCGGCTGGTGCCGGAGTCGCGGGACCCGGCGCCGCGACGGTGGGACGCGGCCGGCGCCGCGCTCTCCGTCGCCGGGCTCGGCGGCACGGTCTTCGCGCTGAAGCGGTTCGGCGAACACTCCGGGGCCGACACCGTGTCGGTGGCCGC
This sequence comes from Amycolatopsis nigrescens CSC17Ta-90, assembly GCF_000384315.1. Taxonomy (GTDB): domain Bacteria; phylum Actinomycetota; class Actinomycetes; order Mycobacteriales; family Pseudonocardiaceae; genus Amycolatopsis; species Amycolatopsis nigrescens. The sequence continues at coordinate 6,028,162 of NZ_ARVW01000001.1, read as the reverse complement.
GATCCTCGCCGGGGTGGCGCTGCTCGGCTGCTTCGTGCTGCGGCAGCGCCGGACCGCGAACCCGCTGCTGGACCTTTCGCTGTTCGCCGACCGCCGGTTCACCATGGCCACGGTCTGCGTGCTCGGCGGCTTCGGCTGCTATACCGCCCTGCTCTTCCTTCTGTCCCAACGGTTTCAGCTGATCGACGGGGACTCGCCGGTGCGCGCGGGGCTGGCCATGCTGCCGATCGCGGCGGCCAATGCGGCCGGCGCGATCACCGCGCCCGCGCTGGCCGCCCGCTGGAGCGGCCGCTGGGTGATCTCCGGCGGGCTGGCCCTGTTCGCACTGGCGCTTGCCGTCCCCGGCGGGGTGGTTTCCCTTGCCGTGGCGGGAATCGGCTCCGGGCTGGTGATGACGCTCGGCGCGGACGCGATCATGAGCGCGGCGAGGCCGGAACAGGCCGGTGAAGCGGCGGGCATCCAGGAGACCGCTTTCGAGCTGGGCGCGGGACTCGGCGTGGTGGTCCTCGGCACCGTGCTGACCCTGAGCTACCACCCGGACCAGCCCGCCGGCCCGGCTCGCGACCAAGCCTTCGAGACCGGCTACACCGCCGCGGTCGGCACCGCCGCCGTGCTACTCGCCCTGCTCGCCGCCCTTTCCGCAACCCTCCTGCGCCCGCCACGCCGCGCCAGCACGAGCCCAACGTGACGTTCGGTCCCTAGAACGAGCCGAACGTCACGTTGGGCTCGGATCGCGCGGAAGGAAAACGCCGGTCGCGTCGGTGGCGAAGGGACCGCTCGTGCCGTTCGGTCAGGAAACCGCGGCGAGGGCCTCGGGGAGGGTGAACGCGCCGGTGTAAAGCGCTTTGCCGACAATCGCGCCTTCCACGCCGTCCCGGGAAAGCCCGGCCAGCGCGCGCAGGTCGTCCACGCTGGACACGCCGCCGGAAGCGATCAGCGCGGCGTCGGTGCGGGCAGCCACCTCGCGCAGCAGTTCGACGTTCGGTCCGCGCAGGGTGCCGTCCTTGCTCACGTCGGTGACCACGTAGCGCTCGGCGCCGTCCCGGTCGAGCCGGTCGAGCACCTCCCAGAAGTCCCCGCCGTCCCTGGTCCAGCCGCGTGCGGCGAGCCGGTGCCCTGCCTCGGTGATCCGCACGTCGAGGCCGATCGCGACCCGGTCGCCGTAGCCGGCGATCACCTTCGCGGTCCACTCCGGATCCTCCAGCGCGGCGGTGCCCAGGTTCACCCGACGGCAGCCGGTGCTCAGCGCGGCCTCCAGCGACGCGTCGTCGCGGATGCCGCCGGACAGCTCGACCTGCACGTCCAGCTTGCCGACCACCTCGGCCAGCAGCTCGCGGTTCGAGCCCTTGCCGAAGGCGGCGTCGAGGTCCACCAGGTGAATCCACTCGGCGCCGTCGCGCTGCCAGGCCAGCGCCGCGTCCAGCGGGCTGCCGTAGTGGCTCTCGGTACCGGCCTCGCCCTGGACCAGGCGCACGGCCTGGCCATCGGCGACGTCAACTGCGGGAAGGAGCGTGAAGGTCACGGCGCCACTATAAGAGCACGGCCGCGGTGCTGCTCAGAGGGTGCTCAGAGGGTGCGCAGCCAGTTCTCCAGCAGGTGCGCCCCGGCGTCCCCGGACTTCTCCGGGTGGAACTGGGTCGCCCACAGCGGGCCGTTCTCCACCGCCGCCACGAAGTCCTCGCCGTGGTTGGACCAGGTGACCTTGGGCTGGCGGCCGGACAGGCCGGAGTCGAGCGACCACTGCCTGGCCGCGAACGAGTGCACGAAGTAGAACCTGGTCCCCTCGTCCAGCCCGGCGAACAGCTCGGAGTCCGCCGGTGCGCGCACGGTGTTCCAGCCCATGTGCGGCAGCACGTCCGCGTGCAGGCGTTCGACGGTGCCGGGCCATTCGCCGGTGCCATCCGCCGCGACGCCGTGCTCCACCCCGCGTTCGAAGAGGATCTGCATGCCGACGCAGATGCCCAGCACCGGGCGGCCGCCGGCCAGCCTGGTGCCGATGATCTTCTCCCCGCCGACCGCGAGCAGCCCGTCCATGCACGCGGAGAACGCGCCCACCCCGGGCACCACCAGGCCGTCCGCCTCCTGGGCGGCATGCGGGTCCGCGGTCACCTCGACGTCGGCGCCGACGCGCTGCACGGCGCGTTCGGCGGAGCGGAGATTGCCGGATCCGTAGTCCAGAATGACGACACGAGGCACCATCCCAGGTTAACCGCTGCGCGACACGCTGATCGCGGCGGGCAGCAGCACCACCGCCAGCGCGGCGAGCACCCCGAACGCGATCGGATAGCCGGCCCCGGCCACGATCGCGCCGACCACCACCGCGCCGAGGCCGGTGCCCGCGTCGTAGGCCACGTTCCACACCACACTGGCGGGCCCGGTCGGCGCGCGGGCGAACATCGCGACCAGCGAGTCGTTCTGCAGCACGCCGAAACCGAGGCCGAACACGGTGACGGCGGCCAGCACCCAGCCGGAGCCGCCACCGGACACCGTCGCAGCCACCCCGGCCAGCCCGGCCGCGGTGAGCAGCAGTGCGATCGGCAGCATCCGGCCGGTGCCGGCCAGCCGGTCGCCGAGCAGGCCGGCCGCCCAGCGGGACACCAGCGCCCCGGCGGCCGCGGCGAACAGCGCGGCCGAGGCGACCCCCGGCGAACCGGTGAGCACGATCGGCAGGAAGGTGACCAGCGAGCCGAAGCCGACCGCCCCGCTGAGCAGTACCAGCCACGGCCGCCAGGTCGCGTCCACTGTGGACAGCCAGTGCGCGCCGTGCGGCTTGGCGGGGCAGACCGCGGGCAGCCCGGCGATCGGCAGCAGACCGGCCAGTGGCAGCGCCGCGGCGATCAGGAACACCGGGGTGAAGCCCCAGTGCTCGGCCATCCAGGTGCCGGCGGGCAGGCCGACCAGTTGCGGCAGGCCGACCGCCGCGCCGTACAACCCGGAGCCCCTGGCCAGCGTCTCGCGCGGCAGCAGCTCCGCCACCAGCGCCGCGCCGCAGACCGTCACCAGGCCGAAACCGATCCCACGGACCAGCGACACTGCCCAGATCGCCGGCCAGTCCGTGGCCACGATCAGCAGCGGCGCCGGTACCGCGAGGAACAACGCGCCGAACCCGGTGACGTGGCCGTAGCCGAGCCGGTCCACCAGCTTGGGCACGATCAGCTGGGCGGCGACCGTGGTGGCCATGAACCCGCCGGTGGCGCCGCCCGCGGCGAGCTCGCCGGCGCCCTGGCGGACCACCCACAGCGGCACCACGGACAGCAGCAGCGCGAAACCGGAGAACACCGCGACCGTCGCCAGCAGCAGCAACCGGAAGTGACGATCACGCAAGGGGGACACATGATCTTTCTAGCTGCCCGAAGTCCCTTAAGGCCACCTTAGGGGCGTTAGATTCCATCAAGGTGGCCTTAAGGGGCGGTTAAGTGTGAAGGGGGCAAGGTCACAGCGGGGTGCCGTGGCGGGTGCGCGCGAACTCTGGTTCGCTGCCAGACAAGGCGCAGCGCAGCGCGCGACGACCCGTCGGGAGCCTGAAGGATGAACAGCAAGAACAGCCCGAACCCGCACGACTTCCTCGACCTGGACAGCGAGCTGACCGGTGAGGACCGCGACATCAGGGACACCGTGCGCGGCTATGCCACCGAGCGCCTGCTGCCGCAGGTGGCCGAGTGGTACGAAAGCGGTTCGCTGCCGGCGCGGGAGCTCGCCAAGGACTTCGGCGAACTCGGGCTGCTGGGCATGCATCTGCAGGGCTACGGCTGCGCGGGCACCAGCGCCACCGCCTACGGCATCGCCTGCCGCGAGCTGGAAGCCGTCGACTCCGGGCTGCGCAGTTTCGTCTCCGTGCAGGGTTCGCTGGCGATGTTCGCGATCCACCGCTGGGGCTCCGAGGCGCAGCGCGAGCAGTGGCTGCCCGGGATGGCGACCGGTGCGTTGCTCGGCTGCTTCGGGCTGACCGAGCCGGACGCCGGCAGCGACCCCGGCAGCATGCGCACGAACGCCCGCCGCGACGGGGACGACTGGGTACTCAACGGCACCAAGATGTGGATCACCAACGGCACCGTCGCGGACGTCGCGGTGGTCTGGGCGCAGACCGACGACGGCATCCGCGGCTTCGTGGTGCCGACCGACACGCCCGGCTTCACCGCGAACGAGGTCGGGCACAAGCTGTCACTGCGCGCGTCGCTGACCGCCGAGCTGGTGCTGGACGGCGTGCGACTGCCAGCCGACGCGGCCTTCCCCGAGGTCCGCGGCCTGAAGGGCCCGCTGAGCTGCCTGAACGAGGCCCGCTACGGCATCCTGTTCGGCGTGGTCGGCGCGGCGCGGAGCTGCTACGAGACGGCGCTGGAGTACACGCTCAGCCGCGAGCAGTTCGGCAAGCCGCTGGCCGGTTTCCAGCTGACCCAGCGCAAGCTCGCCGACCTGCTGGTGGAGGTGAACCGGGCCGGCCTGGTCGCGCTGCAGATCGGCAGGCTCAAGGACGGCGGCAACCTGCATCCGAGCCACGTCAGCTTCGGCAAGCTGGCCAACGTGCGGTCCGCGATCGAGGTGGCCCGCACCGCGCGGTCGATGCTCGGCGCCAACGGCATCTCGTTGGAGTACCCGGTGATGCGGCACATGGCCAACCTGGAGACCGTGCTCACCTACGAGGGCACCGAGGAGATGCACGCGCTTTCGCTCGGCCAGGCCGTCACCGGCCTACCCGCATTCCGCTAGCGTCCGCGAACACTGCCGAACGTAGAACTCGCGGTGCGCCAACGTTCAACTCGCACTGCGCGAACGTGGGACTCGCCGGGCGCGCGGCCCGCCTCGGCGAGTCCCACGTTCGGCCCCGGCGAGTTGAACGTTCGGCTTGGGCGAGTCGAACGTTGGCGCACGGCGGAAATCAAGCGAGTGCCACCAGTGTGCTGCCGTCGTCTTCGGGCAGCCCGGGTTCGGCGACCGCGGTGACCGAGGTACCGCGCAGTTCCAGTTCGCAGCCGAGCGTGCTGAGGAAGGCGGTGTCGGTGGCGTCGCGCCCGGTGGCGATCCGGATCATGCTCTGCCGCGGCGCCAGCCTGCTGGCGTCGAAAAGCCACCAGCGGCCGTCGATCGCGGCCTCGAACACGGCGTGGAAGTCCATCGGGGACAGCCCCGGCGCGTACACCGCGACGAACCGCGCCGGAATGTCCATGGAGCGGCAGAGCGAAACGCACAGATGCGCGAAATCGCGGCAGACTCCTTCGCCGGAGAGCAGGGTGTCCGTCGCGTCGTCGGTGAACCGGCTGGAGCCGGACACGTAGTTCACCCGCTCGCCGACGTACCGCACGATCGCGTCCACCTTCGCCCGCACACCGGGCAACGGACCGAACTCGGCGTACGCGATGGCGCCGAACCGGTCGGACGGGCAGTAGCGGCTCGGCCGGGTGTAGAGGATCCGGTCCTCATCGGAGACCGGCGCGGCCTCAGTGGAGTACGCCGGCCGCCCCTCGCGTTCCGCGTGGTACTGGATGACCAGCTCCCCCTCGGCCAGGTCCAGCCAGTGCACCCTGGTGCCGTGCGGGAAATCCACCACCCGCGGCCGCGGGTCCGCCGCGCTGCCCACCAGCTCGAGCCGTTCCGCCTCCCCCTCGCCGATTGCGCCGGCGGTCGCGATCGAGAGCGCCACCGGCCCCGGCGCGGTGATCTGCAGGGACAGCTCGACATCGATCCTGGTACGGGTGGACATGCCGCCATTGTCCCCTACCGGACCCCCTACCGGACAAGGAACTCCTTGACCGCGGCGGCGATGCCGACCTGGTCCAGGCCGTACGCGAGGTCGTGGTCGGCCATCGTGCCGTAGAGCCGCAGTTCGCACTGCCGCCGCACGCCGAGGCCGAGCTGCCGGTGCGGCAGGTCCCGCAACGCCTCGGCGACGAAAGCCGTGGAAGTACCGGCCAGATACGGTTCGACGACCACCACGTCGGCCACCCCGGTCGCGTCCACCGCGACCCGAAGGCCGAGCGTGTCGAACGGCCGCACCGTACTCGCGTACAGCACGGTCACGTCCATTCCCTCGGTCGCCGCCAGCACCCGGTCGAGCATCGGGCCGACCGCCAGCACCACCCCGCGGCGACCGGTGCGCATGGTCTGGAAACCCGCGCCGAGATGCGCCTCGGAGTTGGCGGCCGCGGACAGCCTCAGATACACGCTGTCGTTGCCCGGCAAGGACTCCAGCAGCAACCGTCGTGCCTCGTCCGGGTGGCCGGGCACGTGCACGGTCCAGCCGGGCAGGGTGTCGATCAGCGCGACGTCGGCGGGCGACTGGTGGGTGCGGCCCGCGGTCGTGTAGTCGTAGGAGGCGCCGGAGGAGACCAGCACCGCTCCCACCCCCTGATGCGCGAGGTCCAGCTTCACCTGCTCGTAGGGGCGGTCCACCAAGAAGGAGGCGAAGGTGTGCGCCACCGGCCGCATCCCGGACAGGGCAACCCCGCCGGCCACGCTGATCACCAGCTGCTCGCGGATGCCGAGGTTGAGCACCCGGTCCGGATGCCGCTGCTTCGCCCCGTCGAGCTGGGCCGCGGAGATGTCGGCCAGCACCACCACCAGCCGCGGGTCGACGGTCAGCGCTTGGTCTATTGTGGACAGAAAAGTCTCACGCATGTCCAGCACGGTGCTCATCCCTTCGGCTCCACGTTCGCGACCACGCAGAGCGGCCGGTCCGGGTGCGGCTCGGTGAAAGCGGCGTACAGCGCCTCGTGATCGCGCCCGTCGACCGTGCGCGTCGTCCAGCCCTCCACTTCGAACCGCCCGGCGATCCCGCCGGGCCAGCCGTGCGTGGCCGAGGAGTTGTCCACCACCACCGCGGTCAGCTGGGTCAGGCCGAGCCTGCCCGCCAGCGCGATCGCCTCGTGGTTGGAGCCCTCGTCCAGCTCGCCGTCACCGAGCAGCACCACCACCTTCGGCCGGTCGAGCCGCTGGGCGCGCAGCCCGAGCACGGTGCCAACGGCCAAGGGCAGCCCGTGGCCGAGCGAGCCGCTGGAGATCTCGGCGCCCGGCACCCTGGTGCGGTCCGGGTGCGCGCCGAGCCGCGAGCTCGGCTTCGTCCAGTGCGCCAGCTCGGCCTCGTCGAGGAATCCCTTGGCCGCCAGCACCGCGTAGAAGGCCATCGGCCCGTGTCCCTTGGAGAGCAGGAAACGGTCGCGGCGGGGGTGGGTCATCCGCTCCGGCGAGATGTCCAGCACCCGGTCGTAGAGCACCCACAGCACGTCCACAGTGGACGTGCTGGCCGGCTCGTGCTTCTCGTCCCCGGTCATCCGGGAGATCATCCTGGGCAGGTCCGCATAGCCCGGTCTCGTCGCAGTAGCCATGACCACACCCTGCAACCTCGACTATAGTCGAAGTCAAGGCTAACCTGGCGTGGTGAGCAAGCTAGCCGACCGTCTCAGCATCGGGCAGGTCTCCGAACGCAGTGGCGTACCGCACACCGCACTGCGCTTCTACGAGGACCGCGGGCTGATCAAGTCCGAACGCTCCGCGGGCAACCAGCGCCGCTACGCGCGCTCGGTGCTGCGCCGGATCGCGTTCATCCGGGCCGCCCAGCGCGTCGGCCTGAGCCTGGAGGAGATCAGCGAGGCGCTGGAGACGCTGCCCAGCGACCACGCGCCGACCAAGGCCGACTGGGCCAGGCTCTCGCGCACCTGGCAGGAGGAGCTGGACGCGCGGATCGACGCCCTGCAACGGCTGCGGGACCGGCTGACTGGCTGCGTCGGCTGCGGCTGCCTTTCCCTGCGCCAATGCGGCCTGTACAACCAGGATGACCAGATGTCCAGGTTCGGGCCCGGCGCGCGGCTGCTGAAGCCGGCGTCGGAAGGCGGGCTCTAGGTTCGGGAAAGGCCGGACCCGCAAGGAAAACCGGCCAGGGGGAGTCTCAGCCCCCAGCCTGGGCCGAGTACGCCTCGACGAGCTGGCGCTCCGCGTCGTCGAGATACACCGCCAGCAGACGTTCCGCTTCGGCGTAGTCGCCAGCCACCAGCTGGTCGAGGATCTCGTGGTTGCGCACCAGGTAGCGCTCGTGGAACCGGCGCGGGTCGGCCATCACGTGGAAGACCAGCCGCAGCTCGGCGAAGATCCCCTGCAGCAGCTCGTCCACCCTGGCGCTCTCGCCCAGCGCGGCGATCGCCTGGTGGAAATGGATATTGGCGGTGCCAAGCTCCTGCCAGCGCTGCCGCCGCTCGGCCAGATCCCCGTCGGCCACCGCCTTGGCCACCCTTGGCAGCCCGGCGGGCGGCCCGGTGATCGAGCGGAGCGCCGCGCATTCGACCAACTTGCGGACGCGGTAGAGGTCCACCACGTCCCGCACGGTGAGCACCCGGACGAAGACCCCGCGGTTGAGCTCATGGCTGAGCAAGCGTTCGTGCGTGAGCAGCCGGAACGCCTCGCGCAGGGTGTTGCGCGAGACGCCGAGCGCGTTGCCGATGTCGTGCTCGGACAGCCGCACGCCGGGCAGGAAGAAGCCCTCCGCGATCCGGGTGCGCAGGATGTCCGCGACCCGCTCGGCGGTACTGGCGCGGCTGAGCAGCGCGCGGTCGGCGGCCAGGCCCAGCGCATCGTCCGTGCTGGTGGGCGACTCCATCGCGGCTCCCGTTCGGCAGGTCGGCGAGATCAAGCCTACCCAGATCTGAGCGAACAATAAAATCAGCCTCTTGTGGAATTGTTCAACAATCCTCTACCGTGTGAGCCATGCCACGATGACACCGACATCCGCGAGGTAGGTAGAGCGATGAACGCGACTTCCACAGCACCGCCCAAGGCACCCCCGTTCGACTGGTACCGCAGCCTCGGCGGCCGCGGCCGCCGGGCCTTCATCGGCGCGTTCGGCGGGTACGGGCTGGACTCCTACGACTACTGGGTGCTGCCGCTCGGACTGACCTCGATCATCGCATTCTTCAACATCTCCACCGGTCAGGCCGGGCTCTTCAGCACGGTGACGCTGGTGACCTCGGCGTTCGGCGGGGCCGTCGCGGGGGTGCTCGCCGACCGGATCGGCCGGGTGCGCACGCTGCAGCTCACCGTGGGCACCTACACCGTGTTCACGGTGCTCTGCGGGTTCGCGCCCAACTTCGAGACACTGCTCGCCTTCCGGGCGCTGCAGGGCATCGGCTTCGGTGGCGAGTGGGCGGCCGGAGCCATCCTGGTCGCCGAGTACGCGAGCTCGAAGTACCGCGGCCGGACGGTCGCCTTCGTGCAGAGCGCGTGGGCGGTGGGCTGGGGCCTGGCGCTGCTGGTGTCCACGGTGGTGCTGAGCACGGCGGGCCCGGACATCGCCTGGCGGATCCTGTTCTGGACCGGGGTGATCCCCGCGCTGCTGGTGCTCTGGGTCCGCCGCTACGTCAAGGACGCCGACCAGGCCACCGAACGCCGCGAGAAGGCCGAAAAGCGCGGGTCCTTCCTGGCCATCTTCCGCGGCGACCTGCTGCGCACCACCTTGTTCGCCTCCCTGCTGGCCACCGGGGTGCAGGGCGGCTACTACACGCTGGCGACCTGGCTGCCGCTCTACCTGAAGAACACCCGCGGGCTTTCCGTGGTGAACACCGGCGGCTACCTGACCTCGGTGATCATCGGCTCGTTCATCGGCTACGTCTGCGGCGGCTACCTCACCGACCTGCTGGGCCGCAAGAAGACCATCGTGCTCTTCTCCGTGCTGTCGGCCGGGCTGATCGTCGCCTACACCCAGCTCCCGCAGAGCGCCGGCAACCTGATGCTGGTCCTCGGTTTCCCGCTCGGCTTCTGCATGTCGGCGATCTTCAGCGGGTTCGGCGCCTACCTCGCCGAGCTGTACCCGACCGCCCAGCGCGGCACGGGACAGGGCTTCACCTACAACTTCGGCCGCGCGGTCGGTGCGGCTTTCCCCACCGTGGTCGGCTTCCTCGGCGTCGGCGGGGCGCTGGCCATCGGCGCCATCGGATACGGCGTCGCCGCACTCTCCCTGCTGGGGCTGCCGGAAACCCGGGGCAGTGACCTGAAATGACCTGACCTGACCTACCCGCGCGAGGAGGAAAGTCATGAAGACCTTCGAGAACCCGGCGGCCATCACCCCCGCGCACGCGCGAGCCCTGTTCCGGGCGGGCACCGCGAGCCCGACCACCGGCTGGGCCGCCGGGTACACGCAGACCAACCTGATCGCGGTACCCGAGGACTGGGCCGACGACCTGATGGCCTTCTGCCGGCAGAATCCCAAGCCCTGCCCGGTGCTCGACGTCAGCGCGCCGGGCGATCCCGGCAGCGTGCTGGCCGATGGCGCCGACCTGCGGACCGACCTGCCGCGCTACCGCATCTGGGAGGACGGCCAGCTGGTCGACGAAACCGCCGACGCCACCGAGTACTGGCGCGGCGACCTGGTCGCCTTCTCCATCGGCTGCAGCTTCACCTTCGAAACCGCGCTGGCCGCGTCCGGCGTCCCGCTGCGGCACGTGGAGCAGGGCCGGAACGTGTCGATGTACGTGACGAACAAGCAGTGCCGCCCTGCCGGGCGGCTGCACGGCCCGCTGGTCGTCTCGATGCGGCCGATCCCGGCCGGGCTGGTCGACTACGCGGCCAGGATCAGCGGCGCCATGCCGGCCGTGCACGGCGGCCCGGTGCACTTCGGCAACCCGAAGGCGCTCGGCATCGCCGACCTCGGCGCACCGGACTTCGGCGACCCGGTGCACCCGGAACCCGGTGACGTACCGGTGTTCTGGGCCTGCGGCGTCACCCCGCAGGCCGCGCTGATGGCGTCCCGGCCGCCGTTCGCGATCACGCACGCGCCCGGCCACATGTTCGTCACCGACCGCCGCGACACCGAGTACCGAGTGGCGGGCTGATGCGGGTGCTGCCCTACGGCTCCGGTGCGGCGCTGGTCGAGCTGCCCGACGCCGAGCGGGTGAACGGCCTTCGTGCCGCGCTGGAGAAGTCCCCGCCGCACGGCGCGCTCGAGGTGGTACCGGCCGCGCGCACCCTGCTGATCCGGTTCGATCCGGCGCGGACCGGGTTCGACCGGCTCGCCGCCGAACTGGCCGAGTACCCCGTCCTCGCGCAACCGCCGGTGCCGGGCGGGGAACTGGTGGTGCCGGTCCGGTACGACGGCGACGACCTCGGCGATGTGGCACGCCAGAGCGGGCTCACCCCGGACGAAGTGGTGCGACGGCACACCGGAAGTGCCTTCACGGTGGCGTTCTGCGGGTTCGCGCCCGGCTACGGCTACCTCACCGGCCTCGATCCCGCGCTACGCCTGCCGCGCCGCGGCACGCCACGAGTGCGGGTGCCGGCCGGCTCGGTGGCCGTCGCGGGTGAGTACAGCGCGATCTATCCGCACGAGTCCCCCGGCGGCTGGCACCTGATCGGCCGCACCGCGCTGCGCGTCTGGGATCTGGACCGCGACCCGCCCGGACTGCTCACCCCCGGCACGCGGGTCCGGTTCACCGTCGCATGACCGGGAAACTGGAAATACTCGCGCCGGGGGCGTTCGCCACCGTGCAGGACCTCGGCCGCCCCGGGCTGGCGGCGATGGGCGTCGGCCGGTCCGGCGCGGCCGACCCCGACGGCCTGCGGCTGGCGAACCGGCTCGTCGGCAATCCCGAGGGACACGCGGCGATCGAAGCCACCCTCGGCGGGCTGCGGGTGCGGTTCGGCGAGCAGGCCACGATCGCGGTGACCGGGGCCGCCTGCGAAATCCGAGCGGGCGGGCGGGCCGCCGGGATGAACGCGCCGATCCACGTGCGGGCCGGGGACGAGGTGGAACTGGGCACGCCGGCGCGTGGCCTGCGCAGTTATCTCGCCGTGCGCGGCGGGATCGACGTGCCGCCGGTGCTGCGCTCGCGGGCCACCGACACGCTGGCCCGGCTGGGCCCGGCCCGGCTCTCCGCCGGCAGCACCCTGCCGATCGGGACCGTGGTGCTGGACCTTCCCGGGGTGGATCTGGCTCCACAGCGGGCTTTTCCGGACGAGCTGGTGCTGCGGGTGAGCCGGGGGCCGCGGCTGGACTGGTTCACCGCGGACGCGCTCGGCGTGCTGACCTCGTCGGCCTATCTGGTCACTTCGGAGGTCAACCGGGTCGGGGTCCGGTTCACCGGGCCGCCGCTGCGCCGACGCGTGCACGACGAGCTGCCGCCGGAGGGCTGCGTGCCGGGAGCGTTGCAGGTGCCGCCTTCGGGGGTGCCGATCCTCTTCCTGGCGGACCATCCGGTGACCGGCGGCTACCCGGTGGCAGCCGTAGTCGAGAACCTTTCCCCGGCGGCGCAGGCACGCCCAGGAGACGTGGTGCGCTTCAAGACCTCGTGAGTGAAAAACGTTGCTGGGGCAACATTTTTCACTCACGAGGGCGCTGACGCGGACGGCCCATCAGGCGGCGGCCGACCTCGAGCAGCTGCGCGCGCAGGGTGTCGTCGTCCAGGTCGGCCAGTTCCGGTGAGCCACCGGCCAGTGCGATACCGGCCAGCACCACGTGCGCGGCCACCACGGCGGTGGTGTCCGGCTCCGGGCCGGCCAGCAGGGCCATCAGCCGGTGTTTGAAGCTTTCCGCGCCGTGCAAGGACTTCTCCACCGCCCGCGCGATACCGGGGTCGCTGCTGAACAACGCGACCAGTACCCGGTGCCGCACCACGACGTCCACGAAACCGGCCATCAGGTGGTCGATCTGCGCGCCGCGCCGTCGCTGGGCCGCGGCCTCGTCGACGATCAGGTCGATCTCGCGGAGCGCGGGCTCGGCGACCGCTTCGGTGATCTCGGCCTTGGTCTTGAAGTGGTAGTACACCGCCGCCTTGGTGACCCCGAGCGCGTCCGCGATCATCTGCAGCGAGGTGCCCTCGACCCCGTGTTCCCGGAACAACCCGAGCGCGGTGGTCAGCAGCCGCGCCCTGGTGTCACCGCGCGCGCCCGTTTCGACCGTCATCGCCCCTCCTCGCTGAGCGAACCGAGGGTACGCGCCGGGCTTACCGTGCGGCAAGTTCAGGAACTAGCCGTGCGGCTAGTCACATACTAGCCGATCGGCTTGTAGCTCCCCTTGCCGAACGGCTAGCTTCGTAGTCAAGCAACGCACCTCGCCAGGTGATGAGGAGTCCTTTCCGTGGCCACACTTCTGTACCGGCTCGGCCGGTTCTCGTTCCGCCGGCGCTGGCTGGTCGTGTCCGTCTGGGCGGCCGTACTGATCGTGCTCGGGCTCGGCGCGCTCACCCTGTCCGGGCAGACCAGCAACGCGGTGACCATCCCGGGAACCGAGTCGCAGCAGGCGATCGACCACCTCAAGGAGCGCTTCCCGCAGGCCTCCGCCGGTGGCGGCACCGCCAGGGTCGCGATCGCGGCACCGGAGGGGCAGAAGCTCACCGACCCGGCCAACAAGGCCGCGGTGGAACGGGTCGTGGCCGAGCTGAAGACCGCGCCGAAGGTGGCCGCGGTGGCCGATCCCTTCCAGGCCATGGCGGTCTCACCGGACGGCAAGGTGGCGCTGGCACAGGTCAGCTACGGGGTGCAGGCCTTCGAGCTGACCGAGGACGAGCGGGACGCCCTCCAAGCCGCCGGCGACCCCGGCCGTCAGGCCGGCCTCCAGGTCGAGTTCGGCGGAGACGCCGTGCAGGGCGCGCCGGAAACCCAGGCCACCGAAGGACTCGGCGTGATCGTGGCCGCCGTGGTGCTGGCGATCACCTTCGGCTCCCTGATCGCCGCCGGGCTCCCGCTGCTCACCGCCGGTATCGGCGTCGGGGTCGGGATGGCGGGCATCACCACGGTCTCCGGCTTCATGGAGCTGAACGCGAACACCCCGATCCTCGCGCTGATGCTCGGCCTCGCCGTCGGCATCGACTACGCATTGTTCATCGTCTCCCGCTATCGGCACGAAATCAGCGAAGGACGAGATCCGGAGCAAGCCGCCGCCCGCTCGGTGGGCACCGCGGGCTCGGCGGTGGTGTTCGCCGGGCTGACCGTGATCATCGCGCTGGCCGGGCTGACCGTGATCGGCATCCCGTTCCTCGGCGAAATGGGCATCGCCGCCGCGCTGACCGTGGCCGTCGCGGTACTGGTCGCGCTCACCCTGCTGCCCGCGGTGCTCGGGTTCGCCGGGCGCAAGGTGCTCGGCAAGCGGGCGCGGGAAGAACGGGCCGACGCCGCCAAGCCCACCGCCGGCGAGCGCTGGGCCCTGTTCGTCGCCCGCCATCGCATCCCGGTGCTGATCGCCGCGGTGGCCGGGCTGCTGGTCGTCGCCATCCCTGCGCTGGGCATGCAACTCGGCCTGCCCAACGACAGCACGGCCGCACCGGACTCCACCCAGCACCGGGCCTACGACCTGACCACCGCCGGGTTCGGCGAGGGCGCCAACGGGCCGCTGCTGGTGGTGGTGGACACCGCCGCCAGCGCCGACCCGCAGGGCGCGGCCGGGCAGGCCGCGGCGAAGATCGCCGGGCTCGGCGACGTGGCCGCGGTCGCGCCACCGCGGATGAACCCCGCCGGCGACACCGCGATCCTCAGCGTGATCCCGAAGAGCGGCCCGAGCACCGAGGCCACCGAACAACTGGTCGGCCAGATCCGCGACCAGTCGGCCGGGCTGAGCGAATCCACCGGCGCGAAACTGTCCGTCACCGGGCAGACCGCGATGAACATCGACGTCTCGGCCAAGCTCGCCGCCGCCATGCTGCCCTATCTGGCGCTGATCGTCGGGCTCGCGTTCATCCTGCTGATGCTGGTGTTCCGCTCGGTGATCGTGCCGCTGAAGGCGACCCTCGGCTTCCTCGGCTCGGTGGTCGCGACCTTCGGCGCGGTGGTCGCGGTGTTCCAGTGGGGCTGGCTGACCGATCTGCTCGGGGTGGAGTCCACCGGGCCGATCATGAGCATGCTGCCGATCCTGCTGATCGGGGTGCTGTTCGGCCTCGCCATGGACTACCAGGTCTTCCTGGTGACCAGGATGCGCGAGGAGCACGTGCACGGCGCCGGGGCGCACCAGGCGATGGTCACCGGGTTCCGGCACGGCTCCAGGGTGGTGGTCGCCGCCGCACTGATCATGATCAGCGTGTTCGCCGGGTTCATCCTGGCCGAGCAGTCCCTGATCCAGTCGATCGGTTTCGCGCTGGCCTTCGGGGTCGCGGTGGACGCGTTCGTGGTGCGGATGACCATCGTGCCCGCGGTGATGTCGCTGCTCGGCGACCGCGCCTGGTGGCTGCCGAAGTGGCTGGACCGCGCGCTGCCCAAGGTGGACGTGGAGGGCGAGAAGCTCACCCAGCAGCTCGACGACCCCGACGAGCGGGTGCTGGCCCCGGCCGGTCGTTAGCCGGCGAGCCAGGCGACGGCACCGCCGACGGCCAGTGCGGAGGCGAGGCCGAGCGCAATCGCCAGCCACTTCACCCCGTTCTTCCAGGTGCTGTACACCCCGCCGATCAGGAACCCGGCCAGCGCCAGCAGCAGGACGGCGACGATCTCCTTGGACATCTACAGCACACCCTTGGTCGAAGGAATCCCGCCGGCCCGCGGATCGGATTCGGTCGCCGCGCGCAGCGCGCGGGCGACGGCCTTGTACTGCGCTTCCGCGATGTGGTGCGGGTCCCTGCCGTGCAGCACCCGCACGTGCAGCGCGAGCTGCGCGTGGAAGGAAAGCGAGTCGAACACGTGCCTGGTCAGCACGAACGGGTAGTTCCCGCCGATGGTGAAGCTGTTGAACTGCTCCGGCTCGCCGACGTGCACGCAGTACGGCCGGCCGGACACGTCGATCGCGGCGTGCGCCAGCGCCTCATCCATCGGGATCCAGGCGTCGCCGAACCGGCGGATGCCCTTCTTGTCCCCCAGCGCCTGCCGGATCGCCTGGCCGAGCACGATCGCGGTGTCCTCCACCGTGTGGTGCGCGTCGATGTGCACGTCACCGGAGGCCGCCACCTTCAGGTCCAGCGAGCCGTGCACGCCGAACGCGGTCAGCATGTGGTCGTAGAACGGCACCCCGGTGGCGATCTCCACCTCGCCGGTGCCGTCCAGGTCCACCTGGACCGAGATCGAGGATTCCCTGGTGGTCCGATCCACCTTGCCAACCCGGTTCACCGGCCGACCTCCTTACCGCCAAGAACCTCGCCGGACGCGGCGAGGAACGCGTCGTTCTCCTCCGGCGTGCCGATGGTCACCCGCAGATACCCCGCGATGCCGACGTCCCTGATCAGCACGCCTTTGTCCACATAGGACTTCCAGCTGACCGGAGCGTCCTCGAACGGGCCGAACAGGATGAAGTTCGCGTCACTGGTAACCGGGCGGAAACCCAGTAGCCGCAACGACTCCGCCACCCGGTCCCGCTCGGCGGCCAGCTTCGCCACGGAGGCGAGGGTGGCGTCCGCGTGCCGCAGCGCGGCACGGGCGGCGGCCTGGGTGAGCGCCGAGAGGTGGTACGGCAGCCGCACCAGCTGCAGCGCGTCCACCACGGCCGGCGCGGCGGCCAGATAGCCGAGCCGCCCGCCGGCGAAGGCGAACGCCTTGCTCATGGTCCGCGAAACCACCAGCTTCGCCGGGTAGTCGGCGAGCAGCTCCACCGCGCTCGGCCTGGCGGAGAACTCGGCGTACGCCTCGTCCACCACCACCAGGCCCGGCGCGCTGTCCAGCACCGGCTTGAGCTCCTCGACCGGGATGGACCCGCCGGTCGGATTGTTCGGGCTGGTCACGAAGACCACGTCCGGACGGCGCTCGGCGACCAGCTCGGCGGCACGGGTGGTGTCCAGCGAGAAGTCGTCCCGCCGCGGCGCGGGCAGCCATTCGGTGCGGGTACCGGCGGAGATGATCGGGTGCATCGAGTAGGACGGCTCGAAGCCGAGCGCGGTGCGGCCGGGCCCGCCGAAGGCCTGCAGCAGCTGCTGCAGAATCTCGTTGGACCCGTTCGCGGCCCACAGGTTCCGCTCGTCGAGCAGCACCCCGGTGGCCACCGACAGGTAGTCGGCCAGGTCGCGCCGCAGCTCCACCACGTCCCGGTCCGGGTAGCGGTGCAGGTTCGCGGCCACCTCGCGCGCCGCCGCGGCGACGTCCTCGACCAGCTCGTCCGGTGGCGGGTAAGGGTTCTCGTTGGTGTTCAGCCGAACCGCCACGTCCAGCTGCGGGGCGCCGTACGGGCTGCGGCCGCGCAGGTCCTCCCGCAGCGGCAGCTGGTCCATGGTCACCTCTTCGGTGCCTTCTGTGTCATCGGTCGGAGTGCTCATCGCTCCCCCTCGAACCGCGCGGTCACCGCTTCGCCGTGCGCGGGCAGGTCTTCGGCGTTGGCCAGTGCGACCACCTTGCCGGCCACCTCGCGCAGCGCGGCGGAGTCGTAGTCGATCACGTGGATGCCCCGCAGGAAGGTCTGCACCGACAGGCCGGAGGAGTGCCGGGCGAAGCCGCCGGTGGGCAACACGTGGTTCGAGCCGGCGCAGTAGTCGCCGAGCGAAACCGGCGCGTAGGCCCCGACGAACACCGCGCCGGCGTTGCGCACCCTGGCCGCCACCGCGCGGGCGTCCGCGGTCTGGATCTCCAGGTGCTCGGCGGCGTAGCTGTTCACCACCCGCAGCCCATCGTCCACTGTGGACACCAGTACGGTGCCGGACTGCTTGCCGCGCAAGGCCTCGGTGACCCGCTCGGTGTGCTTGGTGGCGGCGACCCTGGTGGCCAGCTCGGCGTCCACCGCGTCCGCGAGCGACTCCGAGGTGGTCACCAGCACGCTGGCCGCCAGGGTGTCGTGCTCGGCCTGGCTGATCAGGTCGGCCGCCACGTGCACCGGGTCGGCGGTCTCGTCGGCCAGGATCGCGATCTCGGTCGGTCCCGCCTCGGAGTCGATGCCGATCAGCCCGCGCAGGATGCGCTTGGCCGCGGTCAGGTAGATGTTGCCGGGACCGGTCACCAGGTCCACCGGGGCCAGCTCGGTGCCGTCGGTGTCCGTGCCGCCGTAGGCCAGCAGTGCGACCGCCTGCGCGCCACCGACCGCCCAGACCTCGGTCACCCCCAGCAGCGCGGCCGCGGCCAGGATCACCGGGTGCGGGCAGCCGCCGAACTCGGCCTGCGGCGGCGAGCACAGCACCAGCGAGCCCACCCCGGCCAGCTGCGCCGGCACCACGTTCATCACCACGCTGGACGGGTACACCGCCAGCCCGCCGGGGGCGTACAGCCCGACCCGCTCCACCGGCAGCCAGCGCTCGGTGACCGTGCCGCCGTCCACCACGGTGGTGGTCACGTCCTCGCGGCGCTGGTCGGCGTGCACCTTTCTGGCCCTGTCGATGGACTCGACCAGCGCCTCGCGCACCGCGGGCTCCAGTTCGGACAGTGCGCGGTCCAGTTCCGCCGCCGGCACCCGGACCGACGCCGGACGCACCCGGTCGAACCGCTCGGTGTACTCGAGCGCGGCCTCGACCCCGCGGGCACGCACGTCCTCGACCAGCGGACGCACCTGATGCAGCACCGCGTCCACGTCGGTCCCGGCGCGCGGCAGGGTGGCGCGCAGTTCGGCGGCGGCGGGGACCCGTCCACGCAGGTCGGTGCGGCTCAACATGGGTACCAGGGTACGAGGTGGTCCGGCGGGCATACTCAGTGGTGACGACTGCCGCGAGCGCGGGGAGGACAACGGTGCCACGTATCGGGTTGTGCCAGCTCACCTCGGACACCGATCCCGGGGCCAACCTGCGGCTGCTGGCCGAGCGCACGGCGGCCGCGGCGGCGGAGGGCGCCAGGGTCGTGGTGTTCCCCGAGGCTTCGATGGCCCGGTTCGGGGTGAAGCTGGCGCCGCTGGCCGAACCGCTGGACGGCCCGTGGGCCAAGGCGGTCTCCGCGATCGCGGACGAACACGACGTGCTCGTGGTGGCGGGGATGTTCACCCCCGCAGATGAAGGCAGGGTGCACAACACGCTGCTGGTCACCGGTCTCGGCCAGCACCGCGGCTATCACAAGATCCATCTCTACGACGCGTTCGGCTTCCGCGAGTCGGACACCGTCGCACCCGGCGGCGAACCAGCCACGATCACCGTGGACGGCACCGTGCTCGGCCTCGCCACCTGCTACGACCTGCGGTTCCCGGCGCTGTTCCAGGCGCTGGCCGACGACGGCGCGGCCGCCGTGCTGGTCCCAGCTTCCTGGGGCGCCGGCGACGGCAAGCGCGAGCAGTGGGAGCTGCTGGTCCGGGCCAGGGCACTGGACTCCGGCTGCTGGGTACTGGCCTGCGGGCAGGCGGACCCGGCCGCGACCGGCACCGAGGTCAACCCGAAGGCGCCGACCGGCATCGGCCACTCGATCGTGGCGGACGGGTTCGGCCGGGTGCGCGGCCGGCTCGGCGCGGCACCGGAGCTGCTAGTCGTGGACGTGGACCCGGATCTGGCCGAACAGGCCCGCGGCGCCACCGGCGTACTCGCCAACCGCCGCCTCTAGTCAGGGAGCACGCGGAGCAAATCGGCGAGTTCGTGGTCGACGATCTGGTGCCCGAGGTCGAAGCTCTGCACGGTGGTGACCCCGTCCTTCGACAGCTTGGCCGCGAAGCATGCCTCCTCGTGGCGGCAGTGCTCGCAGTACCGGTTGACCACGAACGGCGTGAGGTCGATCGGCCCACGCGGGGTCAAAAGGTAGAAGCTGTCGTTGGCGACCGGCTTGGCGGAGACGACGTTTCTGCGATCGAACTCGGGATGGTCGCCCATCGCGTACTTGGCCACCACCTCGAAATCGTCCGACCTTGAGCGATATGAGCTGGACTCGGTCAGCACCCAGGGCAGGGCTGACAGGAACCGAGCCCCCACGAGCGCGCGACCGAGCGGCGCTCCAAGTTCGGCGACCTTGGCCGCCGCCGCATAACGGTCGCGCGGCTTGCCGCCGTGCGCGGCGTCGTTCCGCGCGCGGCGCAGTATGTTGAGGTCGGCGGCCAGCGCACCGTCCCGCAGCGCGGCCGAGCCGCCGGGCAGAACGTCCGGGTATTCGTGCAGCCGCTCCACAAAAGTGGTCCAGGTGCCGAAGGTGACGCCCCTTTCGTAAGCCCTGGCCAGACCGCGCAACCGTGCACCGAAGCCGTTCTCCCTGAATATCGCGGCGGCGGTGATCGCGATGGTGGCGGCCAGCATTTCGGCGGTGTCCAGCAACGCTTCGTACTGTTCTTCCGGAGCCTGGGCCGAGCGCAGCCTGCGAGCCGCCCTCGCGACCGGGTACTGAAGGTCCGCGCCGCCGGCACCGAGCGGTTCGTCCGGCACGGCCTTGTCCGCACGTGGCCGGGGACGGACAGGCGCGGGAGGTTCGGCGGGCCGGGCGGCCGGTGGCGGGACGGGTGGTTGCCAGACCGGCGCCGCCGGGGCCGCTGAAGCCGCCTCCCGTTTGCGCCAGCGCCAGCGCCGGACCAGCAACCGGATCCAGGCAGGCAGCAGCCCGAAGACCAACGCGAAGAAGATGACCGCCAGCAAGGTGTTCAACCAGCGCGGAATGCCGGACTGGTTGTCCGCGCTCGCGATGGCCGACCCCGACATGACCATCATCCCCAGCGTCAGCCAGAAAGCCCAATCGCGATGCAGTGGCGCGTCGAAGAGCCTCAGCACCGCGTTTCTTCGCTTCGGCTTCGGCGGAAGAGGCGCGCCGTCTGCCCTGGACCCGTCGTTCGTGGCCATGGACGCATGATCCGTTCATAGGATTGTGCAACGCAAGTTGCAGTCTAGGGCGCCTGGCCCGGCCCCTCGTAGGCGATGCCCTCTTCGATCGCCAGCCTGGTCAGCTCGGGGCGACGGCGGCGGCCGGTCTTGTCCCTGATCCGGTCGAGGTAGGAGCGCACGGTCCGCACGCTGATGGACATCGTCTCGGCGATGTCCTGGTCCCGCTCGCCGGCCGCGACCAGGGAGAGCACCTGCCGCTCCCGTTCGGAGAGCACCAGCTTCGGGCCGGCGTTGCGCTCCCTGGTCGAGTTCAGCACGAACGAGGCCAGCGTCGGCGAGACATAGGAGTTGCCGGCCGCGATCTCCCGGATGGCGCGCAGGATCTCGTCGCCGTCGGCGTCCTTCGACAGGTAGCCGCGGGCACCGGCGGAGATCGCGCCGAGCACCTCGGACTGCCCGGCGTGCGCGGAGACCACCAGCACCCGGTGCCCCATGCCGACGACCTCCAGCACCGCCGCGGCGTCGGCGACCCCGCGCAGTTTCAGGTCCAGCACCACCACGCTGCCCGGCGGCTGGCGGCAAACCGCGAACCTGGCCACCGAGTCCGCCACCGCACCCAGTTCGACGTCCTCGGCCTCGTCCAGCACCCTGGCCACCGCGGCGCGGTACAACGGG
Organism: Amycolatopsis nigrescens CSC17Ta-90; assembly: GCF_000384315.1. GTDB lineage: Bacteria > Actinomycetota > Actinomycetes > Mycobacteriales > Pseudonocardiaceae > Amycolatopsis > Amycolatopsis nigrescens. The sequence goes on along the minus strand of NZ_ARVW01000001.1, from coordinate 6,006,968 downwards.
TGGTCCTCGATCACGCCAACCCGAATTCGGTCCGGCTCCCCGATCACGTCATTCATCCCATTCCACCGCCGGAAGAAAACCCTCGATCCGGCAAAGCACGGACACCGAATTCTGCACACCGATGACAATATTGCCGGTCACCGGGTGTGCGGTGCCGGACGTCCTCCCCGACGCCGCCGGTCGGCGGGCACGGCAGGCCCCAATAGTGGCACACACCTCCCGCTGGGCGCTTGATCCGTCAATTCTCCGTCCGGCGCCGCCGTGGCGACCGGCGGAAACAGCCGGAGGCAGTTGACCGGCAGTTCGGCCGGCTCCGGAAACAGCAGCACCGACTGCGCCGCCGGGATTACCCGGTGTGGGGAATTCTTCCGGCAGAGCCGCGGCCCCGGCGCATTACCTTGGATAGGCCGGACACGTCCCGCAGGAAAGGGGGGCCGGTGTCCATAACCACTCCGGACCGGCCGGGCCTTCCCATTCCCGGCGCCCCGGGAACCACCGCGACCGCGCGGGGGCGGCACCCCCGGCCGGCGATCTGGGAGCTGGCCGGGATCGCCGCGCTGCTGCTGTTCGCCGTCGGCCCTCCGTTGCGCGGCGTCGTCGCGGTACTGGCCGTGCTCACGGCCGCGCTCGTGACCACAGTCTCCCTTCGGTTCGGCGGCCGCTCCCCGACCGGCTGGGCACTGACCTGGATCGGCTACCGGCTGCGCCGGCACGACGACCGGCTGGACGCCCCCGACCCGCTGCACACGGTGGCCGGCACGGTCCGCGTGCACCGGCACGTCGACCGGTTCGGCACCGAGTTCGGGGTGGCCGAGGTCGCCGGCGGCTGGACCGCCGTGCTGCGGCTGACCGCGCCGGCCGACCCGGACATCGGGCTGCTGCTCGACGCGCTGCGGGTGGCCCACCGGGACCCGGACATCCCATTGGGCAGCGCGCAGCTGGTGGTACGGACCATGCCGCAGGGCCGTGACGGCCGCCCGTCCCGGATGTACTGGCTGGCCGTGCGGTACCGGCCGGAGCAGGCCCCGATCGCCGCGCTGGCCAGGGGTGGCGGGCAGCTCGGCGCGCTGCGCAGCACCGCCCGCGCCGCGGTCGGGCTGATCGGCACCCTCGCCGACGCCGGCTGCCAGAGCACCGTGCTGGGTGTCGGCGAGCTGAACGACGGGCTCCGGCTCGTCCTCGGCGCGGGCGAACGCGCCGAGGTGGCGCACGGTTGGCACGGCTGGTCCGCCGGCGGCGACCTCCAGTCCTGCTACGCGCCACGGGCCGGTACCGACCCGGCGGCGGCGCTGGCCGTGGACGTCGCTCGCGCGGCCTTCACCGTCACGTCGTTCACCTTGCGGCGCACACCGGCCGGGAAAGTCCGCGGTGACACCGTGATCCGGATCGCCGGCGGTGACGCCGCCGGGCTCGGCGTGCCCGTGATCCCGTTGCACGGCAGGCATGCCGACTACGTCCGCCGCTCCCTGCCGCTGGCGCTGGACTTCTGAGCTTTCCGAGCTAGAGATCCTCGCCGGGGCGGTCGAGCAGCGGGGCGAACTTCGTCCGGCTCGCCTCGGCCAGCGCGCTGAGCCCGCTGTTCACCGCCTCCAGCACGATGTCGCCCAGATTCCGGGCGTCATAGCGGTGGATCGCGTCCTGGTCGATCTCCACCGCGGTGAACCGGCCGTCGCCGCGCAGGGTCACCGTGACCTCCCTGCCCCGCGACTGCCCGCGCACCTCCAGCGCCTCCACCGAACGCTGGACGCGCTGCACCTGTTCGGTCTGCCTTCGGATCTGCTCCAGCAGCCCGTTCAGATCGGGCACCGGCTGCGGCGCGGCGGTCACTCGGTCCCCCCGCGCCGGGCGGCGTGCTGCTGGGGCACCACGACCTCCGGGAAGTGGCCGACGAGCTCCCGCCGGATCCGGCCGCCCGGTGGTTCGACGCCGGAGAGCTTTTCGATCTCGCCGACCACCGCGGCGAGCCTGCTCACCTGGCCGGTCAGATCCACCGAACCGAGCGCGTCGAGCCGGTCGCCGACGACCCGCAGGAACGCGCGCAGCGACACCGTGGTGACCGTGGACAGCACCTCCGCGGCACCGCGGCTGGACGGGCTAGACATCATCGCGGCCACCACCGGGTTCACCGTGGACACCACCGCGCGATAGGCCTCCTGCGCGGTGTCCAGCAGGGCACCGGAGACGTCGAGCAGGTCGGCGCCCGCGCGCACCACCTCGATGATCTCGGCCAACGCGGCGATCGAGTCGGCGATGGTGCGCAGCGCCGACTCCGAGGCGGCCCCGGACCACACCGCGTCCAGCTGTTCGGCGGCCCTGGTCAGCCCGGTCATCAGGCCGGTGAACTCGGCCGCGATCTTCCGGATCTCGTCCACGTGCCCGAAGATCTGCTCGGGGGACGCGGTGTAGATCTGCGGCAGCAGCGAGCTCGGGCCGCCGTAGGAGGCGGTGGCGTCCATCGCCCTGGAGTCGGGGAAGCTCACGTCCGGACCTCTTTCACCTCGGGTGCCCTGATCCGGTGGCCGCCGGGCGGTACACGCTGACGGTCGCCACCCCGCGGATGGCGGAGTCGACCCGGCCGTGGTTGTACAGCCTGCCGTCACCGCCGGAAATGCCGATGAGCGCGTCGTGGCCGAAGGACGGATAGGGCTCGATGACCACCACGTCGCCGCCGAGCGTCCCGCCGGGGATCTCGCCGAGCGCGCGGGCAGGACCGGAGTAGACCTCGATCACGCCGATCTGGGCCTGGTTGTCCGCGTTGCCGGCCAGCCAGTCGTTGAAGTCGGCGACGCCGGAGAACCGGGCACCGTCGATCGGGTGCGCGCCGAGGCCGAGTTCGCGCATGTAGCCGAGGATGTTGTGCACCGAACGGGGATCGCCGACCCCGTCAACGTTGTCAGCGACCGCATGAGCCGCGAGTTCGGCGGCCACCGGTGTGCCCCAGATGGTGGCCGGGTCGGTACTGACCGGCGAACCCTCCTGCCCTGCGACCGCCTGTGCCGCGTCGGCCGTCCGCCGGACCTGGTCGTTGACCTGCTGCAGCAAGGACAGCAGGCTGCGCAGCGCGGTCACCTGGCCGCCCTGCAGCGTGCCGTTCGCACCGGCGACCGCCCGGCCGAGGCCGGCCAGCGAGGCCGGCGCGAGCGCCAGCCGTTCCAGGTCGGCGACGGCGTTGACGCCGTGCAGGATGATGCCGCCGACGTTGCCGGCGCCCACCCGCAGTGCTTCGGGGCGCGTCCGGTCTCCGCCCGTGTCACCCAATGACGCCGCCTCCTCGTACTGCTGCCGATGGTCAGCGTAAGTACGTCAGGTTCGGCGAGCGGACGGCAAAAGTACCCACCACCGCGACGACGGAACGGCCGGGCGCGGCCAGGTCAGCGAGCCTGGTGAACGACCTCGATGGCCCGCGAGCCCGCCGAGCGGTTGGCCTGCACGAGCGCACCGTCCCGACCGGTGAGCAGCAGCAGGATGGCGGCGATCGGCCCGGTGATCTCCGCCGGCCCGCTGCCAACCGACCAGTCAAGGTCGGTCGCGACCAGCCGCACGCCCGGATACTTTTTCTGGGCGTGGAAGGGAAAACCCATCGACCACGCGCGTTCGGCGGCGACCAGCGCGGCTTCCGGCGGCATCTCCCGGCGGCGGCCGAGCGCGACCGCGATGTCCTGGCCGTGCACCAGGATGTCCAACAGCGGTTCGACGAAGGTCATGCCAGGGGGCAGCTTCCGCGAACCTGCGGTGGCGCGGACGTCGGCGGTCAGCTGCGCGGGAGTGCGCTTGGCGAGCCGTTTCGCGGTGTCGTGGATCATCCGGTCGAAGCCGAACCCGGCCCGCGCGAACGCCAGCAGCATCGAACCGGGTCCCAGCCGGGACAGCATCGTGACGTGCGCCGCCACATCCCGCACCAGCCAGTCACGGCACAGCGAAGGCCGGTCCCAGTCCTGGGCGGGCAGCTGCTCGAGCAGTTCGGCCAGGCTCAGCCGTTCGGCGTCGGTGGCCAGCCACACCTCTTCGCGGTCCATGACATCTCCCTCCCCGCAGGCTATTCAGGTACCCTGAATATAAAGCTTCCTGAGAGAGTACGGAGGAGGGCGTGTGTCGGACAAGCCCCCAGAAGCGGCACACAACACCGCCGCCCTGCTGTTCCAGGCCCACCTCCGGCTCGCCGAAGTGATCAACTCGGCGACCAGGGAGCTCGACCCGCGCACCCGCCCGGCGCACGCCACGGTGCTGGTGAACATGGAGCGCGAAGGCATCCGGCTGACCAGGCTAGCCGAGAAGGCGGTGATGACCCCGCAGGCGATGGGCGAGCTGGTGGACGACCTGGAACGGCTCGGCTATCTGCGGCGGGTGCCCGATCCGAGCGACCGGCGGGCCAAGCTCATCGTGTTCACCGAACGCGGCCACTCCGCGCTGGAAGCGGCTTCCGACGCCATCGCCGAGATCGAGCGACGGCTGGTCCGGCTGCTCGGCCGCGGCGGCTACGACGAACTGCACGCCACGCTGAACCGGATCACCACCGGCTATTCCCGGTCGTGAGTGAAAAGTGTTGCTGCAGCAACACTTTTCACTCACGAGGCCAGGGTGCCGAAGGGATAGTCGTAGAGCTGGCGAAGCACGCCGGTGCAGGCGGCGATGGCCTGCACGTCCTGGCCGAACCGGGTCACCGTGACCAGGTCGGTGCCCGGCAGCGCGGTGCGCCCGGCGAAACCGCGCAGCAGCTCGCCGAACCGGCTTGGCGAGTCGGTGACGGCCTGGCCGCCGAGCACGATCAGGTCCGGGTTGACGATGTCGCGCAGCATGGCCACCGCCCGGCCCAGCGTGTTCGCCCGCTCGTCGAGCAGCCGTACCGCCTCCGGCTCCCCGGCGTCCGCGGCGGCCTGCAGCATCGAGATCCGCGGCTCGGGGATCACCCCGGCCTGGAAAGCCTTGCGCACCACGGTTTCCTCGGCGACTGTCACCTCAAGGCAGCCGGTCCGGCCGCAGGGACAGGGCTCGTCGCCGCCGACCGGCAGATGCGCGACACTGCCGTCCGGGCCGGGACCGCGGTGCAGCCTGCCGTCCATCGCCAGCGCGATGCCGACCACCTGCCTGGCGTAGAAGTACAACAGGCTCCGCGGCTGGTTCCACGGCCCGAAGAGCAGTTCCGCGGTGGCCATCGCGGGCACATGCCCGTCCAGGTGCACCGGCAGCCCGGTGGCCGAGGCCAGCAGCTCGCGGGCGGGTACCCGCCGCCAGCCGAGCCGGTCGTGGTCCAGCAGCCCGTTGACCGCGTCGACCCGGCCGCCGGTGGCGAGGCCGATGCCGACCACCCGGCGGTCCGACCAGCGGCGCAGGAAGGCCCGGATCCGGCCGGCCAACTGGGCGAACGCCTCCCCCGGTGGGCCGGCCGGGGTGGCGACGCGCTCGCTGTCGAGCAGCCTGCCGCGCAGGTCGGCGAGCCCGTAGGTGGTCGTGCTGACCCCGACGTGCACCCCGCAGGCGGCGATGACCCTGTCGTTGACGTCCACCGGCACCCGCGGCCTGCCGATCGAGCCGGCCGTGGCCAGTTCGGGCAGCTCGTGCAGCAGGCCGGCCTCCACCAGCGCGGCGACCTGTCTGCTCACCGTCGGCATGCTCAGCTCGGTGCGCGCGGCGATGGACGCGCGGGACAGCGGACCGGCCAGCCTGGCCGCGGCGAGCACCGCGGCCGCGTTCGACTCACGAACCCCTGGTGCCCGCAGGGCACCTCCGGCGGGCACCGGCAACAAGGTCGTCAACCCACGACCCCCTTCCGCACAAGGCAATTCAGGCAGCCGTTGCTCGTGCTTGTCAAAAGGGTCCGCGATACGGAATCAGCCGCCGACCACCGGCACCCGCTCCGGCTCCGCGGTGACCGGCGGTCGCACGGCTGCGCGTCGCAGCACGAACGCGGTACCCGCGCCTACCAAGGCCAGCACCCCGACGAAGGCGACCAGCGTGGTGGCGTCCGGATGGATCAGCGACTGGCCCCGCAACGCCTGCCAGGTGAGCAGCAGGACCAGGCTGAGGTAACCGCCCCCGGCGACCCGGATCAGGTCGCGGCGCACCAGCGGCGAGCCCAGCACCGGGAACCGCCTGGCCAGCAGGCCGAGCCCGAGCAGCAGCAACGGCAGCGCCTGCAAGGCGTGCAGCCCGACGAAATGCGGCACGCGCAGGTCGCCGGCCTCGGTGCTCCAGCCGAGCAGCGGCAGGCCGGGACCGCCGTCCGGCACACCGACCGCGTGCGCCCCGACGATGCCGGGGTCCTGGCCGGCTTCGAGCATCGCCTCCTGTTCCGCGTTGGGCGTGAACATGAAGGTCGCCACCGCCATGCCGACCAGCGCGATGCCGAGCCCGGCGCGCACCGCGGCGGCCTGTCCCTTGTCCGGCAACCGCTGGAAGGTGAGCAGCAGCGCGAGCACGACGGCGGCGAGCATGCTGCCGTACGCGCCGGTGGCCAGCAGGTTGTGGATCGTCTGGTCGGTCTCTTCCACCAGGTTGAAGTGCAGCCGCCGGCCGCGCACGATCATCTGGTAGACGAGCAGCGCCATGTCAAGGCCGAGACCGAGCGCCACCCCGGTGCCCGCCCACCAGGCGACCTTCCTGCCCTTGGGCAGCAAGGAGATCAGCCAGGCCAGGGTCACCAGGTAGATCGCGATGGAGATGGTGAACTTGAAGGCCTTCAGCCAGATCGGCGCGCCGAGCAGTTCCCGGTCGTCGAAGATCAGGCCACCTGCCGAGACCAGGCACAGCACGGCCAGCCCGGCCGCGGTGATCAGCAACGGGCGATGCAGCCGCACCCGTACGGCACTACCAGCGATTTTGTCAGCGAGCATGACCGCAAGCGTCGCCGGAAACGCGGGGCCGAACACTGGCGCTCGCCCCCGGAACGGCGGTAGGGCCAGCCCCAGCGTGGGTAATAGTGCCGTCAGTGAAACCGGCACTTGTGCCGTTTGACGGCCAGCTGTCACTTTCTACCGTGTAATCACCAGTTGTCGCAGGAAGACCGGCCTACTTCGCGGCCCCGGCCGCGACCAGAACGTCGGTTGACCGGTTCGGGACGTCCCCCGCCCGAACCGGTCAACCGGCTCGGGGAACCCGGGGAGGGGGCGTACTCCAGTGCTGATCGACCACCCGGAGCTGGAGTTGCTGGCGACCGAGCTGCGGCGGGTGGTGGACCAGGTGGCCGGCTTCTTCGGCGCCGGTGCCGCGCACACCGTGGACGGCGACCTCGACTGCGATCCCGCGCAGCCCGGCAGGCTGGTCAGCTGGCAGTACGGGGTGCGCCTGGAGACCAGCACCGACGCCGGCGAGCGGCTGATCCGGTCCGTGCTGCCGAAACTGGAGCGGGCCGGCTGGGTCTCGGTGGACCGCAGCGGCCAGGAGGAACTGGTGCTGCGGTTCAGCAGGCGGGGCGCGCATCTCAACGTGCACGTCGGGCGGCGCACCGGTGAGGTGGCGATCGTCGGCTCCACGAAATGCGTCCCGGCGGAAGGCCGCTGACGCTGGCAGACTCCGTGGCGTGAACCGCCCGTACGTACTGCTCTCGGCCGCCATGTCCTTGGACGGCTACCTCGACGACACGAGCGCGAAGCGCCTGCTGCTGTCCAACGACGAGGATTTCGACCGGGTGGACGAGGTGCGCGCGAGCGTGGACGCGATCCTGGTCGGTGCGAACACCATCCGGGCCGACGACCCCAGGCTGCTGGTCCGCTCCGACCGCCGCCGCAGGGAACGGGCGGAGCGCGGGCTGCCGCCGACCCCGCTGAAGGTCACCTGCACCATCGACGGCGAACTGGACCCGGCCGCGAAGTTCTTCAGCGCCGGGGAAACGGAGAAACTGGTGTACGCGCCGACCGGCAGCGTGCCGGGCACGGCGGCCCGGCTCGGGCGGGCGGCGACCGTGCTCGCTGCGGACGATCCCTTCGACTTGCACCTGGTGCTGGCCGATCTGAGCGCGCGCGGCGTGCGCCGGCTGCTGGTCGAGGGCGGCAGCACCATGCACACCCTGTTCCTCACCCACGACGTGGTCGACGAGCTGCACCTTGTCATCGCGCCGTTCTTCGTCGGCGACCACGCCGCGCCGCGGTTCGTCCACTCCGGACTGTTCCCGCACGGGCCGGAGAATCCCTTGGCGCTCAACGAAACCCGGCAGCTCGGCGACGTCGCCCTGCTGCGCTACCAGAGGCGGAGCACGACATGACCGAAGCGACCGCAAGGGACCTCGACCGGCTGCGCGAGGCGATCGAGCTCGCCGAGAACTGCCCGCCCTCGGCCACCTTCCGGGTCGGCGCGGTGATCACCGACGCGGAGGGCGCGGTGCTGGCCACCGGCTACTCCGGGGAGACCGACCCGCACGACCACGCCGAAGAGGCCGCCATCGCCAAACTGCCGCCCGGCGACCCCCGACTGCCGGCTGCGACCATCTACAGCTCGCTGGAACCGTGCAGCACCAGGGCTTCCCGGCCGCTGACCTGCACGCGGCTGATCCTGGACGCCGGTATCGGGCGGATCGTGTTCGCCTGGCGCGAGCCCGCGTTGTTCGTGGACTGCGTCGGCGCGGAAACCCTCTCCGCCGCGGGCCGCACCGTCATCGAGGTCCCCGCCCTCGCCGACCTGGTCCGCCGCACCAACTCGCACCTGCCCGGGGTAGCTCCCGGCCAGGACAGCTAGGTCAGCGCGGGACCCAGAGGGTGACCTTGGTGCCGTGGCCGGGACGGGACTCGAGGGTGCAGTGGCCGCCGACCTCGGCCAGCCTGGCCTTCATCGAGTTGCTCACCCCGAAGCCGGGCGGGCGCTCGTGCTCGTCGTAGCCGACCCCGTGGTCCCTGGCGATCACCGCGACCCCGCCGTCGCGTTCTTCCAGCCGCACCACCACCTGACGGGTACCGGCATGCTTGAGCGTGTTGCGCAGCGCCTCGCGCACCGCGTCCCGGACCGCGATCCGGCGCACCTCGGACAGCAGGTCGTCATCGAGATCGGCCATCACCAGCTGGGCGCGCAGACCATCGCGGGCCATCTCGGTGGCCAGTGCGGCCAGCTCCTCGCCGAGCCCGTCCGGCGCGGCGTCGTCCTGCGAGGAGTCCAGCCCGCGCCGGAGGTCGTTGGCCTGCGCCCTGGCCATCCCGCGCACCTTCGCCAGCTGGTCGGCCGGGGAGAGCACGTCCTCGGCCGTGGTCATCGCCATCGCTTCGAGCACCTGCAGCACGGTGTCGTGCGTGGTGCGGTCGGACGCGGCCCGCTCCACCGCCCGCCCACGCCGCAGCCCGATGGCCAGCGCGAGCCGGGTGCCGAGGCCGATCAGCAGCAGCGCGCCGACCGCGGTGACCAGCGCGGCCACCAGCGCCCCGGTGCCGCCCAGCGCCCCGGCCAGCTCCGCCGCGCCGAACGAGGGCAGCTCGGCGACCAGCAGCATCAACACCTGCAGCGGCACGCTGAGCGCCACCACCAGCAGCCCCCACGGCACCCCGCGACAGACCGTCCACAGGGCCACCGTGCCGCTGAGGTAGATCCACGGCACCCAGGTCGCGTCGGCGTACAGCGCACTCGACACCATCGCGCTGACCAGCACGTTCGTCAGCAGCGCGAACACAAGGTCGCCGTAGAGCAGCAGACGGGTGAGCCGGCCGCGGCGGTCCGGCACGCGCAGCACCCAGAGCGCGGCCAGCAGGTTGGCGAGCAGCCCCAGCACGGCCACCACCACCGCCACGCCAACCGGAGCCCAGCCGTGCGCCACCAGCAGCCACACTCCGACCACCGGCAGCAGGAAGATCCGGTAGGCCAGCGGAAGCAGCACCGCGTACCGGGTCGCCCGCACCATCAGCGGGTCGCGCGGCGCGGCGCCGTCGGTGGCGGCCAGCGCCTTCATCCGCCGCGCCGCCGGCACCGGGGTGGGATCGTCGACCTCGTCCGGCATTTCGTCTGGGGTCGTCGCGAGAACGGGCGCGCCCTGGCGCATCAGCGCCACCAGGAATGGGGTTTCCGGCCCGCGCTCCCCCGACTCCGACATGAATTCCTCCTCCCCCTTCCGGCCTGTACCTTTTAGCAAAACAGGAAGCGGCAGGACAACCACTGACCGAGTGGTCAGCGTAGATCACCGGGTGATCAGCGCAAATCCATGCCGAGATCCAAACTCGCGGCCGAATGCGTCAGCCCGCCGACGGACAGATAGTCCACTCCCGATTCGGCGTAGCGCCGCGCGTTTTCGATCTTCAATCCGCCGGAGGCCTCCAGCCTGGTCTTCGGCGCGATCTCGTCCCGCCGGAGCACCGCCTTCGCGCACTGCTCCGGGCTGAAGTTGTCCAGCAGCACCTCATCCGCACCGGCCGCGAGCGCCTCTTCGAGCTGGCCGAGGTCGTCCACCTCCACCTCGCACGCCAGGCCCGCCGCGTGTTCCCTGGCCGCCCGCAGCGCCGCGGTCACCGAACCGGCAGCCACCACGTGGTTGTCCTTGATCAGCACCGCGTCACCGAGGCCGAGCCGGTGGTTGCGCCCGCCGCCGCACCGCACCGCGTACTTCTGCAGCAGCCGCAGCCCCGGCAGGGTCTTGCGGGAGTCCCTGATCGCGCACCCGGTGCCGTCCACTTCGGACACCCAGGCCGCGGTGGTGGTGGCGACCCCGGAAAGGTGGCAGAGCAGGTTCAGCGCGGTGCGCTCCGCAGTCAGCAGCCCGCGCACACTGCCGCGCAGCACCAGCGCCGGTTCCCCGGCGATCAGCCTGCTGCCGTCGTCACGGCGGCCGAGCACCTCGTAGGAGTCCCCGAGCACCGCGTCGAAAACGGCCAGCGCCACCGGCAGTCCGGCCACCACCCCGGTCACCCTCGGCGTGAGCTCGGCCAGCGCGACCGCCTCCTGGCCCACCGTGGCCAAGGTGGTCGCATCCGGCCCGTACCGCAGGTCCTCGGTCAGCGCGGTGCCGATCACCCGCTGCACGTCGACGAGGTCGAGTCCGGCGGCGGTCAGCTCCTCGCGCGCCACCGCCCCCAGCTGTGCACTCATGCCGCTCCTTCCGCGAGTCCGCGCGTAACCGCGATGTGGTCGTCTCGAGTGCCGCGAACCGGCCGCAAAATTCTCATGCCGCTCCTTCCACAGTGGTCGAGATCGGATCGGCGAGCACCGGCTGGCCAGACGGGCTCAGCCGGATCAGCTGGCTGCGCCGCCAGCCAAGGTCGTCGCGGCCGGGGAAGTCGGTCCGCACATGGCAGCCACGGGACTCCGACCGCCGCGCAGCCGCGGCCACCATGGCCTGCGCGACCAGGGTCAGCGCTGCGTCCTCCACCGCGGACTGCGTCCACAACGCACAGTCCCTTGTGGACAAATCGAGCACCGAGCCGGCCACCGCGAGCCCGTCCGCGTCCCGGCCGATCGCGGCGTACCGGCTCATCACGCGTTGCAGCGAGTCGCGTTCGGCCACCGCGGCGGTCGAACGTTCCGGCGCGGCACCGTGTTTCGGGTCCCCGAGCAGGCCGGCCGCCAGATCCGCGGCCACCGCGGCGGCCACCCTGGCCCCGACCACCAGGCCCTCCAGCAGGCTGTTGGACGCCAGCCGGTTCGCCCCGTGCAACCCGGTCCTTGCCACTTCGCCGGCGGCGTAAAGGCCGGGCACTCCGGACCGGCCGTCGATATCGGTGACCACTCCGCCGCAGGCGAAGTGCGCGGCCGGAGTGACCGGAATGGGATCGCGTGCCGGGTTTATCCCGATCGCGGCGCAGGCCGCGTGCACGGTCGGAAAACGATCCGCGAATTCGGCTATACCGGTGCCGTCGAGGAAAACGTGATCGTCGATACCGCCAGGGGCCAGCGCCATCCGGCGGGTGATCGCGGCCGAAACCACGTCGCGGGGAGCCAGATCGCCGAGCGGGTGCACCCCGCGCATCACCGGCGCCCCGGTGGCGTCCAGCAGCGTGGCACCCTCGCCGCGCACCGCCTCGGTGACCAGCGGCCGTCGCCCCCGTGCCCCCTCGGTGTAGAGCACGGTCGGGTGGAACTGCACGAACTCCACGTCCGCGACCTGCGCGCCGGCCCGCAGGGCCAGTGCCAGCCCGTCGCCGGTGGCGATCTCCGGATTGGAGGTGGCCTGGTAGAGCTGCCCGAGCCCGCCGGTGGCCAGCAGCACGGCCGGCGCACGCAGCACGCCGGGCACCCCGTTGGGGTCGAGCACGAGCACCCCGGTGACGTCCCCGCGCGCGGTACGCAGCGCGTCCACCGCGATGTGCCGCTCCAGCACCGGCAGCCGGTTCCCGGTCGCCTCCGCGACCAGGGTGCGCTCGACCTCGGCGCCGGTGGCGTCCCCGCCGGCGTGGATCACCCGGAAGGCACTGTGCCCGCCTTCCCTTGCCCGCGCGAGCGAACCGCCGGCCGCCCCCTGGTCGAACCGCGCACCACGCGCCCGCAGGGCCGCCACCGCGGCCGGGCCGCCGTCCAGGATCGCGCGCACCGCGTCCGCGTCGCACAGGCCAGCGCCCGCGGTCAGGGTGTCCTCGGCGTGCTTGGCCACCGAATCGCCCTCTTCGTGCTCGCCGTCGAGCACCACCGCCACGCCGCCCTGCGCCCAGCGCGTGTTGCCGTCCTCGACCGCCGCCTTGGTGACCACCAGTACCCGCAGCCCGAGCCGCTGGGCGTGCAGCGCCGCGGTCAGCCCGGCGACGCCGCTGCCGAGCACCACCAGATCGGCCCGCGCCTCCCACTCCGCGTGAGTTTTCGCCTGCGGAGCGTTAACCGGCGGGGTCACTCGCCGCCGCCCGGCTGCCCGATCTCGATCATCCGCTGCACCGAGGCCTTGGCCCGACCGGCGGTCTCGATGTCCACATGCACCTCGTCGGCTCCTTCGCGCAGGCATCGCAGCAGCGCGGCCGGGGTGATCATCTTCATGTACCGGCAGGACGCCCTGTCGTTCACCGCGCGGAAGTCGATTTCCGGCGCCGCCTTGCGCAACTGGTGCAGCATGCCGATCTCGGTGGCCACCAGAACCGAGCGGGCGCTGGTGTCGCGCGCCGCGTGCACCATGTCCCCAGTGGACAGGATCTTCACCCGCTCCGCGGCCACCGCGCCTTCACCGGCCAGGTAGAGCGCGGAGGTGGCACAGCCGCATTCGGGGTGGATGAACAGGTCCGCGTCCGGATTCGCAGCCGCGCGCTCGGCCAGCTCCGGGCCGTTGATACCGGCGTGCACATGGCATTCGCCGGCCCAGATGTGCAGGTTCTCCCTGCCGGTCTTGCGCTTGACGTGCGCGCCGAGGAACTGGTCCGGCAGGAACAGCACCTCGCGGTCCGCCGGGATGGACGCGACCACCTCGACCGCGTTCGAAGAGGTGCAGCAGATGTCGGTCTCCGCCTTGACCTCCGCGGTGGTGTTCACATAGGACACCACGACCGCGCCGGGGTGTTCGGCCTTCCATTCCCGCAGTTGCGCACCGGTGATCGAGTCGGCCAGCGAGCAGCCAGCCCGCGCGTCCGGGATCAGCACGGTCTTGTCCGGAGCCAGGATCTTCGCGGTCTCGGCCATGAAGTGCACGCCGCAGAAGACGATGGTGGACGCGTCGCTGGCCGCCGCGATCCGGCTCAGCGCAAGCGAATCGCCGGTGTGGTCGGCTATGTCCTGAATGGCCGGAACCTGGTAGTTGTGCGCCAGCACCACGGCATCGCGCTCACGAGCGAGCCTGCGCACCTCCTCGGCCCACGCCTCGTCCGGCTCGACACCGCTGTACGGCGTCAAGTCGTCCGCTGCCGGATAAGTCATCACGTCGGTCATTTGACCCTCCTGGACCGCCCGCTGGTTTTCGCCTTATAATCGAAAACCGTGCGAAGTCATATTAACACCCACGCCCCACTGGCACACGAGGTCTTGTGCGCGGTACTTCAGGTGCGTTACGCCACACTCCGCGTGCTGCTGTGGCGCCGCGCGCTCGATCCGCACCTCGGCCGCTGGTCGCTGCCGGGTGGACGGTTGCGACCGGACGAGGACGTGGAGACTTCGATCCGCCGCCAGCTCGCCGAGAAGGTCGACATCCGCCAGCTCAAGCACGTGGAGCAGCTGGCCGTGTTCAGCGCGCCGGACCGAGTTCCCGGCCCGCGCGTGGTGGCCACCGCCTTTCTCGGCCTGGTGCCCTCCGATGTGGACCCCGAGGTACCGGAGGACACCGAGTGGCACGAACTGGACACGCTGCCGCGGACCGCCTTCGACCACCAGGCGATCGTGCTTCGCGCCCGCGACCGGCTGCGCTCCAAGCTCTGCTACACCAACGCAGGCTTCGCACTGGCGCCGGCCGAGTTCACCATCTCCGCGCTGCGCGAGCTGTACTCGGCCGCGCTGGGCTACAAGGTGTCCGCGACGAACCTGCAGCGGGTGCTCGCCCGCCGTGGCGTGCTCACCCCGACCGGGCACACCGCGTCCCCCGGCCGCAGCGGCGGCAGGCCCGCCGCGCTGTTCTCCTTCGCGGGTGACGGCATGCAGGTCACCGATCCGTTCGCGGTCTTCCGGCCGCCGGGTGAGGCCAGGTAGCGATTCCGGCCAGCCAGCGCGGCCCCCCGCTTCGACGTAACGTAGACCAGTGACCGGTACAGCGGAGAGCGGCGCGACGCGCACCACGGTGCCGTTGTTCCCGTTGCAGACCGTGCTGCTGCCCGGCGCGAACCTGCCGCTGCACCTGTTCGAGCCGCGCTACCGCCAGCTCGCGGTGGACCTGGTGACCGGCACGGTGGCGAACCGGCAGTTCGGCATCGTGGCCATCAAGACCTCGCTGGTCCGCGAGGTGGAGGGCCTCGAGCACGTGCACCCGGTCGGCTGCAGCGCGCTGCTCAGGGAGGCGCAGCGGCTGCCGGACGGGCGCTTCGACATCATCACCACCGGCAAGCACCGGTTCCGGCTGCTGGACGTGGACACCACCAGCGCCCCGTACCTGATGGGCACCGTGGAATGGCTGCCAGACGAGCCGTTGCCGCCCGGCTGCGACGAGGCCGCCGAGCTGCTCGGGGACGTGGCACGGGCGGCGCACCGGCGGTACTGCGAGTCCGCATGGGAGCGCGCCGACTGGGACGCGCCCCCACCGGAGACGAGCGTGGCCGACCTGGCCCACCTGCTCGCCGCGGACTGCCTGCTCACCCTGGACGACCGGCAGCTGCTGCTGGAGGAGACCCACCCGCTGCGCCGGCTCCGGATCGTCTGCCGGCTGCTCAACCGCGAGGCCGGCTTCCTCGGCGCGCTCCGGGCCGTGCCGGTCCCGCACTCCGAGCTCGACGACGCCCGCCCGCCCAACCTCAACTGACTCCGGCGTTTTCAGCCGGCAGTGCCGCCGCCGTCGTCACCGCCGCCGTTCTCGCGCGGGTTGAACTTGCTCCACACCTTGCCGGCCGCACCGGAGACCGCCTCGCCGACATCGCTGAACACCTTCGCCAGCGGGTCCGTGGAAGCCGCGAAGGAGTCCTTGTAGGACTGCGCCGCCGACTTGACGTCGTCGGTCCAGGTGCTGGCCGGCCGGTCGTCGTCGCGGCGCGGGTAGTCGCCGGTGAGGATGGCGCGGTAGTCCTCCGACGCCACCCATTTCTGCAGCTGCGCGGCCCGCACCACGGCCAGCGGATGCGACATGCCGTGCACGTAGCGCAGCTTGAGCAGGCTGTCGCGAATGTCGTCCACGGACTCGTACTCGGTCGCCTGCTGCAGGAACGATGGAATGTCCACCTTGGCCGGGTCGATCCCGCCCGCCACCAGGATCTGCGCGCGCAGCGCCACCGACGCGTCCTGGCCGCAGAGCAGCCCGGCACGGTCGCAGGACAGCTCCGCCTTGCGGTACCACTCGTTCAGCGCGGCGATGATCGCGCGCAGGCCGAGCGCGCTGACCGGGGTCCACGACATGGACAGCTGCAGGCCGATCAGCCGGAGCAGCATGGTCCGGTACACCGCGTGCCCGGAGAGCACGTGGCCCATCTCGTGGCCGATCACGAACCGCAGTTCCTCGATGCTCATCAGCTCGACCAGGCCGGTGCTGAGCACGATGAACGGCTCGTCCATGCCGATCGTCATCGCGATGGCCTCGGGACTGCGGGACACGAAGATGTTCGGCACCTGCGTTATGTCCAGCACCTCGGCGCAGTCGTGGCGCAGCCGGTCCAGCTCCGGATACTGGCGCGGGCCGACCCTGATCGCCGAGGCCAGCGCCATCAGCCGCTCGCCGCGTTCGCTGTAGAACCCGGCGACCGCCTTGAGCGCCTGCGCGAACCCCGGCACCATGCGCAGCGTCGCCAGCGCACCCCGGTCCACCGGATGCTCATAGGCACGCGGGCTGATCCCGGGAAACCGCATCCTGGTCGCGGACCTGGTTATTTCGTCTTCCGCCTTGTCGTCCGGCACAACGCCGCCTTCCCCTCGAGTGCGGCCCAGCGTAGTGATTCCGCGGATACGGCGGCGGTGAAGACGGCAAACCTTTCAGTACCGGCGGGGACACCGGCCGGGCGCCGGTTCAGCCCAGCCGCCGGCCCAGATCGTCCCGGCCGTTCCAGGCCGCGAGCAGGCCGTAGACCAGCGCGGCGGCCAGCGGCTGGGCGAGCAGCACCCACAGCGTGCCGACCTCCGGCGCCTGCTCCAGCACGGCACCGAGCGCAGGTGGGGCGGTGACCTCGTAGCGGCCGTTCGCGAACGCGGTGGCCATCATCGTGCCCAGCCAGCCGGCCAGCGCTGAGCCCGCCACCATCGCGAACAGCACCACCGGGCCGCGCCGTTCCCGCATCAGCCACACCACGGCGCCGGTGACCAGCCCGGCGGACAGGCCGAGCAGCACGTAGATCACCATCGCGTCGAACCGGTGCCAGCTCTCCAGCTGCAACGGCACCGGCGGTCCGGTCGCCGCCACCACCCGCACCCGTTCCGGCGGCGCCAGCATCGACCAGAGCCAACCCAGCGGGATGCCGAGCAGGCTGATCATGGACAGCACGCTGACCGCGGGCAGCAGATCGGCCTTGACCACCACCTTCGGCCGCTCGCGCGGAATCGCGAACAGCCACGGAGAACCAGCCGGCGCGGAAGCCTGCTGCGGTTCCGCCGACGGATCAGCCATGCCAACCTCCCTCACCCGCTGCGACCGCGGTCTGCCGAGAGTAGCCGGTGACCGTGCCAGGTTCAGGACGACGTCTCCCCGTGTCGGCTGCAGCGCGCCGTCCAGCCGGCCGGGGTCACCTGGACCACCATCCGGCGGGCGCACTCCGCGCAGAACCGCGGCGGTTCGAGCGCGTGGCGCGGGGACCGGCAGGCGTCGTGCTCGCCGCCGTCGGCGAGCGCACCGCAGTGCACGCAGAACCGGCGGCCGGTCGCGGGCCCGGTCACAAGGTTTCGCTCAGCGCCTTGACCGGCATCTTCAGCTCGTCCAGCATCTCCAGGTCCTTGCTGGCCGGACGGCCGAGGTTGGTCAGGTAGTTGCCGACGATGATCGCGTTGATGCCGCCGAGCATGCCCCGCTCGGTGCCGAGGTCGCCGAAGGTCAGCTCACGACCACCGGAGAACCGCAGCAGCGGACGCGGCATCGCCAGCCGGAACGCGGCCACCGTGCGCAGCGCGTCCTTGCCCTCGACCACCTCGTAGTTCTCGTACGGCGTGCCCGGCTGCGGGATGAGGAAGTTCATCGTGCACTCGTCCGGCCCCAGCTCGGCCAGCTGCGCGGCGAACTCGGCGCGCTGCTCGACGGTCTCGCCCATCCCGATGATGCCGCCGCAGCAGACCTCCATACCGGCCTCGCGGATCATCCGCAGGGTCTCCCAGCGCTCCTCCCAGGTGTGCGTGGTGACCACCTCGGGGAAGTGCGAGCGGGCCGTCTCCAGGTTGTGGTTGTAGCGGTGCACGCCCATCTCGACCAGCTCGTCCACCTGCTCCTGCGTGAGCATGCCCAGCGAGCAGGCGATCTGGATGTCGTTGCCGTCCGCGCGGATCGCCTCGATACCGGCACGCACCTGGGACAGCAGACGCTTGTCCGGGCCGCGCACGGCGGCCACGATGCAGAACTCGGTCGCCCCGGTCTCCGCGGTCTGCCTGGCGGCCTTCACCAGCCCGGGAATGTCCAGCCAGGCCGAGCGCACCGGGGTCGGGAACCGGCCGGACTGCGAGCAGAAGTGGCAGTCCTCCGGGCAGCCGCCGGTCTTCAGGCTGATGATGCCCTCGACCTCGACTTCCGGCCCGCACCAGCGCATCCGCACCTCGTGCGCCAGCGCCAGCAGCTCGGTCAGCCGGTCGTCGCCGAGCCGGAGCACCTCGAGCAACTGCTGTTCGCCAAGCCCGGTACCACGCTCGAGCACCTGCTCCCTGGCCACTGCGAGCACGTCGGCGTCGGCGCGGTGGACCTGCTCGGCCTGTCCGGGTGCTGCGGTCACGACTTCTCCTCTGGCGTCGACGGTTCGGCTAGCTCATCGTGCCTGAGTTGCTTCCCGGCGCACAGAGACCCGGGTCACGTCTGCGCGGACGTGCTCCCGGCGAAGCACTCCGGATCGAACTCGCCGCCGAACCACGGCGAAAGGCCGTCGCGCGCCTGCACCAGGAACTCCTCGCGGGTCAGCTCGCCGAGACCGGCCGGCAGCGCACCGAGCAGCGGCGCCCCGGCGGCCACCGGCAGGTCCGCCACGTTGGACAGCTCGGCCAGCCCCGGATCCGAAGGCCAGGAGCCGATGATCACCCCGGCCACGTTCAGCCCGCGCGAGGTGGCCACCTCGGCGGTCAGCGCGGTCGCGTTCAGCGTGCCGAGCCCGGCCTCGGCGACCACCAGCACCAGCGAGCCGAGCGACCAGGCGAGGTCGGCCAGCGTGCTGCCGCCGGGGTCGAACCGCACGAGCAGGCCGCCGGCACCCTCGATCAGCACCAGGTCGTGTTCGGCGTCCAGCTCCGAAGCCACCTTCGCCGCCTCCGCCGGGGTGACCGGTTCGATCCCGCTTCGCCGGGCGGCCGCCTCCGGCGACAGCGGGTCCGGGTACCGCCGCAGCTCACGGGCGGTCAGGTCACCAGCGAACCGGCGCACCTCGGCCAGGTCACCCGGCTCCTCGGGCAGCACGCCGGTCTGCGCGGGTTTGAGCACCGCGACCCGCTGACCGCGTTCCTTGGCCAGCGCGGCGATCGCCGCGGTCACCATGGTCTTGCCGACGCCGGTCCCAGTTCCGGTCACCACCAGCATGCTCACGGGTGACGACCCTAGTACCGGCGTCGGCAGCGGACCTGTCCAGCACCTGACTATCGGGTGATGATCTCCGATGCCGAACCGTTCATCCTGGCCGGCGCGCCCGGCGCATCGGCGGAGCCGAACGACCCGGTCCGGCCGTCGTAGAGGTACACCTGGGCGTCTCCCACGTGGAAGTACATCCCGACCAGATCCACCTCGCCGAGCGCCTCGGCCCGCGCGATCGTCGGGTACTCCCGCAGCCGCTCCAGCTGCTGCAGCACGTTGTGCAGGGCCAGCTGGTCGGGCTCGGCTCGCGGCGCCTCGCCGTCCACCAGCAGCCGCGGCCGGCTGCGGTAGCGGAGCACGCTGTCCTCCGCGTGCCGGAGCCAGGACCGCAGTGCCGGCGCGTCCTCCGGGGAGCCACCGAGCAGCGCCTTCATCGCACCGCAGGAGGAGTGCCCGCAGACCACCACCTCGCGCACCCGGAGCACCCCGACCGCGAACTCGACCGCGGCGCCGATGGAGGCGTCCGCGCCCTCGGCGCAGGTCGCGTGGTCCGGCACCAGGTTGCCGATGTTGCGCACGGTGAACAGGTCGCCGGGACCGCTGGTGGTGATGATGTTCGGCACGATCCTGGCGTCACCGCAGGTGATGAACAGGGTCTCGGGCTGCTGGCTGTCGGCCAGCCTGCTCAGCGTCGGCCGGACCAGCCGCGAGGTCCGCCGCTGGAACTCCAGCATGCCGCGCCGCATCGAGCTGACCGGCGGCCCGACCCGCTGCTCCGGCACCACGCCGTTGGGCCGTGCGTGCCGGTCGGCGTGGCGCGGGTGGTCGCCGTCCTCGTGCGCCTGCTGCCAGTCCGACCACGGCGCGAACCAGCGCGGCACGATCCGCTGCGCGTCGGCCTTGTGCACGGTCGGCTCGCCCGCCTTGCCCCGACCGAACCACGGATGGCCGACCTCGTCCACGATCACCGTACCGCCCGCTGCCTCGTGCGCGTGCTGCCAGGAGGAGAGGGTGTCGAAGGCGGCATGGTCCAGGTAGTCGACGATGAGCTCCAGGGTGACCCTG
This sequence comes from Amycolatopsis nigrescens CSC17Ta-90, assembly GCF_000384315.1. Classification (GTDB taxonomy): domain Bacteria; phylum Actinomycetota; class Actinomycetes; order Mycobacteriales; family Pseudonocardiaceae; genus Amycolatopsis; species Amycolatopsis nigrescens. Next base: position 5,986,777 of record NZ_ARVW01000001.1, on the reverse strand, counting down.
GTGCCGCGCGGGATCCCGCCGAGCACCGCGGACAGCCGCGGTATGGAAAGGGAGGCGAGTGCTCCTTCGACCACCACCCGCCAGCCGTCGCCGTCGGGCTCCGCGTGGATTCCGGACCAGAGCAGACGGCGCAGCATCATCAGCGCGGCGGCGGCGATCCCGATCAGCACACCGGTCAGCAGGTCGATACCGACCACCCCGACCAGGGTGATCAGGTACACCGGCAGGTCGCCGTGGCGCAGCACGTCCTTGATGTGCCCGATGTTCACCAGTTTCGCGCCGACGTGCACCAGCAGCCCGGCCAGCGCGGCAAGCGGAATGTTCTGCAGCAGCCCGGCGAGCAGCACCACGAACAGCAGGATCCACACCCCGTGCAGGATCGCGGAGGCCCTGCTCCTGGCGCCGGACTGCACGTTGGTCGAGCTGCGCACGATCACGCCGGTGACCGGCAGGCCGCCGAGCGCGCCGGAGGTCATGTTGGCCGCGCCCTGTCCGATCAGCTCGCGGTTCAGGTTGGCCCGCTTGCCGGTGTGCATCTTGTCCACGGCCACCGCGGACAGCAGGCTCTCGACGCTGGCCACGAGCGCGAAGGTGACCACGGCGACGCCGAAGTCGAACCAGCCGCCATCGGGGAAGACCGGCACGAAGCTGATGTCGAGCAGGTTCGCCGGCACCTCGACCCTGGCCAGGTCCATGTTCAGGCCGGTGGCCAGCACGGTCACCAGCACGATCGCGGCCAGCGGGCCAGGCACCTTCCGCACGATCTTGGGCAGCTTGCCCCAGATCAGCAGGATGCCGATGGTGAGCAGGCCGATCAGCACCGCCTGGTCGTGATGCTCGACGATCTGGCGCGGCAGCTCGAGCACGTTGTCGATCGGGGAGCTCTGCGCGGAGCCGCCGAGCACCACGTGCAGCTGCGCCAGCACGATGGTGACGCCGATCCCGGCCAGCATGCCGTGCACGATGGCCGGCGAGATGGCCAGTGCGCCGCGGGCGATCCGGCTCAGCCCGAGCAGGATCTGCAGTGCGCCTGCGGCCACCGTGATGGCGCAGGTGACCAGCCAGCCGAAGGTGTTGATGGTCTCGGCGAGGATCACCGTCAGCCCGGCGGCCGGGCCGCTGACCTGAAGCGCCGAGCCGCCGAGCGCGCCGGCCACCACGCCGCCGATGACGGCGGCGATCAGGCCGGCCACGATCGGTGCGCCGGAGGCCAGCGCGATGCCGAGGGACAGCGGGATCGCGACCAGGAAGACCACCAGCGAAGCCGGTACGTCGTAGCGCAGGTTCTCCAGCGCCGCCTTCCACCGCTGCCGGCCTGGCGGTCCGCTGGCCCTGGCACTGCCTGCGATGTCGATCATGTTCGCCTCCGTGATCTGGATCTTGCGAGATACGCGGGGTGGACTAGTGGTCGAGAACCGGCAGCGGTGACGGCCCGTCGTCACCAGGTAACCGAAAACCGCCTCAAATGTCTGTTATGTAAAGAACTTCTCATCTTTTCTTCACACGGCGTCGTCACTGATCAACAAGGTGAAGCGGCAAAAAAGGCGAAAAGGACAGTGATATAGGTCACCCTCTAGTGGGTGATCGGCCACTGTGGACAACTGTCCGTAGCAAACCTTGGGATTGTGACGTGCGCCTCGCTGGATAAGGTGAATTTTGAGACGAGCGTGCTGAAACGCCGGTTCGCAGCCGCGCGAAGCTAAGCCTTCTGCGCCACCGCGACCATCGCCGCGGTGATCGCGGCGAGGTCCTCGTCCGCGGTGAGGTAGGGCGGCATCGCGTAGATCAGATCCCGGAACGGGCGCAGCCACACTCCGTGCGCGGTGGCGACTTCCGTGGCGAGCCGCATATCGACGGGGTGATCGAGCTGGAGCACCCCGATCGCGCCGAGTGACCGCACGTCGAGCACCCCCGGCAGCCCGGCAGCAGCCGCGAGCCCGTCCCGCAGGCCCGCGCCGATCCGCCGCACCGACGTCCGCCAGTCCTGTTCGAGCAGCAGCCCGATCGAGGCGTTCGCGACCGCGGCGGCCAGCGGGTTGCCCATGAAGGTGGGCCCGTGCGCGAGTACCGGCACCTCACCGCGGGAGATCCCGTCCGCCACCGCGGAAGTGCACAGCGCGGCGGCCATGGTGAGGTACCCGCCGGTGAGCGCCTTGCCGACGCAGAGCACGTCCGGGGTGACCCCGGCGTGGTCCGCGGCGAACAGCTCGCCGGTGCGGCCGAAGCCGGTGGCGATCTCGTCGAAGATCAGCAGCACGTCGTTGGCCTCGGTCAGCTCCCGCAGCGCGCGCAGGTAGCCGGGGTGGTGGAAGCGCATGCCGCCGGCGCCCTGGACCACCGGCTCCACGATCACTGCCGCCAGCTCTCCCGCGTGCCGCTCGATTTCCGCCGCAAGAGTGTCCACATAGGACTGATCGGGCGGGCTGTCGAACCCGGCCGGCGGCGCCGGCACGAACAGCTGCTCCGGCAGCGTGCCGCGCCAGAGGCCGTGCATCCCGCCGTCCGGATCGCACACGCTCATCGGGTGGAAGGTGTCGCCGTGGTACCCGCCGCGCCAGGTCAGCAGCCGCCGTTTCCCCGGCCGCCCGAGCGACCGCCAGTACTGCAGGCACATCTTGATCGCGACCTCGATGGACACCGACCCGGAGTCGCACAGGAAGACGTGCTCCAGTCCGTCCGGGGTGATCTCGGCCAGTGTCGCGGCCAGCGCGATCGCCGGCTCGTGGGTGAGCCCGCCGAACATCACGTGGCTCATCCGCCCTGCCTGCTCGGCCAGCGCGGCGTCCAGCACCGGGTGCCGGTACCCGTGGATGGCCGACCACCATGACGACATGCCGTCCACCAGCTCGCGCCCGTCGGCCAGCCGCAGCCGCACCCCGGCCGCCCCGGTGACCAGCAGCGGCTCCACCCTGCCCGGCATCGGCCCGTAGGGATGCCAGACGTGCCGGGCGTCCAATGCGAGCAGCTCAGCAGGAGTCATGCCCGGCACCCTACGTACGCCGCACCCCCGGCGGGACGACCAGTCCTGGCCCCGGCGCGGCTCAGCGCTCGGCGAGCCTGGCCTCCAGGCGCTCGATCACGTCGCTCCAGTACACCCGCTGCTCGGCCCGCTCGTCGGCGTCGGCCAGCCATTCCTGGTGGAACTTCATCGTGGTCTTGGTGCCGGCCGCGACCAGTGCGATCTGCAGGGTCGAGTCGTGGTCCCAGTCCTTCGGCCGCCAGGTGAGCCGGACCCGGTCCTGCGGCCGGAAGCTGCGCACCTGACCGGTGGTGCCGCTTTCGGTCTCGTAGGAGAGCCCGCGTTCCCTCGGCAGCTCGGTGCCGGGCCCGAGCCAGATGTCGACCCCGTCCCGGCCGACCAGGAAGTCCCACACAGCCGAGACCGGGTACGGCACGGTTCTGGAAACGCCTATCTGCCAACCGGTATCGGCTGTTTTCCCCACATCGCTGCGCACCACGACATCATCCCATCGGGCGCCGACCGGATCCTGCACAGGCCCGTGTGAGGATCGCCCCATGCGCTATCGGCCGATCTCCTTCGACGCGCTCGCCGCCGAGCTGACCGAGCTCGTGGCGGGGATGACCGGCACCGGGTGGGTGCGGGTGCTGATCGACGGCGCCAGGACGGACGGCACGGACACGGCGGCGCTGGCGGACGCGATGACGGACCCGCTGCGGGTGCTCGGCCGCCCGGTGCTGCGCGTCCGCGCCGCCGACTTCCTCCGGCCCGCATCGCTGCGTTTCGAGCGCGGCAAACAGGACGCGGACGCGCGGTACACCGACTGGCTGGACGCGGACGGGCTGCGGCGCGAGGTACTGGCCCCGCTGGCGCCCGGCGGGACCGGCACCGTGCTGACCGCGCTGTGGGACGCCGACCGCGACCGAGCGACCCGGCTGGCGCGCACCCCGCTGCCCACCGGCGGGGTGCTGCTGCTGGACGGCGAGCTGCTGCTCGGCCGCGGCCTGCCCGCCGAGCTCACCGTGCACCTGTGGCTTTCGCCCGGCGCGCTGCGTCGCCGGGTGCCCGAGGCGGACCGGTGGGCACTGCCCGCCTACCAGCGGTACGAAACCGAGGTCCGGCCGTCCGAGGTGGCGGATGTGCTGGTGCGGGTGGACGATCCGCGCCATCCCGCGGTGCTGGAGCGTTAGTGCAGCGCGGCGACCGGCTCGCCGTCCAGCAGCCCGGCCAGCTTGCGGGTGAGCAGGTCCCAGCGCCAGTTGGCGCCGACCCAGTCGCGACCGGCCTCCCCCATCCGCCGCGCCCGCGCCGGATCGGACAATAGGGGGGCCAGGGTGTCGGTCAGCTCGCGGACGTCCCGGCCGTCCACCACGTGCCCGGTCACCTCGTCCAGCACGGTCTCCGGCGCGCCGCCGGACCGGCCGGCCACCACGGGCAGGCCGGTGGCCGACGCCTCCAGGTAGACCAGCCCGAGGCCCTCCACGTCCAGCCCCTTGCCCCTGGTGCGGGCCGGCATCGCGAACACGTCCCCGGCCGCGTAGTGCGCGGGCAGCTCCGCCCACGGCACTGAGCCGGTGATCACCACGTCCCCGCCGAGGCCGAGCTGGTCCACCAGCTCGGTCAGCTTCCTGCGGTAGGGCCCGCCGCCGACCAGCAGCAGCGCCACACCCGGCACCCGCCTGCGCAGCTCCGGTAAGGCCCGCACCAGCATGTCCTGTCCCTTGCGCGGCACCAGCCTGGACACGCACACCACGGTCGGTCGCCCGGCCAGGCCGTGCCGCTCGCGGATCTCCTCGCCCGCGGCGGGATCGGGACGGAACAGCTCGGTGTCCACCCCGGACGGCAGGTGCTCCAGCCCGGCCATCGGCCCGAAGGCGGCGGCGAACCGGCCACGGGTGTACTCGCTCACGTAGGTCACCACGTCGCTGGTGTCGCCGATCCGGCGCAGCGCCTGCCTCGCCGCCGGCAGCATCGACCAGCCGACCTCGTGCCCGTGCGTGCTGGCCACCACCCGCTGGGCGCCCGACGCGCGCAGGGACCGGCCGAGCAGCGCCAGCGGTGCGGCCGCGCCGAACCAGACGGCCTGGCAGTCGCGGGCCCGCATGATCTCCTTCGCGCGGCGCAGCACGTCCGGGGTTGGCAGCATCAGCGACGTCGGATGCCGGACCACCTCGAAGGGCGCGGCGGCGTCGAACTCGGTGTGCGAACCGGACCCGGACTCCCAGGACGGGGCGTAGACCACCAGCTCGTCCGGCGGCAGCCGGTCGGCCAGCGCGCCGAGGTAGTTCTGGATCCCGCCCGGTCTCGGCGGGAAGTCGTTGGTCACCAGCAGTGTCCGCAGCACGTGCACAGGCTATCCGGCCGTGCACCCGGACGGAGTAGCGCCGGGGCTGGCCGGGAACGAAAGGGGCGGCACCGCTTTCGCGATGCCGCCCCTGGTGGTGCGCGGTGGTGCCGGCGGATCAGGCGTACCTGCGGCCGCCGCTGTAGTCCGAGATCAGCGGTGAGATCTTGACGACCTCACCCGGCTGCGGCGAGTGCACCATCTTGCCGCCACCGATGTACATGCCCACGTGGTACGCGGGCGAACCGAAGAACACCAGGTCCCCCGGCTGCAGCTGCTCACGGGCGACCGGCGTGCCGGAACCCTGCTGCTGAGCCGCGGTACGCGGGATCCCGATACCGGCCTGCCGGAACGCCCAGGACGTGAGGCCGGAGCAGTCGAACTGGCTCGGGCCCGCCTTGCCGAGGGAGTAGGCACTGCCCAGCTTGGACAGCGCCGCGTTCACCGCGGCCTGCGCCTTCGGGCCGGGTGCCTTGACGTCCGGCGCACTGCCACCGGTGTCGCGCTGGGCGGCCCGGTCGGCGGCGCTGAGCGTGCCGTCCGCCACCTCCAGCTGCTTGACCTGTGCGTCGAGATCCTTCTTGCGGGTATCGACGTCGGCCAGCAGTTGCGCGGCGGCGTCCTTGGCGGCCTGTGCCCGGCCCTGTGCGTCGGCCGCCTGCTGCTGCGCGGTCGTCGCCTGCTGGACCGCACCGGTGAGTCCCTGCAGGGCCTGGTTCTTGTCCTTGGCGAGCACGTCCAAGGCGGTGATCCGGTCGAGGAACTGCTGCACGGAACCGCCCGAGAGCAGTGCGGACAGCTTGTTGAGCTGAGCACCGCTGGTGAAGGACGCACCGGCGAACTTGTCCACCTCGACCCGGTACTGCGCCTCGTTGCCCGCCGCACTGGCACCGGACTGCTTGGCGCCCTCCAGGTCCGCGGTGGCCTTGTCGTACTCGGCCTGCTTCGCCTTGAGGTCTTCCTTGGCGTTGAGGTACTGCTCGTTGAGCTTTTCGGCCTGCCCGGCGAGTTCGCGGTACTTCGCGAGCTCCTGGGACGAGCCGGTCGGCGGGGTCTGGGGGAAGGGGGATGGGGACGCGGTGGCCAACGGCTGCCCGACCACGACCGCCGCGATAACGGCGGAAGCTGCCAGTGCTCCGGACACCACGCGCTTTACTGGATGCGACTGCACGCCGCGCGCGTCTCCTCTGTTCTCGGCCGCCGGCCGATGACGGCTCAACTCCCCCGACGAGCTGTTCCGGCGGCAATCTCACGCCGCCGTCCCCCGATGGAACGGCATCCTGCGACAAGATCCCGGCCAGGTTATGGACTGGGTGACAGCACGTCCACAGAGAGTGGACGGAAGGTCCGGATTTTGCGCCGAACGGAGTGACAACCCCCCAATCGGCCTAACAACATCCCGTGACCACTCCCACCCCCTGTCATTTTCACGCCCCAGAACGCCGTGAAGGGCACCTTGCCTACCTCGAAGGTAGGCAAGGTGCCCTTCACGGACTCCGGCGGGAGGAGCGGGTCAGGCGACCCGGCGCGCCCCGCTGTACTGCGCCTGCAACGGCGAGATCTTCACGACGTCACCCGAGGTCGGGGCGTGCACCATCTGGCCGTTACCGATGTAGATGCCCACGTGCGACACCGGCGAGTAGAAGAACACCAGGTCGCCCGGCTGGAGCTGGTCCCTGGAGACCGGCGTGCCGTTGGTGGACTGCGCCCGGCTGGAACGCGGGATGCTGATCCCGGCCTGCTTGTACGCCCAGGACGTCAGCCCGGAGCAGTCGAACTGGCTCGGGCCGGTGGCACCCCAGACGTACGGGCTGCCCATCTTGTTCAAGGCCGCGTTGATGGCCGTCTGCGCGGCCGGGCCGGGGGCCTTGACGTTCGGGATCGCACCGCCGCGGTCGTTCTGCGCGGCCTTGTCGGCGGAGCTGAGCCCGCGGGTCGCCGACTCCAGCTCCTTGAGCTGGCCGTCGAGGGCCTTCTTGCGGCCGTCGACATCGGCGAGCAGCTGGGCCGCGGCGTCCTTGGCGGCCTGCGCCCGGCCCTGAGCGTCGGTGGCCATGTTCTGCGCGTCGGACGCCTCGCGAACCGCGCCGGCGAGCTTGCCCAGCGCCTCGTTCTTGTCCGTGGCCAGCACGTCCAGTGCCGAGGCACGGTCCAGGAAGTCCTGCGCGGACCTGCCGGTCAGCAGTGCGGACAGCCGGTTGAGCTGAGCACCGCTGGTGAACGAGGCACCGGCGAACTTGTCCACCTCGGTCCGGAACTGGGCCTCGTTGCCGGCCGCGGTGGCGCCGGCCTGCTTGGCGCCTTCCAGGTCCGTGCTGGCCTTGTCGAGCTCGCCCTGCTTGGCGTCGAGGTCGTCCTTCGCCTTGAGGTAGTCCTCGTTGAGCTTTTCGGCCTGACCGGCCAGCTCGCGGTACTTGGCGAGGGCTTCGGAGGTGTTGGTCGGGGGTGCTTGGGGGGCGGGGTTGGGGACGGCTGTGGCGGGTGGCTGAACGAAGGTGACTGCCGCGATAACGGCGGAAGCCGCCAGTGCTCCGGACACCACGCGCCTGATCGAATGCGACTGCACGTCGCGCGTGTCTCCTCTGCTCTCGGCCGCCATCCGGCGCCGTCCGGGAGAGGTCGGGGGCCCTCTGATCCGGCTCGCCCGAGCGGGCGGACACTTCACCAGCTCGGACCTACGGCGGTTTCCCGCTGCTCCAGGCACGGCTTGCCCGCATCTGGAAGTGACGCAGTGGGTCCGGTACAGCTTCCCGACAAGCTGTCTCGGCGGCAATCTCGCGTAGCCACCACTGGGTGTGGCGACTGCCTGCCGCGAGATCTCGGACAGGTTACGAAATACCCGCCGCTACGTCCACCAGGTGACTACGAAATCCTTTCGGGTGTGCGCCGACACCCCATTGGACCAGCGCTGAATAGCGTCTGTGACCGGGGTAACAGACGACCGGCCGGAGGGCTATACACCGTTCGCCTGACCCGAACGACCACTCGTCGCGGACGGGCTTTACGGCGTGTCACCCGGCGCGCCGACGCGGCTGAACCGCCTCTCCGGCGCCCGGTTCGGCCTGCACCAGCCGCAACCTCGGCACCATGCCCGCCTCCGCGAGCACGTCGACGGCCCGCTGCTCGCTGTCGTCCCATTCCACCTCCGGCGGGGCACCGAGCAGCACGTTGATCACGCAGTCGGCACAGGCATCGCCCCGGACCTGGCACCGGTCGCAATCGATGATCATGGTGTTCTCGTCCACGGTCGCTCCTCGCTGTCCGTCGGTTACTGGCACCGACGTTAGGCACGGGCACCGACAATTCCGGGATACCTGCCTCTCCAACTGCCGCTGAGGTGCGCCGAAAGGCCCACGATGCGCTATTCGTAGTGCTCTGTGGTGCGAATGGAGGGGTGCATGAGTCCGCATGGCTTACACGGGCACTTGGTCGACGCCCTCGGGCGGAGCCTCACCTCCGGTGAGCATCCGGCGGGCACCGTGCTGCGGCTGGACGAGCTGACCGGCCGGTACCGGGTTTCCCGCACGGTGGCCAGGGAAGCCGTCCGGGTGCTGGAGGCGCTCCGGATGGTCCGCTCACGGCCCAAGGTGGGCACCATCGTGCTGCCCGCCACCGAATGGAACCTGTTCGACCCGCTGCTGATCCGCTGGCGGCTGGCCGGCGCGGACCGCACCACGCAGCTGCGGCAGCTGGCGCAGCTGCGGATGGCGGTGGAACCGGCCGCGGCCGGGCTGGCCGCGCTGCACGCGGGCAGCGGGCAGCGGGAACGGCTGCTCCGGCTGGCCCAGAAGATGAGCCGGACCGCGGGGGCGACCGGGACCGACGCCGAGGCGATCGAGGCATACGTGGCCGCGGACATCACCTTCCACCGGCTGCTGCTGGCCGCCTCCGGCAACGAGATGTTCGCCCACCTCGGCGAGGTGAGCGCCGAGGTGCTGCAGGGCAGGCTGACCCATCGGCTGCTGCCGACCGGCCCCGATCCGGCCGGGACCAGCAGGCACCTGAAGGCCGCCGAGGCGATCAACCGCGGCGACGCGGAGGCGGCCGAACGGGAGCTGCGCAGCATCGTCACCGCCACCGCCGAAGAAGTCGACGAACTACTCGACTGATCTCGCGGCACCCACGCCTCCCGCACGCGCGCCGGCCGAAGGCCCCGCTACCGCGGGGGCAGGGCGCCGACCGGGAAACCTGCGCCGCTCGCGCTCGAAGCCACGCCCTGTCCACGTGGTCGCGGAAGCGCGCACGCCGCGGTGAACACAGAAGTCGACGAACTACTCGACTGATCTCGCGGCACCCACGCCTCCACGGGCGAACTGGTCAGCGGCCGGCGTATTCCCAGTGCCACGGTTCTTCGCGGCCGCCGCCGGGCCTGGCCCATGACGGGTTGACCCAGCCGAGGGCGGGTGCGTTCGCGGCCAGCCAGCCGTACTGCCTGCTGCCGAACGACTCCGCGCCGCCGCACAGGTCCACCGCCAGTCCCCAGCCGTGGTTGCTGGTGCCGGGCACCGCGGCCAGCGAGGGTTTCCGCCGGTACAGGTCCACCTGCCCGTCGAAGGTCCGGTACGAGTCGGTGACGCACAGCGGCGTGCCGAACGCACCGGCGAAAGCCTGTGACAGTGCCACGAAGTTCTGCGCGGCGTCGCAGCGCAGCACATGCGCGCCGACCCCGATCGCGCACAGCGCGGCTCCCGGGATCAGGCCGTTGGGGTAGCCGCCCCAGGCTCCGGCGGCCTGCGCCCCGCCACCGCCGGCCTGCGAACCGACCGGGAAGGCGGGCAGTTCCACGCCGCCGCAGCGCCAGGTCAGCTCGCCTTCGGCACGCTGCGGCACCGTCCTGGCCTCGGCCGGCCCGAGCGATGGCCTTGTCACCGAGAGCACGGAGTCGCCGACCGGCAGGTCGGCCACCACCACCCCGGCCAGCCTGGCGTCCGCGGCCAGCATGGTGTGCCCGTCGAGCACGATGCCCACCGACTGCACGCCGTACTTCGCCGGCCCGGCGAACACCACGTCGCCCGGCTGCGCGTCGGCCACCGGCACCGGACGGCCGGCCGCGAACTGCTCGCCCGCCGAGGCGGGCAGCGGCAGCCCGGCACCGGTGAACACCGATCGCACCAGGCCGTCGCAGGAGTAGGCGGCCGGGCCTTCCCCACTGTCGTGCGGCACGTACGGCTTGCCGAGCGCGGCTATCCCCGCACCGACCGCGTCGATGGTCTCCTTGGGCAGCACCAGCAGGCGCTGCCCGTCCGAGCCGACCTGCGCGACACCGGGCTGCGGGGCACCGTCCGCCCCCGGCAACGCCTTCAGCCCTGCCGGTAGCACGGCCGGGTCGCGCAGCGCGGCGACCGACGGCGGGGTGATCCCGGCCGCGGCCAGCCGGTCGGTGTAGGCTCGCCAGTTCGCCGCGGTCTGCTCGTTGCGCTGCCGCTGCGCCTGCTGCTGGGCCACCACGGCCTGGTTGGCCACGTCGATCGGGCCGCGCAGCTCGGAGGAGATGGCGTCCGCGCGGTTGGCCGCGTCCCCGTTGCGGCGGTCCAGTTCCGCCTTGCGGGCGGTGGCGGACCGCTCCACACCGGCCGCCTGCCGCTCCACCTCCGCGGCCGAACGCTGCTGTTCCAGCGCGCCGTTGAGCCTGGCGTCCTGCGCCGCCCGCAGCCGGTTGATCATGGACGTGCCGTCCAGCAGGTCGCGCGGGTTCCCGACGGCGAGCAGCAGCCGGAAGGTGTCCGGCCGTCCCATCGCGGTGAACACCGACCTGGAGAACTGGTCCACCTCCTGCTGCTGCGCGGCCACCTTCGCGTCGGCGGCCTCCCGCCCGGCGCGAGCGCGTTGCAGGTCGGCCGTGGCGGTGTTCACCTCGTCCTGCGCCGCTCGCACCTGGCCCGCCAGGTCACCGAGCTCGCGCTGGACGTCGGTGGCGGTGCGCTGGAGGTCGGCGATCTTTGGGTCGGCGAAGGCCTCCCCCGGCCGGGGATCCGGTGCCACCGCGCCGGGCGCGACCCCGGCCTCCACCGGCGGCTCCTCCTGCGCCCCCGCGAGCGGGCTCACCAGCAGGACACCGACCAGCAGCAAGGGCGTCAACACAGCGGCGCCGGCCCGCATCCGCACCTCCACAGGGATCTTTGCTGGTTTCAACGCCAAAGTGCACCATCGGTGACGCACCCGCCCGGGTGACCAAGGGGTGGACGTGAAAAGGCCCGGAGCCGGTACCGCCCCCGACGGCGGTACCGGCTCCGGACTTTCCCCTTATTCCGCCCGCAGCGAGTCGAGCCTGGTCACCTGCCGCAGCAGCGGCAGGGTGAGCGCGGTGACCATCAGCACCGCCAGCAGCGCCGCCCCGACCAGGCCGCCGACCACACCGAAGTCGAGCGCCATCGGCACGTCCGCCAGCCGCAGGATCGGCGCGGTCAGGCCGATCCCGGCCGCCACCGCGAGCACCACCCCGATCAGCACCGGGATCGCGACCTGCCACAGGGAGCCCTTGGCCAGCACCGACAACGGCACCCCGGCCGCGGACAACGCGGCCAGCGGCCGCCGCCGCTCGCTGATCTGCTCCACCGAAAGCATCAGCAGGCTCAGCGCGGCCACCGAGAGCACGAAGACCGAAGCGGCAAGCAGCACGCTGCGGAACTGCTCGATCGTGTCGTCCTGGTTCAGCGCGATCGTGCTGTAGATATCGGTGTCCCGTACCTGGGCGTGCCAGGCCAGCTGGTTGACCGCCTTCGCCACCCGGTCGGACAGCTCCTGGGGGCTGCCGGGCCCGCCGACGAACACCGAGACGCTCCCGTCCGGCATGGGCGCTCCCCGCATCGCGCCGGGGGTGACCAGCAGCGTGCCGTCCATGTACCGGCCCGCCTGCTCGGCCGGAATGTGCTGCACCCCTGGCGGCACCGTCCACTCCGAGGCGTAGGTCCGCTGCCCGGCCTCGAACTTGACGAACCGGACCGGGCCCGTCGGCAGGGTGACCTCACGCATCCGCGAAGCGTTCTCCAGCGGAGCGTCCACCATGAACACATCGCCGTCCGCGCAGGACCCGACGTTCGCCCTGGTGGCCAGCGCCGCGCAGTCCCCGATCTCGACCGATACCGTGCCCTGGTTCTCCGCGGCCGAATCGAGGAAGACCGAGCGCACCGGATGCGTCTGCCCCACGCCCTCGGTGGCGGCCAGCCTGCGCAGCACGTCCTGCTCGTGCCCGGCGTCGGTGAACACCCGCACCGGCACCGCGGCCTGCGGCAGCCAGCGGGACCCGTTCTCATCCCTGGCCCCGACCGAGCTCACCAGCACCTGGATCAGGATCGTGCCCGCCAGCACCACGACCAGCCCGGAGACCACCCGGCTCGCGGTGCCGCTGTCCAGTTGCAGCCGCCGGATCGCGAACTGCCAGGACGGCGGGCCGCCCCTGATGGCGTGCACCAGCTTCTCCACCGCCCATGGCAGCACCACGGCCACCCCGATCAGCAACAGCGAGCTGCCCACGGTCATCGCGACCATCACGAGCTCGTTGCTGGTCTGGGGCTCGGCGAACAGGGTGCTCAACATCAGGCCGGCACCGAGCAGCGTGATCAGCCAGCGCCACCACATCCGCCGCCGGACCGTCTTGCCATGGCGCACCACCCCCAGCGGCTCGACGATGGTGCGGCGCAGGCCGAAGATGGACGCCCCGATGGCCAGCACCGGCACCAGCAGCACGATCAGCACCAGCAGGGGTGTCGAGGGCACGAAGTCCTCGCCGAAGACCCTGATGCCGAACAGATCCAGCTTCCCGATCAACGGCCGGAGCGAGTAGAACAGGGCCGCGCCGGTGACCAGCCCGGCCAGCGCGCCGAGCAGCGACTCGGCGGCCGCGATCCGGCGGATCTGCCCGGCGTCCACCCCGATCAGCCGCAGCGCCGCCAGCCGCCGGTCCCGCTGGGCCGCGCCCATCCTGGACGCGGTGGTGACGAAGATCAGCAAGGGCAGCAGCAGGGCCACCGCGGCCGGCAGCAGCATCATCAACATGCTCGTGTTGACGCTGAAACCGTCGCGCTCCTCGCCGAACGCGTAGATCTTTTCGGTCTCTTCGTCCGCGGTCACCTGCTCGATCGACGCTCCCGAGTAGACCCGCATGTCGTCCGGGTCCACCAGGCCGGGCTTGCCGATCGTGCCGATCACCTCGCCGGGCAGCCTGGCGAGCACGCCTCCGCCGCCGGGGGACGCGATCAGCTCGGCCACCGCCGGTGAGACCACCAGCTCGCCTGGCCCCGGCAGCCGCGCCAGCCCCGGCGGCACCGGCGAGCCCGGCCCGCCGGCGGCCACCGTGTCCACGTTGATGTAGTCCCCGCCGGACAGTTCCGCCGACCACGACCGCTGGTACAGCGGCTCGGTTCCTGGCCGCGGTTCGGTCACCGCGGTGGTCCCGGCATCCCTGGCCAGACGCTCGTTCACCAGGTGACCGATTGACGCCGCCGGCAGCAGCACGGCCACCGCGAGCCCGATCCCGATCGCGGTCATGGCCAGCCTCAGCAGCACCGACCCGGACATCCGGCCGCCCCCGACGGCCAGCCGGAGCCCCAGGACGAGGTCCTTGATCATGCTTCCCCCTCCGCGAGTTCGAGCGCCACAGGGGACGCCGAGCCGCTCATGCGGCCAGCTCGCGATCGGTCGCCCGGCCATCCCGGACCACGATTTCGCGGTCGGAGTACGCCGCGACCCTGGCCTCGTGGGTCACCAGCACCACCGCGGCGTTGGTCTGCCTTGCCGCGTCGGTGAGCATCTGCATGACCTTTTCGCCGTTGAGCGAGTCCAGCGCACCGGTGGGCTCGTCGGCGAAGATCACCTTCGGCCCGGTCACCAGCGCACGGGCCACCGCGACCCGCTGCCCCTGGCCACCGGACACGTCGCCGGGGCGGTGCGCGGCCACGTCCTCGACCTGCAGCCGGTTCAGCCACTCGGTGGCCTTGGCCTCGGCGGAGCGACGCTTCTCCCCGCACAGCCGCAGCGGCAGCGCCACGTTCTCCAGGCAGGTCAGCTCGGGCACGAGCTGGCCGAACTGGAAGACGAAACCGAACTCGGTGCGCCGCAGCGCGCTGCGCTCCTTGTCCGGCATCGCGGCCATATCGCGGCCGCCGTACCGGATCTCCCCGTCGTCCGGGCGCACGATGCCGGCCAGGCAGTGCAGCAGGGTGGACTTGCCGGAGCCGGACGGGCCCATGATGGCCAGCACCTCCCCGGCCGCCACGGCCACGCCCGCACCGCGCAGTGCGGTGGTCTTGCCGAAGGACTTGGTCAGCCCCCGGGCCATCAGCAGTGGCTGGTTCACGGCCGCACCGCCTTCCCGAGCTCGGTCAGCCTGGCTGCGGTGAGTTCCAGCCAGCGCAGATCCGCCTCCAGGTGGAACAACGCGTGGTCGCAGATGAGCTGGTCGGCGAGGTCGCCGCCGTTCTTGCGCCTGGTCAGCGAGCGCATCACGCCAAGGTGCGCGGCGCGCTGGGTGTCCAACACGCCGGTGGCGTCGCGGCCGGACAGCAGTGCGAGCACCACCTTGGTGTAGAGCGTGTTCTGCAGGTAGGGCTCCGGGTTCTCCGGAGTGGACAGCCAGCCTTCGACGTCGGTGACCCCGGCGTCGGTGATGGTGTAGCGCTTGCGGTCCGGCCCGTCGCCCTGTTCGACCCCGGCGACCTCGACCATCCCGTTGCGCAGCAGCCGGGACAGGGTGGAGTACACCTGCCCGTATGCCAGCGGCCGGTCCTGGCCGAACTGCTCGTCGTAGGCCTTCTTCAGGTCGTAGCCATGCCTCGGGCCGGGCTCGAGCAGCGCCAGCAGTGTGTGCGAAACCGACATTCGGTCCCCCTCTCGATATCCGCGTCTCGGATACGAGCGAGACTATACATGCGAGGTATACCCCGCGTGTATACCCGGGTAGAATAGTCGCGCACAGGGTTTTGAACAGGGGTTATGCCGAAAAGCGGGTCAGACGCGGCCGAGTCTGGTCAGCAGCACGGCGGACGGCACCGGATGCGCGCCTCCCCGGCGGGTCGAGTCCGCGACCGCGCGGTCCGAGGTGGCCACCACCATCGGCCTGCCGCCCGGCTCCCCGGCCACCAGCGAGCGGATCACGTCGTCCGCGAGCACTCCGGGATCGGAGAACAGCACCCGCACCCCGCGCGGCGCGGCGGTCGGCACGGAGAGCACGCCCGCCCCGTCGAAGACCACGGTGACCTCGGCCCCGGTCCGCGACGCGAGCGCGCCGAGCTGGTGGACCAGCCGCTCGCGCTGGTCGGCCAGCGCCAGCTCCGGGTAGCCGGTCTTGGTGACGTTGTAGCCGTCGACGATCAGGTGCACCCGCGGCAGGGCGAGCAGGCGGTCCAGCGCTACCGGGTCCTGCACCCGGCCGCCCGCGGCGGCCCCGGTGCTGGCGCCCCGCACCCGGTCGGCCGGGCGACGGCCGCTGCCGCCGAGGGAAAGCTCGCGGCGCAGCCCGGAGACCGCGCCGTCGATGGTGTCCACCAGCAGCGCCAGCCGGACCTCGTCGGCCTCCCGCGCCTCGCGGGCGGACTGCCTGGCGACCTCCGCGTCGGTGGCGGCCCGCTCGGCCCTAGCCCGTTCCACGGCCACCCGCTGACGCTCACGTTCCAGCTGCGCGGTGAGCGAAGCCAGCTCCTCGTCCCGCAGCGCGCCGCCCTGACGGGCCTCCGACGCGGCCTGCTCGGCCGCGTCCCTGGCCTTGCGCAGCTGAACCCCCTGCTCGCGCAGCCTGCCGCGCAGCTTGTCCAACTCGGCCTCGCGTTCGCCGCGCACCCTGTCCACCGCGCCGAGCGCCTCGGTCAGCTCGGCCCGCACCCGGTCCAGCTCGGCCTCCAGCCGCTGGTTCCTGGCCAGCGCGGCGTCCCGCTCGGCCCGCAGCGCGGTCTCCTCGGCGTTCTTGGCCACCAGCCGCACCCGCGAGGTCGCGCTCGACTCGCCGAGCAGCACCGCGGCGGTGGCGGCGGCCACCGAGTCGTCGTCGTTCGGGTTCAGCGCGTCCAGGCGGTGGTCACGAAGCCACTCCAGCACCGCGGTGCGGAACGCGGTCGAGTCGCGCAGCGCGGCCAGCAGCGCCGGGCCGCCCAGCCTGGCCCGTTTGGCCGGCGCGAACCTGGCCACCGGCCGAAGCTGCTGCGGCACGTCCAGCTTGGGCATCTTGCCCAGCGCGCCGGCGGCCAGCTCGGCCAGCCTGCCGCGGACCGGCTCCGGCAGCGCGTCCCAGTCCACCTGCGGGCCCGTGGTCGCGTCCGCCCGCGACGGCGTGCCCGGGGCGCCGGGTTCGGCGTGCTCGGGCCCGTCTTGCTGGGCGAACGGTTGCATCGGTCCAGGGTATGCCTCAAGGCCCGGCGGCGCGCTGCGTGGGATGGGCTCGGCACGCCGATCTTGTCGGTGTCGATACCTAGGGTGCGCATCATGAATGCGGGGCGTCCCCTCGGGGAACGGGCACAGCTGGCGTTCGACGAACTGGGCACACCGTTGCGGGACACCACCTTCGTCGTGTTCGACCTGGAGACCACCGGCACCAGGCCGGGCGCGAACGGGATCACCGAGATCGGCGCGGTCAAGGTCCGCGGCGGCGAGGTGCTCGGCGAGTTCGGCACCTTCGTGAACCCGGGGATGCCGATCCCGCCGCAGATCGTGTCGCTGACCGGGATCACCACCGCGATGGTGCACGACGCGCCGCCCATCGAACACGTGCTGCCCGCGTTCCTGGAGTTCATCTCCGGCGCGGTGCTGGTCGCGCACAACGCGGCCTTCGACACCGGTTTCATGCGCGCCGCCTGCGAAGCGCACGGCTATCCCTGGCCGAAGACGGCCGTGGTGTGCACGGTCCGGCTGGCCAGGCGGGTGATCTCCCGGCAGGACACGCCGAGCTACAAGCTGTCCGCGCTGGCCGCCCTGTTCGGCGCCACCACCACCCCGAACCACCGCGCGCTGGCGGACGCACGGGCCACCGTGGACGTGCTGCACGCACTGCTGGAGCGGGTCGGCGGGGTGGGGGTGCACTCGCTGGAGGAACTGCTCGACTACCTGCCGGAGGTGACCGCGGCGCAGCGACGCAAACGCGGCATGGCCGCGCACCTGCCGGAGCGGCCGGGGGTGTACCTGTTCCGCGGGCCGAGCGAGGAGGTGCTCTACGTCGGCACCGCGTCGAACCTGCGGCGCCGGGTGCGCCAGTACTTCACCGGTTCGGAGAGCAGGGGCCGGATCCGGGAGATGGTCGCGCTGGCCGAGCGGGTGGACGCGGTGGAATGCGCGCACGCGCTGGAGGCCCAGGTGCGAGAGCTGCGGTTGCTCGCCGCGCACCGGCCCGCCTACAACCGGCGCTCGAAGAACCCGCGCAACGCCTGGTGGCTGGTGCTGACCGACGAGGCGTTCCCGCGGCTGTCGGTGGTCCGGCTGCCGAAGGACGGCGCGCTGGGTCCGTTCCGTGCCCGGGCCGACGCGCACCTGGCCGCTGACGTGCTGTCCGGCGCCACCGGGCTGCGCACCTGCACCCAGCGGATCCCGGCTCAGGCCGCGGCGGGGAAGCCCTGCGCGCTGGCCGAGCTCGGCCGCTGTGGCGCGCCCTGCGCCGGATGGCAGAGCGTGCCCGACTACGCGCCGGCCGTGCGGTCGGTGGCCGAACTGATCGAGGGCCGCGGCGACCAGCCGCTGCGGACCGCCCTGCGCCAGCTCGACCTGCTCGCCGAAGGCCAGCACTTCGAGCAGGCCGCCCGCCGCCGGGACGAAGTGGTGTCGCTGGTCCGCGCGGTCGGCAGGGCGCACCGGCTGAACTCGCTGGCCGCGATCCCGGAACTGGTGGCGGCCTCCCCCGACGGCGGCGGTGGCTGGGAGTTCGCCGTGATCCGGCACGGCAGGCTGGCGTCGGCCGGGGTCGCGAGACGCGGGGTCCCGCCGATGCCGGTGGTGGACGCGCTGGTCGCCGCCGCGGAAACGGTGCTGCCGGGGCCCGGACCGCTGTTCGGCGGCACCGGCGAAGAGATCGGCGTGCTGCTGCGCTGGCTCGGCCGGCCGGGAGTACGACTGGTGCGCAGCGCGCGGCCATGGGCCGAACCTGCTCGCGGTGCCGGCGGCTGGCACGCCTGGCTGGACCGTGCCGCCGCCGCGACCGCACTGGAGCGCGTCGGCTGACCTCAGGGGCAAATAGCCGGCTTTTCGCCCTGCCGCGGTCCGCGCCGGTCACCGGTCGGCGTGAGGCGGTGCGAGCTAGAGTTCAGTGCGGAACGTCCGGCAACCGAACAGGGAGGCCCCTTGATCACCGCGATCGTGCTGATCCACGCCGCCGCGGACAGCATCCCGGAAACCGCGCAGACGATCGCGGACATCGAAGGCGTCTCCGAGGTCTACTCGTGCGCCGGCGATGTCGACCTGGTCGCGATGGTCCGGGTGAGCGCGCACGAGGACCTGGCCGACCTCATCCCGGCCAAGATCAGCAAGGTGCCCGGGGTGCTCGGCACCGACACGCACATCGCGTTCCGCTCGTACGCGAGCGCGGACACCGAAGCCGCCTTCTCGATCGGCGACTAACGCACCACCCCGGACACGAGAGAGGGCCGGAACCCGAATCGGGTTCCGGCCCTCTCTCGTGTCGTTCTGAACGGTCAGTGCTCGGGGTTCTTCGAGCCGGCCGAGACCTGCTCGTCCTTGCTCACGGCCCCGTTCCCGTGGCCATTGCCATGACCGTTGCCCTTGGCCTGTTCCAGCGCCCTGGTCTCTTCGACCGGGTCCGGGAACAGCAGGCTGCCGGGCACCGCTTGACCGGCGGAGCCGAGCTTGTTCATCTTCTTCGGCACCGAGGCGCCCTGGTACTCCAGCGGGACCGCGTGGCCGTGCGAGTCCACCGGGCCGAGCGGCTGGTGCACCTCGATGAACTCACCGTGCGGCAGGCGCTTGATGATGCCGGTCTCGACACCGTGCTCCAGCACCTCGCGGTCCGCCCGCTGCAGACCGAGGCAAAGCCGGTACGTGATCGCGTACGCCAGCGGCGGCAGCACGATCACCCCGATCCGGCCGGCCCAGGTCATCGCGTTCAGCGAGATGTCAAACTGGTTCGCGATGATGTCGTTGAACCCGGACAGCTCGATGACCAGGAAGAACGAGATGGCCATCGCGCCGATGCTGGTGCGGACCGGTGCGTCACGGGGCCGTTGCAGCAGGTTGTGGTGCGCCTTGTCCTTGGACAGGATGCGTTCCAGCCAGGGATAGGCCAGCAGCAACGTGATCACCACGCCCATGCCGATGGCACCGCCGAAGAACACCGCGGGAATCGTGTAGTTCCCGAGGTAGACCTCCCACGGCGGGAAGATTCGCAGCATGCCGTCGGCCCAGGCCATGTACCAGTCCGGGTTCGAACCGGCGACCACCTGCGACGGGTTGTACGGGCCGTAGTTCCACACCGCGTTGATCTGGAACAGACCCGCCATCAGTGCGGTGATACCGGTGATGACCGCGAAGAAGGCACCGGCCTTCAGCGCGAACACCGGCATGATGCGCACGCCGACGACGTTGGTCTCCTTGCGCCGCACCCCGGGGAACTGGGTGTGCTTCTGGTACCAGACCAGCCCGAGGTGAACCGCGATCAAGCCGAGCATCAGCCCGGGGACCAGCAGGATGTGCAGGCTGTACAGCCGCGGAATGATCTCCGTGCCGGGGAACTCGCTGCCGAAGATCGCCCAGTGCAGCCAGGTGCCGATCACCGGAGTGGAGAGCACGATGCCGGACAGGGTCGCCCGGATACCGGTGCCGGAGAGCAGGTCGTCCGGCAGCGAGTAGCCGAAGAAACCCTCGAACATACCGATGATCAGCAGCAGCGCGCCGATGATCCAGTTCGCCTCACGCGGGCGGCGGAACGCTCCGGTGAAGAAGATCCGGAACATGTGCACCATCATCGCGGCCACGAACAGCAGGGCCGCCCAGTGGTGCAGCTGCCGCACGAACAGGCCGCCGCGGACGTCGAACGAGATGTTCAGGGTGGTCTCGAGCGCCCTGGACATCTCGATGCCCTGCAGGTTGACGAAGCTGCCCTGGTAGACGACCTCCTCCATGGAGGGGTCGTAGAACAAGGTCAGGTACACACCCGACAGCAGCAGCACGATGAAGCTGTAGAGCGCGATCTCCCCGAGCAGGAAGGACCAGTGCGTGGGGAACACCTTGTTGAACTGGTGCCGGATGCCCTTGGCGAGGTGGTACCGGTCGTCGGCCCACTTGGCCGCGGCCCCGGCCACCTTCTCCGCCGGGTTGGTGCCCTTGGTCGGCGTGGTGAGTGAACTCATGACTTACGCTCCCAGAAGGCCGGGCCTACGGCCTCGATGAAGTCGCCCCTTGCCACGAAGTATCCCTCATCGTTGACCGTGATGGGAAGCTGCGCGAGCGCGCGGGTGGCCGGGCCGAACACCGGCTTGGCGTACTGCAGCGCGTCGAACTGGGACTGGTGGCACGGGCAGAGGATGCGGTTGGTCCGCTGCTCGTACAGCGAAGTCGGGCAGCCGACGTGACTGCAGATCTTCGTGTACGCGTAGTAGTCGCCGAAGTTGAAGTCTTCCTGGCCCTTGCGCTTGACCACCTTGGCCGCGTCCGAGGTACGCAGGCGGATCAGCATCACCGGGTTGTCCGAGCGCTTCAGCGCCTTGGACAACGCTTCGTGGTCACCGGCCTCGGAGGTGCGGTACGGGAACACCGTCTCCATGGCGCCGGCGTCCAGGTCCTCCGGGCGCAGCAGGTGCACCGGGTCGGTGGACTTGCCGGTGTTGCGGCGCAGGTAGACGACCTCACCCGGGTACTCCGGCTGCCAGCCGGTGTGCCACAGGGAGTTCTTGTTCTCGGTGTCCTTCCATGGGTCCTTGATGAAGGACGCCACCGGCAGCGCGACCAGGCCGAGGCCGAGCGCGCCGATGCCGAGCCCGGCGCTGCGCTTGACCAGCGAGCGGCGGGCGATGGTGCTGCGGTTACCCGAGTCGGCCAGCTGGGCGAGGATGGTCTGCTTGTCCACCTCGCTCGACGGACCGTCGTTGCGCTCCTGCACCGCGAGCTCGCTCGGGATGAACTTCTTGGTGTAGATCAGGATCCCGATCCCGAAGGCGAGCACCGAGACACCCAGCGTGAGGCCGAGGAACGGGGTGTACAGGCTGTACAGGAAGTGGTTGTTCGAGTTGGCCGTGGTCGGCTCCTGGTACTGCCACGGCCACCAGATCAGCGAGACCACGAAGGCCAGCCCGGCGAGGCCGGAGAGGGTGAACCAGAGGGCGACCATGCGCTCGGCGCGCTTCTCCGCCTTGGTGCCCTTGACCGGCCACGGGTCCGGGTAGTCGACGATCTCGACACCGTCGAGCGCGGTCCCCAGCCGGACCAGCTGGTCCCGATCCATTGCCGCGAGTTCCGCCTCGGTGGGCGGCTTCGGCTCGTTGCCGCTACTCATGCGATATCACTTGCCTCGCTCCGATCCGCTCGGCAGGGCATGAGCCCGCCATCGCGGATTGCCTGAAGTTTTCCGGTAGTGCTCATGCCCTGGATCCGATCCACAGGGTCACACCGATCAGCGCGCCGATACCCACGATCCAGGTGATCACACCCTCGGTGGTCGGCCCCAGCCCGCCCAGCGAGTTGCCACCCGGGTTGTTGTTACCGTCGGAGACCGACTTGACGTAGGCGACGATGTCCTTCTTCTCGTCCGGCGTCAGCTGCCGGTCGGAGAACCTCGGCATGTTCTGCGGGCCGGTGAGCATCGCGTCGTAAATCTGCTCCTCGGTGGCCGGTCCGAGCGGCGGCGCGTACTTGCCCGAGGACAGCGCGCCACCGGCACCGGTGGCGTTGTGGCAGGAGGCGCAGTTCAGCCGGAACAGCTCGCCACCACGCGCCGGGTCCTGGCCGCGCAGCGCCTCGCCCTTTTCTTCCGGCCTGGCCGGCCCGCCGCCGTGCGACGCGACGTAGGCGGAGAGCGCGTCGATCTCCTCCGTGGTCAGCTTCGGCGGCTTGCGCGCGGCCTGTGCCTCCTGGCGGACCAGCGGCATCCGGCCGGAGGAAGTCTGGAAGTACACCGCGGCCTCGCCGACCCCGACCAGGCTGGGACCGCGGTCGGTCACACCCTCCAGGTTCGAGCCGTGGCAGCTGATGCACGTGTTGTTGTAGATCTCTTCGCCCTTGCGCAGCAGCGCGGGGTCGCCCTGCGCCTGCGCGGTCTGCGGCTCCGGCACGAAGATCGCGTATGCCGCGCCGGCACCGATCAGCGCCACCGCGAGGGCGAGCAGCCCGGCGAACCGGCGGCGCAGTTTGGTACGCGCGCGAAAGCGACGCTCCGAAGAGTTTTTGCTGGTGGTCATGTACGGCAACCCTTGCTGTCAGTTCGGGCCGATGTGGTGGCTGGCTCTTCGGATCAGGGCACGATGTAGATGACCGCGAACAGGCCGATCCACACGATGTCGACGAAATGCCAGTAGTAGGAGACCACGATCGCCGAGGTCGCCTGTGCGGGCGTGAACTTGCTCAGCTTGGTTCGCACCAGCAGGTACACGAAGGCGAGCAGTCCACCGATCACGTGCAGGCCGTGGAACCCGGTGGTCAGGTAGAACACGGTGCCGAAAGCGCCGGACGGGATGGTCACGCCTTCACTGATCAGGTTCAGGTACTCGTAACCCTGACCGCCGACGAAGATCGCGCCCATGATCAAGGTGATCAGGTACCACCGGCGCAGTCCGTAAACGTTGCCGCGCTCCGCGGCGAACACACCGAACTGACAGGTGAAGGACGACGCGACCAGGATGATCGTGAACGGCAGCGCGTACGGCACGTTCAGATGCACCGGCTCGCCGGTGGACTCCAGGATCGGCGGCCAATGGCCGCTCGAGTTCTGGGCCTTGACGGTGAAGAACATCGCGAATAGCCCAGCGAAGAACATGAGCTCGCTGGACAACCACACGATCGTGCCAACACTGACCATGTTGGGCCGGTTCAGCGAGTGCACGCGCTGGCTGATGGTGGGAGCTGCCGTTGTCACGCCTGCATTATGTCCCCTCACACTGAGGCGCGTCCTCTCGGGTCCACGGCGGGTCGCCTGCGGACTCGATCACACCAGACGAACGGGAAGCTGGACGTTACCGATGAGTTTGCTAGATCGACTGCATGACCTGCTCAGACGGCAGAAACCGGATGTTCTGGACCTGGACGCGCCGGACCTGCGGGTGGTGACAGAATCTTTCAATCCGATCGAAGCGGACTCCGCCGTACTGGCAAGATCACCCAACTGGCGGGCCGATGAACCCGCCGTACTGAGGCATCACCTGCTGCTACCGGCCGATCGGGTGACGGAAGCGGCCGCGACGCTGGCCCAGGACCATTGGACTTTACGCGAGGTGGCGGGTGATTCCGGGCCCGCCGAACCAGTGGATTCGGTGCAAGTGCGGGAAAAGGCGGAAAATCGTCACCTCGTCCGACTGCACGCGTTGCGCGTGCAGCGCCTCGACGCACTGCACTGCGCCCAGGAACGGGCCAGGATGGCCGGGCTCGCGCAGCGGCTGGACGGTGAGTCGCTCGGCTGGGACGCACTGCAGCCGAAGACCCCCGGATGAGGCGTTTCACCGGCCGGAGCACCGGGCGGATAGCATCGGGCGGCACCCACCACAGTCACCGCGCCGCCGAGGAGCACGCCTGATGAGCGAGTCGATGAGGATCCTGGTGTTCAGCCACCGGGCGGAAGTTCGCGAGTCGATCATCATGGCGATCGGCCGCCGTCCCGCCGCCGACCTCGGCCGGGTCGAGTACGTCGAGCACGACGGCGTCGGCAATCTGCTCGCGGACATGGACGAGGGCACCATCGACCTCGCCATCCTGGACGGCGAGGCGCAGCCGACCGGCGGGATCGGGCTGACCCGCCAGCTGAAGAACGAGATCGACGACTGCCCGCCGATCGTGGTGACGGTGCGCCGCAAGGACGACCGGTGGCTGGCCACCTGGTCGCAGGCCGACGCCGTGCTGGTGCATCCGCTGGACCCGCTGACCGCGGCGGAGACCGTCGCCGAGGTGCTGCGGGCGCGGCGGGTCCCCGTCGTGCACGGCTGATCCGCGATGACAGCCAGCATCGAGCACACCTGGCCCGCCCTGCTGCACCAGCTGACCGCCGGTACCGATCTGTCCGCATTGGACACCGCGTGGGCGATGGACCAGGTGATGTCCGGCGCGGCGACCCCGGCGCAGATCGCCGGTTTCGCGATCGCCCTGCGTGCCAAGGGTGAGACGGCCGCGGAGATCGCCGGCATGGCGGGCATGATGCTCGAGCACGCCAGGCTGGTGCACATCGACGGCCGCGCGGTGGACATCGTGGGCACCGGTGGCGACCGGTCCGGCTCGGTGAACATCTCCACCATGGCCTCGCTGGTGGTCGCGGCGGCCGGGGCGCCGGTGGTCAAGCACGGCAACCGGGCCGCCTCCTCGAAGTCAGGCGCTGCCGACGTGCTGGAGGCCCTCGGGGTGGCCATCGACCTGCAGCCGGACCGGGTGCGGCGCAGCGTAGCCGAGCTCGGCATCGGGTTCTGCTTCGCGCCGATCTTCCACCCGAGTCTCCGGCACGCCGGCACCACGCGGCGGGAGCTGGGCGTGCCGACCATCTTCAACCTGCTCGGGCCGCTGACCAACCCGGCCCAGCCCGGCTCGTCGCTGATCGGCTGCGCCTACCAGGACAAGACCGAGGTGCTGGCCAGGGTGTTCGCCGGCCGCGACGCCAGCGTGCTGCTGGTGCGCGGGGACGACGGGCTGGACGAGCTCACCACCACCACGACCAGTTCGGTGTGGGTGGTCTCCGGTGGCGAAGTGCGGCGCGAGACGCTGGATCCCGCTGACCTGGGCATTCCCCGGGCGACCGAGGCCGATCTACGCGGTGGCGACGCGGCGCACAACGCCGAGGTGATCCGGGAGCTCGCGGCCGGCAAGCCTGGCCCGGTGCGCGACGCGGTGCTGCTCAACGCGGCCGGCGCGCTGACGGCGTACACCGGGTTCTCCGGCGACCTGCTGAAGGATCTGTCCGCGGGGCTGGCCAGGGCGGCCGCCGCGATCGACTCCGGTGCCGCGGCCGACCTGCTCACCCGCTGGGCCGCCTTCTCCTGACGTCGGCTACTTCCCCGTGAAGGCGCGACGATAGGCGCTGGGGCTGGTGCCGCGCAGCCTGCCGAACTGGTGGCGCAGGGCAGCGGCCGAGGAGTACCCGCAGGCCGTCGCGATCTCCTCGACGGACAAGGTGCCCGCCTCCAGCAGGCCCTGCGCGCGGTCGAGCCGCCGCTCGGTGAGCCATCGGTGCGGGGTGGTCCCGGTCGCGGCGGCGAACCGGCGCAGGAAGGTGCGTTCCCCGAGTCCGGTGCGCCTGGCCAGCCCGGCCACGGTGACCGGCTGGTCGAGCCGCCGTTCGATCCACTCCAGCACCTCGGCGAGCAGGGTGTCCTCGGCCCCGGCGGACGCCGGCACCGGGGCTTCCACGAACTGGGCCTGGCCGCCGGCGCGATGCGGCGACGCCACCATCCGCCTGGCCAGCGCGGTCGCCGCGGCCACCCCGCGCGACCGCCGGACCAGGTGCAGGCACAGATCCACCGCGGCCACCGTGCCCGCGCTGGTCAGCACCCCGTCGTCGTCCACGTAAAGCGCCTTCGGGTCCACTTCGGCGGCGGGAAAGCGCTGGGAGAACTCACGCTCGTAGACCCAGTGCACGGTGCACCGGCGGTCGTCCAGTAGGCCGGCGTAACCGAGCGAGAAGACCCCGGCGCAGAATCCCGCCACCCAGGCACCCCTGGCCGCGGCGGCCCGCAGCACCTCGACGATCGGCTCCGGCGGGCGCGCGCTGCGGGGTGCGCAGGTGGGCACCAGCAACAGATCCGCGTCCGCGGCGAAGTCCAAGGTGGACAGCCCGGCCAGGTCGAAACCGGACCAGCTGCTGGCACCGGCGCCGTCCGGCGAGCAGACCGCGAACTCCCAGCCTTCGATCCCGTCCGCGGTCCGGTCGGTGCCGAACACTTCGCAGGCCACCCCCAGTTCGAACGGGGAGACCTGGTCGGCGACCAGCACCGCGACCTTCTGGATGTCCATTTCCGCAGTGTGTCATAAGTTTTGCGGCCGATGTCATTCCTGACACTGGCTGGGAGGACCGGGCGAGCGCAGATTGATGCTCATGAATCGCATCAGTACGGGAACGTTGAACTCACCGGTGCCGAACGGGGAACTCGGGGTGTCGCGGGGTGGGACTCGCGCGGCGTTGCGGTGGAGCGCCGCGATGGCGCTGTCCGGCACTATCGGCGCGGTCGTGCTGGAGAGCGGGGCCGCCGCGCCGGCGGCGGCCTTCGCCCGCTGCCTGGTCGGCGGGCTGCTGCTGGTGCTGTGGTGCGCGGCGACGGGCAGGCCGCGCAGCTGGCTCGCCGCACTGACCAGAAAGGACCTCGGGCTCGCCGTGCTCGGCGGCGTCCTGCTGGTGGGCAACTGGGTGCTGCTGTTCGCCTCGTACGCGCTCTCGTCGATCTCGGTCGGCACCGTCGTCTACCACACCCAGCCGCTGCTGCTGGTCGGCCTGGCCGCGCTGCTGCTCCGCGAGCGGGTGACCGGCGACCAGCTGGTCCGGGCCGTGATCGCGTTCGGCGGGGTCGCGCTGATCGCGTTGAGCGCACAGGGCTCGGACGGACAGCCGGTGCGGATGGCCGGGGTGGCGCTGGCACTCGGCGCGGCCGTGCTCTACGCCGGCGCCTCGCTCATCGCCAAACGGCTGGCCCACCTGCGCCCGCAGCTGCTGGCGGCGATCCAGTGCGGCACCGGTGCGGTACTGCTGGCACCGGCGCTGCTGATCACCCCGCTGCCCTCGGCGCCGGGCGGGCTGCTGTGGCTGGTGCTGCTCGGCGCGGTGCACACCGCGCTGATGTACGTGCTGATGTACAGCAGCATCGGCAAGCTGGCCACCGGCACCGTGGCGCTGCTGTCCTATCTGTACCCGGTGGTCGCGGTGCTGGTGGACCTGCTGGCTTACGGGCACCGGATCGGCCCGCTCGAGGGCCTCGGCATGGCCGCCGTGCTACTGGCCGCGCTGGCCCGGCGCCCGGCACGACGAAGGGCCGCACCTCATCAGCGATGAAGTACGGCCCTCCGGTCGAACGAGCTCACTCGTGGTTGGGTCCGGTGTGGTACTCGAACACCAGGCCACCGATGGCGATCAGCAGCAGCACGATGGCAACGGCCAGCATCCAGATGTGGAAGAACGCCATCGCGATACCGGCCATCCCGGCGGCCGCGGCCAGCGCGACCGGCCAGTAGCTGCCCGGGCTGAAGAACCCGAGCTCACCGGCACCGTCGCTGATCTCGGCGTCTTCGCGATCCTCCGGCCGCGCCTCGATCCGGCGGGCGACGAACCGCAGGTAGCTGCCGGCCAGCAGGGCAAGACCACCGGTCAGGATCAGGGCCACCAGGCCGACCGGCTCGACGCCGTAGCCGCTCATGGCCCCGGTCATCACCCCGTAGATCACCGCTACGAGGAAGGCAAAGATCGTGACGATGTCGAAAACGCGGGCTTCGACCTTCATGGAAGCTTCCTCACTCTCGCCTGCTGCACTCGAACCACGTATTCCGGCGTCCGGCTCAGCCGGACGAGGTCCGCAGCGTGCGGTCCGGGTTGAACGGCTGGGTGGTCACCGCGCGCGGCGTGCACAGCTCACCACAGTTCAGCGCGGTCAGCGCCTCGGCGGCGGTGTTCGGCACCCCGGACTTCGGGTTGATCTGGGTGCGCAGCTGGATGAAGCGGTCGTACTTGTCCGGCGAAAGCGCGCGGACCTCGAAGTTCATCACCGCGTGGTAGGTGCCGCAGAGCTCCGCGCAGCGGCCGACGAAGGAGCCTTCGCGGTCGATGGAGTTCTGGAACGACATGTCCTGGTTGTTCTTCTCCGGGTACGGCATGACGTCCCGCTTGAAGTTGAACTCGGGCACCCAGAAGGAGTGGATCACGTCGGTGGAACGGAGGTTGTACTGAATGGTCTTGTTGGTCGGCAGGACCAGCAGCGGGATCTCGGTGGTGCTGCCGACGGTGCTCACCGGCTGGCCGTCCGGCTTCTTGGCCTCGCTCGGGTAGCGGAACTCCCAGTTCCACTGGAACGCGACCACGTCCACCGTCACGTCGGGGTTGTCCTTCTTGTCCAGCACCGAGCTCTCGGTGGTGGCGGTGAAGAAGAACAGCACGCAGACCATGATCAGCGGCGTGACGACGGTGAACATCTCGAGCGGCACGTTGTACTGGAACTGGCGCGGCAGGTCCTGGCCCGCGGCGGCGGCGCCCTTCTTCTTCCGGTGGAACGCGATGGACCAGAACATCAGGCCCCACACGATGACACCAACGGCCAGTGCCGCGATCACGGTCCAGGTCCACAGCCAGCGCATCTCGGTGGCCTGCGGGGTGACCCCGACCGGCCAGCCGAAGCGCAGCACCTCGTCCCCGGAACACCCGGTCGCCACCAGCGCCACGAGCGCGACGAGACCGGCTATCTTGCCCGTTCCCCTCGACCGTTTCGCCGCGGTGCGCTCTGGATTGCCCACTGCGCCGTGCCCTTTCACCCAGAGCCTCCTCGACCGATCCCCATTTGACAGCGGGAGCCTATCGGAGATCGTCCACGGTGCCGACCAAGGGGTGACTGTTTGTGTCATCACAGTTCCCCGGCGCGCAAAGGACCGGGGCGGCCAGGTCACCGCGCAATAGCGCCCGGCATACTTGGCCCTTCGAACCCGGCCACGATTCCTGAGGTGTGTGAAGACGCGTGTGCGGTCTGCTTGGACTGGTATGTGCCACCGAAGACGACGCGGTGAAGGCGCGCGACGCGGTCGGCGCGGCGCTGCGCTGCCAGCGGCACCGCGGCCCGGACGAGACCGACACCTGGGCCGACGGTGAGGTCGTCTACGGCTTCAACCGGCTCGCCTTCATCGACCTCGAGCACTCGCACCAGCCGCTGACCTGGGGCCCGCCGGAGTCCCCGCAGCGCTACACGATGAACTTCAACGGCGAGATCTACAACTACCTCGAGCTGCGCGAGGAGCTGGCCACCGAGCACGGCGCGAAGTTCGCCACCGAGGGGGACGGCGAAGCGATCGTCGCCGCGTACCACCACTTCGGCGAGGCCGCGGTGGACAAGCTGCGCGGCATGTTCGCCTTCATGATCTGGGACGCGGACGAGAAGGTCGTCTTCGGCGCGCGTGACCCGTTCGGCATCAAGCCGCTGTTCTACGCGCAGGGCCCCGGCGGAATCGCGTTCTCCAGCGAGAAGAAGAGCCTGCTGGAGCTGGCCGAGACACTGGGCGCGCGGGGCGAGCTGGACACCGTGCTGGACAAGAAGGCCCTGCAGCACTACCTGGTGCTGCAGTACGCGCCGGAGCCGGAGACGCTGCACCTCGGGGTGCGGCGGCTCGAGTCCGGCACCTCGTTCACCGTCACCCCCGGTGGCGAGCTGCGCACCAGCCGGTACTTCCACCCCCAGTTCACCGCCCGGCAGGTCACCGGCGCCGACGAAGCCACCGAGCTGCACCGCCGGATCACCGAGGTGATGAAGGACTCCGTCGCCAAGCACATGGTGGCCGACCCGGACGTGACCGTCGGCGCGTTCCTCTCCGGCGGGATCGACTCCACCGCCATCGCGGCGCTGGCCAAGGAGCACAACCCGAACCTGATCGCCTTCACCACCGGGTTCGAGCAGGAGGGCTACTCCGAGGTGGACGTAGCCGCCGAGTCCGCGGCCGCGATCGGCGTGAAGCACGTGATCCGCACGGTGACCGCGGACGAGATGATGGAGTCGCTGCCGCTGATCGTCTGGTACCTGGACGACCCGGTGGCCGACCCCGCGCTGGTGCCGCTCTGGTTCATCGCCCGCGAGGCACGCCGGCACGTCAAGGCGGTGCTCTCCGGCGAGGGCTCGGACGAGCTGTTCGGCGGGTACACGATCTACCGCGAGCCGATCTCGCTGGCCAGGTTCGAAAAGGTGCCCGGCGCGGTGAAAAGCCTGCTTGGCAAGGTCTCGGCGAAGATCCCGGAGGGCACCAGGGGCAAGGACCTGCTGCGGCGGGGTTCGCTGTCGCTGGAGGAGCGCTACTACGGCAACGCCAGGATCTTCCGCGAGGACCAGCTGCGCGGGGTGCTGCGCACGTTCACCGAGGGTGTCGGCCACCAGGACGTCACCGCGCCCTGGTACCGGGAGTCGCGGGACTGGGACCCGGTGGCGCGGATGCAGCACGTGGACCTGTTCACCTGGCTGCGCGGGGACATCCTGGTCAAGGCGGACAAGGTGACCATGGCGAACTCGCTGGAGCTGCGGGTGCCGTTCCTGGACCGCGAGGTGTTCCGGGTCGCCGCGAACATCCCGCTGGACCAGAAGATCACCAAGGAAACCACCAAGTACGCACTTCGCCGCGCGCTGGACGGGATCGTGCCGGCGCACGTGCTGAACCGGCGCAAGCTCGGCTTCCCGGTGCCGATCCGGGTGTGGCTGCGCACCGAGATGTACGACTGGGCGCGCGGCATCATCAGCGACTCGAAAACCGACGAGCTGATCGACAAGCAGGCCGTGCTGCGGCTGCTGGAAGAGCACAAGACCGGCGCGCTGGACCACAGCCGCCGGCTATGGGCGCTGCTGGTGTTCATGATCTGGCACGGCATCTTCATCGAGCACCGGATCTCCCCCGAGATCCCCGAGCCGCACTACCCCGTCAAACTCTGACCCGCCGCCAGTCCCTAAAGCTCCGTGAAGGGCACCTTGCCTACCTTCAAAGTAGGCAAGGTGCCCTTCACGGATTCGGGGTCAGGGGGCAGGGGGGTTAGGCGGGGAGGAAGGCGCCGATCTCGGTGGCGGCCTCGGCGCCGTAAGCGTCGCTGAGGCGGGAGAGCATGCTCGCCCGGTCGTAGGTCCAGTCCTGGCCGCCGACCGTCTCGAAGGAGAGCACGCCGATCAGCGCGCCCAGCTGCGCGGAGCGCTCCAGGCTCAGCCCGGCCGCGGCAGCGGCGAGGAAGCCGCCGCGGAAGCCGTCACCGGCGCCGGTGGGGTTGGCGGTCCGCACAGCGGGCACCGCCGACACCTTCAGGTCGGTGCCGTCCCGGCCGACCAACTGCGCCCCCTCCTCGGCCAGCGTGGTCACCCGCAGGCCGACCCGCTCGGCGACCTGCGCCTCGGTCCAGCCGCTCTTCTGCAGCAGCAGCTCCCACTCGTAGGCGTTGGTGAACAGGTACTCGGCGCCGTCGATGAACCGCCGAACCTGCTCGCCGTCCATCCTGGCGAGCTGCTGCGACGGGTCCACCGCGAAGGTGTAGCCCTGCTCCCGGCACTCCTGCGCCCGGTGCAGCATCGCTTCCGGGTCGTCCGGCGCGATCACCACCAGGCCGAGGCCGCCGACCTGCTCGGCGATCGGCGCCAGCCGGATCTCGCCGGCCTGCGACATCGCGCCCGCGTAGAACGTGGAGATCTGGCACATGTCGTCGTCCGCGGTCGAGACGAAACGTGCCGTGTGCTTGGTATCGGAGACGTAGACCGCAGAGCAGTCGACACCATGCCGCTCGAGCCACGCGCGATACTCGTCGAAGTCCTTGCCCACCGCTCCCACCAGCAGTGGAGCCGAGCCGAGCACCCCCATCGCGTAGGCGATGTTGGCGCCCACTCCACCGCGGTGGATTTCCAGATCGTCGGCGAGGAAGCTCAGCGAGATCTGGTGCAGCTGCTCCGCGATGAGCTGCTCGGCGAACCTGCCGGGGAAGTGCATGAGGTGGTCGGTTGCGATGCTGCCGGATACCGCGATCCTGGCGTTGGCTGCCACCGGTTCTCCTTTGGTTGTCGACCGCACGGACTGGCCGAATTTACCCGCGAGTCATTACCCAACTGGGTAATTCGCACACCTCGATCGACACTACCGGCAGGTATGGGTATTCGACACGTAGTCCAGCCGCATAATGTCGGGTCCGTGAGCACCACCATGGAACCCGAGACCCTCGGTGAACTGATCGCCGACTGCGCCCTGATCCCGGACTCACTGCGCACAGAACCGCAGGCCGCACCGGGTGTGCCGGCGCCCCGGCCGTGGCAGGTCGACGACGCCTGCCACGCACAGGTCGCGGACGCCGAAGCCTATATCTGACCCTCCGGATACACCCACTTGGACGCAGGAAACGCGGGGCCTCGATCGATATCCGATCGAGGCCCCGCGTTCATGCTGTGTTTAGTGGCCGGTCAGTGGAACGAGTCCCCGCAGGCGCAGGAACCCGTGGCGTTCGGGTTCTCGATCGTGAAGCCCTGCTTCTCGATCGAGTCCACGAAGTCGATCACCGCGCTGGTCACGTAGGGCGCGCTCATCCGGTCGACCGCCACCTGGAGCCCGTCGAAGTCACGGAAAAGGTCGCCGTCGAGCGTGCGCTCGTCGAAGAACAGCTGGTAGCGCAGGCCCGCGCAGCCTCCAGGCTGAACGGCGATGCGAAGGTGCATGTCGTCCCGGCCCTCCTGCTCAAGCAGGGCCTTCGCCTTGGCAGCCGCGGCGTCGGTCAGGGTCACGCCGTGGGTGGCTTCGCCGGCGTCGGCCTGCGCTGGGCCGTTGGCGGCGGGGCCGGTCTGCTCAGCGGTCGTCATGGCTCTCCCTTGTCTTACTGGCGGCGGGTACAGGTGCTTCCACAACTCTCAACACCTCGGCTACCCGATCTGTTCCCTGGCATCACGGCCAGCATCACAGCCATGGCGCCAACGCCATCGTCGCACACCGGACGACCACATGAACGCCACTGGTGACCTCTGCAATACCCTGACCACGTGAGGTTCCTGCGGCGTAACAGCACCACGACGACCGACCAGCCCGGAGACGAAGGGGCTGAAGTCGCCGACACCGCCGACGCGCCCAGGTCGTTCACTCCGAGTAAGGGCCGCGCTACACCCAAGCGGCGTGAAGCGGAGGCGAAGCGACGTGGGCCGGTGGCGCCGCCGCCGCGGACCACGCGTGAGGCGATCAAGCGCAACAAGGAGCTCCGCAAGCAGAACCCGGCGAGCAAGGAAGACCGGCGCGCGGCCGCCAAGGAGCGCCGCGACCGGATGATGGCCGGGGACGACAAATACCTGCTCCCCCGCGACCGCGGCCCGGTCAAGGCATACGTGCGCGACCTGGTCGACTCCCGGCGCAACCTGCTCGGCCTGTTCATGCCGCTGGCCATCCTGGTGTTCGTCGCGCTGCTGGTGCCCTACCCCCAGATCCAGCAGTACGCCACGCTGGCCTGCACGCTGATGCTGATCGGCATGATCATCGAGGGCTTCTTCAGCGGACGGCGGATCGCGAAGCTGGTCCGGGAGAAGTTCCCGAACGAGGTGGTCAAGGGCAGGGCGATCGGCTGGTACTCGTTCATCCGGGCCAGCCAGATCCGGAAGCTCCGGGTGCCGAAGCCGCGGGTCAAGCCCGGCGACGCGATCGGCTGAGCCCGACATTTCGGCATTTTGGCCCGAATTTCGACACACTCGGGCCTATGACCTTTCGCTATATCGGCGGCGGACCGTACTGCTACGCGAATTCGCTCGCCATGATGCTCGGCGAGCGAGCACCAGGGCCGGACGTACTCGAAGTGCTCACCGGTTCCCCGTTCGGGCTGCACTTCGAAAACGGCCTGCCGTTCTTCGACGCGCCGGGCTGGGATCCCGAAATCGGGGTCGACGCGGCCCTGGAACTGCTCGGCTGGACCTGCCGACGCACCACGAGCGGGACCGCCGAGCAGGCCATCGGCTGGCTGCGCACGGCCACCCGCGACACCCCTGCACTGGCCGGACCGGTGGAGATGGGGCTCCTGCTCCAGCAGCCGGGCAGCGGCGCGGCGATCGGCGCGGACCACTACGTGGTGGTGCTCGGGATCGAGGGGGACCTCGTGCGCTTCCACGATCCGCACGGGCACCCGTTCGCCACCCTGCCCACCGACGCGTTCGCCGCGGCCTGGCGCACCGACTCGATCGGCTATCCCTGTGAGCCGTTCACCCTGCGCACCGAGTTCCAGCGGGTGACCGAGGTGGACGTGGCGGCCGCGCTGCACAGGTCGCTGCCGGTCGCGGCCGACCGGCTGACCGGCTGCGAGGCGAACACGTTGCGGCTCGCCGCGCTGGTCAGCGCCGGCCTCGACAGCGTCCTACGCGATCATCTGGTCCACTTCGCGATCCGGGTCGGCACCCGTCGACTGGCGGACGCGGCGGCCGCACTCGATGGGCTCGGTTTGCACCGCGCGGCCGCGGTGCTGGACGAGCAAGCGAGGCTGGTCGGCGGGTTGCAGTATCCGCTGGTGGCGGGCGCCGACGAAGACGCCACGAAGCTGCTTCGCGAGCTCGCACCAAGCTATGAGCGACTCCGGCTGGAGCTACTCCAGGTAGTTAGCAATGCGAACGTTATCCGTTAGGCTGTTCGCATGGAGTTTCGTCGCCTCGGCCGCAGTGGCCTGAACATCAGTGAAATCTCGTACGGCAACTGGCTCACCCACGGTTCCCAGGTCGAAGAGGATCAGGCGCAGGCCTGCATCAAGGCGGCGCTGGACGCCGGCATCACCACCTTCGACACCGCCGACGTGTATGCGAACACCGCGGCGGAGTCCGTACTCGGCCGCGGCCTGGCCGGTCAGCGCCGGGAGAGCCTGGAGATCTTCACCAAGGTCTTCTGGCCGACCGGCCCCGGCGGGCCCAACGACCGCGGGCTGGGCCGCAAGCACATCATGGAGTCGGCGAACGCGTCGCTGAAGCGGCTGCAGACCGACTACCTCGACCTCTACCAGGCACACCGCTTCGACCGGACGGTGCCGCTGGAGGAGACCTTCCTCGCCTTCGCCGACCTGGTCCGCCAGGGCAAGGTGCTCTACATCGGCGTCTCCGAATGGTCCGCCGAGGAGATCAGCCGGGGCGCCGCACTCGCCCGCGAGCTGCACGTGCCGCTGATCTCGAACCAGCCGCAGTACAACGCGCTGTGGCGGGTGATCGAGGAGCAGGTGATCCCGGCCTCGGAGCGGGAAGGGCTCAGCCAGATCGTCTGGTCGCCGATCGCGCAGGGCGTGCTGACCGGCAAGTACAAGCCGGGCCAGGCGCTGCCCGAGGGCTCGCGGGCCACCGACGAAAAGGGCGGCGCGAACTTCGTCAAGCGCTTCCTGCGTGACGAGGTGCTGACCGCGGTGGCGAAGCTGGAGCCGCTGGCTCAGCAGGCCGGGCTGTCGCTGGCCCAGCTCGCGGTGGCCTGGGTGCTGCAGAACCCGAACGTGGCCTCGGCGATCGTCGGCGCGTCCCGCCCCGAGCAGGTGCACGAGAACGTCAAGGCGGCCGGGGTGAAGCTGGACGCGGATCTGCTCACCGCGATCGACGACGCGCTGGACGGCGTGGTCGAGCGCGACCCGTCGCTGACCAAGAGCCCGTAACTACTCACGACGGTCGGCTCGTCTGGCGTCCGCGGCGGCCCGCCAGACGAGCCGGACCTCGGCGATCAGCTCCAGCGGCTTGGCCGGTGCGGTACGCGGCAGTGAGCTGGTGAACGCGAGCGGGTGGCGGCGGAACCGGCGCAGCATCCGACCAGGTTTGCTGACCATCCGCTGGCGCAGGTCGGCGAGGTAGCGCGCCCGCACATCGCGTTCGATGCTGTTGCCGCACCGGGTGCAGGTAGTCAGCACCAGCAGCCGGCCGGCATAGGCGAGTTCGTGCCGCGTTTCCTGCCCGCAGCCGGTGCAGACCAGCGTCACGTGCTCGACGGTGCCCATCCGCTCACCTCAGGTCTGGTAGTCCGAAGCCGACAGCACCTGCTCGGCGACCAGCAGGTCGTGCGGGTAGGTGATCTTGAAGTTCTGCTGCTCGCCGCGCACCCAGTGCACCGGCAGCGCGGAGAACTGTTCCATGCAGGACGCCGTGTCGGTGCCCACGAACTCTTCGCGAGCGGCCTGTTCGTAGGCGGCCAGCAGCGGCGCGGCGCGGAAACCCTGCGGAGTCTGCGCCCTGATCATCGAACCGGCGGACAGTTCGGTGAGCCGTCCATCGTCCTCGCCCACCGCGGCGATGTCGTCCGCGGGCAAGCCGGGGATGGCTCCCCCGTGCCGCCGCGCCGAATGCAGCACACCGCTGATCAGCGCCGGGCTGACCAGCGGTCGGGCCGCGTCGTGGATGAGCACCGTGTCGATCACGCCGGAGTCGATGCGGGCGGCCAGCTGCCGCAGCGCGCGCAGCTCCGAGCCCTGCCGGGTGTCCCCGCCGAAGACCACCTCGACCTCAGCGCCGGCCACTTCCCGATCCAGTACCCAGTCGACCAGCTCACCGTCCTGCGGGCGGGCGACCAGCACCAGCACCCCGACATCGGGCACCCGGTGGAACGCGGACAGCGACCAGGAGACCAGCCGTCGCCCGGCCAGTGGCAGGTAGACCTTGTTCAGGCTGGCGCCGACCCTGGTGCCGGCACCGCTGGCCAGCACCACGCCCGCCGCGAACGGCGGCCGGGCACGGCCGCGCCGCCGTCTGCCTTCTCGTTCCGCCACAAGGGAAATCATACGGGGCGCCGGGGCAGGTCCAAGATCCGCTGCAGGGTGCCGAGCAGCCGGGCCGCCGCCGCCCCGTCCGCCACCCGGTGGTCCACGCTCAGCCCGGCGGTGGCGCGCAGCCGCACCCCGGCACCACCGTCCACCGGCACCACCCGCCGCCGGACCGCGCCCAGCGACAGCGCGGTGGCCTGCGGCGGGCTCACCAACGCCTGGAACGAATCCACGCCAAGCCCGCCGAGATTGGAAAAGGTGGTGGTACCGCCGGCCAACTCGGCCAGCGACAGCCGGCCGGCGCGGGCCCGGCGGAGCACGTCCGCGATCCGGCCGGACAGTTCGTCCAGCCCGGCCAGGTCGGGATCGGGCAGCACCGGCGCGAGCAGCCCGCGCTCGGTGTCCACCGCGACCGCCACCCCGACGTGCTCGTGCCGCCGGACGCCGTCGTCGGTCCACTCCGCGTTCAGGTCGACATGGTGCCGAAGCGCTTCGGCGAAGGCGTGCACGAACACCGCGGTCCAGCCGTTGCCACCGCGTGCCGCGTCCGCTAGCTCCAGGTCCAACTCGCGGTACAGCACGAACTGCGGCACCCCGGCGCTGGCCGACATCCGGCGCGCCACCGCCGCCCTGGCGTTCTTCGGCCTGCGCCTGGCTGGCGCAGCGTCCACAGTATCCACGCTGTCCAAATCGGACAGTCGAATGGTGTGCCACGGCCCGGTCGGGCTCACCGTGCTCAGGTCGACGCCGCGTGCCGCGGCCAGTCGCCGCGCCGCCGGTACCGCGGCCACCCGGTCCGTGGCGGCCACGGCCGGTTCGGGCCGTGGCAGTGCTCGCGGTGCAGCCGGTTCGGGGGCGGGCTGGTCGAACAGGCCGGCGAGCAGGTCCTCGGCGGCGGTGGCCAGGTAACCGATCGGCTCGCCGACCGCGAGCACCTGCTCGGGCGCGGCGAGCAGCCTGGTCAGCGTGCCGTCGACGGTCGCCTCCACCTCCATGTCCACCTTGTCCGTGGTCACCTCGCAGACCACCTCACCGGCCCGCACCTGGTCGCCCTCGGCCTTGTGCCAGGCGACGAAGGTGCCCTCGGTCATGGTCATCGACATCTTCGGCATGACCAGCGCGACCTCGTTCGCTACCACCGCCGCACCAGCTCCCCTGCCGCTGTCACGATGTCCTCGACCTGCGGCACCGCGGCCCGTTCCAGCTGCGGCGCATAGGGAATCGGTACGTCCAGCCCGCACAGCCTGGTGACCGGAGCGCGCAGATGACCGAAGGCAGGGGACTCGGCGAGCACCGCGGACACCTCGGCCATGAAGCCCGCCGTCTTCGGCGCCTCCTGCACCAGCAGCGCCCTGCCGGTGCCCGTCACACTGTCCACAATGGTCTTACTGTCCAGCGGCAACAGGGTGCGAGGGTCCAGTACGGTGGCTTCGATACCTTGCGCGGCAAGCTGTTCGGCCGCTTCCAGCGATCGGGAGACCATCACCCCGGTGGCCACGATCGTCAGGTCGCGACCCTCGCGGCGCACCGCCGCCACGCCGAGCGGCACCCGCTCGGCGGCCTCCGGCACCGGGCCGCTCTGCTTGTAGAGCAGCTTGTGCTCCAACACGAGCACCGGGTTCGGGTCGTCGATCGCGGCCAGCAGCAGGCCCTTCGCGTCGGCCGGGGTGGCCGGCATGACCACCTTCAGGCCGGGCACGTGCACGAACCAGGCTTCGAGGCTCTGCGAATGCTGTGCCGCCGCACCGGTTCCCGAACCGCCGGGGGCGCGGAGCACCATCGGCACGGTGGCCGCGCCGCCCAGCATGAAATGGATCTTGGCGGCCTGGTTGGCGATCTGGTCCATGGCCTGCGCGGTGAAGTCGGAGAACTGGATCTCCACCACCGGCCGCATCCCGGCCAGCGCCGCGCCGACCGCGGCGCCGACGATGCCCAGCTCGCTGATCGGGGTGTCACGCACCCGGTCCGCGCCGAAGGTGTGCACCAGATCCCCGCTCACGCCGAACGCGCCGCCGTAGGTGCCCACGTCCTCGCCGAGCAGGAACACCCGTTCGTCCTCGGTCATCGCCTGCGCCAGCGCCGCGCGCACGGCCTCGGCGTAGGTCAGCGTGCGCTGCCCGGGTAGTACCGCTGTCATACCTCTCCTCAGCTCGCGTAGACCGCGTCGGCCAGCGCCCCGGCGGAGGCATCCGGCGCGGCGCCAGCTTCCCGGATCGCCGCGCGCACCCGCCGGACGGCCTCGTCCCGGCATTCGGTGACGCCGGCCTCGCCCAGCACCGGAGCCACCGCGGCCTCGAACCGCGCGATCGGGTCGCGCTCGCGCCACCGTTCGATCTCGTCGCGGGTCCGGTACAGGTTCTTGTCGCTCTTGGAATGGCCCTTCCAGCGGTAGGTGACGGCCTCGACCAGCGCCGGCCCCTGCCCTGCCCTGGCGGCGGCCAGCGCATCGGCCACCGCGTCGTGCACCTCCTGCGGATCGTTGCCGTCCACGGTCACCCCCGGAATGCCGTACGCGGCGGCGCGTTCGGCCAGCCGTTTCACCCTGGCCGCCCGCTCCACCGACATGGACATGCCGTACTGGTTGTTCTCGCAGACGAACACCACCGGCAAGTCCCAGACCGCGGCCAGGTTCACGCCCTCGTGCCAGGCGCCCTCGTTCACCGCCCCGTCCCCGAAGAAGCTCACCACCGCCTGCGCGCCACCGCGCAGCCGCACCGCGAGCGCGGCCCCGGCCGCGATCGGCACCCCGCCCGCCACGATCCCGTTCGCACCGAGGTTGCCGCCGGCCACGTCGGCGATGTGCATGGAACCGCCGCGGCCACGGCAGTACCCGGTCTCCTTGGCCAGCAGCTCGGCCATCATCCGGTCCAGCCGGGCGCCCTTGGCGATGCAGTGCCCGTGCCCGCGGTGAGTCGAGGTGATGTAGTCCCCTTCGCCGAGCGCCAGGCAGGCACCGACCGGCACCGCCTCCTGGCCGATCGAGAGATGCATGGTGCCGTGCATCAGGCCGCGGGCGAACAGGTCGTCCACCGCCTCCTCGAACCGGCGGATCGTCCACATCAGCAGCAGTGCCCGGCGGGCGGTGCCCGCGTCACCGATCAGGTCCATCGCTCGTCTTCCTCTCAGGCCGGAACGCCTTGCGGCAGAACGGATCGCGCCGGTTCACCGAGTACCAGCCGGTCCTGCAGGCGGCGCAGCGCGGCGATCGTGGAGGTCTCGTCGACGACCAGCTCGGTCCGGCTCAGCACGGTCCCGGCGGCCACGTCGTGCCGCACCCGCGCGCCAGGCGCGAGGCCGAGCGGCACGAAGTCTCCTTCGCGCGCGACGGCGGCGGAGTCGGTGAGGCCGTACACCGTCTCTCCGCCGATACCGTCGATCAGCTCGCCGGCTCGCAGGTCCCGTTTGGCCACCGCGAGCACTTCGGCGTTCCAGGCGACCGGCGCCAGGCTCGGCCGCCGGTCGAGCACCGCCTCGGCGACGCTCAGCGGCGCCTCCACGCTGGCCAGGTGGAACGGCCGGTAGAAGGTGTAGTAGGGCCCGTCGCCCATGCCGAGGTAGGCCAGTTCCTCGGCCACCACCGGATCGTCGTGGTGCCCGATCACGAAGACTCCCGGGGCGACCGGGCCGGTGCAGTAGTCCACCACGCCGACGTCGCCGGGCAGGTCCGGCCGGAAGGTCGCCGCCAGAGTGTCCACTGTGGAGTAAGGGCCGGTCATCCCGCGGCGGGCGACCCGCAGGTCGGCGGCGTTGGCCAGCGCGGCCATCTCGATCATGGTCTTCGAGCCGTCCACGAAGCTGGCCAGCATGTGCGGGTTCATGCCCTTGGCGGCGGCCTGCGCGGCCACCGAGTCCGGGGTGGCGGCGGGGTCCAGCGGGTTGTTCTTGCCCTTGCCGGCGCAGACCACCGTGAAGCCGATATCGCGCGCGTAGTCCACCAATGCCTTGCACTCCACCGGTTCGTCACCGCGGCACACGGTGTAGACCCGGCCGAGCCCGGCGGCCAGCTCGGCCAGCACCAGCCCGACGGTCACGTCGCACTCCACGTTCAGCAACGCGATGTCCTTGCCGGCCAGCAGCCCGGCGAAGGCGATCCTGGCACCGACCTCGGGCACCCCGCTGGCGTCCACCAGCACGTCCACCGGCAGCCCGGTGAGCAGCCCGGCGTCCTCGACCACCACCGGCCTGCCCTGCCCGACCGCGGTGACCAGTTCGAACGGGGAACCGCCGGCGAGCACGTCACCGCGGCCGGCGCGGGCGAAGGCGCGCACTCCCCGGTCCGGCGCGATATCGGCGATGGCCGCGATCTCCATGCCGGGGATGCGACCGGCCTGCACCACGAAGCCGAGGCCCATCTGCCCGGCGCCGACCAGCCCGATCCGCACCGGCCTGCCCAGTTCCCGTTCGCGCGCTCGCAGGCGGTCGACGTAGCTCATGCGCATGCCCTCCGGGGGTTTGCACCTATGTGCACACACTGTGCACCGTGGTGCTTTCCTTGGTAGCACGCG
The DNA here is from genome assembly GCF_000384315.1 of Amycolatopsis nigrescens CSC17Ta-90. Classification (GTDB taxonomy): domain Bacteria; phylum Actinomycetota; class Actinomycetes; order Mycobacteriales; family Pseudonocardiaceae; genus Amycolatopsis; species Amycolatopsis nigrescens. The sequence continues at coordinate 5,945,489 of NZ_ARVW01000001.1, read as the reverse complement.
GATCCAGCCGCACACAAGTGCCCCGACCTGCACCTTTGTGCACATACCCGCGGACGCAGCGAAGGCCACCTTGCCTGCGTTCAACGCAGGCAAGGTGGCCTTCGCTGCATTTCAGGCCGTGAGGCGGCGGGCCATGGTGAGGGCGTCGGAAACGGCGCGGCGGAGAGGTTTGGAGGTGGCGCGGGAGGCGAGGGCGGCGGCTGGGCCGCGCAGGTCGGGACGCTCGCGGATGGTGGCGAACACCGAAGCGCCCTCCATGGCCAGCGCCCGGACGACCTCGTTCCGGCGGCGGTCGAGCACCAACAGCACCACCGCGCCGCGCAGCCTTCCCTTCGCCCTGCCGGTGACCAGCAGGACCCCGGCGCGGTTCTCCTCGGTCGCCACCCTGTTCACCGCCCGCTGGTAGCCGAGGTGCTGCCGGTAGCTCAGCAGCCCCGCGGCGGCGAACGCGGCCACCAGCACGGCGGCCGTCTGCCAGTTCACCGGGCCACGCCGCTCAGCGTGACCCGCGCACCGGCCGCCGGCACGGAGAGCTCGCCCTTGCCGTGCACCGCGCCGGGCAGCAGCGCGGTGCCCTCGTCCACATTGAGGTAGACCACGAGATGCCCGAGCGTGCGCAGGTTCTCGTGCGCCAGCTCGCCGACCGCCCGCAGCTCGATCTCCTCTTCACCACAACGGAAAAGGTCGCCGGGCCGGATCTCCCGGCCGGGGGCGGCGGCCGGCCCGTGCACCACGCTGACGCTTTCCAGCGCGTCCGGGATCGGGTCCGCGTAGAGGATCAGCACCCCGCCGTCCACCATGTCGCGGACCTCCTCGCCGGAACGCAGGACGGTGCTCTCGTAATAGACGCTCACAGGCGAATCCCTTCTCACAGACCGAAACTGGCGGCCCAGGCGATCACGACCGCCAGCGGCGCGGTGATCATCCTGCTGATCAGCACGGCCGGGGTGCCCACCGCGACCGTCTCCGGTTTGGCCTCGCCGAGTGCGAGCCCGACCGGGATGAAGTCGCAGCCGGCCTGGCCGTTGATCGCGAACAGCGTGGGCAGCGCGTACTGCACGGGCAGCGCGCCGATCGCGATCTGGCTGCCCATCAAGGTGCCGATCACCTGCGCGATGGCCGCACCAGGTCCCAGGATCGGGGACAGGAACGGCAGCGCGGCCACCAGCGCGATCACCACCAGGCCGACCGGGTTGCTCGCGATCGGCGACAGGAACTCGCCCATCCACCTGGCCACCCCGGTGTAGGTGACGATGCCGAGCAGCAGGCTCACATACGCCATGAAAGGCAGGATCGTGTTCAGCGTCAGCTCGATGGTCTGCCGCCCGGAAGCCAGCATGGTGTTCACGATCGAGCCCACCCCGGTGCCGAACCGGACGAACACCCCGGAGACCGCGTTGAACGCCCGGCCGAACCCGGTGCCCTCCCCGCCGGTGACCGTGGCGGCGACCTCTCGCGCGGACGGGCGTTCGGCACGGGGCGGCACCACCGGCCCCGCCGCACCGGCACCGTCCTTAGTGGACGCTGTGGACGCAGTGCTGGCCTCGGTCGGCGCCACCTCGCCGACACCGACCGCCGAGACGAACAGCTCCTCGGTGATGAACCTGGCCAGCGGGCCGCCCGGCGCGCCCGCGTAGACGTCCACGGTGGGGATGCCCTTGCGCGGGTAGACCCCGATCCTGGCCGTGCCACCGCAGTTGATCACCGCGGCCAGCACCTCTTCGTCCGGCACGCTGGTGGTGAACCCGTCCACCGGCTCGGTCCCGGTCAACTCGGCGATCCGCGCGGCCACCGGGTGCACACCGCCACCGGTCACCGAAAGCACCTTGGTGCGCTTGGCATCCGGGCGCAGCAGCAGGCCCTTGCCCCAGCCTCCGTCACCGGGGCGGACGAAGACCGCGCGGAAGGTGCCCGTCTCCATCCCGTTCACCCCTTCGCCTTCGCTGCCTCGAACTCGGTGTCGAAGTTCGCGAACACCTCGGTGCGCCCGGTGCGCTTGATCATGAACGCGGTGACCCGCTCGGTCACGATGCCGCGCAGGAAGATCACCACGATGCCGACCAGCAGGTATCGCAGGGCGAGCGGCACCGTGGACTGGCCGAGCTGGGTCACCCCGTTCGCCACTCCGAGCCAGACGAACAGCTCACCCGCGTTGGCATAGGGGAAGAAAGTGGTCACCGGGTGCACGAAGGACACCGCGGAGTCGTAGAAGGCCGGCTTGTGCCGTTCCGGCAGGAACCGGCCGAACGAGTAGCAGATCGGGTTGGTCAGCATCAGCACGGACAACATCGGCATGATCGTGTACCGGGTGATCCACCAGCGGCCCGACCAGCGCACCGCCCTGGTCACCCGCTGCTCGCCGATGAAGGTGGTGAGCGCGTACATCGCGGTCAGCAGCACGATCAGGGTGGGCAGGATCCCGGTGACCAGCCCGACGAACTGCTTGCCCGACTCGGTGAACAACCCGATGAAATGCGTGCCGAGCCACTCGAAGACCCCGAGCGGACCGGAACCGGAGCCGGTATCGGGTGGTGGTGCCGGCTGTGCCGTTGCGGCAAGCACTCGCATTCCTGCCTCCTCTTCGCCCCCGTACCGGAATTCGTTGTCCCGCCCCAAAAAACGCGATCTGCACATCCGTGCGGTTGTTCTTCACGTTTGACTGTGAAGTGTGTAACATGCCGACCCAGCGGCGACAAGACCCAGTTGCGAAGGAGCCGGATGCCCCCGCCCCGTGACCAGCGGCTGCTGGTCAAAGCCGCCCGCCTGTACTACGAAGACGGCCGCTCGCAGCACCAGATCGCGGCCGCGCTGCGGGTCAGCCGGTCCAGCGTCTCGCGGATGCTGACCGCGGCGCGGGAGCGCGGGATCGTGCAGATCCAGATCAACGACCCCACCGGCCGCGACCTGGACGCCGAGGGCGAGCTGACCGCCCGGTTCGGCCTGCGCGACAGCCGGGTGGCCGAAACGCACAGCGGGGAACGGCCGCTGCCGAGGGTCGGCGACCTCGGTGCGCGCTGGCTGCTCGAAAACCTCTCCCCCGGCCAGCAGATCGGGGTGTCCTGGGGCCGTGGCGTGCAAGCCGTGGTCCAGCACGTGCCCGCGGACGGCGGCCTCGACGTCGAAGTGCTGCCGCTGGTCGGCGGGCTGTCCGCGGTGGACTCCGCGATCACCGGCGAGGAACTGGTGCGAGACCTGGCGAACCGGCTCGGCGGCCGGTTCCAGCGGCTGCACGCGCCCGCCCTGCTCAACTCCAAGGCAGGCCGGGACGTGCTGCTCGCCGAACCGGCGATCCGGCGGACGCTGGACGCCGGACGGCGAGTGCGGGTGGCGGTGGTCGGCATCGGCAGCTTCGGGGTCGGCTCCTCGGCAGCACTGGTGAAGTCGATGGATCTCACCGCCGAGGAACAGCAACGGTTCCGGGCCGCGCGACCGGCCGGCGACGTCTGCGCGCGGTTCTTCGACGCCGACGGCGAGCCGGTGGCCGGCCCGGTGAACGACAGGGTGCTGGCCGTCTCGCTGGCCGATCTGGCGGACATCCCGCTGGTCGCCGGGGTGGCGGCCGGGGCGGACAAGGCGCACGGGGTGCTCGGCGCGCTGCGCACCGGGGTGCTGGACGTGCTGATCTGCGACCGCTCGCTGGCCGGGGCGCTGCTCGCGCTCCCGGAATAGGTAGGTTGGGCACGTGGACGAGCCAGAGCTGCCCGAAATCGAGTTCGCCGACATCCCGCTCCCCGACGAGATCGCCCGTGCCGAAGCCACCCGGCTGCACGGCGAGCTGATCAAACCGGCCGGTTCACTCGGCAGGCTGGAGGAGCTCGGCGCCTGGGTCGCCGCCTGCCAGGGCACGGCGCCACCCCGCCCGTTCACCCGGGCGCGCGTGGTGGTGTTCGCTGGCGACCACGGGATCGCCGCGAAGGGCGTGTCTGCGCACGCGCCGGAGGTCACCGGCCAGCTCGTCGGCAGCATGCTCACCGGCGGCGCCGCGATCAACGTGCTCGCCACCGTCGCCGGGGCCGGGGTGCGCGTGGTCGACATGGCGGTGGCCGCCGACACCGCCGACGCGGTGGCGGAGTTCAAGGTGCGCAAGGGTTCCGGGTCGATCGACCACGAGGACGCGCTGACCGAGGCCGAGGTGCGCGCCGCGCTGAAGGCAGGCCGCGACATCGCGGACGCGGAGGTGGACGGCGGGGCCGACCTGCTGATCGCCGGGGACCTCGGGGTCGGCAACAGCACCCCGTCGTCGATCGTGGTGGCCGCGCTGACCGGCAGCGAGCCGGTGGCGGTGATCGGCCGCAGCTCCGGGATCGACGACAACACCTGGATGCGCAAGGCGGCCGCGGTGCGCGACGGGCTGCGGCGGGCCAGGGCGGTGGTCTCCGACCCGGTGGCGATCCTGCGCACCGCGGGCGGCGCGGACCTGGCCGCGATGGCGGGCTTCCTGGCTCAGGCCGCGGTGCGCCGCACCCCGGTGCTGCTGGACGGTCTCGCGGTCGGCGCGGCCGCGCTGATCGCCGAAGAGCTCGCACCGGGCGCGCGGTCATGGTGGGCCGCCGCGCATCGCTGCGACGAGCCGGCGCACACCTTCGTGCTGGAACACCTCGACCTGGAGCCGATTCTCGATCTGAAGATCCGGCTCGGCGAGGGCGCCGGGGCCGCGGCCGCGCTGCCCCTGCTGTTCATGGCCACCCGGCTGCTCGCCGAGATGGCCACCTACGAGCAGGCCGGCGTCACCGCCCCGCTCATCACCGTCCCCCTGCGCTGAAGCGACCGTTCCTCAGGTGACGGCCCAGGCTGCCTCGATCATCCGGAAGGTCTCGTCCACCGCGGCCTCCGGATCGGCCGCCTCGCGGGCCAGCGAATAGGCGTCGAGCACGAACCTCGCGATCGTCCGACAGGCCGTGGTGGTCTGCGACAGGCCGGGATCGGCGGCGAGGGCGGTTCCCAGCGACTCCGCATGACGGAGCCTCATCGACCCCTCGTACTCCCGCAGGGCGGGTGAGCCGTCGATCATGCGCCAGATCGGGGCGGCGCCCTCCGACGAGCAATGCCGCACCATGGCCAGGATCTGGCGGCGCAGCGCGGGGATGAGCGGCTCGTGCGGCGCCCGGCCGGTGACCGCCCGCGTAAGGCCCTGCTCGAAGTCTTCGTCCTGCTCGAACACCAGGGCCTCTTTCGAGGCGAAGTGGGAGAAGAGCGTGGTGACGGCCACGTCGGCCTCAGCGGCCACGTCACGGATGCCCACCGCGTCATATCCGCGTTCCAGAAAGAGCCGCAGGGCGGTGTCGGCGATCTTCTGACGGGTCGCGGCCTTCTTGCGCTCACGACGTCCGAGCGGCACGGTCATGCACTGACACTACCAGATACATAACCGAAACAGTTTCAAAACACTAACCGTTAGTGCTATGGTCGGCTGCATGAAGAGATCGAGCAGGGTCATGCGAGCGGTCATCGCCGGAGGTGGCCTGGTCGGGCTTACCGCCGCGGCGTCGCTGCGTCGCGACGGACATCAGGTCACGGTTCTCGAACAGGCCCCGGAGATTCGGGCCGCCGGGTCGGGTATCGGCCTGTGGCCCAACGCGCTTCGCGAGTTCGACCGGTGCGGGATCGGCACCGCAGTCCGGTCGATGGGGCACGAGGTCGACGCCTGGTTCTTCGATCCCGCCGGCCGCGCGATGCGGTCCGCGGGCTACGACGACTCCGCCTACCGGTATCTGCTCGTGCCCCGTCCACGGCTCAACGCCGTGCTGGCCGACGCCGTCGGCCGAAGCCGGATCACCCTTGGCGCGCGGGTGAACGGCTACACCGAGACCGAGGACGAGGTCGTGGTGCACCTCGACAACGGCGAGAGCGTGCACGGGGATCTGCTCGTCGGCGCCGACGGCGTCCATTCCCAGGTGCGTGCCCAGCTGCTGCCCGGCAGCGAAGCCCAACCGCAGGCCGGCAACGTCGCTTGGCGTGCCGTGGTCCCGGCGGGCGACGAGCGGCCCGACGGGACTGTGCTCACCGTCGGGCGCGAGCGCACCCGCGGCGGGTATGCCCGCATCACCGCGGGCGAAACCATGTGGTTCGTCAACCAATTCGAGGCCGGCACACTCACCGGCAGCAAGCGCGACCGCGCACTCGAACGCGCTCGCAACCTCGCCGAAGACGGTTGGCACGAGGACCTGCTCGGCATGATCGCCGCCACCCCGGAAGAGAGCATCTTGGAGAACAAGATCATGACCGTGCCGGCACTGCCGCGCTGGACGAGTCCCCGCGTCGCGCTGATCGGCGATGCCGCCCACGGACTTTCGCCGCACATCGCCGCCGGCGGCACCCTGGGCATCGAAGACGTGGGCGTGCTCCGCAACGCGCTCGCGACCACGTCGACCCTGCGCGAGGCGCTCACCAGCTACGAACAGCTGCGCCTGCAACGCTTCGAGCAGGTGCGGAAGCTGGCGGACGAAGTCGCGAATGCCGACGGCCCAACAGAATCCGCGCAAAGATACGCCGCATTCAGTCACTGGATGCTTACCACCGCCCCGGTCGCATGAAGCGGGTCAGCTTCGCCGAGTTCGGCGGTCCGGACGTTCTACGACTCGTCGACGCCGAGGAGCCCCACGCGGGTCCCGGTCAGGTGCGCATCGCCGTGCGGGCGGCCGGCGTGAACCCCGTCGACTGGCGGATCCGCGAGGGCCAGTTCCGGGAGTCCCATCCGATCGAGTTGCCCGCCGGAATCGGGCTCGACGCCGCCGGGGTGGTGGACGAGGTGGGCGAGGGCGTCGAAGGGGTCGAGATCGGCGACCACGTGTTCGGCGAAGGTTCGAGCACCTACGCCGAGTTCGCCGTGCTGTCGGCCTGGGCCCGGATGCCCGAGGGTCTGACGTTCGAAGAGGCGGCCGGGTACCCGTCCGTGGTGGAGACCGCGCTGCGCGTCATCCGCGAGGTCGGTGTGCAACCCGGGCAGACGCTGCTGGTCAGCGGCGCGTCCGGGGGTGTCGGATCGGCGGTGCTGCAGATCGCCCGCGACCGCGGCATCGCGGTGATCGGCACGGCCGGGGCCGCGAACCAGGACTATCTGCGCAGCCTGGGTGCCGTCGCCACGACGTACGGCGAAGGCTGGGTCGAGCGGGTGCGGCGGCTCGGCCAGGTCGACGCGGCCCTCGACCTGGCCGGCTCGGGCGTGCTCCGCGAGCTCGTCGAGCTGACCGGGGACCCGCGGAAGGTGGTCTCCATCGCCGACCTCGGCGCATCGGACCTCGGGATCCGATTCTCCGGCGTCGCCGGGAGCGTGCCGGCCGCGCTCGACGAAGCTGCCCGCCTCATCTCGCGGGGAAAGCTGCACATCCCGGTCGAGAAGTCGTACACGCTCGCCGAAGCCGCGGCGGCGCACGCCGACAGCCATGCCGGCCACACCCGCGGGCGCCGGGTGGTGGTCGTCTGAGCCGGTTAGGAATGGAATCAGGCGAGGGGGAGCATCCAGCCGTGCTGGTCGGGGTGGGTGCCCTCCTGGATGCCGACCAGCTGCTCGCGCAGCTTCATGGTCAGCGGGCCCGGCACGCCGCCGGAGATGGTGAACTCGCCACCGCCGTGCTTGACCCGGCCGACCGGGGTGATCACCGCCGCGGTGCCGCAGGCGAACACCTCGGTCAACTCACCGGACGCGGCCGCCTTCTCCCACTCGTCGGTGGAGATCCGTCGTTCGTCGACCGCGTAACCGGCGTCAGCGGCGAGCCGCAGCAGCGAGTCGCGGGTGATACCGGGCAGCAGCGAACCGGTCAGCTCGGGCGTGACCACGCGAGCGCCCGCGCCGGAACCGAAGACGAAGAACAGGTTCATCCCGCCCATCTCCTCGACCCAGCGGCGTTCCACCGCGTCCAGCCAGACGACCTGGTCGCAACCCTGCTCCACGGCCTGCGCCTGTGCCACGAACGCGGCCGCGTAGTTGCCGGCGCACTTGGCGAAACCGGTGCCGCCGGGGGCGGCCCGCACGTACTCGGTGGACAGCCAGACGCTCACCGGGCTCACTCCGCCGGCGAAGTAGGCACCGGCGGGCGACGCGATCGCGGCGTACAGGTACTCCCCGGCCGGCCGGTTCACCCCGAGGCCGACCTCGGTGGAGATCATGAACGGCCGCAGGTACAGCGCGTCGCCCTGCCGGGTCGGCACCCAGCGCTGGTCGGCCGCGACCAGCTCGCGCAGCGACTCGAGGAAGACCTCGTCCGGCAGCTCCGGCATCGCCAGCCGCCTGGCCGAGGAGCGGAACCGGGCCGCGTTGGCGTCCGGCCGGAATGCGGCGATCCGACCGTCCGGCTGGCGGTAGGCCTTGAGCCCTTCGAAGATGGCCTGCGCGTAGTGCAGCACCGACGTGGCCGGGTCCAGCGAAAGGGACTCGTACGGCCGCACTCCGGCGTCGTGCCAGCCGCGCCCGGCGTCCCAGCGGACGGTGACCATGTGGTCGGTGAAATGGGTCCCGAACCCAGGCTTGGCCAGTACTTCAGCCACACGCTCCGGCGTCGCCGGGGCGGGGTTAACTGTCTGGCTGAAGGGCATCACCGTCGTCATACCCTGAACAATAACTCTTAGTCGGACGTCCATGCTTTTTCGCCCGCGCCCGATCGCCGATACGTAGACAGACCGTGACTTGATATGCACCCGCAATCACACATGCAGGCGGCCTGCCTCCGCATCGGCGAGCCCTACGGGCGTCCGCCGCTTGCCACCGGTGACCGGGTTGTCGAGCTAATCCCCCAAGCGTCATCACACCGGCCCCCGGCGTACCGGCAAGCAGCCTACGATGGGCCCTGTGACCTACAACCTCCCGCAGTCCACCGGCGGCAGCGGTGTCTCCAAAGGCTCCGGACTGGACATCAAGACCTTCCTGGCCGCCGCGCTGATGTCCTTCTCGGCCGGCATGCTCGTGCTGGTCGGCTACATCCTGCTGGGGAACTTCTTCGGCGGTTTCCTCGGCGCGGTCGGCGCGGGCTTCGGCATCGTGTGGTGGCGCAGCGTGCACGACAAGACGATCTTCCCGCGCAACCTGTCCGGCAAGGCGGTGGCCGTGCTCGCGGTGGTCAGCGCGGTGCTGCTGGTGCTCGCCCTGCTGCTCACCTGAGGCGCCCTGGCTACAGGCCGGCCAGCAGGTGCGCGGGCAGCCGGGGCGGGGCCCAGCCCGGTTCCGGCCGGAAACCCGTCCAGCCGCCGTCGAAGGGCGGCGCGCCGGCTTCGGCCAGCACGCGCAGCCGCTCCCCTTCGCCGCGCAGCCGGTCCAGCTCGGCCGCGGTGAGCCGGCCCGCCTCGACGGCCGCTTCGGCCTCGTCCTCGTCCTTCCACCGGCATGACCGGTCCGGGTGCACCACCAGGTCCAGCACCCCGTCCACCCGGTCCACCCCCTCCGCCGTGCGGCCGGCCGGGATCTCCAGGTTCACGTACCAGCACCGGAAGCCGGTCTCGTCGAAGAACCACCAGATCGAGTACCACTCGCGGGCCGGGATCAGCCGCAGGTTGGACGTGCCCCGCCAGACGTCCCTGAGCTGCCGCCGCGGGGCCAGGAACCGCTCGGCCAGCGGCACGTCGCGCCGGCGGCGGCCGTCCACCAGCCCGCTGCCGACGATCTCGGTGCCGGCCGGCAGCCAGCCGAGCAGCGTGCCGCCTTCGTCCGAGACCACCCGCAGCGGATGGCATTGCGCAACGCTTCCATCAGGGCGCAGGAACCGCTCCACGACGGTCCGCCCCACCGGCCAGCTCGGGTCAGTCACGCTGACGACGGTACCGCCGGGCGAGCAGCGCCGACCCAGTCTCCGCCAGCGCCAGCGCGGCCAGCAGCCAGAGCGCCTCGACCGGTTCGAGCAGGACCGCGAACAGCGCCGCGACCGCTCCACAGGCCGCCGACAGCCCGACCCTCGGCAGCCGCTCGCCGAGCTCCGCGCGGGCACCGGCCAGCGCGACCAGCCCGGCCGGCACGGTGGCGGCCAGCACCACGCCGGCCAGCCACGGTTCGAGTACCCGCCCGTCCGCCGCCGAGAGCAGGTCCCGCAGAGAGGTGGCAGACAGGCCGAGCCGGATCGGCCCCAACTGGTACAGCGCCGCCGCGCCAACCACCAGCGCCACCAGCACCCCGCCGGCGACCCACCAGACGTACCCGCGGCGCGCGACCGGGCGCAGCAGCGGGAAGAACAGGACCGCGGCCAGCGGCAGCCCGGCCGCGCCGGGCCCGGTGCCGGTGGCCGGCTGCTCGGCGGGGGTGATGGTGAGGCAGAGCGCGGCCAGCGCGGCCGCGGCGAGCACCAGCAGCCCGAGGATCCAGCCGCGCAGGTGGCCGGGCAGCCCGGCGCCGATGGCGTCGGCCACGGTGAGCACCAGCACGAACACCAGCACGGCCGGCACGGGCGCGTCCGGCACCAGGTAGGCGGCGAAAACCCCGGCGCACAACGGCAACGCGGCCAGCCGCGCGGCCGCCGCGCACAGCGCCAGCGGCATGGAGTCCACAGTGGACGGTGTTTCCGGGGCGATCCGGGCGGCACCGACGGCGAGCAGTCCGGCCAACACGATCCCGCCGAGCGTCCACCAGCCCGCCACCGCCGCGGCCGCCGCGAAGGCGACCAGCGACCCCGCGCCCAGCAGCACGGACACCACCTGCCTCTCGCCGGTCTGACCGGCCATCATTAGCATGGCTCACGATCAAGCCGGGCACCGCCCGGTCCCACCGACGCGAACGCGCGAGGAGCCGAACGTGACCGTGCCGAAGTTTGCCCTTTCCGAGAACTCGCCGGCGGCGGTGTCCAAGAACCGCGCCGATGTCGTGGTGATCGGGACTCTGCAGGGCGAGGACCAGGTCACGCTCGCTCCCGGTGCGGACGCGGTGGACGCCGCCTTCGACGGCAAGCTGGCCGCGGTGCTCGGCACGCTCGGCGCGAGCGGCAAGGCCGAGGAGGTCGTCAAGCTGCCGGCGCTGGGCAAGCTGACCGCGGACGTGGTGCTCGCGGTCGGCCTCGGCAAGGCCGATGGCTCGGCCGGTACCGTCACCGCCGAGCAGGTCCGCCGCGCCTCCGGTGCCGCCGCGCGGGCGCTGTCGGGCACGGACCGGGTGCTCAGCACGCTGTCCGCCGTCGACCTGCAGGCGAGCGTGGAGGGCACCGCACTCGGCGCCTATTCCTTCACCGAGTACAAGTCCGCCCCCGGCGACGGCCCGGTGTCCAAAGTAGACTTCGTGAGCCCGGCGGAGGGCACGGTGCGCGAGCACCGCGCCACGCTGAAGGCGGCCACGTCGATCGCCGAGGCGGTGCTCACCGCCCGCGACCTGATCAACACCCCGCCGAACGACCTGTTCCCCGCCTCCTTCGCCGAACGCGCGCGCAAGCTCGCCGAAGCGAACGGGCTCGACTTCGAGGTGCTGGACGAGAAGGCACTCAAGCGCAAGGGCTACGGCGGCATTCTCGGCGTCGGCGGCGGCTCGGCGCGGCAGCCGCGGCTGGTCCGGCTCGCCTACCGGGGCACCAAGCCGGTGAAGAAGGTCGCGCTGGTCGGCAAGGGAATCACCTTCGACTCGGGCGGCATCTCGATCAAGCCCGCGGCGAACATGGACCAGATGACCTCGGACATGTCCGGTGCGGCCGGGGTGCTCGCCTCGGTGGTGCTCGCGGCGAAGCTGAAGTACCCGCTCGAAGTGATCGCGTACCTGCCGCTGGCGGAGAACCTGCCGTCGGCCACCGCCTACCGCCCCGGGGACGTGCTCAGCATGTACGGCGGCAAGACCGTGGAGGTGCTCAACACCGACGCCGAGGGCAGGCTGGTGCTGGCCGACGCGATGGTGCGCGCCGCCGAGGACGGCCCGGACTACCTGATCGAGACCTCCACGCTGACCGGGGCGCAGGTGGTCGCACTGGGCAACCGCACCGCCGGGGTGATGGGCTCGGACGAGTTCCGCGACCGGGTGGCCGAGATCGCGCGGGCCACCGGCGAAGGCGGCTGGGCGATGCCGCTGCCCGAGGAGCTGCGGGCCGACCTGGACTCGCGGGTGGCCGACCTGGCCAACGTCACCGGGCACCGATGGGGCGGCATGCTGGCCGCCGGGGTGTTCCTGCGCGAGTTCGTCGCCGATGGCCTGGCCTGGGCGCACATCGACATCGCGGGCCCGTCCTACAACGCCGGCGGCCCGTGGGGCTACACCGCCAAGGGCGGCACCGGGGTGCCGGTGCGCACGATCGCGGCCGTGCTCGCGGACATCGCGGAAAAGGGCTGACGAGATGGCGAAGCCGACCCCGCTGCAGGTCCGGAACATCCTGGCCGCGCTGCTGATGGTCGCCGCGCTGGTCTACAACCTGGTGATCGGCGGCGCCGGCTGGGTGACCGCGGTGCTGGCGGTGGCGGCGGTGCTCTCGACCGTGTCGGCGGTGCTGAACCGGCCGAAGCCGGACGCTTGACGGCCTTCGGGTTCGAGGAGTACCTGGAGCCGGCCGTGCGCGATGTGCTCACGGCCGGCGAGGACCGGGTGGACGCCACGGCCTGCCACGCGGCGCTGCTGCTGGCCTCGTCCGGGTTCGCCGGGCAGGCGGACCGGCTGGTGTCGCGCTGGCTGGAGCTGACCGGGCACCCGGTCACCGCGCTGACCGCCGATCCGGTGCACGCCAGGGCGTGGGCCATGTGGCAGGAGGCGCGCGGCGTCCGCCCGGAGTGGGCGGAGGCGCTGACGCCGCTCGATCTCGACGCCGAAGAGGCCGCGCACCGGAAGTACCTGAACCGCCGCGAACCGGCCGTACCCGCCGGCCTGCTCGGCGACTCCGACGCGGCCAGGATCGTGTCGGGCCTGGCGGGGCAACTCGACGGCGGCACCCCGCCGGACCCGCTGCGGGTGGCCGCGGCCGAAGCGGAATCGCTTGCCCGGCAAGGAAAAGACCCGGCTGACGCGCTGAACCGGTGGGCGGAGCAGGCGGTGCGCCGTCCCCGGCCGGAGGTCGCCGCCCTGCTCGCCTGCCGGCACCTCGCCCCGCTGCTGACCGCGGGCGCCAACCCGCTCGGCCTGAGCGCCGAACAGGCCGGGCGCTGCACGGGAGACTTGATCGCCGCCCTGCGCCGGCGTTATCCGGCGACCGAGCGGCTGGACTGGCCGGATCTGCTCCACCGGATTCTCGAGCTGCGCGGCGGTGGCCATCTCTGCCCGCCCGCCGACGAAGGGCGGCTGCGCGCCGTGCAGCGGCGGCTGGGCGAGCGCCTGCCGGAGGACTACCTGGCCTTCCTGCGCACGTCCGACGGCCTGCCGCCGGACGTGGTGTTCCCCCGGCTGCTCGGCGCCGGCGAGCTGAGGGCCACCGAGACCGGGGTGCTCGTGCTCAGCGAGGCCCGAGACACCGGCGAAGCGCCCGTAATCACCCTGACCAAGGCAGGCACGCGCTGGCTGACCGTGGAATGGGACGCCGCGCTCGGCTCGACCGTGCATCCCACGTTCCGGCACCTGCTCGAACGGCACCTGGCCCTGCTCGGCTCGTGAGCGGCTCCGCTCGTGAGTGAAAAACGTTCCCGGAGCAACACTTTTCACTCACGAGGGGCTCAGCCCGTTGACTTGCGCCGCTTCTGCCGCTCGGTGTACTCACGCATCCGCTTCGGGTAGCCGACCTTCGCCACCTCGTAGACCGGGATCGACCGCTTCCGCCCGAACTGCTGCGCGGCCTCCAGGCTGTCGATCCGGCGGCGGGTCCATTCGCCGTCGTGTGCGATCAACACCACGGTGGTCTCGGTGACCGCGGTCCGCGGCTCGACGTAGGCCTCCACCCCGTTCCTCGACGCCGCCCATTCCTCCAGGTGCTTCGTATCGCCTGAACTGGCCTTACGCAGGGTGCCGGGCTTTCCATCACCCTTGCGCTTCCGACGCATCGAGTCGAAGAGACCCACCTCGACCACCTCACCTCTCACTGGCCTTTACCCGATCATTATCCCGAGCGGACCCGTTACGCGTAGCCACACACCCGGCTAAGTCGCAAGCGTGACGGACCTAGTGACAAGATGGCGTGTGTTGCGCGCGCGGAACAGCGTTACGCAGCGAGAACGAGCAGACTACGAGCAACCACCGACGTTGCCAGCCGAGGAGTTATTGAAGTGACCGACACCTCCGCCGACCTTGTGATCCTTGGTGGCGGATCGGGCGGCTATGCCGCGGCGTTCCGCGCGGCCGAGCTGGGCCTTTCCGTCATCCTGATCGAGCAGGACAAGCTGGGCGGGACCTGCCTGCACCGAGGCTGCATCCCGACCAAGGCCCTGCTGCACGCGGCGGAGGTCGCCGACTCGGCCCGCGAAGCCGAGCAGTTCGGCGTGAAGGCCTCGCTGGAAGGCGTCGACATCGCCGGCGTCAACAAGTACAAGGACACCATCGTCAGCCGCCTCTACAAGGGCGTGCAGGGCCTGTTCAAGGCGCACAAGGTCACCGTGGTGGAAGGCACCGGCACCTTCGTCGGCCCGAACTCGGTCGACGTGGACGGCACCCGCTACACCGGCCGGAACGTGCTGCTGGCCACCGGCTCGTACTCCCGCACGCTGCCCGGCCTCGAACTCGGCGGCCGGATCATCGCCAGTGAGCAGGCGCTGTCGCTGGACTACATCCCGGAGAAGGTCGTCGTGCTCGGCGGCGGCGTGATCGGGGTGGAGTTCGCCAGCGTCTGGGCCTCCTTCGGCGCCGAAGTGACCATTGTGGAAGCGCTGCCGCGGCTGGTGCCGAACGAGGACGAGTTCGCCTCCAAGCAGCTCGAGCGCGCCTTCCGCCGTCGTAAGATCGGCTTCAAGACCGGCGTGCGGTTCACCGGTGCGAAGCAGGACGAGAACGGCGTGAGCGTCTCGCTGGAGTCCGGCGAGACCCTGGAGGCGGACGTGCTACTGGTGGCCGTCGGCCGCGGGCCCAACTCCGCCGGGCACGGCTACGAGGAGGCCGGGGTGCGGATGGAGCGCGGGTTCGTGCTCACCGACGACCGACTCCGGACCAACCTGGAGAACGTGTACGCCGCCGGCGACATCGTGCCCGGCCTGCAGCTCGCGCACCGCGGGTTCGCGCAGGGCATCTTCGTGGCCGAGGAGATCGCCGGGCTGAACCCGCGCGCGATCGACGAGGCCGGCATCCCCCGGGTCACCTACTCGCACCCCGAGGTCGCCTCGGTCGGCCTGACCGAGGCCGCGGCCAAGGAGAAGTACGGTCCGGACGTGACCACGTTCACCTACGACCTTGCCGGCAACGGCAAGAGCCAGATCCTGAAGACCTCCGGTGCGGTCAAGCTGATCAAGGCACCGGACGGGCCGGTGGTCGGCCTGCACCTGGTCGGCGACCGGGTCGGCGAGCTGATCGGTGAAGCACAGCTGATCTACAACTGGGAGGCGTTCCCGGAGGATGTCGCCCCGCTCATCCACGCCCACCCCACCCAGACCGAGGCCCTCGGCGAAGCGCACCTTGCCCTGGCCGGCAAGCCACTGCACGTGCACAGCTGACAAACCGAGATAGCACTGACAAGCCAGCACAAATCCAGACACATCAAGGGAGTCAGCGAACGATGGCGTACTCCGTCACATTGCCGGAGCTCGGTGAGAGCGTCACGGAGGGCACCGTCACCCGGTGGTTGAAGCAGGAGGGTGACCGTGTCGAGGTAGACGAGCCGTTGCTGGAGATCTCCACCGACAAGGTCGACACCGAGGTCCCCTCCCCGGTCGCCGGCACGGTGCAGAAGATCAGCGCGCAGGAGGACGAGACGGTCGAGGTCGGCGGCGTGCTGGCGATCATCGACGACGGCTCCGGCTCCGGCGCGGCCGACACCGGGCAGCCCGAGCAGTCACAGCAGTCCGAGCCGCAGGCGGCCCCCGAGCCGGAGCGGCAGCCGGCACCCGAGCCCGAGCCCGCACCGCGGGAACCGGCCCCGGCGGCACCGGCGGCGCAATCCTCGTCCGGTGACGGCGGCTCCGCCTCCGGCACCTCGGTCACTTTGCCCGAGCTCGGCGAGAGCGTGACCGAAGGCACCGTCACCCGGTGGCTCAAGCAGGTCGGCGACTCGGTCGAGGTGGACGAGCCGTTGCTGGAGATCTCCACCGACAAGGTCGACACCGAGGTCCCCTCCCCGGTCGCCGGCACGGTGCTCGAGATCAGCGTGGCCGAGGACGAGACCGTCGAGGTCGGCGGCCAGCTCGCGGTAATCGGCGCCGCCGGTTCCGCCCCGGCGAAGCAGGAGCAGGCCCCGGCGAAGGAAGAGCCCAAGGCGGCCCCGGCGCCCGAACCTGCCCAGCAGGCCAGGCCAGAGCCGACGCCGGAACCCGCTCCCGCGCCAAGGCCAGAGCCCGAACCGGCCAAGCCCGCCGCGGCGGCACCCCCCGCGGGGTCCAGCTCGGATCCGCAGGGCACCGGCCCGTACGTGACCCCGTTGGTTCGCAAGCTGGCCTCGGAGCACGACATCGACCTCAACGCCCTCACCGGCAGCGGGGTCGGCGGCCGGATCCGCAAGCAGGACGTGCTCGCGGCGGTCGAGGAGAAGCAGAAGCAGCCCACCCCGGCGGCCCCTGCGGCTCCATCAGCACAGTCGAGCGCTCCGGCCGCGGCCTCCGCGCCGGCGGCACGGCGGTCCTCCGAGCCGTCGCCCGAGCTGGCCGCGCTGCGCGGCACCGTGCAGAAGGCCAACCGGATCCGGCAGATCACGGCCACCAAGACCAGGGAGTCGCTGCAGATTTCCGCGCAGCTGACCCAGGTGCACGAGGTCGACGTGACCAAGATCGCCAAGCTCCGGCAGCGGGCGAAGGCGGCCTTCAAGGAGCGCGAGGGCGTCAACCTGACGTTCCTGCCGTTCTTCGCGAAGGCCACCGTGGAGGCGCTGAAGCAGCACCCGAACGTCAACGCCTCGTACAACGAGGAGACCAAGGAGATCACCTACCACGGTGCGGTCCACCTCGGTATCGCGGTGGACACCGACAAGGGCCTGCTCTCCGTGGTCATCCACGACGCGGGTGACCTCAGCCTCGCCGGGCTGGCGCACAAGATCGCCGACCTGGCGGCGCGGGCCCGCGGCAACGGGATCAAGCCGGACGAGCTGACCGGTGGCACCTTCACGGTGACCAACATCGGCAGCAACGGGGCGCTGTTCGACACCCCGATCATCGTCCAGCCGCAGTCCGGCATGCTGGGCACCGGCGCGGTGGTCAAGCGCCCGGTGGTGATCGCGGACGCGGACGGCAACGACACCATCGCGGTCAGGTCGATGGCGTTCCTGCCACTGACCTACGACCACCGGCTCATCGACGGTGCCGACGCTGGCCGGTTCGTCACCACCATCAAGCAGCGCCTGGAAGAGGGCAACTTCGAGGACGAACTCGGCCTCTGACCCCTCCCCCGCGACAAGTCCGTGAAGGGCCCCTTGCCTACTTTGAAGGTAGGCAAGGGGCCCTTCACGGACTTACGGGTACCCGGGGTGCGGGGAAGGGTGGGGTAGGCAAGGGTTGGGAGCATGCGCGTACTCATCGCCGGGGCCAGCGGCCTGATCGGAAACGCACTCAGCACGCGGCTGCGCGAGTCGGGGCACGAGGTGCGCCGGCTGGTGCGGCGGGCGCCCGGAACACCGGACGAGTACGGCTGGGACCCGCCGGCGGGCCGGATCGACGACGGCGCCTTCAGTGGGGTCGACGGGGGCGGCGGGGTAGGCGCGGTGGTGAACCTGTGCGGCGCGCCGCTGTTCCCGGCCCGCTGGAGCGCCGCCCGCAAGCAGGTGCTCCTGGACAGCCGGGTGGGGCCCACCGAAGTACTCGCCGAAGCGGTCGCCGAGCACGGCGTCCCGGTGCTGCTGAACGCCTCCGCGGTCGGCTTCTACGGCGACGGCGGCGCGCGTGAGCTGGACGAGTCGGCGCCGGCCGGTACCGGTTTCCTCGCGGACATGTGCGTGGCCTGGGAAGCCGCGACGGCACCCGCCGAGCGGGCCGGGGCCAGGGTGGTGCGGCTGCGCACCGGGCTGGTGCTCTCCGGCGACGGCGGCCTGCTCGGCACCCTCAAGCCGCTCTTCCGGCTGGCGCTGGGCGGGAAGCTCGGCAGCGGCACGCAGTACATGCCGTGGATCAGCCTGGCCGACGAGGTGGCCGCGATCGGGTTCCTGCTGGAGCACGACTCGATCTCCGGCCCGGTGAACCTGACCGGCCCGGCCCCGGCCACCAACGCCGAGTTCACCAGGGAATTCGGCCGGGCGCTGCACCGGCCGTCGCCGTGGTGGGTGCCCGGGCCGGCGCTGAAGCTGGTGATCGGCCAGGCCGGTGCGGAGATGGCGCTGTACGGCCAGCGCGCGCTGCCGCGAGCCCTGACCACGGCCGGGTTCCGGTTCGCCCATCAGGACCTGCCCTCGGCCCTCTCGGCGGCCCTGTGACGGTGCCGAAGGTGCGCTGGGTGGTGCTCGGGGTCGCGCTGCTGACCCTGTTCCTGACGCTCGGGCTGCTGGTGAGCGGTCATCCTCCCGGGGTCGACCTGGCGGTGCGCAACTGGCTGAGCGGGCAGGCGGGGGCACCGGCGGGGCGGGTGGCCGCCGCGGTGACCGACGTGTTCGGTCCCGTCCTGCCGATCGTGTTCGGCGCCGGGCTGGCGGTCGCGGCCGCGGTGAGCTGGCGGCTCGGCGTCCGCGCGCGGGCCGGGGTGCTGCTGCGCACGGCGGCCGTGCTGGTGCTCTGCCGGCTCACCAGCCTGGTGGCCAAACCGCTGTTCCTGCGGGACCGGCCGCGCGAGTACCCCGACCTGAGCTACCCCAGCGGGCATGTGACGTCGGTCGCCACCACCGGCTTCGCCGCCGTGCTGCTCTGCGTCTGGCTGGCACCGGCGCTGGTCCGCCGGGTGGCCGTGCTCGCCGCCGCGGCGACCGTGTTCAGCGCGGCGAACCGCCTGGTCCTCGGCGTGCACTGGCTGACGGACACGATCGGCGCGGTGCTCGGCGTGCTCGGCGTCGGCCTGCTCGCCGCTGCCGTCCTCGGCCTGCTTCCCACGCCTTCGCACCGGATACCGGTGACCGGCCGGGCGGCGTAACCTCGCTCTGGTGAGCTCTTCAGCCGTGACCTGCCGCGCCAGCACCGAACCGGTGGACGTCCGCCCGATCGGCACGATCGACTACCTCGAGGCGTGGGAGCTGCAACGCCGGCACGTCACCGCCCGCGCGGACGGCGAAGGCCCGGACACCATGCTGCTGCTGGAGCACCCCTCGGTGTACACCGCCGGCAAGCGCACCGAGCCGGCGGACCGGCCCACCGACGGCACCCCGGTGGTCGACGTCGACCGCGGCGGCAAGATCACCTGGCACGGGCCGGGCCAGCTGGTCGGCTACCCGATCGTCAAGCTCGCCGACCCGATCGACGTGGTGCACTACGTGCGACGGCTGGAAGAGGCGCTGATCCACGTCTGCGAGCTGTTCGGGGTGCACACCGGACGGGTGGAGGGCCGGAGCGGGGTCTGGATCCCGGCCGACGATCGCGGGCGGGAACGGAAGATCGCCGCGATCGGCATCCGGGTGCAGCGCGGCGTGACCATGCACGGTTTCGAGCTGAACTGCGACGCGGACCTCAGCGCCTTCGACAAGATCGTGCCCTGCGGGATCTCCGACGCCGGGGTCACGTCGCTGTCCGCCGAACTGGACCGTCAGGTCACCGTGGCCGAGACGCTGCCGGTGGCAAGGGACGCCGTGCTGGCCGCGCTCGAAGGGCGGCTGCCGGTGCGCGATGACCGCTGGCTGCCGCGGCCGGAGGAGCCGTCCGCGCCGGGCGTTACTTTCGCACTTCAGTCCTGACCTTTCCGACATTCACCGACAAAAACCCGCCTGGAGTCTTGACCTTCGCATGCCCGCCTCTGTCTAATTCTGTTTGACTTTGTGCGAACGTGGAGGTTTTCGATGCGTTGGCTGCGTGTTCTTGCTCCGCTTTTGTTGGTCGCGTCCCTGCTGGGTGTCCCTTCCGCGGTCGCCGCGCCGGCTCCGCCCGACGCGTACGCCTATCTCGACAACCCGCGGATGACCGGCGAGGGGCAGCAGGCACCGCACGCCGAGCTGCGTCCCTACGCCGACGAAGCCTCCGCCGCGAAGCGCGCGGAGCAGACGCCGTACACGCTCGCCCTGGACGGCCAGTGGAAGCTGGACATGTCGGACCGGCCGCAGGACGTGCCCGCCGGCTTCTACGGCGCGGACTACGACGTCAGCGCCTGGCCGGACGTGTCGGTGCCGCACACCTGGCAGACCGACGGTCTCGACCACCCGATGTTCCGCAACATCGCGACCGAAATGGTGCCGGACGACCCGCCGCGCGCACCCCGTGACGTGAACCCGACCGGCGCCTACGCCCGCGACTTCGAGCTGCCCGCCGACTGGCAGCCCCGCAGCACCTTCCTGCGGTTCGAAGGCGTCACGTCCGGCTTCTTCGTCTGGGTCAACGGCCAGTACATCGGCTACGACCAGGGCGGCTACGTGCCGGCCGAGTTCGACCTCTCCCCGGCGCTGCACCCCGGAAAGAACCGGATCGCGGTGCAGGTGCACCGCTGGGGCTCCGGGTCCTACCTGGAGGACTACGACCAGTGGCGCTACGCCGGCATCTTCCGCTCGGTGTGGCTGTACTCCACGCCGAACAGCTATCTGCGCGACGCGACCGTGCGGGCCGACCTCGACGAGAACTACGCCGACGCCACCCTGACCACCGAGATCTCCTTGGCACGCAAGGAGAACGGCCCGGCCGGCCGGCATACCGTGACCGGCAGCCTGCGGGACGCGAGCGGGCGGGAAGTGGCCAGCAGCACCGGCAGCGCGGACCTGTCCGGCACGAGCGCCGAGGTGACCCTGTCCACCCCAGTGCGCGCGCCGGCGAAGTGGACCGACGAGACGCCGAACCTCTACACCCTGGTGCTCTCGCTGACCGGCCCGGACGGCCGGGTCAGCCACGTCACCAGCGAGTCGGTGGGCTTCCGCGAGATCACCATCAAGGACAAGCAGCTGCTGGTGAACGGCGAGCGGGTGCTGCTCAAGGGCGTGAACAGGGCGGAGACCGACCCCGACCACGGGCGCCACGTGCCAAGGGCACGGCAGGAGCAGGACGTGGCGCTGATGGAGCAGCTCAACGTCAACGCCGTGCGCACCTCGCACTACCCGTCCGACCCGTACTTCTACGAGCTCGCCGACACCCACGGGCTGTGGATCGACGACGAGGTGGACATCGAGACACACAACCACGAGAGCTGCCCGAACGACTGCCTGGCGGAGAAACCGGAGTGGCGCGACGCGTTCATGGAGCGCTTCATCGCCATGGTGCAGCGCGACAAGAACCATCCCAGCGTGCTGATGTGGGACACCGGGAACGAAGCCGGGCTCGGCGCGCACCACTACGAGATGGCCGAGTGGGCCAAGAAGTTCGACCCGTCCCGGCCGCTGTACCACCAGTCGAACTCGCCGGACGGTGACGCGCCGTTCGCGGACGTCTGGGGGCCGCGCTACCCGTCCCCGGAGAAGTTCGCGGAGCAGGCGAAGAACACCACCAAGCCGCTGATCTTCGGCGAGTACGCGCACGCGATGGGCAACAGCCTCGGCAACTTCCGGGAGTTCTGGGACATCATCAGGGCGAACCCGGCGACCCAGGGCGGGTTCATCTGGGACTGGGCCGAGCAGAACATCCGGCAGCGCGTGCTGAGCACCCCGGACTCGTCCGGCAACGACATCATGGCCCACCTGTCCGGCCTGCCCGAACTGGTGGACGGCCATCGCGGCAAGGCGATCTCGCTGTCCGGCCTGGACGACTTCGTGGAGGTCTACCGGGACCGGAAGCTGGACCTCACCGGCAAGGCGCTCACCCTGGACGCCTGGGTCAAGCCGGCGAAACCGTGGGCGGGCCGCTACAGCTTCGTGTCCAAGGGCGATCACCAGTACTCGCTGCAGATGGTCGACGAGCAGACCCTGGAGTTCTTCGTCCACAGTGGAACCTGGCGGGCGGTTCAGGCCAAGGTGCCGCCGGGCTTCTACGAGAACTGGCACCGGGTCAGCGGGACCTACGACGGTACCGCGCTGCGGCTGTACATCGACGGCGCCGAGGTGGCCAGCGCGCCGTTCGACGGCCCGATCGACGCCTCCTCCGGCGAGGTCAACATCGGCCGCAACTCGGAGCTGTCCTGGAGCGACCCGAGCAGCATCGGCAGGCTGGCCAACACCGCGGTGGACGACGTGCGGATCTACGACCGGGCGCTGCCCGCCGCCGAGCTGGGCACCGGCACGGCACCGTCGGGCAACGCCGTGCTGGCACTGGACTTCGACCGGGTCGAGGACAAGGGATCGCACCTGTCCTACGGCGCCAGTCTGTCCGGTGTGGACGGTCTGATCGGCGCGGACCGGTTCCGACAGCCGGAGACCGCGCAGCTCGCCTGGGCGCACCAGCCGATCCGGTTCGGCTGGTCCGGCCATCCGGACTCGAAGCTGGCCGTGCACAACGAGCGCCAGTTCACCGGCACCGACGACCTCCGGCTGCGCTGGAAGGTGACCGAGGGCGAACGCACGATCGCGTCGGCCGAGGAGCCGCTGCGCGTCGCGGCCGGGGAGACCGCCACCTTCACCCCGCCGATCCCGGCCAACCCCGGGAACGTGGAGCGGTTCCTCACCGTGGAGGCGGTGACCACGCGCGCCCAGCCGCTGCTGCCGGCGGGGCACGTGCTCGCCCACGACCAGTTCTCCCTCGGCGGCGAGAACATCCCCGGGCTCGGCGGCGCACCGCAGGCGGGACAGGTGCGGACCGCGGAGCACGAGGGAACCGTGTCCGCCAGCGGGCGGGACTTCGAGTACACAGTGGACAAGAAGACCGGTGCGCTGGCGTCGATCAAGGCACGCGGCACGGAACTGCTCGAAGCTGGGCCGAAGCTGGACGCCTGGCGGGCGCCGATCAGCAACGAGACCTTCAACTGGGGCCGCGCCGAAGGTGAGGACTGGCGCAAGGCCGGCCTCGACCGGCTGGAGACCACCGCGAAGTCGGTGCGGACCGAGCCCGAGCCCGGCGGCGGGGTCCGGATCGTGGTGGACAGCACGGTCGCCGCGCCAGGCCGCACGGACGCCTGGTTCGACCAGACGATGACCTACCGGATCGACCCGGCCGGCGGGCTCGGGCTGGACCACCGGGTGAGCCCGCAGGGCGGCATGCGGAAACTGCCGTACCTGCCCAGGATCGGCGTCTCACTGGCGCTACCGGACCGTTTCGACAAGTTCTCCTGGTACGGCCGCGGCGAGCAGGACAGCTACAACGACCGCAAGGACGGCACCCCGATCGGGGTGTACACCAGCACGGTGGACGAGCAGTACGTGGACTACTACCGGCCGCAGGACCACGGCAACCACACCGACACCCGGTGGACCACGCTCTCCGACGGCCGCGACGGGCTGCTGGTGGGCGGGGCGAACGACGTGAGCGTGACCCCGTACGACGATCTGGACCGGGCGGCCTACCCGTTCCAGCTACAGCGGAACGACGGCTGGGTGACCCTGCACGCCGATCACGCGGTGACCGGCGTCGGCGACACCCCGAACCCGGTGCGCGAGCGCTACCAGGTCAAGGCGGACGCTGACTACTCGTACTCGCTGACGATCCGCCCGCTCACCAGTGCGGAAGCCGCCCGCTGACCGTCCCTCAAGGCCACCTTTGTTACCTCTGAGGTAGCAAAGGGGCCTTGTGGGGCAAGCTGCGCGGCTCAGCCGAGCTGGGGGACGACCTCGGCGGCGATGAGCTCGAGGTGGTCGAGGTCGGTGAGGTCGAGCAGCTGCAGGTAGAGGCGGCTGACGCCGGTCTCCTCGCGCCACTGGCCGATCTTCTGCACCACCTCGGCGGGAGTGCCGGCCAGGCCGTTCTGCCGCAGCTCGGTCACGTCCCGGCCGATCGCGTCCGCCCGGCGGCGCACCTCGGCTTCGTCGCGGCCGATGGCGACCACCTGCGCGACCGAACGGAGGATCTCCTTCGGGTCGCGGCCCGCCTCCCTGGCGGCCGCGTCCACCCGCTCGAACTGGGCCAGCGCGGTGGCGCGGTCCACGAACGGCAGGTTGAACTCGTCCGCGAACCGGGCGGCCAGCGCCGGGGTGCGCTTCTTGCCGGCACCGCCGATCAGCACCGGCGGACGTGGGCGCTGGGCCGGCTTGGGCAGACCGGGCGCCTCCGCCAGCCGGTAGTGCGCACCGTCGAAGGAGAAGGTCTCCCCCTCCGGGGTCTCCCACAGGCCGGTGATGATCTCCAGCTGCTCGGCGTAGCGGTCGAACCGCTCCTTGATCTCGGGCAGCGCCAGGCCGTAAGCGGTGTGCTCGGCGTCGAACCAGCCGGAGCCGAGTCCGAACTCGACCCGACCGCCGGACATCTGGTCCACCTGCGCGACCGAGATCGCGAGCACCGACGGATGCCGGAAGGTGGCCGCGGTGACCAGCGTGCCGAGCCGGATCCGGGAGGTTTCGCGGGCAAGTCCGGCCAGGGTGATCCAGGCGTCGGTCGGCCCCGGCAGGCCGGAGGCCGAACCCATCTTCAGGTAGTGGTCACTGCGGAAGAAGGCGTCGTAGCCGGCGTCTTCGGTCGCCTTCGCGACCCGCAGCAAATCGTCATAGCTGGCCCCCTGCTGGGGCTCGGTAAAGATCCTCAAGTCCACCCGGACGAGCGTAGTCGCGGCGGGGTCAGCCTGCCCGCCCGCCGGCCGGGTCCTCCGCCCGCGGGCAGCGGATGCGGTCCAGCAGCTGAATGATCACCGCTTCCACCTCGGCACCGGCCTTCTTCTGGTCGCTGGCGCCGGCGATCAGGGTGGCCGCCGCGGAAAGCGCGCCGTAGAGCAGCCTTGAGGTGATCTCCACCGGTACCTGGTCCACTTCGCCCGCCGCGATCAGGTCGTCCAGGCTGGAACGGATCAGGCCGAAACTGAAATGATCCTCAGCTTCACGCCACCGTTCCCAGCCCATCACCACCGGTGCTTCGTGAATCGCTATCCGTTGGTAGGAAGGGTCGAGGCAGCTTTTGATAAATGTTCGTAAACCCGTCAGCGCGCGTTCCCAAGGAGACCCCGGTCCGCGCATTATCTTGGCCAGGCGGTCGAACACCAGGGTTTCCACCTCGTCGAAGGCGGCTTCGAAGAGTGCCTGCTTACCGCTGAAGTGGTGGTACAGGGCGCCTTTGGTCACCCTCGCGCGCTTGGCGATCTCATCCAGTGAGGTACCCGCGTAACCACGCTTCGTGAATAGCTCGACCGCACTGTCCACGAGTGCGGATCGGGTGGACTCCGAATAGTCGACCCGCCTGGACCTCATTGTCGCCACCCTCACAAGCTTACGCCACGGACACTGCCCATACCCGTGGTATGTTGGGCGTGTCAGGTCCGTACCGAGAGTATGCCGCAAACCCGCGGTATGACTCGGATCACGGAAGGGGATTTAGCCATGAGCTGGAACGACTTCTACCGACGGCGGGACGTACTGGAGGCCGTGCTGCGCCAGGCCAGGCACAATCCGGCCGGCTCGCTGCCCTTCGCCGAGGTGCCCGGCGCCGAAGAGGCCTTCGGTACTCGAGAGAACTTGCTGCTGGCGCTGCACTACAAGTGGACGCAGCTGCTCAGCGGTCACCTGCGCGCGGGGGTCGCGGGGCCGGAGGACGCGGACGGCGTGCCCGGCGGGAATGACATCGACCACGTGGACGCCGTGTCGAACGCGTGGCGGACCGCGGTGCGGGACAACGAGACGCTGCGGGCCGTCCTGGACGCGCACGCGGACCGGCTCGGCCCGGTGCGCGAGGCGGAGCAGCGGATGCTCGCGGTCACCGCGGGACTCGCCGAACCGCACGAACCGGCCGCCGAGGCGACCAAGGTGGGCGCAGCCTTCGAAACCCTGCTGCGCAACGGTCCCGCCAAGCCGGCCCGCCGCCGCAACCCGGTCGGGCACCTGCTGCGGCTGCTCGCGCCGAGTGCCTGAAACCCGGTGACGCGCGGGTATGGCGTGTAGTTAGCTGAGCGCCATGCTCGCGCCGAAGTGGACAGAGGACCGGATTCCGGACCAGACCGGCCGCACCGCACTGATCACCGGCGCCAACTCCGGGCTCGGCCTGCGCAGCGCCGAGGTGCTCGCCGCCAAGGGCGCGCGCGTGCTGCTCGCCTGCCGCTCGGCCGAGCGCGGGGAACGGGCGCTGCGGACGGTCGGCGCGGTGGCCACCGGTGCCGAGCCCGAGCTCGTCCGCCTCGACCTCGCCGACCTCGAGTCGGTCCGGCTGGCCGCGAGCTCGGCGCGCCGGCTATCCGGGGACGCGCTGCACATCCTGATCAACAACGCCGGTCTGCTGCCGGGCAGCGAGGGCCGCACCGCAGACGGGTTCGAGCTGGCGTTCGGCACCAACCATCTCGGGCACGCCGCGCTGACCTGGCTGCTGATGCCCGCGCTGCGGGGCGCCGGGCACGCCCGCGTGGTCGCCCTGTCCAGCGTGGCCGCCGTGGCCGCGCGGGGTGAGCTCACCGACCTCGGGTTCGAGCACCGCCGGTACCGACCCGACCTCGCCTACGGCAGGTCCAAGCTGGCGACCCAGGTATTCGCGCTGGAGCTCGACCGCAGGCTCCGCGCTGCCGATGAACCCGTGCTCAGCGTGGTCAGCCAACCCGGTTACGTCGCCACCGGGCTGGTCCAGGCGCTGGCCTACTCGCTCGGCAACCCGGTGCTCGGCGCCGCGATGAAGGTGGCGGGCCGGCTCGGTGACCTGCTGATCGCCCAGGACGTCCGCGCCGGCGCGCTCCCCCAGCTGTGCGCGGCCACCGACGACGCGATCAACGGCGGCGACTACCTCGGCCCCGACCGGCTCCGCGGGCTTCGGGGTCACCCCGCCGTGCATCCCCCGCTCGCCGCCGCGCTGGACCAGCGGCTCGGCACCGAACTGTGGGAGCTCACCGCCAAGTTGACCGGCGTCACCCCCGATCCCAGGTGAGGCTGCCGGCCGCTCCCGCGGGCGTAGGCTCGGGGACGTGAGTGCCTTGCCTGAGGGGCGGAAGTTGTTGCGGCTTGAGGTTCGTAACAGTGAGACGCCGATTGAGAAGAAGCCGTCGTGGATTCGGACGCGGGCGCGGATGGGTCCGGAGTTCACGGAGTTGAAGGGTCTGGTGCGTCGTGAGGGTTTGCACACGGTGTGTGAGGAGGCGGGGTGTCCGAATATTTATGAGTGTTGGGAGGATCGGGAGGCGACGTTCCTGATTGGTGGGGATCAGTGCACGCGGCGGTGTGATTTCTGTCAGATCGATACGGGTCGTCCGGCTGTGTTGGATCGTGCTGAGCCGCGGAAGGTTGCGGAGTCGGTGCAGGCGATGGGGTTGCGGTATTCGACGGTGACCGGTGTCGCCCGCGACGACCTGGCTGACGGCGGCGCGTGGCTCTACGCGGAGACGGTGCGCCAGATCCATGAGTTGAACCCGGGGACGGGGGTGGAGTTGTTGATCCCGGATTTCAACAACGACCCCGACCAGCTGCGAGAGGTGTTCTCGTCTCGGCCTGAGGTGTTGGCGCACAATGTGGAGACGGTGCCCCGGATTTTCAAGCGGATCCGTCCCGGGTTCCGGTACGCCCGGTCGTTGGCGGTGTTGACCGCGGCGCGTGAGGCGGGGTTGGTGACGAAGTCGAACCTGATCCTGGGCATGGGCGAAACCCCCGACGAGGTCACCGCGGCGATGCGGGATCTGGTCGAGGCGGGCTGTGAGATTTTGACGATCACGCAGTATCTGCGGCCCTCACCGCGGCATCACCCGGTGGAACGCTGGGTCAAACCCGAAGAGTTCGTGGAACATTCGCAGGCCGCCGAAGCCATGGGGTTCGCGGGGGTGATGGCCGGGCCGCTGGTGCGCTCGTCCTACCGGGCCGGGCGGCTGTATGCCCAGGCCAAAGCCCACCGCGGCGAAGCCCTACCCGAACACCTGCACCACCTCACCCAAGCCGGACCCGCCACCCAAGAAGCCAGCAGCCTGCTCGCCCGCCGCTCCTGACGTTCCCCAAAGTCCGGGTAATCCCCTGACGAAAGTCCACCGCGCACCCGATAACGTCCCCGATAGGGTGAAAAAGGTCAGGACGGACATAGCGCTCGTCCGCCGACCACAGGGGCGAGCGAGAGCTCGGTGGCAAGAACAGGGGACTATTCGTGGCGTTGGTGACCGACATCCTGGAGTGGCTGCAAAGCCTCCCGCCTGCCGGCGTAGTGACCGGAGCGGGCCTGCTCGTCTTCGGCGAATGCACACTGGGGCTCGGCTTCATCGCCCCTGGGGAGACCGGACTGTTCATCCTGGGCACCACCGCGAACAGCGTGCCCAAGTTCCTGATCATGTGGCTGGTCACCACGGTCTGCGCGGTGGCGGGTGACTCCGTCGGCTACCTGATCGGGAAGAAGTTCGGCCCGAAGATCCGCCAGACCAAGCTGATCCAGAAGCACGGCGCGAACGGCTGGGACAAGGCCACCGACGTGCTCCGCAGGCGCGGCGCCTGGGCGGTGCTGATCGCGATCTTCGTGCCGGTGCTGCGCACCCTGGTGCCCGCCGCCGCCGGCGCGTCGGGCCTGGCGTACCGGAAGTTCCTGCCCGCGGTGACGGTCGGCGCGGCCGGCTGGTGCGCACTGCACATCGGCATCGGCGCGGCCGCCGGCGAGGCGGCCAAGCAGATCGAGAGCGTGGTCGGCACCGGCAGCTACGTCCTGCTCGGCGCCATCGTGCTGATCGCCGGCGCGCTGTTCCTGCGCAAGCGCAAGCGCGCCAAGGCCGAGGCCGCCGAGGCTCCCGCCCCCGCCGAAGCCACCACCGGCAGCTGACCCGGCATGCAGCGAAGGCCACCTTGCCTGCGTCCAACGCAGTGAAGGTGGCCTTCGCTGCGTCCGGCTACTTGGTGGAGGGCAGGTAGCGGCGGCTGAGGTTCGCCGAGTCGGACGCACCGGCGGTCCAGTGCGCGATCCACGGGCCGGTGCCCTCGCTCGGGTCCAGCACGCCCTGCTCGAGCCAGGTGTAGCGGCCGTCGAGCACCTGCGCGGCCAGCCGATCGTCCAGCGAATCGGTGTTCTTCCACAGGTCCTCGAACAGTCGCTCCACCCGCAGCCGCGACTGACGGCAGAAGGCTTCGGCGAGGTCGTAGGCGGTGCGGCCGAGCTCCGCGTCGTCCGCGCGCTGCATCTCGGCCCGCACGCAGGCCGCCGACATCGCGAACAGCTCGGCCCCGATGTCCACCACCCGGCTGAGGAAGCCCTGGCGCTTCTCCAGGCCGGCCTGCCAGCGGGCCATCCCGTAGAAGGTGGACCGCGCGAGCTTGCGCGCGTTCCGCTCGACGTAGCGCAGGTGCTGGCCAAGCGAACCGAACTCGCGGTACGAGGTCGGCACCTGTCCAGGGCCGGAAACCAGCTGCGGCAGCCACTTCGCGTAGAACCCGCTGGCCGCGGCCGCCGCCTTCGCCTTGCTCTTGATGTCCGCGTCGAGGTCGGCGAGCGCGCCTGCGGCGGACAGGTGCGCGTCCACCGCCTCCCTGGCGATCAGCAGGTGCATGATCTCCGTGGAGCCCTCGAAGATCCGGTTGATCCGCAGGTCGCGCACGATCTGCTCGACACCGACCGCGCGCTCGCCGCGGGCGGCCAGCGACTCGGCCGTCTCGTAACCCCGGCCGCCGCGGATCTGCATCAGCTCGTCCGCCACCAGGCAGGACATCTCGCTGGCCCACAGCTTCGCCAGCGCGGCCTCGATCCGGATGTCGTTGCGGCCCTCGTCGCTCATGTGCGCGGACAGGTCGAGCACGCTCTCCAGCGCGTAGGTGGTCGCCGCGATGAACGAGATCTTCTTCGTCACCGCGCCGTGCCTGCCGACCGGCTTGCCCCACTGGACCCGCTCGTTCGACCACTCCCTGGCGATCTTCAGACACCACTTGCCGGCACCGGCGCACATCGCCGGAATGGACAGCCGCCCGGTGTTCAGGGTGGCCAGCGCGATCTTGAGGCCCTTGCCCTCGCCGCCGACCACGTTCTCCTTCGGCACCCGCACGTTGTGGAAGCGGGTGAGGCCGTTCTCGATCCCGCGCAGGCCCATGAACGCGTTGCGCCGCTCCACGGTGATCCCCGGCGAGTCGGCCTCCACGATGAACGCGGTGACCCCGCCCCGGCGATCGTCGGACTTGGGCACCCTGGCCATCACCACCAGCAGCTCCGCGACCACCCCGTTGGTGGTCCACAGCTTGACCCCGTTCAGCTCGTAGGCCTCGCCGTCCTCGGTCGGCACCGCCGAGGTGGCCAGCCTGGCCGGGTCCGAGCCGACGTCCGGCTCGGTGAGCAGGAACGCGGTCACCGCGCCCTTGGCGCAGCGCGGCAGGAACTCGGCCTTCTGCTCCGGGGTGCCGGCCAGCTTCAGCGGTTCGGGCACGCCGATCGACTGGTGCGCGGACAGCAGCACGCCGAGCGTCGGATGCACCGACCCGACCAGCATCAGCGCCTGGTTGTAGGCCACCTGGGTCAGCCCGAGCCCGCCGTACTCCTCGGGGATCTTGATCCCGAAACAGCCCAGCTCGGCCAGTCCTTTGACGTACTCGTCCGGGATCTTCGACTCGCGCTCGACCACCGTGCCGTCCAGGCCGGCGCAGTACTCGCGCAGCGCGGTCAGGAACTTCTCCGCCTTGGCGGCCGCCTCGCCGGTGGGCCGGGGATGCGGGTGCACCAGGTCCAGCCGGAACCTGCCGAGGTAGAGCTCCTTGGCGAACGACGGCTTCTGCCAGCCGCTCTCCCTGGCCTCCTCGGCGACCGCGCGGGCTTCCTTCTCCGTCACCTTGGGTTGATCAGCCACAAGAGCCTCCTCGTCGACGGTCAAGCCTCTGTGACGAGTGTTACCCATAAGTAGACGAGGTGGAACCGGTAACCGGGCGGAATCGGGGCCACCCGGCTACCGGCGGTCTACTTTGCGCTGATCAGCGGCCCGCCCGGCGGCGCAGCACCAGCCAGCCGACCCCGGACAACGCGATCAGCAGCCCGGCACCCGCGCCGAGCAACATCGACGATCCCGGCTGCTCGGTCACCGCGGCCGCGTCCACCTGCTCGGCACCGCGCGGCTGGTAGCCGCCGAGCATGCCGTCACGGACGTAGGCCGAACCGGGCAGCTTGTCGCCGTACTGACCGTTCACCAGCTGCTGGTAGCCGGCCACCGTGGTGCCGGCGCCGACCTGCTGACGGGCGGTGTCGTTGAGCGGGAGCACCTGGCCGTCGCGCACCCGGTACCAGGCGTTGATCTGCGGCTCGGTGAACACCAGGTCAGCGCCGGCTTCGGCCGGGTAGGTGACCTCTTCGGTGCCGGTGGTCAGGTTGCTGGCCTCCCAGCCGCCCGCCTCCCTGGTCAGCCAGACAGTCGCGGCCTGGCCAGCGGCCGACTCCGCCTTGACGGACAGATAGCCGAACTCCGCCACCGACGCGTCCGCGGCACCGGCCACGAACCGCGGGTTCAGCGAGTACACCTTCAGCGGCGTGCCGACCAGCCGGGGCGCCTTGGTCGCCGAGGCCGCATCGACCTGCTGCCGGCTCAGCGAGCCGCCGTCGCGCTGGTCGAGCTGGACGAAGAAGTGCGCCAGCTTGGTCGCGGTGTCCGGCGAAGCGGCCACCTGCTGGGCGGCGGCCACCTCGGCGCCGGTCACGTCTGTCACGTCCATGGGCTCGCCCGAAGCGGGCGTGATGCCGAACAGCACGGTGGCGCCCAATCCGGCGGTGCCGATGACGAAAGCGCGAGTCGCTCGGGGGAACCTGCTCATCGTGCTCACGCTCCGATCCGGTAGAGCGAGCCGCCCCATTGGAACTGGCTGTTACGGACATAGCTGTTGTAGGACATGGAGCTATAGCGCGCGCTTTGTGGCCACGGGTCGCCGTAATACATCATCTGGGTGGCCGCGTCATAACCGTGGATCACCTGCGCGTGGCCGCCGCCCGCGGTCCAGTAGATGCCGGTCTCGATCGGGCGGTTGCCGTCGATCTCGCTACGCACCGTGCTGAAACCGATCGCGCCGGACGTGACACCGGGGCTCACGCCGATGCCCTGCAGACCACGCTGCGCATCGGTCAGTTCCGCCGGCTGGTTCGGGCACCGGGTGCCCTGCGGGTAACCGCGGGCGTAGTTGCAGAAGTCGTTCTGGCTGGTGCTGGTGCCCTTGCCGAGGTACCGGCCGATGGTCAGGCCGCTGGCCGCCCAGCACCACTGGTTCTGTTCCTGAACGAGCTGGTTGATCTGCAGGGTGGCGGCGATCCGCATGTCGTCCGGGGCGACTTCCGTCGCGGCCGTGGCGGGGGGTGCCGCGACAGCCGCCGTGGCGGCCAGACCGGCGCACAGCAAGCCGATCCGGCGTGCCCGGCTGACGGGCTCTTTCACCTTGGGGGAACGCATTTGTGCTCCTTCCCGGCCGGCATCGTCGCCGACCGGCTGACACCTCGGCGCAGGGCAGGAAGGGAGGTGGCGCAAGCGATGGGCCGGCGCCTCAAGCGGCGAGGATCTTCATAGCTTCATTCCCTCACCAGATCAGGGGTAATCCCATCGGGCATAACACGGGCGTTATGCCACCAATCGAACACGAAGAGTCGCTAGACGCCCGCGTCGGCCAGCACCGCGTCCAGCTCGGCGTGCGCCTCGGGGTGCGCGTCCCACCATTCCCGGAACAGCGGATTTCTGTCCACAGTGGACCGATAGGCCAGCGCCACGCAGAGAAAGACCTGGTCCATCAACGGAAGCAGCGCGTCATTGGCGCGCATCGCGAAGAGCAGGCTGGTCTGGATCGGGTCCTCGCGCAACGGCAGCGCCCGCAGCCCGTGCGGCGGAGCGGAGGCCGCCTGCGCCAGGCAGACCGCACCCTGCGCTATCAGCGTGCCCGCGGTACCTGCCTCGGACGTGTAATGCCGCACCCTCGGCGTGAACCCGGCGGCCGCGCAGACCGCCTGCAGCCGGTTGCGCACCGCGTTCTCGTGCGGCGGCGGCAGGATCCAGTCGCAGTCGGCCAGGTCGCGCAGGTCCACGGTGTCCTCGTGGATCGCCGGATGCCCCTCGGCGATGCCGACGAAGATCGGCTCGGTGGCCAGCTGCCGGACGGTCAGCCCGTCGTAGTGATGCGCCTCCATCCCGTCGAACCGCTCCAGCAGCGCGACGTCGACGCGGCCGGTGGAGAGCAGCTTGAGCAGCATCACCGCGGCGGGCTCGCCCCAGGTCTGCACGTCCAGCGTGCTCAGCCGCTGGTGCAGCTGGTCGATCAACCCGCCGATCATCAGCAGCGGCACGTAGCCGACCCGCAGCATGGACGGTTTGGCCGCCTCCCCGTGCTGCCTGGCGGACACCACCAGCGACTGCATGTCGGCGAGCAGCGCGTCCGCCCGGTTGAGCACGAACCCGCCCAGCGGGGTCGGCCTGCTGCCGTGCGGGCCGCGTTCGAACAGCTCGCCACCGAGAATCTTCTCGATCCGTTTGAGCTGCGCGGTCAGTGCGGGCTGGCTGATCCCCAGCAAGGTCGACGCCTTGCTCACACTGCCGGTCGCGGCCACCGCGCGGACCGCGCGCAAGTGCCGTAGCTCCAGCTCGGCCATCGAATCAGGCTATCCACCGGATGGCGGCATGGGGACCCGCAATTGGTCTTTTCCTTGACCGGGATCCGGTCCGGGCAGGCCCAGCACCGGAATGCGCGCCGAAACCGGGGTCCCGTTCTGGTGCACGTCGGTGTAACCGCCCGCAGCCTTGGCCCGCTGGTAGGTCAGGGTCAGCAGGGCCGCACCGGGGTCACGGAGGCGCACCGTGACGCGGCCGCCTTCGACGGTGGCCGTGCCCGCGGACGCCGGCTTCAGCTCGGCCCGCACCCGGTTGAGCGGATCGGTGAGGTCGAAGGCCGCGCCCGCCGCGGAGGTCACCTCGATCGTCGTCCCGCCCGTCCCCTGCGGCGGCACGCGGAGCAGCCGGTCCCCGGTGCGCAGCCGGAAGGGCGCCACCCCCGGCGGTATCGGCCGGTCCGAGGTGGTGCCGTCGATGGTCAGCCGACCCGCCACCGGGCCCAGCCGCAGCCCGGCCGTGTAGATCCGACGAGAATCCACTGTGGACGGACGGCCGTGGTGCACGTAGTACTGGCGGCGGCCGTCCGGCGAGGAGACCATGCTGCCGTGCCCGGTGGAGTACAGGTGCTCGGCGGGATCCTGGGACAGCACCGGGTTCGCCTCGCTCTTGCGCCACGGGCCCAGCGGGCTGTCCGAAACCGCGTAGCCGACCCCGTAGAACTCGTTTTCGTAGTTGTTCGCCGAGTAGGTCAGGTAGTAGACCGCACGGCGGTGCACCCCGGTGCCGGTGTAGGTCTTCACCGTGGTCGAGCCCTCGGCCCAGCGCCGGTCCTTCTTCGCACCGCCGGTCTTCGCGTAATCGTCCACATGCGCGTTCTCCCAGTCCTGCTTGTCCGCGCCGTAGGACAGGATCGGGGTGAAACCGTCCTTCCTGGTGCCGGGCGGGTCGCCGGGGGCCAGGTTCCGGTTTCGGTAGGGCGGCTGGACGGCGGGCATGGTCGCGCCCAGCGGGTCCTGCCACCAGTCTCCGGTGAGCTCGACCGCGTAGATGTTGGACTCCTCCACGTATTTCCCCAGGTCGTGGTCCCAGACCCAGTTCCGGTAGGCGTTGCGGGAGAAGTAGAGGTAGATCCGGCCGTCGTCGTCGAAGAACACGTTCGGGTCGATGAACGGCAGGTAGGTGCCCAGCGGGGCGGTCTCGCCCTCGGCCAGGGTGGCCGGCGGCTTCTTCTGCTCCGCGTCCATGATCAGGTTGACGTCGTGGTAGTCCGGGTCATACGGGAAATAGTCGATCGGCCCCGCCGCGATGTTGGTGAACGGGCCCGCCGGTGATTTCGACACCGCGACCCCGACCTTGGACGCCTCTTCGAAATCCGGGTACTTGAAATGTTCCGCGACCCCGGTGTTCATCCGACCGGAATAGAACAGGAAATAGACTCCGGTCCGTTCGTTGAGATAGACCTCCGGCGCCCAGAACCAGTCGTGCGCCCAGTTCCCCGGATCATCCGCGCGCAGCGCGCCGCCGGGCAACCGCTCCCAGGTGGCCAGGTCCGGCGACCGGTAGACGCCGAACTGGTAGCCGGGGTCGGCGCCTTCGGTCGAGTAGGCGTAGTAGTAGCCACTGGCCTTGTCGAAGCGAACGTACGGGTCCGCGCCCGGGGTCTTCGCGTCGTTGAAATAGGTGGCGTCCGTGCGAGTCCCCGCGCCGGCGGCCTGTGCGATACCGGGCACGAGCCCGGACAGCAGCATGAGCACGAACATCACGGGAACGATCTGAGGACGTTTCCGCACGAGGCCTACCACCTGTTCGACTTTGTCCAACTCTGTTCGGTTTCGGTCACTGTTGCCCGGTGGCGAGTCGACTGTCAAGCGCCAATCGGGCGAGCACTAGATTCGGTGCCGGACGTACCGAATCGCCCCGGAGGGAAACCGCCGAATGCCCGAGACCACTACGCTGCCGGCCGCGTCCAAAGCGTCCACGGCGCTGCCCCGGCCGATCGGCTTCGTCCTCGGCGGCGGGGGCAGCCTCGGCGCGATGCAGGTCGGCATGCTGCGGGCGCTCGCGGAGGCCGGGATCGCCCCGGATCTGCTGACCGGCACCTCGGTCGGTTCGCTGAACGCCGCGGTGCTCGCGCGGTACGGCAAGGAACCCGAAGAGTCCGCGCGGCGGTTGCAGGCCATCTGGCAGCACATGACCAGGCACGAGGCCTTCCCCGGCGGGGTGCTGAGCCAGGTGCGCACCCTGCGGCACAGCAGGACGAACCTGTTCCCCAACACCGGACTGGCCGCCATCATCGCCGAGCACCTCGGCGCGGGCACCACCTTCGACGACCTCTCCGCCCCGCTGGGCGTGGTCACCACCAAGGTGGACAACGCCGAACCGCTGCTGATCCGTTCCGGCGAACTGCTGGCGCCGTTGCTGGCGAGCTGCGCCATCCCCGGCATCTACCCGCCGGTCGAGCACGATGGCGGGCTGCTCTACGACGGCGGGCTGGTGGCGAACGTGCCGATGCGGCAGGCGCTGGCCATGGGCGCCAGGTCGCTGGTCGTGCTGGACTGCGCGTTTCCGGGGCAACTTCCGGCGCCGCCGCAGACCTTCGCCGAGGTCATGATGTTCACCGCGATGGTCAGCATGCGGAACCAGGCCGTGCTCGAAGCCCCGCTGGCCGCGGCCGAGGTGCCGGTGGTCTACCTGCCGGGCCCGGCGCCGATGCGGCTGAGCCCGCTGGACTTCAGCCGGACCGAACAGCTCACCGAGCAGGCGTATCTGGCCGCGCGGAACTACCTGGCGGAGCTCATCGTGCACGGGCCCGGGCTTTACGGCGGGCCGGGACTGGTCGCCCCGACCGGTCGGTGACGCACACCACTCGGGCACAACAATCCCGGCAAAAGGACGTCTGTTCCATCGCGTAGTTTTGAGGCAGACGCCCGAACCCCGACATTCCAAAAAAGAGACCACATGTTTCCCAAGAACAATTTACTTTCACGCGGCGGCCGTACCATCGCACTGGCCGGGCTGCTGGCCGGCGCGCTCGCTCTGACCGCTTGTTCCGGCGCCGAGCAAAAGGGCGGCGACGCCGGGCCGGGGAACATCCCGGGCAGCTCGGTGAAGGTCAGCATCGAGCCGAATGGTGACAACGTGAACCCGGCCGTCCCGGTCAAGGTGCATGCCACCGGAGGCACCCTGACCGAGGTCGCGGTGTCCAACACGGCCAAGGAGAAGAAGGTCGCCGGCGAGCTCTCCCCGGACCGGACCACCTGGACCTCGACCGAACCGCTCGGCTACGCCAGCACCTACGCGGTGCTCGCGCACGCCACCGACGGCAGTGGCAAAACCGCCGAGCAGCAAGGAAAAATCAGCACGCTGGCGCCGAAGCAGCAGGCTCAGCCGAACCTGATCCCGGCACCGTCCGCGGTGGCTTCGAGCGGGGTCGGAGTCGGCCAGCCGATCGTGTTCAGCTTCAACCAGCCGGTGCAGGACAAGGCGGCGGTGGAGAAGCAGCTCTCCGTGGTCTCCCAGCCGGCGCAGGAGGGCGGCTGGTACTGGATCGACGACAAGAACGTGCACTACCGGCCCAAGGAATATTGGCAGGCCGGCACCACGCTCACCGTTTCCGCGAAGGTCTACGGCCTCGATTTCGGCAATGGTGTCTACGGCGCCTCCGATCGCACGGAAACGTACAAGGTGCACGATTCCTGGGTGGCGAAGGCGGACGGCGGCACCGAGCAGATGCAGATCTTCCACAATGGGCAGAATGTGAAGACGATGGACATTTCGATGGGCAAGGACGCGACGCCCACCCATCTCGGCCCGCACGTCATTTCGGACAAGCACGAGAACTACACCATGGACTCCTGCACCTACGGCGTGTGCAAGGGCCAGCCAGGTTACTACCGCTCGAACGAGCGCTGGTCGCAGCGGATCTCCAACGACGGCGAGTTCGTGCACGAGAACCCGGCCAGCGTCGGCCAGCAGGGCAGCACGAACGTCTCGCACGGGTGCATCAACCTCAACGGCGAGAACGCGAAGTGGTTCTACCAGAACCTCGGCCTCGGCGACGTGGTCGAGGTGACCAACTCCGGCGGACCGCAGCTGCCGCTGTGGGACCTCTACGGCGACTGGTCCCTGTCCTGGGACAAATGGCAGGCCGGCAGCGCCCTCAAGTAACCAGCGCCCTCAAGTAACCAGAGGTCACGGCTCGACGGGGTGGCCCTTGGTGGCGATCACGGTGGTGGCCACCAGTGCGGCCGCGATGACCGCGGTGAAGTGCACCGGGGCCGGGGAGAAGGTGGAAGCCAGCACCAGCACCGCGGCGGCAGGGAAGCCGATCGCGATCGGGCGGCACTCGTTGCCGGGGCCGATGTGCAGCAGCCAGACCGACAGCAGGTAGATCGCGACCGGCACGGTGATCGCCAGCGCGGCGGCCAGCGGTGCGGTGTGCTCGGTATGGGAGTCGAAGCCGACGGCGATCTCCATCCCGGCACCGACCGCGGCTGCCGAGGCGAAGATGAAGTAGTGCCCGTAGCCCCAGGTCACCGCCGAGCGCAGGGACGTCAGGCGGTGGTGCGCGGGCTGGTCGAAGTACAGCCACCACAGGGAGAACACGATGACGAGGCCGGCGGCAGCCAGCGAGATCAGCCCGCCGACATTGTGGCCTTCGTCGAGTCCCTCGCGCACCGCGGCGGTGGCACCGATCACCGTCTCACCGAGCACGATGATGGTGAACAGCCCGTACCGCTCGGCGATGTGGTGCCGGTTCCAGGTGGTGCCCGCCGCGCGCTCGGCCCAGATCGGGCCGGCCAGCTCCAGCACCAGGAACAGCAGGAAACCCGGGATCTGCAAGGAATCGGGGAAGAACAGCCAGCCGATCCAGCAGAGCTGGACGAAGGTGATGCTCGCCGCGTAGCGCAGGGCGGTCGGCCGCCGCTCGCGGTCGGCCCGCGCGGCCCGCAGCCACTGGTTGACCCCGGCGAGGCGCATCAGCACGTAGCCGATGACCAGGATGGTGAAGTCCTTCTCGTAGGCGCTGCTCACCCCGGCCGCGATCACCAGCCCGCCGGCGATCTGCACCAGCACGGCCAGCCGGTACGGCACGTCGTCGGTGTCGTAGCTGGTGGCGAACCAGCTGAACTGCAGCCAGGCCCACCAGATGGCGAAGAAGACCATCAGGAAACCGACCACGCCGGAGACCGCGTGGTTCTCCGCGAAGGCGTGGTGCAGCCCGGCCGCCGCCTGGCCGACCGCCACCACGAAGCAGAGGTCGAACAGCAGCTCCAGGGTGGTCGCCGCGCGATGCTCCTCGTCCCCGCGGGCGACCATGGGCCGGTACCAGACCCGGACGCGGTGGTGCGGGCGGACGGACTCCTGGGGCATCGGGCCTCCCCTTCGACTCGGCGACCCGGCCATCTCAACACGACAGGCCCGCGACGGCGAGCGGGCACGCCACCGGCTCACCCAAGCTGTTCCACAGTGGACTCGAGTGGCGCGACCGCGCCGGAGGAGTACTGCGCGGGTGGGCCCGGTTCCCCCTCACCCGGGCCCACCCGCGCTACCGCCTTCGGTCCGCCACCCGGACAGTCCCGGCCGCTCTCATTCCGTCGCCGCACGATCCCCCGCGGACGTCGACGACGTGACCCTGAGAGGTCACCGCCTGTATCTGATACGCGTACGTTTCACATACTCACGGTGATCCCGCCCTGGATCCCATCCCCGGACCCGTCAGGCGGGATTGCCACTGTAGGTAGCCAATTACCTGTAACGAAGGCTAAACAAGGTGTACCTGGTCGCTCTGAGTAGCACCAGCACCTTTAGTCGCCTATCACCCAGATGGAGTAGCAACAACTACACCACGCGACAATCCACTACCTTACGCGTGAGTATTTCAGGTCCGTTGGATATCCGCCGACGCTGCCTCCTCGGCCCGCGCCTCCCGCTCGGCCTTGGACAGGCGGGCCGAAGATCGCCGCCGGCGCCCGTTCAGCTCCACCACGGCCAGCACGAGCGCCACCGCCACGAAGGCCGTCGAGCAGTACATCGCCACCGCCAGTGCCCGAGGAAAGTCTCCACCGGTGGTCGAGACCACCCCGTGGAAGACCGAGGCCAGCACCGCGGCCCCGAGCGCGGTGCCGATCCGCTGCCCGGTCTGCAGGGCGCCGGCAGCCACCCCCGCCATGTCGCTCGGCACGCACTCCAGGGTGAGCGTGGTGTTCGGGGAGATCACCATGCCGCCGCCGATCCCGGCGAACAGCAGCGGCAACGCGATGGCGAACCCGGCGTCGTGTGCGGGCACCAGCGCGACCACGATCGCGACCGCCACCAATCCGAGCCCGACCATGCTCAGCCCGACCACGGTCAGTCGGCGGCCCCAGCTCTCGATCAGCCGCCCGGACACCGTGGCGGCAACCGCCGACCCGAGCGCGAACGGGGTGACCGCCAGCCCGGACTGCAGCGGGCTGTAGCCGAGGCCCTGCTGGAAGAACATCGCGAAGACCAGCCAGATCCCGGCGAACCCGCAGAAGTAGATCGCGCCCAGCGCGGCCCCGAACGCATAGCCGGGGGTACCGGTGAACAACCGGACGTCCAGCAGCGGCGACCGTCCCCGCCGCACCATCCGGCGTTCCCAGCGCACGAACACCGCGCCCAGCACGAAGGCCAGCGGGAACAGCCACCACAGGGTGCGCAGGCCGCCCTGCGCGGACTGCACCAGCGGCAGCAGCACGGCCAGCACCGCCAGCCCGAGCAGCAGCACCCCGAGGAAGTCGATCTCCGAGCGCAGCGGGGTGGACCGGGGCGGCGCCTTGGGCAGCAGCTTGGCGGCCAGCACCAGTGCGAGCACGCCGATCGGCACGTTCACGAAGAACACCCAGCGCCAGCCGTCCTGCTCACCGAACACGGCCAGGATCCCGCCGCCGAGCACCGGCCCGATCGCGGTGGAGATGCTGACCACCGCGCCGAACATGCCGTAGGCCCTGCTCCGCTCGGTGTCACGGAAGAGGTCCTGGATCAGGCCGGTGTTCTGCGGGGTGAGCAGGCCGGCGGTGGCGCCCTGCAACAGCCTGGCGGCGATCATCAGCTCCGCGCTGGGCGCCGCACCGGCCAGTGCGCTGGTGAGCACGAACCCGGCCAGCGCGATCAGGAACATCCGGCGCCGGCCCAGCGCGTCACCGAGGCGGCCACCGGAGACCAGCATCAAGCCGAAGGTGAGCGCGTAACCGGAGACGATCCACTGGATCCCGTCCGGCCCCACCCCGATCCCTCGCTGGATCGACGGCAGCGCCACGTTCACGATGCTCACGTCGAGCAGGCTCATGAACCCGGCGGTCAGGGTCACCGCGAGTGCCCGCCAGCGCTGCGGATCCGGGTGGTACTCCTGGCTCTCGGTGGTCTCCTGGCTAGCGGTCACCCCTCCATCGTTACCTGATCAGCGCCCACGGGCTACCCAGGAGCGGGATCGGCGTCAGGTACTGGCCGCGATACCGGGAATTCCCTTGAGCTCACCGATCAGCATCGAGCTGACCTTCACCGGATAGTCGTAGAGCGCGAACACCGTCTGCCGCTGCTTGCCGACCAGCTTGAGGTGCACCGGGGTGTCGCCTTTGTGTGCGAGCAGGGTCTGCTTGAGCTCGCTGACCACGGACTGGTCGATCTTCTCCGCGGCGGCCAGCAGCACCAGCGGCGGCTCTTCCTCACCGATCGCGGCGTCGGAGAGGTCCAGCGGGATCAACCCGCCACCGAACACCGACATCTTGTCCTCACGCCAGTTCACCCGGCCCTTGACCACCACCGCGTTGTCCTCGATCAAATCCGCCGAGAACATCACATACGCCTTCGGGAAGAACAACACCTCGATCGCCGCATCCATGTCCTCCACCGTGCAGATCGCCCACGGCTCCCCCTTCTTGTTCACCCGCCGATCCAACGAGGTGATCAACCCCGACACGATCAGCTCACCCTCCTTCGGCGGATCAGCCAAAATCGCCGCGATCGGCTTCTTCGCATGCTTGCGCAAAATCCGCTCCGCACCATCCAGCGGATGCGCCGACACATACAACCCCAGCATCTCCCGCTCATAAGCCAACAACTGCTTACGCGGATACTCCTCCTCACCGAACTTCAGATGCGCCAACGGCGACGACGCAGACACCTCCGCATCATCCCCACTCGACCCCAGCGGGACACCCGCACCCGGGCTAAACAGGTCGAACTGGCCCATCGCCTGCTGCCGCTTGAGCGGCACCACGGCCTCGACCGCGTCCTCGTGCACCTGCACCATCGACAACCGGGTATTGCCCAGCGAGTCGAACCCACCCGCCTTGATCAACGACTCGATAACCCGCTTGTTGCACGCCACCAACTCCGACTTGTCCAGAAAATCGGTGAACGTGGAATACTTCCCCTTCTCCTGCCGGGTCTTGATCACCGACTCCACCACGTTCGCCCCCACGTTGCGAACCGCACCCATCCCGAACCGGATGTCATCCCCCACCGCCGCGAACCTCAACGCCGACTCGTTCACATCCGGCGGCAACACCCGAATCCCCAACCGACGACACTCCGACAGATAAATCGCCGACTTGTCCTTGTTATCCCCCACCGACGTCAACAACGCCGCCATGTACTCCGCGGTGTAGTTCGCCTTGAGGTACGCCGTCCAGTAGGAGATCAGGCCATACGCGGCCGCGTGGCTCTTGTTGAACGCGTACCCGGCGAACGGGAGGATCGTGTCCCACAGCGCCTGGATCGCCTGGTCCGAGAAGCCGTTGGCCTTCATCCCGGCGTGGAAGCCCTCGAACTCCTTGTCGAGGACCTCCTTCTTCTTCTTGCCCATCGCCCGGCGGAGCACGTCCGCGCGGCCCATCGAGTACCCGGCCACCTTCTGGCCGATGTGCATGATCTGCTCTTGGTAGACGATCAGGCCGTGCGTGTCGGCCAGGATCTCCTTGAGCGGCTCCTCCAGCTCCGGGTGGATCGGCTTGACCTTCTGCCTGCCGTTCTTCCGGTCGGCGTAGTCGTTGTGCGCGTTCATGCCCATCGGGCCGGGGCGGTACAGCGCGCCGACCGCGACGATGTCGTCGAACCTGGTGGGCTGCATCCGGCGCAGCAGGTCCCGCATCGGGCCGCCGTCCAGCTGGAACACGCCGAGCGTGTCACCGCGGGCGAGCAGCTTGTAGGTTTCCGGGTCGTCCGCACCCAGGGTGTCCAGGTCGATGTCGGTGCCGCGGTTGGCCTTGACGTTGTCGATCGCGTCGCCGATGACGGTGAGGTTGCGCAGGCCGAGGAAGTCCATCTTCAGCAGGCCGATGGCCTCGCACGACGGATAGTCCCAGCCGGTGATGATCGAGCCGTCGTCACGCTGCCACAGCGGGATCGCGTCGGTCAGCGGCTCGCTGGACATGATGACCGCGCAGGCGTGCACGCCGGCGTTGCGGATCAGGCCCTCCAGGCCGCGGGCGGTGTCGAAGATCGTCTTGACCTCGCCGTCGCTCTCCACGAGGGTGCGGACCTCGGCGGCTTCGGCGTAGCGCTCGTGCTGCGGGTCGACGATGCCGGCAAGCGGGATGTCCTTCGCCATGATCGGCGGGGGCAGCGCCTTGGAGATCTTGTCCGCGATCGCGTAACCGGGCTGGCCGTAGTGCACCCGGGCGGAGTCCTTGATCGCCGCCTTGGTCTTAATGGTGCCGAAGGTGATCACCTGCGCGACCTTGTCCGCGCCGTACTTGTCCGTGGCGTAGCGGATCATCTCACCGCGGCGGCGGTCGTCGAAGTCGATGTCGATATCGGGCATCGACGCGCGCTCGGGGTTCAGGAACCGCTCGAACAGCAGCTTCTGCGGGATCGGGTCCAGGTTGGTGATACCGAGCACGTAGGCGACCAGCGAGCCGGCGGCGGAACCACGGCCAGGCCCGACCCGGATACCGACCCGGCGGGCGTAGTTGATGAGGTCGGCAACGATCAGGAAGTAGGCGGGGAAACCCTTGCCGACGATGACTTCCAGCTCATGGTCGATCCGCTCCAGGTAACCGTCCGGGGCGCCGTCCGGGAAACGCCACTTCAGGCCCTTCATGGTCTCTTCGCGCAACCAGGCGCCCTGGTCGTAGCCCTCCGGGACCTCGAAGATCGGCAGCCGGTCCTTGTGGGAGTAGACCTCTTCGTAGGACTGGACCCGCTCCGCGATCAGCAAAGTCGCGTCCGCCGCACCCGGAACCTCCGAGTCCCAGTACTCCCGCATCTCCGCGGCCGACTTCAGATAATAACCATCACCATCGAACTTGAACCGATTCGGATCATTCAGCGTCTTCCCCGCCTGCACGCACAACAACGCCGAATGCGTATCCGCCTGATCCTTCGTCACATAATGCGAATCATTCGTCGCCAACGGCCGCAACCCCAGCTGACCGCCGATCTCCAGCAAACCCTCACGCACCGACCGCTCAATCGGCAACCCGTGATCCATCAACTCGAGAAAAAAATTGTCCGCCCCGAAAATATCCTTGTAATCGGACGCCGCCTGCAACGCCTCGGCCTTCTGCCCCAGCCGCAACCGCGTCTGCACCTCACCCGACGGACACCCGGTCGTCGCGATGATCCCCTCATGATTCTCCGCGATCAACTCACGGTCCATCCGCGGCTTGCGGTAATACCCCTGCAAACTCGCCAACGACGTCAGCTTGAACAAATTACGCAAACCCGTGCTGTTCTCCGCCAACATCGTCATATGCGTATACGAACCACTACCCGAAACGTCCCCGCCCTCACCGAACTCATCCGCACCACGCTGGTTCGACTGCCCCCAAAACACCGGCTTCTTGTGAAACCGGCTCTCCGGCGCGACATACGCCTCCACCCCGATGATCGGCTTCAGCCCGGCCTTCTTCGCCTGCTGGTAGAACTCATCCGCCCCATACATATTGCCGTGATCGGTCATGCCCACCGCCGGCATCTCCAACCGCGACGCCTCCGCGAACAACGGAGCGATCTTCGCCGCACCATCAAGCATCGAATACTCGGTGTGCACATGCAGATGGACGAAAGAATCCTTCGACACCAGCGAAAACCTCCCCTGATCGGCATACCCGCTCCG
The DNA here is from genome assembly GCF_000384315.1 of Amycolatopsis nigrescens CSC17Ta-90. GTDB lineage: Bacteria > Actinomycetota > Actinomycetes > Mycobacteriales > Pseudonocardiaceae > Amycolatopsis > Amycolatopsis nigrescens. The sequence goes on along the minus strand of NZ_ARVW01000001.1, from coordinate 5,900,934 downwards.
CCCGCGGCCCGGGGACACCACCCTAGTCCGCGGGCACGACAGATTTTGCTCCTGGTCCCCGCTCTCCGGCGGGACCGACATGCGGGTGCCCGCGGGTACGGCGACCGGACGCCTGGCTTCACCCGAGTGGTAGAGCCGTCATATATTTGACCTCTGGTTCCAATACCGTTTAGGCTTCACGGCATGGGCCGCACGAAGAGTTTCGATCCGGACACCGCGATCGACACCGCGATGGAGGTGTTCTGGACGAACGGCTACGCGAACACCACCCCGCAGCAGCTGGTGGACGCGCTTGGCATCGGCCGGGGCAGCCTCTACCACGCGTTCGGCAGCAAGCACGAGCTCTACGAGCTGGCCCTGCGCCGCTACTACGAGCGCGAGACGGTCCGGCTGATCGAGGTGCTGGACGGGCCGGGCCCGGCCCGCGACCGGCTGCGGGCGGCGCTGGAGCTGGTGATCGAAGCGGCCCTCGGCGACCGGGAACGCCGTGGCTGCATGGCGGCGAACGCGGCGGTCGAGTTCGCCGGCTCGGACGAGGCGGTCGGCAATCTGGTCCGGCGGACCTTCGACCGGCAGGAGGCGGCGTTCCGCAGCACCATCGAGGAGGGCGTGCGGGCCGGGGAGATCGACCGGGACCGCGACCCGGCGGCGCTGGCCGCGTTCCTGCTCACCACGATCAACGGCATCCGGGTGCTGGCCAAGGGCGATCCAGACCCTCGGCGCCTGGCCGGACTCGCCGACACCGCACTCCGCGCGCTCTAGCTCACCCGCAGCGAAGGCCACCTTCGCTGCATCCAACGCAGTGAAGGTGGCCTTCGCTGCATCCTGATTTTGTAACTGTAGGTCAAGAAAGGAAGCGGCATGGATCTGGAACTCGAGGGCCGGACGGCGATCGTCACCGGCGGCACCAAGGGCATCGGACTCGCCATCTCCCGCGCGCTGGCCGCCGAAGGTGTGCGCGTGGTCGCCGCCGCGAGAACCGCGCCGACCGAGTCCGGCGAAGCGATCACTCCGGTGGCCGTGGACCTGTCCACCCCGGACGGCGGCACCGAGCTCGTCCGCCGGGCCACCGCCGAGCTCGGCGAGATCGACATCCTGGTGAACAACCTCGGCGGTGTCCGGTCGTCGGTCGCGCATTCGGAGCGGTTCGCGGACATCGACGACGCGGCCTGGCAGCGGACCATCGAGCTCAACCTGTTCAGCGCCGTGCGGGTGACCAGGGCCGCGCTGCCGAGCCTGATCCGGCGGCGCGGCGTGATCGTGAACATCTCTTCGATCGGCGCGCGGTTCGCGCATCCGCCGGTCGAGTACGGCGCGGCGAAAGCGGCGCTCAACAACGTGAGCAAGGCACTGGCCGAGGAGCTCGGCCCGGACGGGGTGCGGGTGGTCACGGTCAGCCCAGGGCCGACCCGCACGCGGAACTGGGAGGACCCCGACGGCATGGGCGGCGACCTGGCCAGGGAGGCCGGCACCGACCTCGCCACCTTCCTGGCCGAGCTGCCCGACCGGATGGGTATCACCACCGGCAGGCTCACCGACCCGGCAGAGACCGCGGCGCTGGTCGCCTTCCTGGCGTCGCCGCGGGCCGGCAACATCACCGGCACCGACTACCTGGTCGACGGCGGCGTGCTCAAGACCGTCTGACCTTTCCCGACGCGTACCCCGGCCCAACGTGACGTTTGGCCAATAGAGCGAGCCAAACGTCACGTTGGGCCGCTTCGCCGAGGGCGCGGTCAGCTCGAAAGGTCCGGTGATTCCTCCACCGGAAAAAGCGGCCGCTTGACAAAGTGCGGCGCGGCCGCTGAGGATGCGCGTTCATGAACCTGTCGGACAGCCGTACAGCCGGACAAATCCCCCGGCGGGTGAGCGCCATGGAGGCCGTTCTCACCCATCTGCGCGGCGCCATCGAACAGGGAGAGTACGAGGTCGGTTCGAAGCTGCCCGCGGAGGCCGCGCTCGCCAAGGAGTTCGAGGTCAGCCGCTCGGTGGTGCGCGAAGCCCTGCGCGCACTGCAGGCGCTCGGCCTGACCACCTCCAAAACCGGCAAGGGCACCTTCGTCACCGCCACCGGTCCCGCGCAGAACCCGGTCTTCGGGCCGTATTCCGCCCGCGACCTGGTCGAGGTGCGGCGGCACGTGGAGATCCCGGTGGCCGGGTACGCGGCTTCGCGCCGCAGCTCGGACGACCTCGACCTGCTCGACCATCTCGTGCGCCAGATGGACGCGGAGTCGGACAACACCGCGTGGGTCGCGCTGGACACGCTGTTCCACATCACCATCGCGCAGGCTTCGGGCAACCCGGTGTTCGCCAAGTTCATCGAGGAGATCCGGGACGCGCTGGGCCGGCAGTCCACCTTCCTGAACCAGCTCGGCGACCGCAGGGAGAACTCGAACGAGGAGCACCGCAGGATCGTCGCCGCGATCGCGTCGGGCTCGCGGGAAGCGGCCGTCGAAGCGATGACCGCGCACCTCGAGCACGTCGAACACACCCTGACCACCATCGTGCGGCCCGCCCGCGCGCCGCACCAGGACGAGGACGACCAAGCCCGTGACTGATCAGACCCTCGAAGCGCAGCGGGAGCGGCCTGCCGACGCCGGCGACGCCGGTTACCGCAAGTCGCTGAAAGCCCGCCACATCAACATGATCGCGATCGGTGGCGCGATCGGCACCGGGCTGTTCCTCGGTGCGGGCGGGCGGCTCGCGCAGGCGGGCCCGGCGCTCGCGATCGTGTACGCGGTGTGCGGGCTGTTCGCCTTCTTCGTGGTCCGCGCGCTCGGCGAGCTGATCCTCTACCGGCCGTCGTCCGGTGCCTTCGTGTCCTACGCCAGGGAGTTCATGGGCGAAAAGGGCGCTTACGTCGCGGGCTGGATGCACTTCCTGAACTGGTCCACCACCGGGATCGCGGACATCACCGCGATCGCGCTCTACACGCACTACTGGAGCATGTTCTCGGCCATCCCGCAGTGGGTGCTCGCGCTCATCGCGCTGGCCATCGTGCTGACGCTGAACCTGGTCTCGGTGAAGATCTTCGGCGAGATGGAGTTCTGGTTCGCCATCGTCAAGGTGGTGGCGCTGGTGATCTTCATGGCGATCGGCATCTTCCTGCTGGTCACCAACCAGCCGGTCGCCGGGCACTCGCCGGGACCGGAGCTGCTCACCGGCAACGGCGGCATCTTCCCGAACGGCCTGGTGCCGGTGGTGCTGGTGATCCAGGGCATCGTGTTCGCCTACGCGGCGCTGGAGCTGGTCGGCGTCGCCGCCGGCGAGACGGAGAACCCGGCGAAGGTGATGCCCAAGGCGATCAACTCGATCTTGTGGCGGATCGGCATCTTCTACGTTGGCTCGGTGACGCTGCTGGCCATGCTCCTGCCGTGGAACGCCTACAGCAAGGACGAAAGCCCGTTCGTCACCGTGCTGTCCGGGATCGGCGTGCCCGCCGCCGGCGACATCATGAACCTGGTGGTGCTGACCGCGGCGATGTCCAGCCTGAACTCCGGGCTGTACTCCACCGGACGCATCCTGCGCTCGATGTCGCTGGCCGGCTCGGCGCCGAAGTTCACCGGGGTGATGAACAAGGGCCAGGTGCCCTACGGCGGAATCCTGCTCACCGCCGGCATCTGCGTGCTCGGGGTGGGGCTGAACTACGTGGTGCCCGCGGACGCCTTCGAGATCGTGCTGAACTTCGCCGCCGTCGGCATTCTCGGCACCTGGTCCATCATCATGCTCTGCCACCTGCTGTTCTGGCGCAAGGCCGAGCAGGGCGCGCTGACCAGGCCGAAGTTCCGGCTGCCCGGCTCCCCGGTCACCGAGATCGTCACGCTGGCCTTCTTCGCCTGCGTGCTGGTGCTGATGTGGTTCGACAAGTCGGCGGGCCGGGTCACCGTGCTGACGTTGCCCGTCATCGTGATCGCGCTGGTGGCCGGCTGGTTCGCGGTACGCCGCCGGGTGGACACCACGAAGGCGCTGGCCGAGCTGGAGTCCGGCAGATGAGCCGGGCGGCGATCCGGGTGCCCGCGCACGAGCCGCTGGTGCAGCTGTGGCGCGACGGCATGGTGGAGAGCGTGCACCACGGCTCGGTGGTGGTGCTGCGCCGCGACGGCACCACCCTGTTCCAGGCGGGGGACCCGGACGCGGCGTTCTACCCTCGTTCGGCGGCCAAGCCGCTGCAGGCGGTGGCGATGACCCGGCTCGGCCTCGACCTGCCGCCGGAGCTGCTCGCGCTGGCAGCGGCCAGCCACTCCGGGGAAGAGTTCCACCTCGCCGGCGCGGCCAAGATCCTCGACCTCGCCGGACTCGGTGAAGCGCAGCTGCGCAATCCCGAAGACCTCCCGTTCGACCCGGTGGAGCGGGACCTCTGGGTCGCGTCGGGACGAACCGCGCGCAAGCTCGCGCACAACTGCTCCGGCAAGCACGCCGCCATGCTGGTCACCTCGCACCGGCTGGGATGGTCCCTTGTGGACTACCTCGACCCTGGGCACCCGCTGCAGCGGGCGATCGCGGACACCTTCGAGGAGCTTTCCGGCGAGTCGGTCGCCAGGGTCGCCACCGACGGCTGCGGGGCACCGCTGTTCTCCTTCTCGCTCCGCGGCCTTGCCACGGCCGCCGGGCGGATCGCCGCCGCCACCGGCACCACCGCGGAAAGCCGGGTGGCACAGGCGATCCGACGGCACCCGGAGATGCTCGGCGGCAGCCGCCGCGACGTCACCCGGCTGATCACCGCGGTGCCCGGCCTGATCGCGAAGGACGGTTTCGAGTCCGTCCAGGTCGCCGCGCTGCCGGACGGCACCGCGATCGCGATCAAGATCGCGGACGGCACGGACCGGGCGAGGCCGCCCGCGCTGGCCGCCGCGCTCGCCCTGTGCGGGGTGGATCCCGACGTGCTCGCTCCCTTCGCCGGTACCGCCGGGCCGGACGGACTCAGGGTCACCGGAGCACTGGCCGAAGGGCTCCGCCCGGTGCCGGAAGCACGGCCCGCGTGACGATTCGGTCCCGCTGACGAGGTGAAACCGGCCCGAATTTCTCGGGTAGCTTGGGGATCAAGCTACTGCGAGAGGTGGTCGGAGCGTGCTGGATCGAGTCGCCGACAAGTTGCTCGGACTCCCTGCGGCGGAAAGCCCGGATCTGCAGGTGGACCGCGATCTGCGAATCGAAATGCCGGACGGCGTTGTGCTTCTCGCCGACCGGTACCGGCCGCGCGGCGCCGGGCCGCTGCCGGTGGTGCTGATGCGCACCCCGTACGGCAGGCGGACCCTGCTCGGCACGTTGTTCGGTTCGATGTTCGGTCGCCGCGGCTACCAGGTGCTGCTGCAGAGCGTGCGCGGCACCTTCGGCTCCGGTGGCGAGTTCTGGCCGTTCCACCAGGAGAAGGAGGACGGGCTGGCCACCGCGGCCTGGGTGCGCGAGCAGCCGTGGTGCGACGGCCGGATCGCCACCGCCGGGCCGAGCTACCTCGGGCACACCCAGTGGGCACTCGCCCCGTATCTCGATCCGCCGCCGGTGGCGATGTGCCTCAGCGTCACCGCCGCCGACTTCGCCGAGACCTTCTACCCGGGCGGGGTGCTCGGGCTGGACAACATGCTGTCCTGGTCGTCCGCCATCGGAGTGCAGGAGGACGTACCGTTCGGCGGGCTGCTGCCCTCCCCGCTGCGCGAACGCCGCGTCCGGCGGTCCATGGCGCACCTGCCGCTGAGCACCGCGGACCTGGCCGCGATCGGGAAACCGGAGCGCTTCCTGCGCGAGGTGGTCGGGCACGCCGAGCCGGAGGACCGGTTCTGGGCGCCGATCGACCACCGCGGTGCCGACGGTGCCGCACTGGACGTGCCGGTCAGCATGGTGACCGGCTGGTACGACCTGTTCCTGCCGTCGCAGCTGCGCGACTTCCGGCGGCTCGCCGAGGCCGGCGGCCAGGTCCGGATCACCGTCGGGCCGTGGGCGCACGCCGACCCTGGCATGCTGAAGGCGTCCGTGCACGACCAGCTGTCCTGGCTTTCCGCGCACCTGCGCGACGACGTCAGCGAGCTCCAGCGGGCTCCGGTCAAGCTGTACCTCCAGGGCGCGGGCCGGTGGCTGGACTTCGAACGGTGGCCGCCGCCGAGCGCGGCCACCGAGCTGTACCTGCACGACCTGGCCAGGCTCGAGCCGCGGCCGCCGAAGCTCGACACCGCCGACCGGTTCCGCTACGACCCGGCCGACCCCACTCCCTCCGTCGGCGGCCCGCTGCTCACCGGCAAGACCAAGCAACGGGACAACCGGGAGACCGAGGCGCGCGACGATGTGCTCGTCTACACCGGGACGCCGCTGACGCACGACCTCGACCTGATCGGCGACGTGTCCGCGCGAGTGCACCTGCGCACCGACACCGGGCACGCGGACGTGTTCGTGCGGCTGTGCGACGTGGACCGCGCGGGCGTGTCCCGCAACGTGTGCGACGGCATCCTGCGGCTGCGCCCCGGGTTCCCGGCGGCGGGCGAGGACGGGGTGGTCACCGCTGAGGTCGAACTGTCCCCCACCGCCTACCGGTTCCGGCGCGGGCACCGGCTGCGCGTGCAGATCGCCGGCGGCGCCTTCCCGCGGTTCGCCCGCAACCAGGGCACCGGCGAGCCCGCGGTCTCCGCCGTGCACGGCACGCCCACCGAGTTCACCCTCGTGCACTCCCCGGCACGCCCGTCACACATCACCATCCCGGTGTTCTCGCCAGCGCGATAGCTAACCCGGGACCACGCGGTAGTGCGTGGTCAGGCGCCGGTCGTCGTCGAGGACGTGGAAGGCCAGCGCGGGCGGGCGCTCGAGGTCCACCATGTCGCCCGCCTCCCAGGGCAACATCAGAGTGGACGCCACCGCGGGTGCGACCAGCAGCGGCAGGCCGGCGAACCGGGTGGCGGCGGCGGTGTGCGCGTGCCCGCACAGCAGGCCGACCACCTGCCGGTGCCGCGCCAGCACCTCGGCAAGGCGTTGCTCACCCTGCTGCCGCAGTTCGTCGACGTAGGGCTGGTGCAGCGGCACCGGCGGATGGTGGAACACCACGAAGGTGGGCTCGCCGGCGGTCCCGGCCAGCGCCTGGTCCAGCCAGGCGATGGTCTCGTCCGCCAGCAGTCCGGGGTCCTCCCCGGGAATGGTCGAGTCGCAGAGCACGAACGCCGCGCCGGCCGCGCGTTCCACCCGGTTGATCGGCGCGTCGCTGGGCGGCTCCCCGAGGAAGTCCTCGCGGTAGGCCGCGCGGCGGTCGTGGTTGCCGGGGCAGCCGAAGACCGGATACGACACCTCGAGCAGCTTTCTGGCCTGGCGATATTCGGCCGGCAGGCCGTGATCGGCGATATCGCCGGTGACCAGCAGGGCGTCCACCGGGCGGGTCAGCCCGTTCAAGTGCGCCAGCACCTGCTCCGCGCGCCGCGTGCTCCGCTCGCCGCCGTCCAGATGCAGGTCGCTGACCTGTGCCAGCACGATCATTTTTTCGCACCCCTACCTTCGAAACTCATACCTTCAAAACTCGGACAACCCCAGTTGCGGACCAGCCAGCGGGTGGCTTCGGCGAGGTCGCCGTCCCGGATCGCCGCGGTGATCCGCCGGTGCTCCTCGATACTTCGCGCGGCCCGCTCCGGCGCGCGGAAGTAGTGCATTTCGTAGCGTTTGAGCAGTGGTTTCGTCTGCACGATCAGGCGGAGCAGGTGCGGGTTGGCGCAGCGGGACAGCAGCAGCCCGTGCCAGCGCTCGTCCAGCGCGGACAGTTCCTCACCGCGGTCCAGCGCCGTCTGCATCTCGTCCGCGCACCGGTCCAGCTCGTCGGTCAGGCCCGCCAGCTCCAGCAGCGAGGTCCAGCGCACGGCCAGTGCCTCCAGTTCGGCCACCAGCGGGTAAAGCCGCCCGGCTTCGGCAGGGTCCAGCGGCGGCACCAGGAAGCCGCGCCCCGGTGCGGCGACCAGCAGGCCGTGGTCGGCCAGCCCGATCAGCACCTCGCGCAGGGGAGTCCGGCTGACGCCCAGCTCACCGGCGAGCCGCACCTCGTTCACCCGTGCATCGGCGGGCAGCCTGCCGTCCAGCACCCTGGCCGTCACCTCACCGGCGATGTCCTGCCTCAGCAGGGCCTTGGCCATCTCGCCTCCCCTTGCATACAGTTCGACACTACTGTATTCAATTTACATGATTGGTATGCAGGACGCGGACGTACAGCGGGCACGGAACGAGACCCCGGGCTGCACGGAGGTCACCCACCTGAACAACGCCGGCGCCGCACTCCCGCCGGCCGTGGTCACCGAAACGGTGATCGAGCACCTGCGTGCGGACTCGCTGCGCGGCGGCTACGAGGCGGCCGCTGACGCGAGCGAACGGCTCGAAGGCGTGTACTCGTCGATCGCCAGGCTGGTCGGCGCGGACACCGGCGACATCGCGGTCACCGACAACGCGACGCGGTCCTGGCAGGCGGTCTTCTACGCGATCCCGTTCGAGCGCGGGGACCGGATCCTCACCTGCCGCTCCGAGTACGCCAGCAACGCGATCGCGTACCTGCAGATGGCCCGGCGCACCGGGGCCGAGATCGAGGTGGTGCCGGACGACGAGACCGGCCAGCTCGACGTCGAGGAGCTGAAGCGGCGGATCGACGGCCGCGTGAAACTGATCTCGATGAGTCACGTGCCCACCCAGGGCGGCCTGGTCAACCCGGCCGAGGAGGTCGGCGCGGTCGCCGAAGCGGCGGGCATCCCGTACCTGCTCGACGCCTGCCAGTCCGCCGGCCAGCTCGACCTGGACGTGCGGCGGCTGCGCTGCGACGCGCTCAGCGCCACCGGCCGGAAGTACCTGCGGGGCCCGCGCGGCACCGGTTTCCTGTACGTCCACCCGCGGCTTCGCGAGCGCCTGGAGCCGGCCATGCTGGATCTGCACTCGGCCAAGTGGACCTCGCCGGACACCTACGAGGTGGACGCCTCCGCGAAACGCTTCGAGGTGTGGGAAAAGGACATCGCCGCCGTGCTCGGCCTCGGCGCCGCGGTGGACTACGCGCTGTCGTTCGGCCTGCCCGCGATCGAGGCCAGGGTCGGCGAGCTGGCCGCCGGCCTGCGCGCGGAGCTGCGGCGGATTCCCGGGGTGACGGTGCACGACCAGGGCGCGAAGCAGTGCGGGATCGTCACGTTCAGCTTGGCCGGGCTGCCGGCGGGCGAAATCAAGCCGAAGCTGGCCGAGGCGAAGATCAACACCACGGTGTCCTCACGGGCTTCCGCGCAGTACGACTTCACCGGCCGCGGCCTGCCGGACATGGTCCGCGCGTCGGTGCACTACTACAACACCGAAGAGGAGACCGGCCGGCTGATCGAGCAGATCACCCGACTGGCCGGTTAGCCGCTCAAGAGTCGGGGACCAGCCGGATCCGGCTGCCGCCCTCGGCGACCACCGCCCGCCGCACCCGCAGGTCGCGGACCAGTTCCACCCCGGCCGGGGTGATCCGCGCCTGCGGGATGTCGGTCAGCGTGCGCACCGGGGCGACGAAACCGTGCAGCACCAGCTCTTCGACCAGCGCGGTGCCGCTGTTCGGCGGCAGTCCGCCGAGGGGCAGCAGGCGCGCCACGTCGGTGTAGCGGGGACAGTCGTCGCCGTGGTCGTGCAACAGCTCCAGCAGGCACTCCGCCCGGCGTCCCAGTTCTCTGGTCACGGGCGCCTCCCTTCGCCCGGGAATATAGCGAGAATGCGCAATTTGCAAACCGCAAAACGGGTATCCGGCCGAGAACTGCCGGTCACAGAAGACCGTCCCTTCTCGTCTGTGGATTCATGGTCACCCAGCACGAACCCGCCAGCACGGACGCGCCGAGGCAGCGGCTGGTCGTCTCCACCGCGCTGTCCGCGCCGGTGGTCGCGATGGCCATGGTGGGTCCTCACCAGTTCACTCACTGGCAATGGATCTCGCTGACGCTGGCCGCGCCGGTGATCGGCTGGGCGGCCTTTCCGTTCCACCGCGCCGCGTGGGCGAACCTGCGGCAGGGCACGGCGACCATGGACACGCTGGTCTCGCTCGGCACGCTGGCCGCCTTCGGCTGGTCGCTGTACGCGCTGCTGTTCGGCACCGCGGGCAGGCCGGGCTTGAGCCATCCGTTCGAACTGACCGTCCGGCGGATGAGCGGCGACGGCGACCTCTACCTCGGCGTCGCCGCCGGGATCACCACCTGCGCCCTCGCTGGACGGTACTTCGAGGCCGAGTCGCGGCGAATGACCGGTACTGGGCGGTGGGTTCCGCCGGACACCGCAGACCGGATCTCCGCGGTTCTCGTGCCGTCCGTGCTCGCGCTGGCGGCCGGCACACTGACTTTCTGGCTCGGCACGGGCGCCTCGGTCACCATGGCCTGCACCGCGGCGGTGGCCGTGCTGATCGTCGCCTGCCCGTGCGCGCTCGCTGCGGCCGCGCCGGCCGCGCTGCTGACCGGCATCGAGCGCGGCGTGCGACTCGGCCAAGTGTCGCTTGTGGACGTTCACCCGGCGGAAAGCCGCGGCGACACCAGAATCCGGCTGCTCGAGCGAATAGCGCGCACGGTCAAGGTCAACCTGTTCCTGGCGCTCGCCTGCAACGTGGCCGCCCTGCCGCTGGCCGCCGCCGGACTGCTCAGCCCGGCGCTCGCCGGTGCCGCGATGGTGCTGAGCGCGGTGTCCGTCGCGTCGAACACCCTCCGCCTCCGCACCTTCCGCTGAACAAGTCCGTGAAGGGCCCTTGCCTACCTTCAAAGTAGGCAAGGGGCCCTTCACGGACAATCGGTCAGCCGCTGCCGAGCAGGGAGCGCATGGTGGTGATCTCGGCGCGCTGGGCGTCGATCACCCGCTGGGCGAGCTCCTTGGCGCCCGCGTGCGAGCCGTCGCGCAGTTCGGCGGTGGCCATGTCGATCGCACCCTCGTGGTGCCGCACCATCATGGTCAGCCAGCCGCGGTCGAACTCGGCGTCCCTGCTGGATTTCAGCCGGTCCATTTCGTCCGCCGGCATCATGCCCGGCATGCCGGCATGACCCGCCTCACCGTGCTCCATCCGCGCCGGTGCGCCCCACTCGCGCAGCCAGTCCTCCAGCTGCCGGATCTCCGGTTCCTGCGCCTGCCGGATCCGCTGCGCCAGCTCGCGCACCGGCTGGTCACCGGTCCGTTCCGGCACCAGCTCCGCCATCTCCACCGCCTGCCGGTGGTGCGGGACCATCTGCTGCGCGAAGCCGATGTCCGCCTGGTTCGCCGCGGGCGGCGCTTCCTCGCCGCCACAACCGGTCAGCGCCAAGGCGGACAGCACAAAAACGATCAATGTCCTTTTCAACGAAGAATTCCTCACTGCGTATGGTCATTCGCGGTTCGTCGGTGGCCGTGCCGAGGGCACGGCGGGCCGATCAGAGCCGCAGCACGCAGGCGAGGTGCAGGAAGTCGCGTCCGGCCCGGAACGGCGGTGCCCTGGCGAAACCGCGGGACGGCCGCTTCCGCCGCACCGGCGCACAGGTTTCGCCCGTCGCGTTTCGCAGCAGGCGGAGCAGCGCCAGCGCGATCAGGCCGAGCAGGATCGCGAGGCAGGAATGGAACAGCTCGTGCGGGCCGTGGTGGTCCGTGCTGTGGCCGGGACCGGCGTGCGAACCGGCTGTGGCCAAGGACACAACCGTCCCGGCGGCCATTTCGTGGTGCCCGGCACCGGGCTCCGAACCGACGTGGTGCATGGCGACGATCCCCAGCCCGAGCGCACAAAACAGCACCCAGGTCGCGAACCTGCCCGCACCTTTTCGCTCCATCGGCCGCCACGGTAGCCGATCCCCCGGCGTGCCCGCCCGATTCTCCCTGGCCCGGCATGACGTAAGATCACCGGTGCGGTCCGCCCCGTTCTGCCTCGGGCCGCCTTCACGTCGACCACCCACGCGCCGCGGCCGATTGGGCCGCGCCGGGCAGGACGACCCTTCCACGTATGGAGATGCCCGTGACGGTTCGCCGTCCCAGTACCACGTCCACTTCGGCCGGCTTCGCCGAGCTCGGGGTACCCGCTCCTCTGGTCGCCGCGCTGGCGCGGCAGGGCATCGACGCCCCGTTCCCGATCCAGACCGCGACCCTGCCCCACTCGCTGGCCGGCGTCGACGTGCTCGGCCGCGGCCGCACCGGCTCCGGCAAGACCTACGCCTTCGTACTGCCGGTACTGGCCCGGCTCGCCGCGAAACCCGGCAAGCGCAAGCCGGGACGCCCGCGCGCGCTGATCCTGGCGCCGACGCGCGAGCTGGCCAACCAGATCGACGCGGCCATCGCGCCGCTCGCCGCCACCCTTTCGCTGAAAACGCAGACGATCTTCGGCGGGGTCAGCCCCAACCCGCAGATCGCCGCACTGCGCGCCGGGGTGGACATCCTGGTCGCCTGCCCCGGCCGGCTCACCGACCACGTGCAGACCGGGCACGCCAAACTGGACGCGGTCGAGGTGACCGTGCTCGACGAGGCGGACCACATGGCCGATCTCGGCTTCCTGCCGGTGGTCCGCCGGCTGCTCGCGCTGACCCCGAAGGACGGCCAGCGGCTGCTGTTCTCGGCCACCCTGGACGCCGGGGTCGATGTGCTGGTCCGCCAGTTCCTCAGCAACCCGGTCACGCACAGCGTGGATTCCGTGCAGTCCCCGGTTTCCACCATGTCGCACCACGTTCTGCACGTACACCCGGAGAACCGGCTGCCGGTGCTGGTGGACCTGGCCGCCGCGCCGGGCCGGACCGTGGTGTTCACCCGCACCAAGTACCGGGCGAAAAGCCTGGCCAAGCAGCTGGTCGCGGCCGGCATCCCGGCGGTGGAGCTGCACGGCAACCTCGGCCAGAACGCGCGTGACCGCAACCTGCGCGCCTTCTCCGACGGCACCGCGTCCACCCTGGTCGCGACCGACATCGCGGCGCGCGGCATTCACGTAGACGACGTGACCGTGGTGGTGCACGCGGACCCGCCGGTGGAGCACAAGGCTTATCTGCACCGGTCCGGCCGCACGGCCAGGGCCGGCGCGGAAGGCACCGTGGTCACGCTGATGACCGACGACCAACTGGCCGACGTCCGCGACCTCACCCGCAAGGCCGGCATCAAGCCCACCACCACCAGGGTCGCGCCGGGGCACGAGCTGCTGACGAAGATCGCGCCGGGCGAACGTTCCTTCGTCGCTCCGCCCGCGAAACCGGCCGTCACGGCGACGGCGGCACCGTCGCGTCGCGGCGAAGGCAACCGGCGCAACGAAGGTGACCGGAACAAGTCGGGTCAGCAGCGCGCCGGCCGCGGCGGAAACGGCCGCGCCAAGCCAAGGGTCAAGGACTCCTCGGCGGTTTCGGCCCAGCGGCAGCGCTCGGCCTCCGGCCAGCGGCGCGGCCAGACCGACGCCGCACCGGCCCGCCGTTCGAGCGCCGCCGCCTTCTCCGCCGGCACCCGCGCGAAGCGGCAGCCCCGCGCCGGTCGCTAAGCCTCGTGAGTGGAAAGTGTTGCTCTGGCAACACTTTCCACTCACGACCGCTAGGGCAGTAGCCGGGTGACGAGTCGGCTGAGCTGGTCGACGTTGCGGCATTCGTGCATCTCGATCAGCTCCGCATACGCCTGCGCCGCCGAGTCGCCGGTCGACCAGAGTGCGGTGCGTTCCGGGTTGAGCCAGTACGCATGCTTGGCCGGGGCGACGATCCGGCGCAGCGCGGCCAGGTTCGGGTCGCCGCCGTTGGTGCGGGCGTCCCCGAGGATGAGCACTGACGTGCGGGGGCCGACCGCGTCCGGGTAGCGCGCGGCGAACTCGCCCAGCGCGTGGCCGTAGTCGCTGTGCCCGTCCCAGGTGGTGACCTCGGCCTCGGCCAGAATGCGCTCGCCCAGCCGTTCCGGGTCGGCCTCGCCGTTGGTGACCAGCCTGGTGATCTCGTCGGTGGTGTCGATGAACGCGAACACCCTGATCTTGCTGAACTGGTCCCGCAACGCCTGCACCAGCAACATGGTGAAGTTCGCGAACCCGGCAACCGAACCGGACAGGTCGCAGATCAGCACGATTTCCGGCCGCCCCGGCCGCGGGTTGCGGTAGGCGGGCCGCAGCGGCACACCGCCGGTGGACAGCGAGCGCCGCAGGGTGCGGCGCAGGTCGATCCGGCCGCGGGTGTTCCGCCGGCGCCTGGCGGCGAGCCGGGTAGCCAGGCGCCGGGAGAGCGGCTGGATCGCGCGGCGGAGCTCGGCGAGCTGAGCCCGGCTGGCGAGCAGGAAGTCCACCCGGTCCGCGGCGGGCGCGATGGCGTGCCGGGCGACCTGCTCGCGCCCGCGCAGTTCGGCGGAGCGACGGCGCGCCTCGGTCCGGACCAGGCCGGCGAACCGGTCGATGCGGCGCCGGATCTCCGGCCGTTCGAGCCGTTCGGTGAACCCGGCCTCGCCCGCCCCCGCCCTGATCGCGGCCAGCACCCGGACCAGCAGGGTCCGCGGCTGCAGCCGGTCCAGGGTCTGGTGCGCCGACCAGCCGCTGCCAGCCCCAGAGCCGGGTCCGTAGCCGCCGAGCGATTCCACGGCCAGCCCGGCCAGCTGCGTCATCGCCTGCTCGTCGTTCGCGGCCAGCGCGTCGGCCAGCTCGTCACGGAGTGGCTCCAGGTCGATGCCGGACTCGCGGGCCCGTTCGGTCGCGCCGACGCCCAGCGGGAAGTAGAGGTCGAAGGCCGCGTCGAAGACCGAACGCTGGCCGCCGCGCCGAACCAGCGCCGCGGCCAGCCCTTCGCGGACCCGCTCCCGGTCTGCCAGCCCGAGGACCTCCAGCGCCGCCGCGGCGTCCACGGTCTCGCTCGGCCCGGCCTGGATGCCCTGCTCGCGCAGCGCCTCGACGAACTCGACCAGCCGCTCCGGCAGGCCGGCCAGCGCGTTCACCCCAGCACCTGCCCCAGTCGCAGCTCGGTGCCGGCCTTGGCCACATCGTCCTGATGCTTGAGGATCACGCCGAGGCTGTCGCGCACCACGTTCTCGTCCAGGGTGTCCGCGCCCAGTGCGAGCAGCGTGCGCGCCCAGTCGATGGTCTCGGCCACCGAAGGCGACTTGCGCAGCTCCATCGCGCGCAGCGCGTTGATCACCCGGACCAGCGAAGTGGCCAGTGCCTCATCGATCGAGGGCACCTTGAGCCGGACGATGCGCTGTTCCAGCTCCGCGTCCGGGAAGTCGATGTGCAGGAACAGGCAGCGCCGCCGCAGCGCTTCGGACAGCTCGCGGGTGGCGTTGGAGGTCAGCACCGCGAACGGCCGCCGGGTGGCCGCGATGGTGCCCAGTTCTGGCACGGTGACCTGGAAGTCGCCGAGCACCTCGAGCAGCAGCCCCTCCACCTCGACGTCGGCCTTGTCCGTCTCGTCGATCAGCAGCACGGTCGGCTCGGTGTTGCGGATCGCGGTCAACAGCGGCCTGGCGAGCAGGAACTCCTCGCTGAAGATGTCGGTGCGCGCCTGCTCCCAGCCCTCGTCCCGGCCGGCGGTGATCCGCAGCAGCTGCTTGGCGTGGTTCCACTCGTACAGCGCCCGCGCCTCGTCGACGCCCTCGTAGCACTGCAACCGCACCAGCGCGGCGCCACCGGCCTGCGCGACGGCCCTGGCCAGCTCGGTCTTGCCGACCCCGGCCGGTCCCTCCACCAACAGCGGCTTGCCGAGCTGGTCGGCAAGGAACACGGTGGTGGCCACCGCGGTGGATGCCAAATAGCCGGTCTCGGCCAGCCGCGCGGAGACATCTTCCACCGAAGTAAAGAACCCGGTCCCGGTCACAGACCCTCCTCGTTCGCGCCTGGTGCGCTGGAAGCAGACTCGCTGAACCGCCCGCCGTCGCGCAAGCAGCGGAGTGCATCGCCACAGCGCTCACTCCCCGCGTACGACCGGACGCCCGCCGCACAATCACCCCTTGTCCAATTGGTCCAGTCCATGCGATCCTTTTGTTGTCGCGCGCAACAAAGGATCTTTTGGGTATTCCCCGGGCATCGGCGCCCGGGTCCTGCGCATGAGAGGTGACAGTGATGTCAAATCCGACGTCAACGAAGACGTCCGCGAATCTCACGAAACGACGGCTGCGCACCGGCCTCACCTTGGCCGTGGTCGCGCTGACCGCGGCCGCAGGGACGCTGCTGGCCGCCACCCCCGCCGGCAGCACCACCGGCTCCAGTCCCGATATCGCCGCCACCACCTTCGCCGACGAGTTCAACGGGCCGGCGGGCTCCGCGGTGGACGGCGGCAAGTGGCAGCTGGAAACCGGCGACAACGTCAACAACCACGAGCGGCAGTACTACACGAACAGCACCAACAACGCCGCGATGGACGGGCAGGGGAACCTGGTCATCACCGCCCGCAAGGAGAACCCGGCGAACTACAACTGCTGGTACGGCAGGTGCGAGTACACCTCGGCCCGGCTGAACACCGCCGGCAAGTTCACCCAGACCTACGGGCACTTCGAGGCCAGGATCAAGATGTCCCACGGCCAGGGCATCTGGCCCGCCTTCTGGATGCTGGGCAACGACATCGGCAGTGCCGGCTGGCCGACCTGCGGCGAGCTGGACATCATGGAGAACATCGGCCGCGAGCCCAACACCGTGCACGGCACCCTGCACGGCCCCGGCTACTCCGGTTCCGGCGGCATCGGCGCTGCCTACAACGGGCCGCGGTTCGCCGACGGTTTCCACACCTTCGCCGTGGACTGGGCCCCCGACTCCATTACCTGGTCGGTGGACGGAAACGTCTACCAGCGGCGGACCCCGGCCGATCTCAACGGCAACCGCTGGGTCTTCGACCATCCGTTCTTCCTGATCCTGAACCTCGCCGTCGGCGGCTACTGGCCCGGCGACCCGGATGGCAGCACGACCTTCCCGCAGCAGCTGGTGATCGACTACGTACGGGTCACCAACTGACCTGAAAACCTGAGTTCCGGGCGGGTTGCGCACCACGGTGGGCAACCCGCCCTTTCCGGAGCTGCCCGCGGCCCTGCTGGTGACCACGGCATCGGCCCGGCGGGCAAACCATCACGGTGGACGAAAGCCGGACGTACCAACAGTTCGAAGGCGCCGGAGCCTCGTTCACCGACGCCTGGCTGATGAACTCCAAGCGGCGCGCTTTCCGATGGCACCCGCGACGACACCATGCGCAAGCTGTTCGACCCGGTCACCGGGATCGGGCTCTCCTTCATCCGCAACCCGATGGGCGCCTCGGACCTGCCCAGGTTCAGCTACTCCTACAACGACCTGCCCGCCGGGCAGACCGACCCTGGCCTGGCCCGGTTCTCCATCGCGCACGACCTGGCGGACGTGCTGCCGCTGACCAAGCCTGACCAAGTTCGTCCGCCAAGGCGCCACCCGGATCACCCTGCCCGCGAAAATGTCGGCCACCTTTCACCTAGTCCGGCACACCAGCACCGTAAGTAGGCGTGCGGTTACGGTAAGACCACCGCGGGTAACAGCATGACCAACCTTCCACCTTTGGGCCATGCGGAGCAGGCCCTTTCGGCAGAATGAACCGCTCTGCGGGCACTGACGTGGGAGAGGTGCCGCTTGGAGACATCGCGATCATGCGACCGGAAGGTTGTCCTGTCGCGATCGGCGGGAGGGATGGAACCAATGGTCAATATTCACATACGTCCGGAAGACGTTCGAAGTGCGGCAGACGCACTCGCGAAGGACACGCTGGAGCAGTGGAAAACTCAATCCGATGCCTACACCGCCGCCAGAGCAGCGGTGCAGGCCGCCATGACCAGAGGTTTTACCCAGGGAGCCCTGGACAACTGGGTAGGGGGGCGCGGCAAGGCCGGCAATGTCCAGGAAGGCAGCAAGGCATTTCTCCAGGCTTTCCTCACGGAGCTGGATCGATTAGCGGCCGAGAAAGCGGAGTTCAGAAGTTCTTTTGGCGCCTATCTCAACTACTTCATGAACCTGGCGAATGGAGTGAAGTCCGCCGATGACGCGGCTGCGGACACCATGAACAACATTCTGAAGAATCTCAAGGAGGGCCGTTGAATGGCCGGGTCTCCGGAAGAGTTCGAGCCTTGCGCGGAGTGGGACAATGGCCCCATCGACGAAGATGTGGCGGAGACGGTCAAAGAGTTCGCCCGCTGGCTCAACTACCTCGCGCATCCAGAGCGGCACGGCGGCCCGCGGCGCTACGTCTGCGCCGAGTGCGGCTTCGAACTTGACTCCATCAAAAAGAGAACAGAGAACGAACTCGGCGCCGTCATCCATAGCGCCGGAAATATGAAGATGAACCACACGTCGCTGGAATGGGAGTTGCGCTCCGTCATAACGGGCTTTGATCCTTCGAACGCGTTCTACGCCATACACGAAGTTTCCGGGATCCGCTGGAGAGGCTCGATGGAAGAGTGCTTCACGGCCTTGAAGGATTCCTACTTGTGCTCAGCGGAAGGAAAGAAGAGACCGGCGGATTCGCACCTCTACAAGCACGACTACTCTTTTGACGAGGCCTTCGCCAAGAACTTGGACGCCCTGCTGGCCGGCATCGAGCAAGACGATCCTCGTTACGAAGCGGCAAAATCCTACCACGACCAGGTCAAACGGTACGCGGAGAGTCACGAGAATCAGATGTTCGCCCTCGCCGAAACGCTTGGGCGTTATCGCGGCGCCTATCTCGGATCCAGGGATCTCATCCTGCAACGCATGCGCAAGATGGTCGAAATATTCAAGCAGAAGGCCAATCCGGAACCGGCCGACACGTCTTGGGACGGAATCCTGGAAGTGATGGTCTCGCTTGCCCTTACCGCAGCCTTCTCCGCGGTTCCGGTGGCCGGCGGCGTTGCTGCTCGCGTAGCCTACGGTGTCATCACCGGAGCCATAAGCTCAATCATCGTCGGCGAGCTAGAAACAGATGAAGCGGGAAAGTCATACAAGGCAGAGGGCCCGAACAGCCCGCCCACCTGGGAAAATACTTGGACCGAACTCGTGGACTGGTTCGTCATCGAAGCAGACCGAATCAGCAACGAGCTGTTCATCTCGATCGAGCCACGCACCGAAGCCTACGGCACCCTGTCCCAGTTAATGCGCGACCAATTGTGGGCCATCATGACGGAAACCGATACCAATAAACCGCCCGCACTCCCCGCGTTCGTTCCACCGGCGTGAGCAAGAGGTCGCCCCGGCAACCTGTTCGGAGTTTCTGGTGGGCGCAGCAGGATTCGAACCTGCGACCGCTCGGGTGTAAACCGAGTGCTCTCCCGCTGAGCTATGCGCCCGAAGCCGGCGGCGCCACGCGGGCGCCGCCGGTCCGGTCTCATGCCGGCAGCTCGGCCACGGCCTTCTTCCAGCTCTGCTGGTCGCGCGCCTCGCCCGGCGCGTTGACCTCGGCGTAGCGCACCACGCCATCCTTGTCGATCAGGAAGGTGCCGCGGTTGGCCAGCCCGGCCTTCTCGTTGAACACGCCGTAGGTCTTGGCGACCTCACCGTGCGGCCAGAAGTCGGACAGCAGCGGGAACTGGTAGCCCTGCTGCTCGGCCCACGCCTTGAGCGAGAACGGCGTGTCCACCGACACCCCGAGCACCTGCACGCCCTGGCCGTCGTAGTCCGCGAACTCGTCGCGGAGCTGGCAGAGCTCGCCCTGGCAGATGCCGCTGAACGCGAACGGGTAGAACACCAGCAGCACCGGCTTGTCGCCCTGGAAGGACGAGAGCTTGACTTCCTGCTTGTTGTAGTCGTTGAGCGTGAAGTCCGGGGCTTGCGAACCGACCTCGACCGCCATACCTGGGAATCCTCTCACCTGGAGCTGGGTGCGTCTCATGCCTGCGGGACAACCCTATCGCGCGATGCGCACCGCCCGGCCGGGTGCCGCCCGGCTCAGCGCCGGGTCTTCGACTTCGGCGACACCAGTCTGGTCCCGGCCCAGCCGTCCCCGATGCTGACGTTGCCGGTCTGCGAGAGACCGACCGCCGGCACGGCCTCCGCGATGTCACTCGGCTCGACGTGCCCCGGCTGCCCGGTCTTGGGAGTGAGTACCCAGATCACGCCTTCCTCGTTCAGCATGTCCCGGGCGTCGATGAGCGCATCTCCCAGGTCACCGTCGTCTTCGCGCCACCAGAGCAGCACGACGTCGATGACCTCCTGGGCGTCCTCATCGAGGAGCTCGCCACCGATATGTTCTTCGATCGCGGCGCGGGCGTCGTCGTCGACGTCCTCATCCCAGCCGATCTCCTGAACCACCATGTCCGGCTTGATCCCAAGCCTCTCGGCGACGCTGTTCTGTTCAGCGTCTCCAGCGGCGACCACGACTTTCACTCCTCCAGCTAAGACGGCGTAGGGCGGTAGCCCGCCCTACTCGGGTAAACGGATGCGCTAAGCGAACACTGGTAAGCCGCCCGGCGCAACCGTCCACACCGGATCTACTCCCAACTCGTGTCGCAGCGTACGGGCAGTAGTCATTCCGTCGCGAGGTGAAAAACATCGACCTGACGGACCTCGCTCCCCCGGCGCGCCCGAGCCCCACTTCCGGGCCTAGCTTAGGGTGGATGCAGTCGCGCGCGCGATACAACCGCGGCCGGGAACCGGCTGCGGCGGGGTGGGTGAACGTTACCGCTGAGTAGCGCATGACGTGAGCCGAGAACGCGACGAACATGGCAGGCGAACACACTGCAGACGATTGTGTGCGAGCACGAGCAACAAGATGGCGAGGAGATCCCTTGGCCCCCCAAGGCAGTGCGGCCGGACGCGGAAGCGTCGCAGGTCAGGAGGCCCATGCACGCGTTCGTGTCATCCGCGATGGACTGGCGTCACACCTGCCGGACATCGACCCGGAAGAGACGTCCGAGTGGCTCGCCTCCTTCGACGAGGCACTGGCCCGTGGCGGCCAGCAACGCGCCCGGTACCTGATGCTCCGGATGCTGGAGCGGGCCCGCGAACGCAACGTCGGCTTGCCCCCGTTGAGCACCACGGACTACGTGAACACCATCCCCACCGAGAACGAACCCTGGTTTCCCGGTGACGAGGACATCGAGCGCCGCTACCGGGCCTACATCCGGTGGAACGCGGCCATCATGGTGCACCGGGCGCAGCGGCCGGGGGTCGGCGTCGGCGGGCACATCTCGACCTATGCCTCCTCGGCCGCGCTGTACGAAGTCGGCTTCAACCACTTCTTCCGCGGCAAGGACCACTCCGGCGGCGGCGACCAGATCTACATCCAGGGGCACGCCTCCCCCGGCATCTACGCGCGGGCCTTCCTCGAAGGCAGGCTGACCGAGCAGCAGTTGGACGGCTTCCGCCAGGAGTACTCGCACGCCGGGGCCGGCGGCGGGCTGCCGTCCTACCCGCATCCGCGGCTGATGCCGGAGTTCTGGGAGAACCCGACGGTGTCCATGGGCCTCGGCCCGATGAACGCGATCTACCAGGCCAGGTTCAACCGCTACCTGCGCGACCGCGGCCTCAAGAACACCGACGACCAGCACGTATGGGCGTTCCTCGGCGACGGCGAGATGGACGAGGCCGAGTCGCGCGGGCTGATCCACGTGGCGGCCGGCGAGGGCCTGGACAACCTGACCTTCGTGATCAACTGCAACCTGCAGCGGCTGGACGGGCCGGTGCGCGGGAACGGCAAGATCATCCAGGAGCTGGAGTCCTACTTCCGCGGCGCCGGCTGGAACGTGATCAAGGTCATCTGGGGCCGCGAGTGGGACGCGTTGCTGCACGCGGACCGCGACGGCGCACTGGTGAACGTCATGAACACCACCCCGGACGGCGACTACCAGACCTACAAGGCCAATGACGGCGCGTACGTGCGCGAGCACTTCTTCGGCCGGGACCCCAGGACGAAGGAGCTGGTCAAGGACCTCTCCGACGCCGACATCTGGAACCTCAAGCGCGGCGGGCACGACTACCGCAAGGTCTACGCGGCCTACAACGCGGCGCTGGAGCACCACGGCCAGCCCACGGTGATCCTGGCGCACACCATCAAGGGCTACGGGCTCGGCTCCTCGTTCGAGGGCCGCAACGCCACGCACCAGATGAAGAAGCTCACCCTGGACGACCTAAAGCTGTTCCGGGACGCGCAGCGCATCCCGATCAGCGACGAGCAGCTCGAGCGCGACCCCAAGCTGCCGCCGTACTACCACCCCGGCGAGAACTCGCCGGAGATCGAGTACCTGATCGGGCGCCGCCGCGCGCTCGGCGGCTTCCTGCCAGAGCGGCGGTCCAAGGCCAAGGCGCTGGTGCTGCCCGGCGACAAGGTCTACGAGGGCATCCGCCGCGGCTCCGGCAAGCAGGAAGTGGCCACCACGATGGCCATCGTCCGGCTGATCCGCGAGCTGGCGAAGGACTCCGAGATCGGCAAGCGGATCGTGCCGATCATCCCGGACGAGGCCCGCACCTTCGGCCTGGACTCGATGTTCCCCACCGCCAAGATCTACAACCCGAACGGGCAGACCTACACCTCGGTGGACGCCAAGCTGATGCTGGCGTACAAGGAGTCCGAGCAGGGACAGCTGCTGCACGAGGGCATCAACGAGGCCGGCTCGACGGCGTCGTTCACCGCGGTC